>JAZQFV010000143.1:0-15435 GCA_045539715.1 Ruminococcus sp. | reverse complement strand
ATAAAATGAATATGTGTCATTAAATGTGAACCCGCTGATATTTGTTACTGCATTTTTGTCTATAATATAAATATATCTTCTGTACATCATATCAGGTGTTGCTATTTCAGGCTTTTTTGATACAGTAGAAACATCAATATCCGTGCCATTTATGGAAAAATCATCAATAATGGAATAGCTGTTTCCGGCAGTACAAATACCATAAATGATAACAAGCGACTTATCATTGAAAGCATTGTCATCTATATCTTCTAATGAAATCTCATCTGCTGAAACATCTTCGTTTTCTTGGATTATATCAAGCAGATCACTTTCAGAGCGTGCTATATAGCCCGTCCACTTTGTATGATTGTCACCATTGGTTCTTATATCTGCAACACTCTGAAATTTAAAAGAAGTGTCCTTAATATCAAATTATGCCAAAAGGAGAATGATATAAATTGCTGAAAATATTGTTACATTATCCAGTTCTGATATACCAGTAATAGAAGACAAGCTTGGAACAGAGGAGCAGCAGAAAGGTCTTGTTGGATTTATGCGTCATTGTAGTACACCAATGACAATTGCAGTTCAGGGCGATTGGGGAACAGGTAAAACTTCAATGATGCGGCTTCTTGAAAAAAAGTTAAATGATGAAAACGGAAGCACACTCTGGTTTCCGACATGGCAGTTTGCCGTGCTTGGTGAACAGGACAGGCTGTTAATAGATTTGTTAATGCTTCTTTGTTGTAAATTAGAAGAAAAGTGTTCAAAATTTGACAATGATAAGGATAAAGAAACTCTCAATAAAGTTACTCGCTTTATAAAGCGTGTTGGGCGTGCTGCCGCACTCCGAGGGAGGTTGACTAAGCAGATGTCGTGCATAGCTATTTTTTCTCAAAAGGAGTTTTTAGAGATGCCCTCAAAATAATAATACTTGAAATGTTCAATATTTATTATTGAAAATAGCGGTGTGATGTGGTATAATAAAACAAAGTGGACAGAACGATAAACTAAATAGGAATTTGAAAATGAGGGGGTGTTCTATGGAATTTATTTTATTAATTAGCGGACTTTTATTTTGTATTTCGTTTGTTATTTTCATATTTTTAAAATCATACATTGATAACAAAAAAGAAAAAAAGCTCATGACAGAGATATTTATGAAATATGGAGTAAAAACAAATGCCAAAATATCTTACTTTATTGAAAATCATACCTATGGAAGATATATTCCGAGTAAATATAATTATTACATAAGCTTTGAATATAACAGCACTAAGTGCGGAGCTTTGACTTGCAGTTATGTGTTACCGACTAATAATCCCAAAAGTAAAGAATATCTGAAGTGTGATGAAATACCTATTATATACATTCCTGCACATTTAGATTATTATAACGGATTGATAAGTCGCAAAGAGTTTTTCAATTATATCGGGCATAAACTTCGTCTTGGAAATGATCAATGGTTGGTTATATTTGCAGAAGATATTAGCTTTTTTACGAATTTAGACAATTTTTGATGATGTGTTTTCCATTCATCTTATGAAGCGATAATTTGAAGGAGTGATTTAATGAATGATGAGATTAAAAAATATATTCAGGAACACAAAGTTTTAAAATCAAACACCCTGATATTTCGAGATTGGGAAGAATTTCTTCATAAGCTTTATCTTAATAATGGTCGTATTGAAATGATTATTTGGTATGAGTATTGTCGGATAAATGAGCAGCAAATAGGAATGGGCGGATATAAAGATACATTAAATCACGGATATATGTGGGCTGAAACTCACTTTTATAAGACAGATATACAAGACGAATCTTTAAATGAGGTTATTGAATATATCAATCAAATGAGAGATAAATATTCGCGCTATAATTTATATCCCGAATTTTATTTGTGCTAATTTCGATTTATACCTTTATTCATCAACAGCGAAAGGAGTAGAAAAAATGCTTCTGAAAAAGCTAATATCCGCAATAACAGCGGCAATCTGCCTTGCTGTATGCAGTACATCTGCAATACCCACAACAGCGACAGAGGAACATATAATGCAAGTTAACGGCACATTTATACAGCCGTGGCTGTATGCCACATATGACGATGAACGCTGGGATGCCGAAATGCAGATAATGAAAGAAATCGGCATAGAATATCTGATTATGGGCGATGTTGCAAATCATAACGCAGACGGCACATGGACGGTATATTATCCCTCGGAGATTGACTATCTCAGGGATTATTTTGCCTACGATGCCCTTGAAAAACTGTTTTATTACTGCGATAAATACGATATAAAGTTGTATCTTGGCATGGGACTTGATACCGCATGGAACAGCGATATTGCCTCCGCAGAAGGCAGAGCCGCCAACAGGGAATATATGCGTAAATGCAACGAAATCACAACGGAGCTTTACAACAAATATAAATCTCGTTACCCTGATACATATTACGGCTTTTACTTTGTTACAGAGCTGTACAACACCATATATATGGACACAGATACAGGAATTGACGCATATGCAGAGGGACTTGACGAGATGTTCACAATGGTCATCGACAACTGTAATATGCTCAATCCGGATATGCCGCTGCTTTTCAGCCCTTATGTGAATATTTTTGGTTACGGCTATGCAAGTATAAATCCCGATAGATTTACAGAATACTACACAGAAGTTCTGAGCCGAATCCCTTTCCGTGACGGCGATATGATATGCCCACAGGACAGCTGCGGAGCAGGCGGATGCAATAACTCACACCTTGAAGAATGGATAAAGGCATACAGAAATGCCGTTGACCGTTCAAATGAAATCCGAGGAACAAATCTTCTTCTCGGCACAAATGCAGAGCAGTTTATTTCTCCCGATGCTAAAAGAATGACAAATCCGCACGGTGTATCATACGTAGGCACACAGACTGTAGATGATTTTACAGAAAGCCTTGAAATTGCTCGTCCCTACGTGGATTTTTTGTTTTGTTTTGCCTATCCGCATCACTATTCACCATATAACGCTATGCCCGAATTTCACGAAAATTTTATGCACTATCTCAAAACCGGGGACATTGAAAAAGAATCTCCCACACCTCCAACAGCTGTGAAAACAGAGATAGTAACAGCTGAAAATGCACCGCATCTGAAATTTTCAATTTACGGAATGGCAGATAATACTGCAGTTGCACAGACTAATATCTATAAAAACGGTAAGTTATACGACTACCTTGTAGCAGGAGTAAAAACAGGCGGCTCAGGCTCAAATACAACGCAAAATCAATGGATTGATTACGAATTTGACCTCAATGGTGAATCTGCTGTGTATGAATTTGAGTGTATTGACGTATGCGGAAATATTTCGCAAAAAAGCAGTTATAAGGTAACTCCCGATAATACAAATAACCTTGCAGATGAAAATTCAAACAATGCAGAAAAGTCTGTAAACTGGGAGTTTACAGACATTGACCATATTGAATATACCGTATCAGGAAATAGTATCAGAATAACTGGCTTTGACAATACCGTGGAAAATCTCGTTATTCCCGATAAAATAGAGGGCTTGCCAGTTACAGTAATTGATTGGTATGCCTTTGAGAATTGCTATAATCTGAAATCGGTTACAATTCCCGATACAATTACCCATATCAGCCGATTTGCTTTTGCTCATTGTACAGCACTTGAAACTGTAAATATGCCGAAATCATTGTATTCGATTGAACAGTATGCATTTTTTAATTGTCCGAAGCTGAAAGGTATAAATCTACCTGAAAATCTTGCAGTTATCGAACAAAGAGCGTTCAGCGGCTGTAAATCTATAACAGAGATTACAATTCCAAAAGCTTGCACAAGCGTAGGGGAGTATGCTTTTCTAAATTGCGATTCATTGAATACAATTACTGTAAACGGCGAAAATACGATATTTGATACTCGTTCAATTGGTTATAGCTATAACAATGGCTATGGCATAAAAAGCGGATTTTCAATTGATTCCGCCAACGGTACAGCGGTTGAATATGCGAAAGAAAATAATATCCGTCTAAAATCAAATTTTATCAAAGGCGATGTAAATGCAGACAGCCAATTTACCATAGCTGACCTTGTAATGCTTGAAAAATTTCTACTTGGTGCAGGAACACTAACAGATTGGCAGGCAGGGGATTTGTGCAATGACGGAAAAATTGATGTTTTTGATATGATTAAAATGAGGAAAATGATTGTTGAAACTATTTAATTGTAAAATTGATTATGTTTGGTGACAACAAGAATGACATAGATATGCCCTTAAGTGATTATTGCAAAACGGAAAAAGGAGAAATTATGCATATATGGACGCTTGATAAATGGAAAGACAGTTTTACAAACATTCAATTTAGAAGAAAAGGATTAAGATTCAGATTTGATTCAACTGTTGAACCGGAAGTGAAAGCTGCTTGTCTTAGGTTTGGAAAATGGTTAAGAAAAAATTATATTTTTCCTATAAGGATTCCTGTGTATGTTAAAGGCAAAAAATATATTAAGTGTTGTGATGGCGATTTTGTGTGTGGAACTTTTTTTCAGCCTGATAACAGAGATGATGAACCATATATACGAATAGCAACAGGAAATTATTTGACGGACCTGGAGAAATTTGGGCGTGATGAAGCTTTAGCCTTAATATTAGAAACTATTTCACACGAACTGACACATTATTTTCAGTGGATAAATAATATAAAGCTAACTGAAATTGGTTATGAACGGCAAGCATCTGCCTATTCAGGTTACATATTAGATGAATATGCAGATGTGGTTGAGAGTCCTTAATATTTGCATAACAAACAACGGCAGCCCGAATTAGGCTGCCGTTAAATATTATGATTAATGTTATATCGTTTTTATAAATTTTGTGAAAGCATTCTTTCCCTCATCATTTCTCTTGAACACCCCGGCATCCTCAAGTACTTTGAGGAACACCTTACCAATCTCCTGTTCCAGAATCACCCTCGCATTTGCCTTACAAAAATCAGGGTATCGTTTCAGGATTTCGTCCGCCCATTCTGCATGGTGTGTGAGTTCGGGACAGGCATAGAGATTCTCGCCATTCAGCATTGCATCTTCCAGCAATGAAATTTCCTTTGCAAGTCTTGCAGGAAGTACGGCAAGTCCCATGACTTCAATCAAACCTATATTCTCTTTCTTGATATGATGAAGTAACGGATTGGGGTGGAATACACCTAATGGACGTTCTTCTGTTGTTATATTATTTCTCAAAACGAGGTCACACTCGTAATGTTCTCCGTTTTTTCTTGCAATGGGCGTGATGGTGTTGTGAGGTTCGCCGTCTGTTTCCGCAAAAATCCCCACACTCTCGTCGCTGTATGCTCTCCATGTTTCCAGAATATGATTGCAGCACTTTTCAAGTTCCTCTCTGTTCTCAGAGGATACACGAATCACGGACATCGGCCATTTTACAATGCCTGCTTTCACATCGGGATACTGTTCCATACTGAACTCGTATTCAATTGGAGCCTTTGCCATGGCAAAGGTATAATTACCGCCCTGGAAATGCTCATGGCTCAGGATAGAACCACCTACAATGGGCAGATCCGCATTGGAGCCGATAATATAATGGGGCAGATAGTCCACAATATCAAAGAGCTTTCCGAACACCGAAGCGTCAATTTTCATCGGAACATGGGCTTCGTTGAATGCAATGCAGTGTTCGTTGTAATAGCCGTAGGGAGAATACTGCAGCTGCCATTTCTCACCATTCACAGTCATCGGAATCGGACGTAGATTCTGTCTTGCTGGATGTGTGGCGTGTCCTGCAAAGCCAGCATTTTCGGGGCAAAGCTGACACTTGAGATATGCAGAGGCTTTCTGTGTCTTTGCCGCCGCAATGTCACGAGGATCCTTTTCAGGCTTGGAACAGTTGATTGTAATATCGAGAGTACCGTATTCACAGTCATAAGTCCATTTTAAATCCTTTGCAATTCTACCTGCACGAACATAGTTCAGCTTCTTGCTGAAATCAAAATACCAGTCGGTAGCTTCTTTGGAGCTAACTGCGTATCTTCTTTTAAATTCGGCAATGACCTCTCTCGGCATGGGCGTCAGAATGCCCATGAGTTTTGTGTCAAAGAGATCACGGGAATTGGCGGTATCCTGAATAATGCCGTTTTCACAAGCATACCCGATCAGCGGCAAAAGCAGTTCATCAATTGATTCACCGCTGTATTCCGTATTATTTTCTTCCCAGTCAGAAAGCTTCAATGCTTCCATAAGCTGATTGCGGACAACATAAATATCATCGCTTGTAATAAGCTCGTTTTTAATCGCATAGTCAATGAGTTTCTGTACTGCACCACAGATCATAAAATCACCTCATTCGTCATATCCGTTCGGATGATTCTTGTGCCAGTTCCACGCACTCTGAATAATTTCCTCCAGACTGTCATGCACGGGGCTCCAGCCAAGAATTTTTCTTGCCTTTTCGCTGGAAGCCACAAGTCTTGCAGGATCGCCTGCACGTCTGGGCGTTTCGGTCGCAGGAATCGGATGTCCTGTGACCTTTCTTGCGGTTTCGATCACATCTCGGACTGAGTAGCCCACACCATTTCCGAGATTGAAAATGTCACTTTCACCGCCGTTCATCAGATACTGCACCGCAAGAATATGTGCCTGTGCAAGGTCGGTAACGTGGATATAGTCACGGATGCATGTTCCGTCGGGCGTGTCATAGTCCGTGCCGTAGATACAAATGGTTTCACGCTTGCCATTCGGCACCTGCAAAATCAGCGGAATCAGGTGGCTTTCGGGATTATGTGCTTCGCCGATTGTGCCGCTTGCATCCGCACCGCAGGCGTTGAAGTAACGGAGCGATACAAAACGCATACCGTGTGCATTTGCTGTCCACTTGAACATCTTCTCCATGGCAAGCTTTGTTTCTCCGTAAGGGTTAGTGGGGCAGGTACGGTCACTTTCCAGAATCGGGATATTCTCTGGTTCGCCGTAAGTAGCGGCTGTCGAGGAGAATACGATTTTGTCAACGTTATTTTTCACCATGGCATCGAGCAGAATCTTCGTGCCGCAGAGGTTGTTGTCATAGTATTTCAGCGGATTTGTCACGCTTTCGCCCACAAGAGAATATGCCGCAAAGTGGATTACTGCGTCAATTTTCTCCTGCTGAAAGAGATTGTCAAGGAAATCAAAATCATGGAGGTCACCCTCATAGAATTTTGCACCATTGGGAATTGCCTTGCGGTAACCTGTTACAAGATTATCTGCCACAATAACATTATGTCCAGCCTTTACAAGTTCTAATGTAGTATGCGAGCCGATATAGCCCGCACCGCCGAGTACCAGAATACGCATATTACATTTCCTCCTTTGTGATTTCCACGCCGCCAACAGGACGGATTCTCATCTTCTTACAAGCATTTTCGCCAAAGATACGATTCATTTCCGTTGTGTAAGCATCCGCAAGCTCCAGCGGTACAAATGCCTGAATTGTTCCTGCAAATCCGCCGCCGTGAACTCTTACAGCACCTCTGTCTTCAAGAAGCTTTCGGCTTGTCATAATCGCAAGTGTTATTGCCTGATTTTCAGGATTAGAACAAGAATATTGATTCTGAAGAAGTGTAGCGGAGGAATGACCTGATTTTCTGACAAGTTCAAGAAAAAGCTCTATATTGCCGTCTTTCAAAGCAGAAGCTTCATGCTTGGCACGAGTGTTTTCCTCAAAGAAATGAGCCGCACGAATAATTGCTCTGTCGGAACAGTTTTTGCGAATTTCAGGAATATTATTGTAAAAAGCTGCCTCGCTGACAAGTCTTAGATGCGGCTTTCCAAAATACTTCGCAACACTTTCCATTTCATTTCTAATAGCTGAATAATCAGCTGTTAAATCGTCATGACTGCTTTTTGTATCAGTAATACAGATGCAGTAACCGTATTCTTCAAAATCAAAAGTGAAGCTTTCAACTTTGGGATTTTCGGTATCGAAAAAGTCGATAAATACAAGACCACCGACTGATGAAACAGTTTGATCCATTAAACCGCTGTTCTTGCCAAAATAGATATTTTCAGCAAATTGTCCTATTTTTGCAATTTCTATTGCACCTGCATTGTTTTTGTTGTAATAACTGTCGATTATCGTGCCAATAAGTGTTTCGAATGCAGCTGACGAGGAAATACCGCTTCCGCTTAATACGTCTGATGTGCAGTATAAATCAAAGCCGCCAATAGTTATTCCAATTTCGCTGAATTTTGCAGCAATGCCACGTATTATAGCGGCTGTTCCTACATCTTCGGAAGTTACAGCAAGATTGTCAAGTTTAACCGAAAATGGTTCATAACCCTCGGATCTTACACGTATTGTTTTTTCATCGTGAAAAGCTGCTACTGCAATTGTATCAAGATTAACAGCCGCAGCAAGTACACAGCCGTGTTGGTGGTCGGTATGATTTCCACCTATTTCAGTTCTTCCAGACGCAGAAAAAATTCTTACATCTTCTCTCTGTGGAAAATATTTACCAAATCTTGTTACTGCATCAACATAACGCTGTTTCTGATATTCAAGTACTGTTTCATCTGAACCATAAAGTTCCTTGAATTTTTGTATAAAACCATTATATTTTATTTCCTGTAAAGCACAAAGAATATTCATAAAACTGCTCCTTTCACATTAAAGACAATCTATTGTGAATTCCAAAGTTATAGAGTTTTCACTATTTATTTTAAATTCCTGATGTACAGGTGCGCCCCAGCTGTCATCGCCGCCAACGCCCATTTGTTTTGCCGCAATGCGTACCCATGTGTATGTAGGTTCGGGTAATTCCTCACGGTGTATAGCATTGTCAAGTTCATAAGCACTATATGGCAGAACGCTCATTTCAAAGGGATTTTCTGTTGCTGTAAAATTAAGCCCTGTGTCGTTTTCATCGTATACATTCACATATCTCACGCCTGTGCGGTTGCCGCATTCCTGCGGATTTAGGTACTTTGTGAAATTATTCTGTGCATTTGATGTATATACGCCGAGTCTTGCACCGTTGTTTCTGTCGATGTAATTTTCGTCGGGGCCAAGTCCGTAGAATGTGAAATTTTCATATTGGCGTTTCATTTTGAAATCTATAGCGAATACGGGCATATCAGAAAGTCCTTTTACTCCCGAATATTCAGCCTTTATGCCAAGTCTTCCGTCAAAGTAAGCGGTGTATGTAACTTTGTATTCAAAGGTTGGAACGGTTGGTGCAAGGAATGTATAAATCACTTCAAGGCTGTCTGCGTGTTCCTTTGTCTCGAATCCGATTTGCTTAGCACACTTGCCTGCAATCTGCCATTGTGCCATTTCAAAGGGATAGCCAGCACCTGTGTCATTGTCGGTCATGGCTCTCCAGAAGCTGATTTTCGGTGCTCTTGTTATGTATTCTGTGCCATTGTAAATCAGAGAGCTGATACCGCCCTCACGCTTGTCGAACAGCATGGAGAAGTTTTCACCATGCACGCCCACGGAGAAATCACCGTAGACGATTTCTGCCTTTGCAGAAGTGGTTTCAGCCTTGATTTCGGGTGTTTTTACGATTTCCTGTGCAAAGCTGATCTCGTGTCCCTTTTCTGCCCAGAGGGTATCCTCTGCAAGCACTGCGGATGCGGTCAGCACATATTCACCACCATTTTCGGGAATTGTAAGACCAATTTTCATACTGCCTGTTTCGCCTGCGGAAATGTTCATATGATGTTCTTCGCTTGCAAGGATTTGACCCTCTTTTTCAAGTGTCACCTTGAAAAGATAGTCGCTTGTATCAATGAACAGGTTTCTGTTTTCCACGGTCAGCACGCCATTTGCGATATTTATTCTGATATTGGAATAAAGCTGTTTTGCTTCGCTGACCTTCGGAGAATAGCTACGGTCTGCGTAAACAATGCCGTTGGTGCAGAAGCCGTAGTCGCTCTGCCTGTCATCGAAATCGCCGCCGTATACCAGAACGCCACCCTTGTACAGTGCCTGATCGATGTAGTCCCAGATAAAGCCGCCTTGGTATGCTTCGTACTTATCCTCAAGGTCGGTGTAGAGCTTCATACCGCCGAGAGAGTTACCCATAGCGTGCATATATTCACAGCTGATGTATGGCTTGCCTGTGTTCTGTTCGAGATATTCAATCACATCACAGGGTTTTGCATACATCCTGCTTTCCATATCGGTAATATGGTCGTATTTTCTATTCCACACAACTCCCTCGTAGTGCACCAGTCTTGTCTTGTCAACCTCGTGGAAGTAGTCAGCCATTGCCGCAATATCATCGCCGCAGTAGCTTTCGTTGCCGCACGACCAGATCAGCACGCTTGCATGGTTTTTGTCACGCTCATACATGGATTTTGCTCTGTCAAGGCATGCTTCTTTCCATTCGGGGAGTGATGCAGGAATGTTTATTGACGGTTCGCAAGCACCCATCTTCTGCCATGTACCGTGACTTTCGAGGTTTGTTTCGTCAATCAGGTAAATGCCATATTCGTCGCAAAGCTTATACCAAAGAGAGTTGTTGGGATAGTGGCAGGTGCGGACAGCATTGATGTTGTTCTGCTTCATGAAGCGGATGTCCCAGAGCATATCTTCTTCGGTTACCACTCTGCCACCGTTTGCATTCCATTCGTGACGATTGATACCCTTGAAGACGATACGCTTGCCGTTCAGACACATAATACCGTCTTTCAACTCAAAGGTACGGAAGCCGACCCTTGTTTCCGCTGTTTCAACAATTTCACCATTTGATGAGATTTTAGCAATAAGTGTATAAAGGTAAGGATTTTCAGCACTCCACGGCTTCACATTTGGAATAGATGCTGTCACATTTGCTGTGTCGCTCTCATAAACCTTATTTCCGTTTTTATCAGTAAGAGTAAGTTTTATTGAGTAATCTTTTTCACCTATGATGTCAAGTTCCGTTGTCAGAATGCCGCTGCCGTTCTCATAGTCATAATCCGCAATCACTTTCATATCACGGACGTGGATTTCGGGAACTGCGTAAAGATATACGTCACGGAAGATACCGGAAAATCTCCAGAAGTCTTGATCCTCCAGCCAGCTTGCTGTGCTGTAGCGGTAAACCTCAACTGCAAGCTTGTTGTCCTTTTCCTTCAGATAGGGTGTGATGTTGAATTCGGAGGGAGTAAAGCTATCCTCGGCATAGCCTACAAACTCACCGTTAAGCCAGACATAAATGGCAGTCTCTACACCCTGAAAGCTGATGAACGTTTCTTTGCCGAGAAGTGCATTGTCAACATCAAAGAACTTCACATAGCTGCCTACGGGATTGCGTTTCTGCGGAATCTGCGGAGGAATGAGGCTTTCCCGTCCCTCCCAAGGGTACTGAGTGTTCACATACTGCGGCTTGTCATAGCCCTGCAACTGAATGTGTCCGGGGACTGTGATTTCATCAAAGTTTGTTACATCAAAATCGTTCTTATAGAAATCAGACGGTCTGTTGTTGGGATGTTCGGTATATGCAAACTTCCAAGTGCCGTTCAGGCTTTGACGGAGATTTCCGTCCTTTGTTGTATATGTATGGTCGGAGTGTGCCTTTTCTCTGTTAACTTCAAAAATTTCAGGATTTGCCAGCCATTCAAGTGTGGGTTTCATAATAATGTCCTCCTTTAAGAGTTATGTTCTTTGTCCCAGTTTTCATTCGCCTTTTCAACTGTCAGCCTTGACAGCAGAATTGTAATCAAAAGATTGAGAAGCATCGGTAGCCAGAGATACATGAAGTGCAGCATATTGATGCAGGATCCCGGCTGTACAGCTGCATTTGCCACATAACCACCTGCTGCAAGAAGCCAGCCTGTGAGTGCTGTTCCGATACCGCCTCCGATTTTTACGCCGAGAGATGAGCAGGAATACATTGTGCCGTCAATACGCTTGCCTGTTGTGCGGTATGTATAATCGGAGCAGGCTGCGATCAGTGCGTTCAGGTCTCCCTGCATCGGGCTCATTGCAATTGCGGCTACACCTGTGAAGATGAGCATCATCGGGATGTTCTGCATATATCCGCCCACAACCACAAGTCCTCTTGCAATTGTGGAAATCAGGTAGCCGGTGAGGTTGAGTTTGTACATGCCCTTGCATTTCTTGACAAGATAGGGAGTAATCAGCAGACCGCAGATCATTGGGATGTTGATTGCAAGCGAGAAAGTGCCGAGCAGATCCTCATCACCGAGGATGTAGGTCATGTAGTAAATACCCATACTGAGTGTGGCGGAGAAAAGCTGCGTCAGGATGTAGACCGCACAGATGATGATGTAGTATTTGTTTGCAAGGAGCAGCTTTGCAGCGTCGAGCAGTGAGTACTTCTTGCTTTCGTCCTCAGTGCGGTGCTCCTTGTCTGCAAGCTCAAAATCCGGATAAGCATCTGCGGAGAATTTTGCAGCCTCTTCATCGGCATGATTTTCATTTTCCAGTTCTTCTTCGGGAAGCTCCTTGACGGAGAATACGGAGATGGTATTCACCACCAGTCCGATCACTGCGTAGATGATTGCAATATTCCTCCAACCTTCCACACCGCCGCCGCACCAGTCAACGGCTTTTACAGTTATTGACTGGATCAGGAGGCTTGTGCCGAATGCGAAGATGAAGCGGATGGAACCCATTTGTACTCGCTCGTTGCCGTTTTTGGTGATGAGTGCAGTAAGTGCAGAATAGGCGATGTTGTTTGCGGTATAGAATACGGCATTGAGCAGTGTGTAGGTGATGAAGAAGTATGCATATTTTGCTACATCACCCCATGTTGTAGGAATTGCAAAAATTGCAGCCAGCATAATACTGCAGCCGATGTAGGGAAACAGCATCCAAGGACGAGCCTTGCCGAGCTTCGTTTTGGTTTTGTCAATAAGCGAACCGAATATGACATCTGTAAATCCGTCAAAAATTTTTGAAACCATCATTAGCGTTCCGACAATGCCTGCGTTCAGTCCTGCTGTATCGGTCAGATAGATCATAACAAAGGTGGCGAGGAAGGCATATACAACGTTTCCTGCGATATCTCCTGATCCGTATCCGATTTTGTTGTACCATTTCAGGTATTTCTTTTCAGTCATGTTACTCTCTCCTTTAAAAGAATTCAGTATGTTTTTTGGCATATGTCCGAAGCAGTTCTCGAGTTCTGCTTTGGGAACAGTGTTCATTTTCGGATGAAGCACTGCAATTCGATTAAAGGCGCCTTTACTTTCTGATTATATTCTAACATATCTAATATCATATTTCCATAAACACAATAGAACAAAATATGCACAAAATGATACTTTACGGTTGAATTTTGCTTTTGAGTATGGTATAATATATACAGGAAATCCATAAGCAAATATTTTGGGGAGGAAATTGTATGTATACCAATGTTGCTTATCTTCACAATTCTCTGAATGATATGGTTGATACAAGTCGTTCACTTGTTGTTACAAGCTGTGGGTATTATCGTGTTCACAGCCGTTCGACCGTTTCAACAGAACGTCCGCAAGGCAGAAGAGATTATCAGCTACTATATATTGCCAAAGGAAAGGGATATTTTTACTTTGACGGCCTTGAAGGAAAAGAAACAATTATCACTGAAGGGAATATGATTCTGTTTCGTCCGGGTGAGATACAATATTATTACTACCATGCTCCTGATAAAACCGAGGTCTACTGGGTGCATTTTACAGGAAGAATGGTTGAAGGCATTCTGGATAACTATGAGATGCCTCAAAAAGAAAATGTATTCTATACAGGAACTTCTCCCGACTATGCGTGGCTGTACCGCCAGATGATACAGGAATTACAGCTGTGCCGACCAAATTACGAGGAATTACTCACTCTGAACTTGCGTCATATTTTCATCCAGATTAACCGCTACATTAAAGAGGGACGCAAAAAGGGCAGCGATGCTCAAAACGAGATTGAACGTGCTACACATTATTTCAACGAACACTACAATGAACAGATCAACATTGATGATTATGCCGCTTCACGACACATGAGTACCTGCTGGTTTATACGAAGTTTCCGCCAGATTGTCAAGGTCACTCCGATGCAGTATATTCTCTCGCTGCGTATGGCGAATGCACAGAGCTTACTCGAATCCACTGAATATAACATTTCCGAGATTGCAGAAGCGGTCGGATATGACAATCCACTATATTTCAGCAGGCTGTTTCATAAGCATATCGGGGTTTCACCGTCGGAGTACAGGAAAATGAGAACAGGAAGATTATAATGAAAACGGCAGCCCGAATTGAATTGGGCTGCCAAAATGATTTTATCAGTTGAATGATGGCGGCTGTACATTTGTATTTGGAAAAGGAGTATCATTAGGAGAAGGCTCCGACATACTGAAATACATTTTAGCAGCCTTTGTTGTACCAAAATCACGATTTGAACCGCTATTCTGCACCTTATTAAAGGCCTCACGGAACATTGCATTATGAGCTTCCTCACGATTCAGTAAGAAATCAATTGTTTCACGAACTTTTTTATCTTCAATCTGTCGATAAAGATATTCATATACAACTTTAGCTCTTTGCTCAGAGGCAATATTTGAAAGCAGATCAGCACAGAGATCGCCGGTTACGCTTACATAATCACCCGTCCAGGAGTAGCCTGAGGCGTTGATTAATCCGGGGTTCAGCCCCATAAGGACATGAGTTTGTATTTCGCCGTATGGAACTTCTGCAGCATTAACATCGTGACCGTTGAGAAGATTGATCGTCTGAGCTACCATTTCCATGTGTCCAAGTTCTTCTGCTGCAATATCAAGAAATAAGTCCTTGATTTCGGGATCCTTTATACGAAAGCTTTGTGACATATACTGCATAGCAGCTTTGAGTTCGCCATTTGTACCTCCAAGCTGCTCCTGTAAAAGTGCAGCATACTGCGGGTTAGGTTTTTCAATTGCTACAGGATGAAAAAGCTGTTTTTCGTGTTTGAACATAATTTCAACCTCACTTTCGGTAATAGTATTACCAAGTTTAGAGGATTTTATACTGATTCTATAGCTTTTAATGTGCTTATTTTGTTTTAGTTATGTGAAATTTTTTGGCAGTTTTATTTCAACTTCAAACCGTCGCTGAAAGCTTTGCCAACTTTATCTCCAAGGGTAAGATAATCGTGGTTTACAGTGTCATAAGTGATAGGGCTGAATTTAGACAAATCAACCTTTCCGTCTGTGAGTATACGCTCGTCAGCACATACATTGACGATTTCGCCTACAAGACGGCAGGATTCTTCATCGTAGCTGATAAGCTTACATTCGAGAGTAAGTGGCAACTCATTGAAAAGGGGAGCGTCCACATTTTCGCTTTTTACAATAGTCCAGCCTGCTTTTTTGATTTTGTCAGGCTCGTTATTTCCCGATACAACGCCCACATAATCAGCGGCAATTACATTTTCAGCATCGGCAATGCTCACAGTAAATGCTTTGCGTGAAAGGATATTTGCTGTTGTTTTGTGATCTTCGCT
>JAZQFV010000142.1:0-55210 GCA_045539715.1 Ruminococcus sp. | reverse complement strand
ATGAATTTCGTACATGATAAATATTATTTGCAAGGCGACAAACCGCAGTAATACTTGATGTATTGCAAGGTTTGGCAACACAGCAAATAATGTTTATCATAGAAATTCAGCCGTAAGGGAGGTTTTTAGAGGTTCCCTTATATCAAATCATTCTGAGCGTCGCCATCGTTTATTCATATCACTTACCTCCATAATCAGATGTATTTCTGAAAGGGTAATAAAAAAGCCCTGACAGAAATAGCCGTAATTTCTGCCAAGGACGAATAAGCATTATCCGTGGTGCCACCTTGATTCATAGGGTTTACCTATGCACTTTCAGGATACTATCATATCCCTGACGTTTAACGCACGTCGCTACGTTGCGGAATACTCGGATTATGCAGGATACAATACGGAATGTCACTCGGAAAGCATAAAAGCCACTCAGAATAACATAGAACGCCCCTCGGAATCTCACGACAATCGCCACAAATTCCACAGCAACCGCCCCGAATTCCACAGCAACCGCCACAAACTCCACAGCAACCGCCACAAACTCCACGACAATCGCCCCGAACTCCACGACAACCGCCACGAACTCCACAGCAACCGCCCTCGGAACAACTCAATTGCACCCAGCCTCGTCAAGCACCCTTTTAAGCACCCAACCCTTTGACCGCACCCTCGGTGGTCCATTTGCTGAACTGTTTTCAATTCGGCTCTCAGCAACCCGAACTCTCTGTGTGAGCATTTTCAGCTTTATCTCCACGTCATTGGTTTATATGGGTATTATATCACGGAATTCGGGATTTGTCAATAGGAAATTTTAAAGTTGGGGAAATATTGTTTTTGTTAAAAGTTGTTAGATAATTTAAAGCCTTTAGCTTTTAGCTGTTAGCTGTTAGCCAATGGGTGCGGTAAATATTGCGACATACCGTCAATTTTTGTAGGGCGGATATATCCGCCCGCTAAAGCCTTTTATTATTTTTCAAAAATAAATTATTGTTTTTCGATAATAAGGTATTGACAAATGGTAAAAACTGTGTTATACTATAATCATCAACATAAAGGAGCTCTATATTTATGTGGACTAAAACTAAATCTCTGTTACTGTCAAGAATATTGACCGTCATTGTTGCGGCAATATTCATACTTGTCGCATTTGTTCTGCCGCTTATGGTGGAATTCTACGACTTCATTTCCGAACCCATTGGCTTAATCAAGGGCGATATTTTCATTCCCCTATGCACAGGACTATATATCGCCATTGCTCTTGCTCTTGTGGCTCTCTTTTTCATGCACAGGCTGCTGGATAATATCAGCAAGGATATTGTTTTTGACAATTCCAATACAAAGTGCCTGCGAATAATCGCATGGTGCTGTATCTTAGCGGCTTCGGATTTCTTCATTCTCTGCCTGTGGCGGTATATTTTCGCTATGCCTGCGGTGGTTGTATTGATGCTCGGTCTTGTTATGCGTGTCCTCAAGAACGTATTTGAAAAGGCTGTGGAAATCAAATCCGAAAATGATTTTACAATATGAGGGGGGTACTGTCAATGCCGATTATTGTAAACTTAGATGTAATGATGGCTAAACGTAAAATGTCATCACAGGAGTTAGCTGAAAAAGTTGGTATCACAACTGCAAACCTTTCCATTTTAAAGACGGGAAAGGCAAAGGCTGTCCGTTTCTCCACATTGGAGAAAATCTGCGAAATACTGGACTGCCAGCCAGGGGATATACTGGAATTTCAGAAAATTGAAATAATTGAGGAACAGTAACAGAACACGTAAGGAGTGTTCATTATGGCAGAGTCAGCTGTTATCAATTCAGATGTAAATGAAGAAGTTTCCGTGGAAATTGCGGAAAAAAGAGTTTTCACAAAAACCGAAAAGGTCTATGCTTTTGTGATTATGCTGCTTGCATTTTTGTGGGTGCAGTTTCAGATTTTCAATCCTGCGGGATTTATTACAACGGCTGTGAATATTGCAATTATCACCGTATCGGTTGTATTTCTCAAAAAGCAGGGCTGCGGATTTTCCTCTGTAAATCGGGTGATTACGGCTGTCCTTTATGCCTTTTCACTTGTGTTTTCAATTACCGACAACGGATTTATAAAATTCCTCGTTGGTGTATTCCTCTTTGCCGCAGGAGCATATCTTGTTTATTCCGTAGGGGAGGGGAAAAGGGAAATTGAAAAATATCTTCCCATTGCCCTTGTAAAGGCAGTTTTTGAGTTCCCATTTTCCGATTTCGGAGCAGAGCCTGCGGCTGTAAAATCCACAATCGGAGAGTCGAAATCCGCAGGAAATATCAAGTCTGTTTTCCTCGGCTTGCTTTTCGCACTTCCCGTGACATTGCTTGTGGCAAATCTGCTTATTTCCGCAGATGCAGGAATGGAAAGCTTTATGAAAAGCATTTTCAACAATGCCCTTTCACAGAACGGCTTTGAACTTATTCTTCGCTTTGTAATTTCACTTCCCTGCGGTTTTTACCTTTACGGTATGCTTTTGGCGAATAGCAAACGTGAAAACCTCAATGTCCTTGATGCACAGCTTTGCCAATTCCGCATTGAGTCGGCAAAGAGTATACCGAATATGGCTGTTTATGCGGCAATTACTCCGATTCTTCTGCTTTACGTGATATTTTTCTTCTCACAGGCAAGTTATTTTCTCTCTGCCTTTTCGGGTAATCTCCCCGAGGGCTACAGTTATTCCCAATATGCAAGACGTGGATTTTTCGAGCTTTGCGGCGTAACTGTAATAAATCTGCTGATAATAATTTTCATCAGCTTTTTAACTCAGAAAAGCGGCAGAAATAAGCCTAAATCCCTTAAATTCTATACCCTTTCCCTCAGCTTTTCAACAATAATTCTCATAGCTGTTGCAATAAGCAAAATGATAATGTATATTTCCGAGTACGGTCTTACACGGCTGAGATTTTATACAATGTGGTTTATGATTTTATGTGCATTTATGTTTGTGCTTATTATCGTGAAACAGTTCAGATTTGAGATGAAATTCTCAGCATGGTTTTCGGGAATTTTCACTGTTATGCTTGCTCTGCTGTGCTTTTGCAGTCCGGATTTTGTAATTGCAAAGTATAATATTGATATGTACAAGGCAGGTTATCTTGATGACCTTGACACAGCTTTAATTCTTGATATGTCAGATGACGCAATTCTCTACGGAGTTATGCAGGGCGAACTAAATGTAAAGAAAGCATATTATGTTTCTGCATATTCTGACAATGAAATTGTTGACTATCTCAATGTTCCGTCGCTTATTCTCCGTGAAGAACTGGGGGAAATTGAGTTTACACCTGAGGAAAAAGAAGAATTTTCCAATTTAAGAGATTGGTTTTGATAAGTCAGCCATTAGCTGTTAGCTGTTAGCCATTAGCTTTTTGAAACGGTGAACAAATTGCTGCCGCCCATTAATTATCCATTGAAGAAATTTTATATATTTAATATTGAAAAGCCCTTGAAATCCTCGAAAAAATAGTGTATAATTAAATAATAGAGAAAAAGAAAGTCGGGTTAATCTATAAATTAACCTTCTATTAATTAACTAAAATATATACTTGGAGGAAAAACATGAAAAAACGCTTTAGTCATGCAGCCGCTTTTATTTCTGCTTTAACACTGGCAGGAACAACTGCATATGCCGCTTCCGAATATACCGCAGATGACCTTAAAGAATTAAGTTCTGCGCTTCTCGGAGCAACCGATTTCAAGGACGGACAGGACCTCACAGGGGATAACGTAATTAATGTCTACGACCTCATTAAAATGCGTGAAAGCTTCACCGCAGGCACAGGTGAATTTTCAGAGCAGGTAATCGGCATAACAGACAGCAATACTAAATATATCGGCAGAAATATCTATGACGACAACAAGATTACGTGGCTTGTTCACAGCGGTTCTGCCGTTGAATTCAAGGTGAACGCAAAGTCTGCGGAAATCACCATAAATGGTGATGGTCACACAGAAAGTGATGAAAAATACCGCCCAAGATATGCGATAATTGTTGATGATGAAATTATCCTTGACGAGCTTTTAAGCGAAAAAGAAAAAACAGTTAAGCTTTTCGAGGGAAATACCGCAAGAAATGCCGTTGTAAAGGTTATCCACCTTTCAGAGGCAAATAACGGTGCTGTGGGAGTCAGCAGTATTAAAGTAAATTCCGACGCTCCCGTTCCCGTTGCTCCAACTGCCAAAAAAGACCTTTCAATCGAATTTATCGGCGACTCAATCACCTGTGCATACGGTGTTGAGGGTGCAAGTCAGTATGAAGGTTTTATGACTTCCACAGAGAATTTTATGAAATCCTATGCCTACCTCACGGCAAAACAGCTTGATGCCGAATACAGTGCAGTTTCCTACAGCGGTCACGGCATTGTTTCGGGTTACAGTTCCACAGGAGATGCCGTTACAGACAGCCTTGTTCCCGATTATTACGACTATGTAGGAAAAATCGGCAGCTATAAAACTCCGTGGGATTTCAGCAAGCAGGATAATGATGTAATTGTTATAAATCTCGGCACAAACGACAACACCTACTGCTCTAAGGATTACGAGGTCAGAGGTGAGGAATATGCCGAAAAATACGCTGAATTCCTCGCACACGTTCACGAGATGAACCCCGATGCGTATATCATCTGCACCGTGGGAACTATGGGCTGCACAGAAATGTACCCATACATAGAAAAAGCCGTTGCCGCATTTAAGGCTGAATCAGGTTATGACAGGATTATGTCGTATAAATCGGCTACTCATACACAGTCTGACGGCTACGGTTCCGACTGGCACCCCTCACCTGTTACACAGCAGAACAGCGCATATGTTCTTGCTGATAAAATCTGTCAGGCACTTGGTATGGAGTCAAGCCAGATTGGTCTGAATGTTGCCGCTGACGCTGTTTTCTCATCTGAAAACGATGATACTGCGAATATGTCAGCTTACTACTCCGAATGGGATAACTCCTATCACATCACAACCGTAGACGGCGGCGATAAAATAGAGTCCATACAGGCATTTGTAAGCGGAATTGATATTAAAAAGGGTGGAAAATACCGTCTTAGCTTTAAGATTGAAACAAGTGACGGTGCGGAAATTCCCTTTGTAATCCGCAGTAAATCCACAGGGGAAGTTATTTTCGAGGATACATTTGTAGGAACAGGCACGAAATCTCCATATGAAAAGGAAATCGAGTCAGCTGTTACTGCGGCTGATGCTGAAATTGTATTCTCCCTCGGCGGAACAAATAATCTCCGCATGAGTATTCACGAGGTCAAGGCGGTAAAGTTTGGATAATGAGCAATTTAATTAAGAATTAAGAATTCAGAATTAAGAATTATGGACGGTGGAATTTGTTTCTGCCGTCCGTTTTTTCAATGCGTAATTCGTAATTAAAAAAGCCATAAGCCTTTAGCATTTAGCTGTTAGCTGTTAGCGGGCGGTGGATATTGCGGTATACTGTCAATTTTTGTAGGGACGGATATTATCCGCCCGTAAGATTATGGAAAACCTGAATTTCGTACCGAAATTGCGGACACGGCTCAACCTGTCACTACAAAAATATCATCACATACTAAAAAGGACGGCAATTCGTTAAGACTGCCGCCCATAATTCTTAATTAACTTGCCGTACCAAAAAGCTAAAGGCTAATAGCTAACGACTAAAGGCTTTTTATATAATCAATCCCATGAAGGCTCTTTGCCTGTGGAAATCATAGCGTAATATGCGAGGATTTTTGAAGCGTCGGAAGAATCTATTTTGCCGTCGCTGTTAACATCAGCGGATTTCAGCTGACTCTCTGTAAATTCACCTGCACCGCCTGTCTGCACATTTGCATATTCAGCAAGCACAGCCGAAGCGTCAGAGGAATCAACTTTTCCGTCCACATTCACATCGCCTAAATCAGCTGTTGCAGGCATTTCATCGAGAGCAACAAATTTTATGTTGTATTTTTCAGCGTATGCCTGAACCTCCGAATTTTCACAACCGTATATTACTGTTGTATCAGGAATAGTATTTTTAACATCATCAATTACACATTCAGGATTTTTAAGTGTGATTGAAGCTAATTTTTCACATCCTTCAAAAGCTGAATGTCCAATTTCTATAATACTCTCAGGAAGTGTAACAGATGTCAGATTTATACAGTCTCTAAATGTAGAATATTCAATATCCGTAACGCCGTCTGGTATTACAATTGATTCCAATGATGTACAGCCGCAAAATGCATAAGGACCTATGTACATAATATCATCAGAAATAGTTACCGATTTAAGATTTGTACAATAGGAGAATGCAGCTACTTCTATACCTGTAACCCCTTTTTCAACTACAACCTTAACTATATCTTCTTGATATTTATTCCACGGTACTTTATTATCAGGGAAATACATACTTCCCCAGGCTCCGCTGATAGTGAGCGTACCCTCGCTGTCAAACATCCAAGAAACTCCATCTTCCTCCATTACACCACATTCGCCTGAATCTATTATTTCAATAGCTGGCTTTTCTTCAATAGCCACAAATTTTCTGCTGTATTTCTCAGCATATGCCTGTGCTGTAGAGTTTGCATAGCCGTAGATTGTGCCTGTAAAACCAGTTTCTTTTGTGCTTATATCATAAGTATTGCAGATTGTCTTTTCAGAATCTTCAATTACACATTCAGAATTTTCAATTGTTATTGAATTGAGTTCAGAACAATTAAAAAAGGCATTTGTTCCAATTGTTTTAATACTTTCGGGAAGTGTTATTTTATTCAATTTCCGGCAATTTTCAAACGTTGCCCCAGGTATAACGGTAATACTGTTCGGAATTGTGACAGAAGTTAAATTTGAGCAATTACTAAAAATACTATTTCCGATATTGGTAATACTATCGGGAATTGTTGCAGATGTAAGTTCAAGGTTAGCCTGAAATGAATAATCAGCTATACAAACAACATTGTCGGGAATTGTAATATCGCCTTTACAAGCAGTACCGTCAATCAATATGTTATTAACAATTACAAATGGATTTTCTGTTTTCTTTGTTTCAAGCCAGGGAGTTTTTGCAAATACAGCACTGCCGATGGTTGTAACACTGTCAGGTATTGTTATTGAGGTTAATTTATTACAATAATAAAATGCACTATACTCGATACTTATAACACTATCGGGTATTACAACAGACGTAAGATTAGAGCAATGCTCAAATGCAAGGCTTTTTATAGCTGTAACACCATCTGGAATGGTTATTGACGCTAAGCCGCTGCATCCTTTGAATGTTTCATTATCAATAATTGTAACATTCTTAGGAATATTTATTGAAGTAAGTAACGAACAATTTTTGAATGCCGCTTCTCCTATTGTTGTAACGCTGTCAGATATAGTTACTGAAGTGAGAGAAGAACAATCGGCAAACGCTTCTTTTACAATATTCGTAACGCCATTTTCGACTACTAACTTCTTAATACTTTCTGTTTTCCAGGGTGCAGGAGAACTATAGGAAAATCTTTTCATCTCCCCATCACCGCTGATAGTGAGAGTACCCTCGCTGTCAAGCTGCCATTTGACATTATCGCCCTCAGCACCGCAGTCGCCCGAAGCTACAATATCAGCCGCTGGCTTTTCATCGAGAGCAATAAATTTTCTGCTGTATTTCTCAGCGTATGCCTGCGCTGTGGAGTTTGCGTAGCCGTGGATTTCACCGTTGAAAACATTTTCCTTCGTATCAAAATCGTGAGAATTGCAAATAGTATATTCCGCATCGGCTATTTTACATTCGGGATTTTCAAAAGTAACCGATTTCAAATTCGAACAATTGCACAATGCTGCAAAATCAACTTTTGTGACGTTTTTTGAAAATGTAATTGTTTCAAGGCTTTCGCAATCTCTGAATACTCCGCTGTTTATGGTTTCAACACCGCTTGGGAGAGTGATTTCCTTCAAGTTAACACAGCCGTAGAATACCGAATGGCCCATTTCTGTAACGCTTTCGGGAATTTCAATGGAAGTCAACCCTGCACATTCAAAAAATGCACCTGTTTTGATATTTGTTACGCTATCGGGAATTGTGATTTCCGTTATTTTTCCACAGCCGCTAAAAGCCTGTTCCCCTATAGCAGTAACGCCTTTTTCAATTATAACCTTTGAAATATTTGCAGAATATTCGTTCCAAGGCGAATTTAATGCCCAGCTTTTCATTGCACCTGTGCCGCTTATAGTGAGCGTTCCCTCGCTGTCAAGTTTCCATGTGACATTATCGCCCTCAGCACCGCAGTCGCCCGAAGCCACAATATCAGCCGCCACAGCAGTAAATGCAGGCATTTCAACGGCATTGTAAGGCATATAGCCTAAACTGTTTGCCGCAATCATCACAGCAGCAATGCTTGCAGCGGATTTCTTCAAATACTTCATAATATACGTCCTCTCATATGTATTATACAATTTGTTGCATATCTATATTATATACCACACAGCAATTTTTGTCAATACTGCAACTTTAAACTTGACAAAATCCATAATATAAGCTATAATATTTACAATGTTGTGTATTCTTGAAAGGAAGGTGAATGGTATTGTATAAGGAAAGGATTATTGCGTGGAGCTGCGGAATCGGCGCTTTTATGCTGGTTTTAATGGCAGGAAGAAGCTGTATGGGTACTCCGAAACCCATAAAAAATAATTCACAGCCTACGGGATATAATGTTGTAACTCCCACTAATAGCCAAGCTGCGGAAAGTACTGAGGAATTAACCGAACCCCTTACAATCGGCTATGATTTCTTTGGAAAGCCAATTTATGCAACTGAGCCGTCAACGGAAACTGCTCAGGGAGATAGTGAATCGGTACAGGAAGAAATTCCAGAAAATACTGATTTCACCGAAGCAACAGAGCCGACATTTCCACCGGGATTTGACGGCAATGACCACGGAAATAATCAGGAGGAAACAACTGCTGTTTCAACTGCCGTGGAAAATGTTTCCACAGAACCAACATTCCCACCGGGATTTGACGGTAACGACCACAGAGTTTATGATGATAACGGCAATGAGGTTGCTACAATTCCGTCAGATTTCGTAATAATATTTGATCAATGGAGGTAAACACAATGGTAATTATTGAAATGGAAAACGGAAAGAAGATTAAACTGGAGCTTTATCCCGAAATCGCTCCTATTTCCTGTGCTAACTTTGAAAGACTCGTTAAAGAGGGATTTTACGACGGACTTACATTCCACCGTGTAATCTCAGGCTTTATGATTCAGGGCGGCTGCCCAAAGGGTAACGGCACAGGCGGCCCCGGCTGGAATATCAAGGGCGAATTCAGAGCTAACGGTATTCAGAACGACTTAAAGCACACAAGAGGAGTTCTCTCAATGGCTCGTGCTCAGCACCCCGATTCAGCAGGCTCACAGTTCTTCATTATGCACGATGACGCTCCTTACCTTGACGGTCAGTATGCCGCTTTCGGCAAGGTTGTAGAGGGTATTGAGGTTGTTGATGAAATTGCAGAGCAGCCTAAGAATTACGCTGACTGCCCACTCGCACCTCAGATTATGAAAAAGGTTACAATCGAATAAGGTAAAATTATGCTCTATATAGGATGTCATCTTTCTTATTCCAAGGGCTATGAAGCTATGGGCAGGCAGGCTCTTGATATTGATGCAAATACATTTGCTTTTTTCACAAGAAATCCCCGTGGCGGAAGTGCAAAGGCAATTGATTCCGCTGATGCCAATGCTCTCGGTGAAATTCTGAAATCCAACAATTTCGGCAAATTAGTGGCTCATGCACCATACACAATGAACGCTTGTGCCGCCGATGAAAATATCAGGCGGTTTGCAAGAGAGGCTATGGCTGATGACCTTATCCGCATGGAAGCCACTCCAAATAATTACTACAATTTCCACCCCGGCTCTCATGTAAAACAGGGTACAGATGTGGGAATAAAGCTTATTACAGAGCAGCTGAATGAGTGCCTTACAGCGGAGCAGACTACAACTGTTCTCCTTGAAACTATGGCTGGCAAAGGCTCTGAAATGGGACGCTGCTTTGAGGAAATCCGTGCAATAATTGACGGTGTGGAGCTTGAAAATAAGCTTGGAGTATGCCTTGATACCTGCCACGTGTGGGACGGAGGATATGACATTGTCAATAATCTTGACGGAGTTTTAGAGGAATTTGACCGTGTAATCGGACTTCACAGGCTGAAAGCAATTCACCTCAATGACAGCCTTAATCCTATGGGAAGCCACAAGGACAGACACGCAAAAATCGGTGAGGGACAAATCGGAGCAGATGCGCTTATCCGAGTTATCAACCACCCGATGTTGAAAAACTTGCCCTTTATTCTTGAAACTCCCAATGACATTGAGGGTTACGCTAAGGAAATTAAATTCCTGCGTGAAAATTACAGTGAATAATTAATAAGCAAATAATTAATAAGCGAATAATTATAGCAAACGACAAAATCTTTTGGCGTTTGCTATTTGCCGATCCGCACGGAGCAAACTTTAGTTTGCGGATGTGCGAGGCACTTTAAATTATAATATAGGGTATCGTTCTGCGATACCCTTAGCTTATTTAGGAGATATTTATGAAAAAAAGAAATTGGATTATCCCCATAATCGCACTTTCCTCCGTATTCTGGAGCTGTTCAGCAGATACTCCCCCTGCACCTGCGGAAACTCCCTCACAGTCCTCTGCTGCGGAGAATTCAACTCCTGCCGAGGAGCAGGATAGCGATACAGGAAAAGGCGTTGCATTAATCAGCATTGAAACGAAAAACAAAGCCGATAATATTATGGATTTCGTGGAAAAGCCTGTTGCTCCCCACGTTGCCGCAGATATTGCAACATGGACTCCCAATTATGAAATGCCACCTGCACCGTATTATGAGGATTGCCTTGTAACGGTCAAGGACAAAAACGACAATATAACAATTGAAAATGCCGACGCAAAAGTAAAAGTCCGTGGCAACTGGACCACAACCTATGACAAAAAGCCCCTGCGTATAAAATTCGTGGAAAAACGCAATATGCTTGGACTTAATGACGGTGCTGAGATGAAAAACTGGGTACTCCTTGCTGAATATAAGGACGGCTCAATGCTCCGTGATAAGGCTGCACTTGAAATTGCAAGAGGACTTCTTGAGGAGGACGGTTTATACGCATCTGATGCGGAATTTGCTGAGGTTGAAATCAACGGCGAATACTGGGGAATGTATCTTCTTGCGGAATTGCAGCAGATAAATCCCAACAGAGTCAATATAACCGAGCCTGTCACAGTTGACTATGCAGGGACGGATATAGGCTATTTCCTTGAATTTGACGGCTATTTTGACGATGAACCCGAATTGCAGATGTTCCACGTTGACTATGCGGATAATGCACCCCTTGTGCCATTTGACGGCGAGGGCGGCAACGGCAGAGAAATGACCTGCCTGCCCGAGGGGAGAGGGGATTACAGAAACGACATCGGCGTAACTATAAAGAATGACATTATTTCGCAGGAACAGCACGATTTTATCAGCTCATTCGTCAACAACACCTATAAAATTATGTACGAAGCCGCATACAATGACGCTGCATATGTTTTCAGCGAGGACTACAGCGAAATTGTCCCGGCAAGCAATATTACGCCCTTTGAAGCTGTGGATAAGGTTGTAAATCTTGAATCCCTTGCTGATATGTATATCATAAGCGAGATTACCTGCGATGCGGATATTTACTGGTCAAGCTTTTTTATGACAGCTGATTTCGGCGAAACAGGGGATAAAAAGCTTACCTTTACTGCCCCTTGGGATTTCGATTCCGCTATGGGCAACAAGGACAGATGTGCCGATAGTACGGGACTTTACGCTGCAAATATAGTTCCCGATGTTAACGGAGAATATGAAACTATAAACCCATGGCTTGCTGTGCTGATGTATGAGGAATGGTTTACGGATATTATCCGTGAAAACTGGACAGAGGCTTATAATTCGGGAATTTTCACAAGTGCCTGCGATATGATAAAGGCAGATACAGCTGAATATACCGCTGCCTTTAACAGAAACTATACACGTTGGAACAATATACTCAAAAATGACGCTTTCAAAATGGAACTTTCCAAAAAAGCAAAAAAATGCCGCAGTCATTCCGATTGTTCGGAATATCTCTGCGACTGGCTCACTAAGAGAATTGATTATCTCAACGGATATTGGAATAATTAAGAATTAAGAATTAAGAATTAAGAATTAAGAATTATGGACGGCAGAAAAATTTCCACCGTCCATAATTTTTAGAGATGCCCTTAATTTATTTGCCGTATCAAAAAGCTAAAAGCTAACAGCTAATGGCTAAAAAAGATATTATCCGCCTGTTAAATATCATCATACATAAAAAGGGACGGCAGAAACAAAATTCCACCGCCCTTAATTCTTAATTCTTAATTAACTTGCCGTTCTAACAGCTAAAGGCTAAATTAAAGAATATCAGCAATATCAAGAACAAGTCTTTCGGACTTTTCCCAGCCAAGGCAGGGGTCAGTAATTGACTTTCCGTAAATATCTTCGCCGATTTTCTGGCAGCCGTCCTCGATATAACTCTCAATCATAAGTCCCTTTACAAGTTTTTGGATGTCCTCGCTGTGACGCATACTGTGGAGGATTTCCTTTGCAATTCGAACCTGTTCAAGGTACTGTTTGCCCGAATTTGCGTGGTTTGTATCAACAATAACAGCAGGATTTTTCAAATCCTTTTCAGCATATGTCTGAGCAAGGCGGTATAAATCCTCAAAGTGATAGTTGGGGAAGGACTGTCCTCTCTCGTTGACATAGCCACGGAGAATTGCGTGTGCATAGGGGTTTCCGTCACTCTTTGCCTCGTGTCCACGATACATAAATGCGTGAGAGTGCTGTGCAGCTGTGATTGCGTTCATCATTACGGAAATATCGCCGCCTGTGGGATTTTTCATACCAACGGGAATTGAAACGCCGCTTGATACAAGTCTGTGCTGCTGATTTTCAACGGAACGTGCGCCGATTGCTACATATGCAAGAATATCGTCAAGATAGCTGTAGTTCTCGGGATAGAGCATTTCATCTGCCGCTGTGAAGCCTGTTTCCGCAAGAGCCTTGATGTGGAGGTTTCTTACGGCAACAATTCCGCTTGCAAGGTCAGGCATAGCTGTGGGGTTAGGCTGGTGAAGCATACCCTTGTAGCCGTCACCTGTTGTACGTGGCTTACCTGTGTAAATTCTTGGGATAATGAGAATTTTATCCTTAACCTTTTCCTGCAATTCACGGAGTCTTGTGATATAGTCGATTACAGGTTCTTCCGAATCTGCTGAGCAAGGTCCGATAATGAGGAGGAATTTGTCGGAATCCCCACGGAATACAGCTTTAATTTCCTCGTCACGCTGAGCCTTTATAGCTGCAAGTTCAGGTGAAACCGGGTGTTCTTCTTTGATTACTGAGGGCTTTGGAAGCTCTCTGATGAATGTCATTGACATAAAAAATCATTCCTTTTCGTTATTTTTCTATAAGCTTATCTGCTCCGTATTTCTGACAAAGCAGGTCAATAAGGGTTAACGCAGTTATGCTGTCAACCACAACTCTTGCACGATGTACAATAGCAGGGTCGTGACGTCCCTGAATCTGCAATGTGGTATTTTCGCCGTTACGCATATCAATTGTGTTCTGCTCCTTATAAATAGAGGGAGTAGGCTTTACGGCACAGCGGAAAATTATAGGCATACCGTTGGTAATTCCGCCAAGTATACCGCCGCAGTTGTTAGTAGCTGTGCGGATTTTGCCGTTGTCGTTGTAGAAAGGGTCATTTGCCTGACTTCCACGCATATCGGCATAACCGAAACCTGCACCGAATTCCACACCTTTAACAGCAGGAATACTGAAAAGTGCATGAGAAAGCAGACTTTCCACCGTATCAAACCACGGTTCACCCACACCTGTAGGCATACCGTAAACAGCAGTTTCAAGCCGTCCGCCAACGCTGTCACCCTCAGCTTTAGCTGCCATTACAGCCGCTTTCATAGGTTCTTCCGCATGGGCATTGAGTACGGCAAATTCCTTGCCGTCAAGATATGCAATGTCCTCGCTGATATTCTCAAAACTGCGGTCAAAAACTCCGCCGCAGGAGAGAATGTGAGTACCGATAGTAATTCCCTTTTCCTTGAGGGCAGAAATGGCAACAGCACCTGCCGCAACGATACCTGCGGTTATGCGTCCCGAAAAATGACCGCCGCCACGGAAATCCTGAAATCCGCCGTATTTTTCATCAGCGGTAAAATCAGCGTGACCGGGACGTGCTTTATAGGCAAGCTCACCGTAGTCACGGCTTCTTGTATCCTGATTTTCTATTATAAAGGTAATAGGCGTACCTGTAGTTCTGCCGTTGAAAACTCCGCTTACGATTTTGACCTCATCGGCTTCTTTTCGGGGAGTAGAAATAGCTCCCACGGATTTTCTGAGGCTCATCTGACGGGCGATAAATTCCTCATCAACGGCTATACCCGCAGGCATACCGTCAAGAACCGCACCGATAGCTGTTCCGTGACTTTCGCCGAAAATAGTTACAGCTATTTCAGAGCCGAATGTGTTTTTCAATTTGTTTCAACTCCTTAAATTTGTATCAACTAAAAAAGTATCAACCATAATTATACATCAATATCACGCTGATGTCAAGGGTAATATTGCGTAATTATTTAAAAAGCCATTAGCTGTTAGCTGTTAGCCTTTAGCTTTTAGGACGGCAAGTTAATTAAGAATTAAGAATTAAGGGCGGTGGAATTTTGTTTCTGCCGTCCCTTTTTATGTATGATGATATTTAACAGGCGGATAATATCCGCCAATAAGATTATGGAAAAAACTGAATTTCGTACCGAAACTGCGGACACAGCACGCTGTGTCCCTACAAAAGACTTTAATCAAGAATGCAAAATAAAATCAAGGTTGCAAAAACAAAATTGCATTCTTCCTTGCAATCTTCTTTTTGCACAAAAACAGCTGTTGATATTTATGCAAAAGGTAGAACTTTAAAATTATTTTTCAATATTCAACCATTTTTGGTTGAAAAAAGCCCCGATTCTGCCCATTAGTGAGGGGGTATTCATTTACACAGAAAAAATGGTCAGAATAAAAATAATCGGAGGTATGAAAAATATGCAGGTATTATGTATGGAAGATGTAATTGCCACGGAAACCGAATGGCTGTGGGAGCCGTACATACCATTAGGCAAAATCACAATTGTTCAGGGCGACCCCGGTGAGGGTAAAACTACCCTTATGCTGTCAGTTGCTACAGTTCTGTCAAGGGGAGTTCTTCCGGGCAAAAATGATAAGCACGAGCCTTTCAATGTCATTTATCTCAATGCTGAGGACGGATATAATGACACTATAAAGCCGAGGCTTGTCAAATATGGTGCTGATTGTGAGTATATCCACACTCTCACCGAGGAGGGCGATGACGAACCTCTTACCCTTGATGATGACCGTTTAGGACACGCAATTCTTGGGCTTAATGCCAAACTGGTTGTAATTGACCCATTACAGGCATATCTTGGAGCTAAGGTTGATATGCACAGGGCAAATGAAATACGTCCTGTAATGAGAAAGCTTGCAGCTATGGCGAATTATACAGGCTGTGCAGTTGTGTTAATCGGTCATATGAACAAGGCACAGGGTATGAAATCCACCTATCGTGGACTTGGTTCAATTGACATAACTGCCGCTGCAAGAAGTGTTCTCGTAGTTGCCAAAGATAAGTCAAATCCCGATGTCAGAGTAGTGGCACAAATCAAAAACAGCCTTGCTCCTATGGGTGAAACTCTCGGCTTTAAATTTAACGAAAAAGGCTGTTTTACCAGCATTGGCGAATATAAATGCGATATTGATGATTTGCTTTTAGGTTTGGGTTCAGGGAACAAGTCCTCAGCTGTAGAGGATATGCTGAAAAAGGAACTGGCTGACGGTGAAAAATCATATTCCTATATATTTCGGAAAGCTGTTGAAATGGGAATTTCCACAAGAACTTTAAATAATGTCAAGGAGAAACTTGGTGTTAAATCGAAAAAAGTCGGAAATGAGTGGCATTGGTATATGTAATCAGCTGTATTAAAGCCATTAGCCTTTAGCCGTATTAAAGCCATTAGCCTTTAGCCATTAGCTATTAGCTATAGGCTCTTTAAAATAATTCCGCCGTACCAAAAAGCTAAAAGCTAACAGCTGACAGCTAACGGCTTTTAAAAATGTGCAACATTAACAAAAGCATATGTCATTTTTTGTGCAAAAAGAAGATTGCAAGGAAGAATGCAATTTTGTTTTTGCAACCTTGATTTTATTTTGCATTCTTGAATAAATTTCGTACCTAACAGCTTTAAATCAAAAAATGGACGGCAATCGTTAAGACTGCCGTCCATAATTCTTAATTCTTAATTCTGAATTCAATTACGCATTACGAATTATCCCATACTTTTTTAGCTTCTTTGGGATTGCTTTGTATTCCATCTGCGAATACTTCAACTACCTGATACACCGTTTTTCCAAGGTATGTATCTTCTTTCAGCGTCATAGGAGCTATAAGAAATTCCGCTGTTTTGTCGTTGGGAGCAACAGACTTTTTGTACTCATATGTGTTGTCGCCTTTTAGCGTCCAGTTAGCTGAATCATAGATGAATTCGGGCATTTCGCTTTCCTTGCCAACGATATTTCCGTCACCGTTAACCCAGTAGGAAACTAAGCGAAGTCGGAGATAAGCGTCGGTATTTCCCGTGTTTTTTATGGCAATACTGCTTTTCTGCGTTCCGTTAAATTCTTCTTCAACTTCACATTCAACCTTTGCAGGGAAGAAAGTATTTTCAATGGTTTCCGAAGATTTGAACATAAAAGCAAGGGTAATGCCAATGGAAATCAGCAGGGCAGGGAGTACTATAAACAGAAGTACTCGTTTTTTACGGAGTCTGAGTTTTGTCATTTTCAATCAGCCTCCTTTTGGTTTGCAGCGATGTCACTATTTCCCGACAGCCATAAATCCTTGACAGCACTATTATCGAATGTAACCTCTGCTGACTCCCTTTCAAGGGTAACATTCTTCGAACTGTCGCTGTATCGCCATGACCAGTCGTTGAGCTGTTCAACGGTATATCTGCCATAAAGGAGATTTGTAATTGTAGTGCTATCGCTGCCCTTTACAGTTACTTCAACAGTATCACCTGTGTTGTTGTTTGTCACACGGTATACGAATACCTGTTCGCCATTTCCCTCATCTTCGGCATTGTCACGTTTTATAGTAATACTGCCGTATTGGGGAGTGAGCTTTGCATAGTAGATGTTGACGTCAGGCTGTGGGAGCAGAGTTGATTTAGCGGGAGTGAATTGTACATCTTCTCCAACTTTGACTGTGCAGGCTTCATCGGAGAACCAGCCGTCAAAGCGGTATCCCTCGTTTGGTCTTACCTCTGAGCCGTTAATTTTCGTATCGCCCTCAATGGTTTCACTTGTTCTTGAAAGTATACCTCCCTCACCGCCTGCAATGCGGTATTCCATAGTGTACTGCAACGGCGAGTAGTAGAAGATAATGTAATTCTTTGCATTATCGTGACCGAGGGTAATGCTCTGAACAGTTGACGATACACAGCGGTAACCGTCAATATCTTTAGCGGTTTCGCTTACGGTTGAGCCATAGGGAATAGCTGATTTTGTCACAGAGTTAGCGAGAATATCTTCTTCTTTCAAATTGTTCAAATCAGAAATATTAGCACCGTATTTGAGATAATAGGTTGTATAACTCTGAGTTTCTCTTTTATAGAAGATATAAAGCTCTGTACCATTTACGTCAATTGTTATTTCAAATTCACCGGTAGTAGTAGGCTTTACTGATGTTTCTGAGTTACCGATTACCTGCCATGCAGGAGGCAAAATATTAAATCCGTTAAATGTAAGAGGAGTTATTGCAATTTTAGAGCCTGTATCTCCAACACCCTCAATTGTAGAGCCGCTGTTTTCATAATCGCCGCTGCCGTCAAGTGCATAATCCGCACCGCTTGTGTTCGGCTTTTGCAGCATAAAGTGAACAGCATAATAGCTTGCCTTTGTGTTGGGGGTATAGTAGAAAATAACGACGTTGTTTGGGGAACTTATAAAATTCCCTGGATTATTCGGGTCTTCCACAACTGAAAGCACAAGTCGTTTGAAGAAAGCGTCGGGGATATAGTCCGTAATTGGTTCAAATCGCTCTGTTATTACAGCATCTTTAGTTTTTCCATTTTTATCGATATGAAGGGATTTTCCCGTATTTTTGTCTATGTATTTTACGGTATATTCAAGTTCTTTAGCTTCAATATAAGTAAACGTAAATACATTTGTCTTGGGGTTTGTTACATCTCCTTCGTACTGCATTGTTATGGAGTGACTTCCGACTGTGGGGAAATATCCCGTATTGTAATCCATTTCAAGCTGATTATAGGGTGCACCTGCTTTAGGCTTGAAAGTTCTTGTTGTACCCTGATAGCCGAAACCTGATGTTGAACCTGAAATAGCACGGTGATAGCCGCCGTTAAGCCATATATAGCTGCGTTCAGCACCGTCTATATTTACGGTGTATTTCATATTTTCATCGGTATTGCCATTTCTTTCAGTATCAAGCAGACTGATAATTGTGCTGTCAGTTTCACTTGAATGAAGTGCATAGTGAATAACATATGGACGGGGAACTTTTGAACCCCATTCCGCATATATATTCATATCTCTCGTTACGGGCATATCAAGGGGAGTATAGGCTTTCGCTGTGCCTGTGTCCATATAGAACCAGCCTGCGAAATCGTATGTTATGTTATTTTCATCTGTCATTGAATCGGGATCTTCCAGCGTACTTACGGTATTGCCGTGAAGAACGCTGATAGTCTCTGAATATAATTCCTTTTCTTTGAGTTCATTAAGCTTTGCATCTTTTTGCTCATCGGGAGTATTTTCGTATTCCTGCATAGCTGAATATGTCTTGAATACGTTGATATTATGAGTTTTAGGAAGCCAGTTTGCGTGGAGCATAAGGTCGTTTGCGGGCATTGTGTCTGTATCCCAATTAACCTTTGTACCCTCATAACAACCTGGCGATGTATACCAGCCATCGAAATAGTAGCCGTTTTCCTCCAGATTAGTCGGGTATGGCGGTGTGAAGTTGTTGTATTTGTTAAGTTTTGTTTCAAAGGGAACTGTTTCCGTTTTTATTATTTTTCCGTTGTTGTTGAATTCGAGGGTGTAGTTATTTCGGGTGTAGTAGAAGTTTGCGGTATAGGAATTTCGTTTAAAATTGTCATCTTTATATTCAGGAAGAGGTTGATTTACAATGCCTTCTTTGTCGTAGAAAGTAAAACCTTCAATTGCACTTGGTGTTTGAACACTTACACCACCTGGAGCATCATTATCATCACAGGTATCATATGTTGCATAAAGTTTATATTTTGTATTTTGGTGGGTATGAAGCAGACTATCGTCTATAATTTCATCTTCAAGAGGAGGTACATAGAGATTATATATCCATTGATTAGGTTCATTCCAATCAATATTTGGAGCTCCATTTTCCCAGAATGCGAGGAAACATACTGTTGGAGAATCATCATAATTTAAACCATATTCTTTTCTGTAATCATAAAGGAGTGTTTTATCAAGTCTTAAATAATTACCTTTAAGCGTAAGATTTTGACGAGAACTTCCATCTTCATTATGTGAGTAGTAACAATGGTGTTCAACATTCCAAGCACTGAAAAAGGCGTAATCTCCGTGGTCATATATTGAATTAAAAGTTACTTTAATAGGGTCGAATACTCCGATAGGCCATAGGTTGCTGATGTCTTGTCCGTATTTTGCATTAAATGATAGATAGTAATATGTTACAGGAGCAGAATAGCTTACATCATAATCATAATATTGTTCACTTCCAAATGCATAGTTGCGATTTGCACCAATACTATTCATCGTTGGTAATGCCTCAATATCACCACACTGGTTTTCATAAGTTTCAATAAGCATTTTATCTATTGCGTTTGCATTATTGTCATTTATATATCCAAAACGCCAAGAATTACCACCTACAATACTATATGTACCGTTAGGCTTTTGTCTCGCATAATAAAACTTCAACGTATAAACCTTACGGGTGTAATAAATATTGACAACAGTAGAGCCGTCGCCGTCAACTGTTACGTTCTGGTCGGCATGGTGGAACTCAGTATAACGCTTATCGGGGAAATTATCGGGGACATCATCACCGCCCGATACGGTAGAAGCGGAGTCGACATTTTCTTCAATATCACTTCCCCAGTAGTTGTATTCGATTATGTCATCATCGGGATTATCATCGGGGTCTTGCAGCCAGTAAACCTTTGTGTAAGTTGTCTTTGTAACTTCCCACAAAGCCTTGTAAGTCTGATTTCCCGCAGGAATACGTGAGGGCATCTTTTCTGCAATTTTGTCGCCTTCTCCGTTTTCATCAAGCAAATCCCAGCCTGCGAATACATAGCCGTGACGTATAGGTTCATTTACAACAAAAGGCGTGTCATAACGTGCATAAATCGGGTCAACGCCGTAACCGCCGTTCATATCGAATTTCAGCAGATAATAGTTTCTGTCATAGTAACATTCAAAAACTGTACTTCCGTCAGCTGCGATAGATTCGGGATAGTGATAAAGCTTTGTAAAGCCAGCTTCTTTAATGTGGCCTATCAGGTCTTTATCTTCAATAACCGTACCTGTAAGGGCATAATCTTTCTTGTAATATGCAATATTTTCCGTGTACTGGTCATCATAAATGTTCTGGAAATAGTATTTTGCCGCATATGGCACTTGTGTCGGCACATAGTAAATGTTGTAAACAAGATTTTCAGTTACCGAAGCGAGGTCGAGAGTGAGAGTATAAACATCAACCATATCATTATCCACAGCATCAGCAGAGGGGTTAGTGGGATTATATTTAGGAATATAGCCGATAAATGTAGGGGAAATGATGTTCTGTTTAAAGTGTGTGCCGCTTGTTATAGTTGCGGTATAAGGTGAAAAGATAGGATTTTTTGTTTTTTCGTCAAGATAATTTACGGTGATTGTAACATAGTTTTCATCTGCAAGAATATTCGCAGCGGAATACTTCATAGGCGTTGCTATAAAGCTGTTTTTCGCCTTTGTGGGAGCAGGAGTTACATTGACGCATACGGGTTCACTCAAAAGAACTGCACCCTCATTTTTCAGCGTACAGCGGACATAAACTCCCTGACCGTCATTGCTGATCGCCTTTGTCATTGCCTGTGAAAGCTCTATAGTTTCCCCAGTCTGATTGGATATATCCGCCCAGATTTCGTCATCTGTCAGTATCTGCCATTGATAATCGCCGTGAACTGAGGTTTCAGCCTCAATAATGGCGTGGTCATTTTCGGAAAAGGATATTTCGCTTACTTCTTCGCCCTCGGATAAAATTCTGATTTGGGCGGAGTTTTCGGAAAAAAGGGAAATGTCAGCAAGCTTACACACAAAAAGGCATAAAGCAGCAAGTCCCACCGCTAAAAGTGACAGTAAGCCTTTTTTCATATTCTTTTCCCCCTTTGCTTAGTATTATTTTACAGCCTCCCATGCATCATTTGCCGTGGGGAAACCGTTTGCCTGAACTGCAATTCCCCGAAAGCTTACGGAAAGATTTGTAATTCCCTGTGCTTCGGAGTTCAGCAGTTGGCTTGAAACATAAACCGTATTGTCGGTTATAATATCAGCATTAAAAGCTGTATTGGCTGTCAGAGCCTTATAGTAAATATATTTGCCGTTTTCACTTGTGAGATAAGTCCAATTTGTTTTATCCACAGACCATTTTATTTTTTCGTCAACTGTGGAAAAAGTATAATTATCCGCAGCGGCTGTGAAAGTATCGGTTGATACTTCAAGGAAAACATATGTATTTGCCTCGCTGCCCTTAAAGTCGATAGTGGCAGTTTTATTGAGATTGACACCCGGCTGAATTCGGAATTTTTCGTCGGTGAAATCTCCTGTTTCGGTTATGGAAATATCGCCGAATTTTATAATTCTCGCTGAATCGCCGCCTTGGGTAGATGTCACGTATTTGGAGAGTGTAACGCCTGTGGAGAGAAATGCCACAAGCACAAGATAGAGCAGCCACGCACGGAGCGGCAGTCTGAATTTTTTAATTTTCTTCTCCACATTCCCCACCTCCGTCGGAGCTTTTCTTCGTTTTTGCGGGCAAAAGCAGCAATGCCGCCCCTATGAGAAACAGCATCATCATACCCAAAGGAGTGCTGAAAAACTGAATTGCACCGCCTACTTTGGGGATAATGCATATAACTCTGCCCTCAATTTCGTCATATTTTACAATATCGCTGTCGGGAGTATTATTGGCGTCGCCTTTGGTGATAAATCCCTCATCAGTTGTATCAATTATGCGGTGGGTAATGAGATTACCGCCGCTGTGAAATGAGATTATATCGCCCTTTTCATAGCTTTTCTGCCTGTGGATAACAACCACATCATTGACGCTTATTTCCTCCTCCATACTGCCCGAAATAACCACCGCCGTGGAAAATCCCAGCACCGTTGGGTGCTTTGCCTTGAAAAAAATCTTTGCAGCGGCAGGATATAAAGTCAGCAGAAGAAGTGCGGCAATAAGCACATATGAAAGAATACTCCACGAAACCGATAGAATTTTCTTTGTTTTATTGTTCTTCATTTTTCCTCTTTGGATTTGTAATTGCAAGGAATACAAGCAGTAACAGGCTGATTAACATAAGGATAAAATATCCGCTTAATACGCCGTAATGACCTGTCTGAGGAGATGAAACGATAATGTCGCCGCTTTCGTCCTCCACATAGATGATTATACCTGCTTTTATTCGCTCTGCACGGTCGTTTGCGGCATTATCGCCGAAAACCGTATCAGCATAATCCTGTGTTGAATTTTTGTCAAATTCCCACAGCCAGTTTATATCAAAATCCTGAATTCCGCCGCTTTTGACAGTTCCGCAAACGGCTGAAACTACATTTTCTTTTGATATTCCCTGTGGGAGCGTGTAGTTATTTGTAGGGGAAAATCCCTCGCCTGCCAGAGAAACCTCCGCAGGGAGCTTTTCATCTGTACGGATTGAATAGACAAGAGCCGTAAAATTTATGGGGTTTTCGTCCTCATTTTTAAGTCGGACGATACTTTTTCCGCTTGTTCCCGGTGCGATGATTTTTTCATCGTTATGGGATTTTGCGTTGCCGTAAACCGCTTCAAAAAGGGAAAGCACGGCAGCTCCGCTTGAATCTGTTTCGGTGTGCATATCCCAAGTAAGATTTCTCTCCGCAAAGGTGAGAATATGTTCGGGAGTTTCGCTTCCCGTAGCGTAGGTCATACCAAGCACAAGGGGCAGCGTAAGCACTTCAAGGAGGAAAAGTATAACAATGATTGGCAGCATAATTTTTCTGATTTTTATGGGCATTGATAATTCCTCCTTTTTTAATAATGGGAACAGGTTTTCACCTGCCACATGATGAAAACCTGTTCTTTCACTTATTTATGTGGCTATGCACAATTTTTTAGCTTTAGCTTAATTTAGTCGATTTGTGTTACAGATACTGTCATACCGAGTTCAACTGTTGCTGCTTTGCCGTCTGCTGCCTGGTCACCAAGGTATGTATCTTTGATGTCGTTTGCATCAGATGTTGAGAAAGGCCATTCCCAAGATACAGAAGGGACAGCTACTTCAGTTTTGCTTAAATCAGTATTTGCTTCGTACTGTGCTGTGAATCCCTGGATTGCAGTTATTACAGCATCTTCGAATTTGCCAACTGAATCATACTTAGTTCCGTCGAGTGTTGTTTCTCCTATTTTAATCTGGAGAGGGCAATAATAATTATTGTCCTTGTCTACCCAATTATCGCCAAGTTCGAATGTATCAACAACATATTTTACCTCTACAGCAACTTCTGGTTGACCTGTAATTGTTATTGCTGACATATTACCTGTTGTACCAGGTGCTACAATATTGTCAGTACCTGATGAAACAACGGAGTAGGTTTTTGTATATGCTGTATTGTCTGTTTCGTACTGTGTAGCAAACATTTTGCCCATTTCTGTTTCGGTACCAGCAACCATTGCTGTAACCTTAACACCAAACTTTGCAACTCTTGCACTATCAGAGCCTTCGCCGCTGGTCACATATTTTGCAAGTGTGCCACTCATAAAACATGTTGTACCTAATGCCAGAACCATAGTTAATGCGCCTGCTCTTAAAAAATTAATCTTTTTACTCATAATATGTAACCTCCTTGTTGGTTTGCATATAAACCGTAACTGTGTGTGGCACGCAGGACGGTATATAACTTAATCTTGTTTTTCCTCCGCAATTTTACGGAGTCTTTCGATTTCTGCCTGTAATTCGGCAGTTTTCTTGTCATCTTCCTTGTCGTCCTTACGTCTGCGGATTATATCTGCAATAACGAAAAGGCAAAGGGGAATTCCCATGAAAATTATCATTCCAAGGGGAGTTTGCAGGAACATTGCGAAATCGCCGACACCTGCAAGTCTGAAACGGTAAATGCCCACAAGCTGTTCTTCCGAAACAGGGAAACTGTCCTCAACATTATTGGCATCACCTTTTGTGGTGAAAAGGAGTTTGCCCTGCTCGTCCTTTTCAATAGCTGTAATTCTGTGAGTGATTACAAGTTTTTCCTCCATAAATGATATTATATCTCCGACTTTCAGCTTGTCCGCCTCGGCTTTGGAAATAAATATCAGGTCGCCAACTTCTATATGGTCCTCGGCATTGCCGCTCATAGAGCCTGATTGTACAACCATTGGGGTAATACCAAGCACCGAGGGCGGCTTTTCGGGATTAACTGTACCTTTTATAATAATAATTACATTGCACAGCAGCATTAAGCCGAAAACAATGCACATAATTATTCCGAGTGTCGATAAAACGACTGAATTCTTTTTCTTCATAAAAACATTTATCTCCTTTTGATAATTTATTATAACCTATTTAGTGCAACGAAAGTGCAACACTATAGGCAGGTTTTTATAAAAAATCTGCAAATTCTGTGAACAATTTGTTAAATCGTTCCATGGTTTGCTGTTCTGTCAATTATTTGACGGAGAATAGGAGTTGCATATTTTCATTTAATGTGGTATAATTGTGGAAAGAGGGTGGTTTTATGCGGTTTATTATAGCTGATGAAAAGCTTTCACAGGCTGAAAATATGCGTAATTTGGTGAAAAACGCTTTTCCAAATGATGAAACAGAAATTTATTGTGAAAAAAATAAGGTTATCTCTGATTTGCTGAATAACTGCGGGGGAGTGCTTTTTCTGCATTTTTCCGAGAAAAATTGCTGGGGATATGAGCTTGCGGCGGAACTGAAAAGGCTTAACATAAGGGTGAATGTTGTATTTTTTGCCGATATTCCCGATTTTGCCGCAGATGCGTTTTCGGTTTATGCTACGGATTATATTGTATCTCCAACGGAACAGCGGCTTTATGAAACTATTGAAAATCTCCGTTACCCCGTGAGCAAAAAGCATATTTTTCTGCAATGTTTCGGGAATTTTGAGGTTTTTGCCAATGGCAGGCTGCTTCGTTTTTCACGGTCAAAGGCTAAGGAGATACTTGCATATCTTGCTGACCGCAGGGGCGGTTCATGCACAATGGGTCAGCTTATGTCGGTTTTGTGGGAGGACGGAAGCGACACTACGGTTCGCCGAAGCAATCTCCGAAATGCAATAAGCTGCCTAAAACAGACCTTGGAAAGCGTGGGCGGCGGTGATGTTATTATTAAAATGAGGGACAGTATAAGCCTTAATGTCAACGCTGTGGAATGTGATTATTTTGATTTTATTAACAAAAAGTGTTCCGCTGTAAATTTATACCGTGGGGAATATATGCTCCAGTACTCATGGGCAGAGCCTACAGCAGGCACATTGCAGGAGGATAGATTATGTCAGACACATTTATAAGAACGGAAATGCTCCTCGGCACGGAGGGGCTGAACAGGCTGAAATCCGCCCGTGTAGCCATTTTCGGCATTGGCGGAGTTGGGGGATATACTGCGGAGGCGCTTGCTCGTTCGGGGGTTGGGGCACTTGATTTGATTGACAATGATACTGTCAGCGAATCCAATATAAACCGTCAGATAATCGCCTTACACAGCAATATAGGACAATATAAAACAGATGTGGCGAAAGCTCGCATAAGCGACATAAATCCCGATTGTAAAGTGACTGCCCATAATATGTTTTTTATGCCCGATACGGCGGAACAACTGGATTTTTCGCAGTATGACTATGTTGTGGACGCAATCGACACAATAACGGGAAAAATCGAGATAATTATGAGGGCGAAAGCCGCAGGAATCCCCGTGATAAGCTCTATGGGGGCAGGAAATAAGCTGAATCCCACGGCATTTGAGGTTGCGGATATTTACAAGACTTCCGTCTGCCCTCTTGCACGGGTAATGCGTCGTGAAATGAAAAAAAGGGGAGTTGATTCTCTCAAAGTTGTTTATTCCCGTGAGGAGGCAATAACACCGAAAATCAGCGGAATTACGCAGGAATCGGGGAAACCCGTAGCAGGCTCCTGTGCATTTGTTCCCTCGGTGGCTGGACTTATAATTGCAGGAGAGGTAATAAAGGACATCTCTAAAAACCCCTTTTGAGAAAAAACAGCTATGCACGTCATCTGCTTCGTCAACCTCCCTTGGAGTGCGAAAGCACGCCTTCGGAAGGTTTCCTTGCAGCTGCCGCACCTATCTGTTTTTTCTTTAATCAAACGGGTTTTTAGAGATGCCCTAAAGGACATCTCTGCCAATTATTGACAGTAGTTGATTTTTCGGCGGTATATACAGATTATTTGGCTGTATTTCGGCTAAAATGACGATTGACAAGCTATTGTACGTATGGTACAATCAGTATAAGGATAGGTGTATCCTATGGACGTTTTAACAATCATTTTAAGGAGGTATCACCATGAGAAAAATACTGTCAATCTTGCTTGGTTTGACGCTGTCGCTGAATTGCCTTTGCTTTAGCACCAATGCCGTAAATGCAGGGGATAATCAGTATATGAAAATTCTGCCCCTCTATGACAATGGGGGAATAGTTGAAATTAATCTCACCGAGGGCGAAACGGTGCAGCTTGATTTTCAGTCTGATTCTGCACTTTACGACTTGGAGGATGTTCAGTATTATTCCTATAACAGATGTGCAATCGTTTCCTCTACAGGTAAATTAGTTGGCTGTAAATCGGGAAAAGATAAGGTAATCGTTTCCGTAAGAAATAAAAATGATAATGTTGAGTCGGAATATGAACTTGCTGTAAATGTTCTGTATAATGATGAAATTTCAGAGGAAAACCGCAGTCGCCTTGACCGCCTTAACGAGTTCATATACGTTAATTATCGCCGCAAAAAAATGGAACTTGTGGGGGCAGTTGACGAGGACACTCCAAGGCTTACAATGGAGAAATTACAGGAATTTATAGACAGCAGCGAAAATCGTGATGAGATATTCAAAAAAATCAATAATTATGTGGTTTATCCCGATGCTGTGTCAAACATCGGAAATGAAACATATTGTTACTGGTTAGATGATAAGGGAAATGAGGTAATATCCCTTATCAGCAAACAAAATTTTATAGCATATACAAAAATAGCCGATGACGGTACTGTTATCGGAGTGCAGGAACTTTATCCCGAAAAATCGGAGTTTGTGGAAAACGGCGTGGATATAGACCATGAGTATATTGAGTACAATGAGATAGTGCGTGAAACGGTTAATGACGAGGGTATGAGGGAAATTATCGTTTGTGAGGACGATGATGAAAATCCCGAAATTCAGCTGTTTGAGGGCGAAACGGTGCAGCTTGTTATGCCTGTTGAGCCTGATATGCCCGAAATTAATTATATCTCGTTTTCTCCGTCAACAATGAAAGACGGGGCGGTTGTCACTCAGGATATGAAACTTACGGGACTTTCTGCCGGTGTTGAGCATATTAGTATTTACATTGGATATGAGGGAACTGAGCATCAGGATGTTATTGATATAACAGTTAACATTCGCCGAAATAATTCTATTTCAGAGGAAACCCGAAAGGAACTTGAAAGACTTGAAAAACTTGACGGCTATTATCGCCGCAGAATGGAGCTTTTAGGTGCAATTGACGAGGACGCTCCAAGACTTACAATGGAAAAGGTGCAGGAGATAATTGACAGTGCCGATAGCTACCTTGACATTATGTATAAGCTTAACGAGTACCACATATTGCCCGACCAGAAGCCAAGCGGCGGAGGAATGACGAATTATTTTTATTGGTTTGACGATAAGGGAAATGAGTCGATTCAATGGTGCCTTGAAGAAGAATTTATCTTTTATACAAAAACAAATAATAAAGGCTACGTTGAAGCAGGGCAGTATCTGTATCCCGAAAAATCTGAAATTCTTGAAAGTGATGAAGATTGGCTGAACTATGAATATACACAGTTCAATCAGGTAAAGCCCAAGGGATTCGGCATATTGAGTCTGAAATTTGTGGATTATTCCACAAATACGCCTTTCACCGAAACAAACGGAACATTCGTCCTTACTGCAAAACCCATTGAGGGCGAGGGTGAGGAAAAGGAAATAAAAAGCTGGAAGATAACCGAGGATAGTGTAATTGTTTTCGAGAAACTGTCTAAGGATTACCTTTATACCCTTGTTTACAATGACGAATATCACACCGATGAAAACGGCAGATTTTACAAGTATGAAATTGCAGGGGATTATCAGAAAAAAAACTTTGACTTAAATTTCAATGATAAGGTTACAACTTCGGTTTATCTCATAAAGCATTACAGCGACAATCCACAAAAAGTGACAATGGGCGATGTCAACAGGGACGGAAAGCTGACAATTGCCGATATTGCGGTGTTTGAGAAGTGGCTGCTGGGAGGCAGCTTCAACGGCGGCGAAATTGTACTGGAAAATTCGTGGGTGCTTGATTTCTGTGATGATGACAAGCTTAATGTGTTTGATTTATGCCTTATGAAAGAGGAATTCCTCAAAGGCGGCGAAATTGCGGAACTGCCTACACTTGAAGAAATATGCCTTATGACAGATGAGGAGGCAACTGAGATTTTCAGCGAATATACATTTCAGGAAATCGAATGTATCTGGGGCGAGTTTGACTATTATTTTTCGGGCTTATATGGCGGAGGATGGGAAATCGGCGACAAAGCGGTAAGTCTGGATTTCGATTATTACACCCAAAAGCTCAGAGTTGATGCACATATAAGAGAATTAAAATAAACTATCAGCCGAATGTAAGACAAAACAACTTACATTCGGCTTATTTTTTTAGAGGTTCCCTTATGATTTTTTTGACATTTCTATTTACAAAGATAAAGTTTTGTGGTATAATATCAGTAATAAAATACAAAAAAGTGTTAGAGCTTTTATTTTAACGCTGTATCGCAAAAAAGAGAAAAAAGAGATAAAAAGGAGAAACAATTATGAAAAAACGTGTGTTTATTACTCTGCTAACGGCATTGCTGGGGGCAGCTGTTACTGCCTGCGGCCCTGTTGGAACTGATGCAGGAAAGGCAGAAAATGAAGCAGGCAAGGCAGAAAATGAAGTTCAGGATTCGACTGAAATTGCCGAAATAAAGCCTACAGAAGGTGTGACAGAAATCGTTGAAGAAGCAACAATTGCCGCAACATCTGCAATTGCACCTGCAACAACAGCTGTGACGGAAACTCAGCCTGTAACAGAAGTTACCGTGGAAACAACTACAGAAGCTGCTGTTAAAACTCCCGAACAGGTGTATACGGATTTTCTCAATGGCAGCGGCAAGGTTCAGACTTCGGAGCAATTCAAGGCTGACGATTCGGAATACAACGCTGACGGTCTTATTTACGGCAGTTACAGTTTCAGCGAATTGAAAGCGGCTGTTGCTGAGTTTCAGATGGCGGAAATGAATTCCGAATATGCTCTGGTGGACTTCGGAAATGACGGTATAAAGGAACTTGTGCTGCGTTTTGAAAGTGCAAATCCCAACTTTATGAACTGGACAGGAATTATACACAGCAATAACGGCAATTTAGAGCTGAATTCCTCATATGTTGACGGCTACAGAACAGCCGCTGAACTTTATGATAACGGCTATCTTTTAATCAGCGGTTCAAGCGGTGCGGGAGTTCACAATTCAATGCTGAAAAGCTTCAATGCCAACGGTACGATGTATGATGTTTTATCTTTTAATGAATACTATGGCTCTTTCGCTGAAGAAATTGAATTTACTCTTTCACAGAATACCAACTGGGAGGATAATCACCATATTCCCTATGAATCCTTAATTGAGGTTAAAGAATACATTGAGGGCGAAAAGGTGAAAGTCGCTGTTGTTGGCGGCTGGAGCGAAGATGCGGCTATTAAGGCTGAGGAGGAAGATTTTATCGGCTATCTTGAAAGCCTTGGTGCTGAGCTTATTTCTGCCGAGGAAATGAATGGTCTGATTTCAATTGATTCCTATAAGGGCAACGAAGTGCAATGGATTTCCCATAACAGCTGAGGAAATTCCTGTGAAATTTGCGATTATTTAAGGCGGAATTTGATTTTTTTCAAAAACCTATTGCATTTTTCTTCATTTTATAATATAATATTATAGGCAATTTTATTTAAGAAGATTTAAAAGGAGAAATCTGTAATGGTTTGCAATAGTATACTTGAAGCGATTGGTCATACGCCTATAATTAGGCTGAATAAGATGAATAAGCCGGGAAATGCCGAAGTACTGGTAAAATTCGAGGGACTTAACGTAGGCGGTTCAATTAAGACAAGAACTGCTTTCAATATGATTCGACAGGCTGAAAAAGAGGGTTTAATCAATAAGGATACAATAATTGTTGAGCCTACAAGCGGAAATCAGGGAATCGGACTTTCACTTGTGGGTGCTGTAAAGGGCTATAAGACTATAATTATTATGCCCGATTCCGTTAGTGAGGAACGCCGCAAGCTTGTCCGTCACTACGGTGCGGAGGTTATACTCGTTCACGATGACGGTGATATTGGAAAATGTATCCGTGAATGTCTTGATACGGCACTCCGTATGAAAGCCGAGGACAGCAGGGTTTTCGTACCTCAGCAGTTCACAAATATGAACAATATCTTTGCTCATAAGTATTACACAGCACTTGAAATTCTGGAGCAGACAGCAGGCAGAATTGACGGTTTTTGCTCGGGAATCGGCACAGGGGGAACTATTACAGGTATCGGCGAAACTCTTAAATCCCAGTACCCCGATATGCTTATATGGGCGGTTGAGCCTGAAAATGCCGCTATTTTAGCAGGCGGAAACATTGGTACGCATTTGCAAATGGGTATCGGTGACGGAATTATTCCCGACATACTTAATCAGAAAATTTACGATGATATTTACATTGTAACCGATGAGGAAGCAATTCAGACTGCTCAGGACCTTGCACGCAAGGAGGGTATTCTGTGCGGTATTTCCAGCGGAACTAATGTTGCTGCGGCTCTGAAAATGGCTGAAAAGCTGGGCGAGGGCAAGACAGTTGTAACAATTCTTCCCGATACTGCGGAGAGATATTTCTCGACACCCCTTTTTGAGGATTGATTTTTTATTTATAGCTATTAGCTGTTAGCTATTAGCCGTTAGCTGTTAGCTGATTATTTTCGTTACTGCGAAAAAGGAGTGACAAGAAATGAGCAAGCTTACCAAAGAAAAATTTGACGCTATCATTAAATCAAATCTTACTGATTGTATGCCAAGAGTTTCAAAAGATAACTTCGGATATGAAATCAATGAACGTAAATACGATAACTACTATACCTTTAATTCATTTGAAGCGTTCAAAGCAGATATGCAAGAGGGTTATCCACAGCATTTTAAAAAGTATGATGACGGAAAAGGCGGAGAGCTTGACGAAAAAATGGGCAGATATGGCTTGATGCCGCCTAAAATGGCAAGTGTGGCTTCTTCATCACGTTTCTGTTATCTTGCGTTAAGAGATGCAGCTGGTATAGAATTTGAAAAGGAATGTAAAATAAAAGGCATAACAGGAACTGCACCGCAGCTTGATGGATATGTCGAACAGGATTTCTGTAATATATTTCTTGAAGTAAAATGTCACGAGATTTTTGACAGCCACAAGTTAATAATGAAAAATAAGTATCTCACTCACTTCAAGAAAAATAATATTTTCCCCGATATAGCTTCAAATGCGATAGAGGGCGAAGAAGAATTTACTGCACCATTAAGCCTTTTCGGAATTGATGAGGAAACCTCACATTTTGATGTAAAGCAGTTCATCTGTCACTTGCTTGGAATTGCGGCAAATACAGGTGAAAAGCCTGCAAAGCTTGTTTATCTGTTCTTCATTCCCGATGTGGAGGACGAACAAACGAAAAAAGAAATCAAAGAATTTTTCGACCTGCTGCAAGGTGAAATCAAAGCTATTTTCACAAGTGAGCCAATTGTGAAATTCTGCAAGGATAACAATATAAGCCTTTCTGCCATAGCGGAGAAAAGCAAAACTATGGAAACTCTCACAACTGAAAACACAGTAGTTTTATTCTGATAAATCAAGGCATTGCATCACCGCAATGCCTTTGTTATTTACATAACATATTTAAAAATATCCCTCACCTATAGCATTATCACAAAATATATGCTATAATAAATAAGATAGGCTTATTGTAGGGACACAGCGTGCTGTGTCCGTGCAGATAAATGTATAAGATTATTCTGTTTGGGAGGAAAAATGATATATTTAGACAATGCCGCAACCACAAAGCCCTGTGAGGCGGCTGTGGCAGCGGTTACGGAGATGATGACCGAGAATTTCGGCAATCCCTCATCTCTCCACCGTGCAGGACTTGACGCACAGCTTGCGGTGGACAAGGCACGGAAAATAATTGCAGGCGCTCTGAGTGCCGACAGTTCCAACATAATTTTCACATCGGGGGCAACGGAGAGCAATAACCTCGCAATCCGTGGAGCCTGTGCCGCATACGGAAAAAAACGGCGTAAAATCGTGGCATCAGCGGTTGAACACGCATCAGTTGACGAAACTCTCACCGCTATGGAAAAAAGCGGATTTGAAATTGTCCGCATTTCTCCCCGTGAGGACGGAAAATTCTATCCTGTGGATTTTCTCACCGCCTGCGATGATAATACAGTTCTTGTAACTGCTATGCAGGTCAACAATGAAACGGGACATATTCTGCCAGTCAAGGAAATTTTCATGGCGGTCAAGCGGAAATTCCCCGAAATAATCACTCACAGCGACTGCGTTCAGGCATTTATGAAGCTGAATATTTCCGCAAAAACCCTCAATGCCGACCTTATTTCAATAAGCGGTCACAAGGTACATTCCGCTAAGGGAGTGGGTGCTATTTACATAAAAAAGGGAATTCGTGTACTTCCCATTGTGACAGGTGGCAAGCAGGAAAAGGGCATACGTTCGGGAACAGAATCAGTTCCCCTTATCTGCGGATTTGGTGCGGCGGTGGAGCATTTGCAGCCTACAATTGCCGAGAGATATGCCCATGCACAAATGCTGAAAGATACGCTGATTGGCGAAATATCGTCAATTGAGGGAGTTACTGTAAATTCTCCCGAGGACGGTTCGCCCTATGTTATAAATATTTCCGCCGCAGGAAAGCGTTCCGAAATTATGCTTCACTATCTTGAAAGCTTCGGAATTTACGTAAGCAGCGGTTCAGCTTGTTCAAAGGGACAGCAAAGCGGAGTTTTAGAACAGTTCGGCATACACGGCAAATCCGCCGATAGTGCATTGCGTGTCAGCGTTTGCGGAGATACGACAATTGAGGATATACGGTCATTTGCGGAAAAACTCCGTGAGGGAATCAATTCCGTAAGAGGATAATTAATAATTAAGAATAAAGAATGCAGAATTAAGAATAAATATGAAATTTTTGTTGAACGCTACAATTCTTAATTCATAATTCTTAATTCTGAATTTGATAATAGGAGAATGAAAATGAAAGAAATTGTACTTGTAAAATTCGGCGAAATGGCGTTGAAAGGTCTTAATAAGCGTAGTTTTGAGGATATGCTGAAAAAGAATATCAAAAGACGCATAAAAAATCTTGGAAAATTTGAGCTGACTTCCGCCCAGTCAACCACTTACATCAACCCACTTGATGAAGATGTGGATTTAGCAGAGGTTGTTGACCGTGTAGGCAAAATTTTCGGAATTGCGGCTCTTTGCCGTGCCTGTGTATGTGAAAAGGAATTCGGCGATATATCGGCAAAAGCTGTTGAATATCTGGAGGACGTTCTCAGTTGTGCAAAGACATTCAAGGTAAATGCAAAGCGTTCAGACAAGGCTTTTGCAATGAAATCTCCCGAAATCTGTGCGGAACTCGGCGGAATTCTTCTCGATAAGTTCCCGCACCTCACCGTTGATGTGAAAAATCCCGAAGTTACGGTAACTGTTGAGGTTCGTGACACTAATGCATATGTTCACGCTGAAAATATCCGTGGTGCAGGCGGTCTGCCTGTTGGTTGCAGCGGAAAGGCTATGCTGCTTCTTTCAGGAGGAATTGACAGCCCTGTTGCAGGTTGGATGATGGCAAAGAGAGGTATTCACATTTCCGCAATTCACTATGTAAGCCCTCCATATACATCTGACAGAGCGTTGCTGAAAGTTGAAACACTTTGCGAAAAGCTGACGGATTATTGCGGAGATATAGCCTTTTTCTGCGTTCCATTCACAGAAATTCAGGAGGCTATCAAGGACAATTGCCCCGAGGAATTTTTCACAATTATTATGCGTCGTCTGATGATGGAAATTGCCCAGAGAATAGCTGAAAAGAAGAATTGTCTTGCACTTATCACAGGCGAAAGCGTGGGACAGGTAGCGAGTCAGACTATGGCGGCTATGGCTTGTACCGATGCAGCTTGCAGAATTCCTGTGCTTCGTCCATGCGTTGGAATGGATAAGACGGAAATTATTGAAATTGCCCGTAAAATCGACACATTTGAAACATCTATCGAGCCTTATGAGGACTGCTGTACAGTATTTACTCCCAAGCACCCAAAGGTTCGCCCACGTCTTGAAGATGTGGAAAAGGCACAGAACAGCTTTGATTTTGAGCCGCTTATTCAGAAAGCTGTTGAGGAAACAGAACTTAAAATTTTTGAGTACAATAAATAAAAAGCTATTAGCTTTTAGCCTTAGCCTTTAGCTGTTAGCTTTTAGCTAATGCGTGCGGTAAATTTGATTTTTGTAGGGACACGTTAATTCGTGTCCTTTTTGTTTGACAAAACTGCAATCCGTGATGATTATAATGCAAGCTGTGCGGAAAGTATTGCAAATTTTTTCAAAACAGGTATAATATAAATATCAGCTGAAACAAATGCAAAGGGGGAAATCCGTGAAAATACGACTTAATGTAAGTGATGAAAGATACGCAGAACTTGAACAGAAACTTTTATCCGCAGGCTTTGAAATTGACGATGAAGCAGAACTGATAATCACGGAAAAAGAGCGATATTCCTCATTTATAGCCGTGAAGAATAAAAAAGGCGAAAAGCTCAGGCTTAAATCTGAGGAGATAATTTTCATAGAAAGCTTTGGTCATGATGTTGTGGTTCACAGTACGGACGGGGAGTCGTACTACGCTTACGACAGGCTTTATCAGCTTTGTACCATACTGGACAATGAAAAATTTTTACGTGTGAGCAATTGTGCCATTATTGCAAAATCCCACGTGAAGAAAATCAAACCGTCACTTTCAATGAAATTCGTGCTTACAATGTCCGACGGTTCTCTTGTAGATGTCACACGGAGTTACTGCAATTCGTTCAAGGAATTTTTTGGAATTTAGGAGGGTAATTTATGTCAATATTAGGTTCTGTTATAATTTTTTATATAATATTCCTTATAGTTGTTGCGGTGATAATTTTTGCCGTTTATTCAAGCATTTATAAAAAGAAGATAAATAAAAAACTGGAGCAGAATGAAAGTACGGCTCACGTTTCTATGCTGCCCACGGAGAGTATCGGGAAAATAATTCTCATTGTTGGGGGAGTTATATTTGCAATTTCTGTTATGTCGATGCTTTCAACCATATCCGCAAATGTTCAGAATACTCAGAATAATCTCAACAATACCATATCATCGCTCCAATGCGAAATCAGAGAATTAAAGGATATGGTTGAGGAGCAGAATTCAGAATTTATTATGTTTGAATGTGAAATTGGCGAAATCGACAACGCAAATCATACCGTCAACACAATGTTCAGATGTATTCCAAAAAAATCGGGAGAGGATACAAAAATCAGAATTACTGTGGGAAAGGATACCATAACTCTTGAAAAAAATGCTGACGGCATTTTCACAGGGGAAAAGCCGCTGCCGATGTTTGATAACAGCTATAGCAAAGTATGTGCGTCAATTGAAACAAATGGCGTCACATCTTCAATGTGGATTATGGAAAATGATTATTATTTTTTGAGTGACGTATGCCTGCCGCAGTTGGAGAATTTACAAGGCTTGAACTATAATTTCGGCAAGAACAGTTTTTCTCTGAGCGGTACTTATTATAATGGGGGAATTTCAAATTATTCGGGGGCTATTATAACCGATAAGCGTATGGATGAACTCAATGATATAAAGGTGATATTCAGCGTTAATGGTGAAATTGTCAAGGAAATTGAAATTACCGAATTGTTTACGGATATAAATGAAAAAATTCCTGCAAAGACGGGGGATTCGGTGATAGTTGAAGCTGTGGGAACTGACAAATACGGATATACTCACAAAAGACTGCTTCTTGAAACAGATTCAGAGGGTTCACAATCGTGGAGTGAAGCCGATAGTATATATGACGAAAACGAAAATCTTCTGAATGAATTTAATTATTAATAGCGGGAACCTCTAAAAACCTCCCTCACGGCAGACTTCCTATGACAAATATCATTTACTGCGTTGACAAACCTTGCAATACACAAAGTATTACTGCGGTTTGTCGCCTTGCAACTGATATATGTCATATACGAAATTCTGCTCGTGTTCCGGTTTTTAGAGAACCCCTAGTATAATAGAATAATTATATACGAACAGGCGGTTATACTGCCTGTTTATTTTGTGGTAAAATAACAGCGAAAGTTTGTAGCAATTTACTAAAAAATGTGCCGAAATTTGTACGTCTGAGGGAATGTCGGTGGGAAATTGGGGATAATACTTGACATATAGGGTGAAATAGTGTATAATAGAGTATCATAGAATAGGTGTATTGTGACAAAATATAAACCTTTTCTTTGTGCAAATTTTCCTGCGGAGGCGACAACGACCGATGAACAATAAAGAAAATAATGACATCTTGGATAATAAAGGCAGCGATGAAGCTTCTGCGAGAGCTGAAAAAATCAAGGCAATCCGTGAATCTCTGCGTAAAACCGAGGATGCAGCTCAGGTACAGACAGAGAATGCAGCTGAGGCAAATGCCGCTGCTATGGGTATTCAGCCACAGGAAACTGTGAAAGCTGCGGCTGAAAACAGTCAGCCCGTCGGGGAACAACTCCCGAAACTGAAACCGTTGAAAAAGGCTGCTGCTGTTGCTGAAACTGCTCAGCCAAATGCGGAAATTCCAAATGCGGAAATGCCGAAAAAGAAGAAAAAAGGCAAGAAAAAGAAACCGTTAAAACGCAGAATACGTGAGCTTTTCCCCGAAAAGGGCGACAGCGCAGCTGAAATAATCAGAAAAATCGTATTCCTTATTTCTATTATTGCTATTATTGTGTGCGGCTATATGGTTGCTGATTACTATCTCGACCTGTGGAGAAGCCGTATGCAGAATAACAACATAAGCGAAATCTATGAGATTTATGAGCCTGTTGACGAGGGCACAACTCCCGAAGTACCTGTCGGGGACGGTGAAAAGCCCGAAAAGGTTTATAAAATGCTTAACGGTGCTAAAAAGCTGCTTGCAATAAATCCCGATACTGTGGGTTATCTCCGTGTTCTCTCAAAGGACGGCAGCGATCCCATAATTGACCTGCCTGTTGTTCAGTACTATGACAACTCGAAATATCTTGACCGCAATTTCAATGGCGAGGAGTCAAGAACAGGTTCGCTGTTTATGGATTTCAGAAACCACTTTGACGAAGTCGAGGACGGTAAGCTTAAATACGAAAATTCCGACAATATCATTATCTACGGTCATAATATGGCTGACGAAAGTATGTTCGGAAAGCTGAAATATTACTACGGCAGCGAACAGTATTATATGGAGCACCCCGTAATTCAGCTTAATTCCAACTATGAAACATATAAGTATAAGATTTTTGCTGTATTTATTGTTGACGTTGAAGATAAAACCGAAACGCAGTATGAATGCTGGAATTGTACGGAACTCAATTCTGAGGAAGAATTCTACGATTTTGTCAATAATGCAAAACGCCGTACAATCTATACAAATGATGTTGACGTGAAATACGGCGACGGCTTGCTTACACTTTCCACCTGTCATTATCTTCTCAAGGACAGAAGCCGCCTTATAATTATGGCGAGAACTGTACGTCCGGGCGAAGATGAGTATAAGGGTACGGAAAAAAGCGAGAGAAACAGTAATATTCAATGGCCCTCAATGTACTATAATACTAAGAAAAATGAAAAGTACGACAAGGATGCCATTTTCATACCATATGGACCTGAGGAGGCTGTAAAGGAGGCGGAAGCCAAGCTTGCAGCTCAGAAGAAAAAGGAACAGGAAGCCAAGAAAAAGGAAGAACAGGCTTCAAAAGATGCCGAAAAGGCAAAGAACACAACAACGACTAAAAAGTCGGGCAGCAAGACAACAACAAAATCTACCAAAACAACGGCAAAAACTACAAAGACAACTGCTGCGAAAACTGCTTCATAACGAAAAAACATCAGCCGAGGAATGATAATAGCAAATGAATAAGAACGGCAAATTTATTTCAGCTGCTTTAGCAATTGTTATTGCAGCCGCTTCGGTGATGGTGGGATGTGACGAGAAAACAGAGGAAAAATCAAGTACTCCCGTTGAAACTGTACAGACTACCGAACCGCCAACAGAACCTCCTACTACCGTGCCTGTCTATGACAGCTATGTGCCTTCACCTGACGGTGTGGCTGAAAAAAATAAGCTGTGGCAAAAGGAAAATAAGGACTACACAGGCTGGATAAGGATTAATAATACCCGTGTTGACTATCCCATTCTGAAAGACCCCGGAGAGGTGCAGGAGGGACAGCCTTACTATAATAATAAATTCTTTGAACCGAATTCATTCTATCTCCACAATAATTTTAACAGAGTGTATGAATTCGCAGGTTCAATCTTTATGGATTACCGCAATAATTTCGGCGGTGATGAAAATTCACAATCAGACAATATTGTGCTTTATGGGCATAATATGCTGAATCTTACAATGTTCGGCGATCTCAGAAGTTACTATAATAACTATTCTTTCTGGGAAAATGCGTCGTTTATTGAGCTGAGTTCCAATTATAAGGACTATGACTATGTAATCTGCGGCAATGCCATTACAAGCGGATCAGGTGATTCAGACTTTTTATATTGGAATATGCAGGAGTTTAACACAGAGGAGGATTTCGACTTCTTTAAAAGTAAACTCCGTGAAAAACAAGTTTTCGATTCGGGCGTTGATTTTGAGTACAGCGATAAGCTTCTTACTCTTTCAACCTGTTACGGTGCTTCGGAAAACAATATGAGATTCGTATTGGTTGCAAGACGGCTCCGTGACGGCGAAATTGCGGGCGATTGGTCCACAATTCAGCGTTCCGACGAATATATACAAAAACAAAAAGAAAAAGAAAAGACGACAAAGGAAAAAAGCTAACATAAAGCACGGTCTTTGTATCGTGCGTTTGAGGTGATTCCAATGGATAATAAACGCTTGAGGAAGGCTTCTGCTGCGATTGCTGCTGTTCTTGCGGTTTGCGGTACTGCTATCGGTACTGCTTATGCTGCGGATTCAACAACTACCGTAGGCAAAAGTACTTCTACTACAGCTGCTCAGTTATCCGAAGCCGAAACCACATCCTCCACGACGGAAGCGTCAACAGAGGCTGCGGCAGAGGAAAATGGTGAAGAAGATTGGTATAAGGCAGAGCTTGACAGTTACGATGACAGCCTTTCCCTTATCAGCTATGAAGTTTCACCTGAATCATCGGGAAAGAAGAAAAAAGGACCAACTCCTGTTGAACTCGATGTCACCGGCGGATATGTCGGAGATATTCCATGGTTTGAAAGCGAGCCTGTTATTGAGTCAACTCCGGGTAAGTTCGCAGTCGTAACATACGGCTGGGGACACGGCGTAGGAATGAGCCAGAACGGTGCGAATTTCTATGCTACTTACAGCGGCTGGACTTATCAGGATATCCTTTTCCACTATTATCCCGGTACATACCTTATGGATACAGGGGAGGCATATGATGAAGAAATCACCGTTGCGGGTGTTTCGGGCGATGTTCTTTCAATGGTTTCCCAGATAGTATTCAACGAGGTGGGCAGCACTATGAATTATGAGGCTATCAAGGCACAGGCTGTTGCGGTTTATACATATTGCAAGTATAACGGCAATGACTCCAGCGACCTTAGATGTAAGCCTTGTCCGCCGCAGATAGTTGTTGACGCTGTTTCCGAGGTTCTCGGTCAGGCACTCTACTATGACGGCGATTACGCATTGACAATGTTCTCCGCTTCAAGCGGCGGTATTACCGCAAATTGCCATGAAGTTTTCTGGAGAGATTTACCTTATCTGCGTTCAGTAGCAAGTGACTATGACGCAGCATACGATCCTCATTACGGAACTGTTACATACATCGACGATTATCAGTTGAAGAACATGATTGAATCGGCATACGGAATTACTCTTTCGTCTGACCCGTTCAATTGGATCAAGGCTGAATATTCAAACGAAACAGGATATGTAACATACGTAAATATTGACGATCAGATTACAGTTAAGGGTTATGACTTTAAGCTCGCAATGGGACTTAAAGCCCCTAAGTTTAACGTACATTACACACCAAGACCGGAGGGTGAGGCAATTCCAAGCGGTTCATCTGATATTGTTGTAGTTGACCCCGAATATACTCAGACTCCCGGAGTGTGGTATCCAAATAACTATCCTACAGATATTGGTGCAATTCCCGAACCAACAGAGCCGGAGGTTACAGAGCCTTCAACTGATTGGTATGAGGAGCCTACATGGACAGACACTACAACAGAGTGGACTGACAGCACAACAAGTTGGACTGACACAACAACAGATTGGTCAGATACAACTTCAGGCTGGACGGATAGTACTACAAGCTGGACAGACGGCTCATATGATTATAGCTCTGATTACAATTATGATTACAGCTATGATTATAGTTACGGTTATTAAATAAAGTAACGCAGGTCTTTGAAGCTGACGCACAAGTCAGCTTCGGGGACTTGTTTGCGTTTTTTGTAATAGTAGGTGAAAAATTCCTAAAATATCACCTTTTTTTGCCTTCTGGGTGAAAAGTGGTGAAAATTCAGTTATAAAATTTAATATTAAATAACAATATTCGGCGAAATCTCCAAAATATTCCTTGAATATTATCTTATGATTGTGCAAAATAATCCCTTGAAAAATCCTCTTAAATAGGTTATAATAATTGTAGGGTAATTTTAGGTGATGAGTTGTAAAATTTTCCATTTTTTGGTAAAGTTTGGCAATGAGATGTGACACCAACAAGGAAAAAGGAGGCGAATATCATGACCGAGCCGTTATGCGGTACTTACAATCCCAGTATCGACACTAAAGGCCGTATGAGCTTTCCAACTAAGCTCCGTGATATTCTTGGTGCCGAATTTTATCTTTGTGTAGGCCACGATAAGAATTATATCGCCGTTTACTCCGTGGATGAGTTCCATGAATACTGTAGAAAGCTTAACGAAATTCCCGGCGAAATCGGTTCGGAAATCAGACGTGAGCTTCTTGCAGGTGCCGATAAGCAGATACCCGATAAGCAGGGACGTATCTTTATTTCACAGACATTAAGGGAATTTGCAGGCATCACCGATGAAGTAACAGTTATAGGCAATATGAACAGGGCTGAAATCTGGAATCCCGCTTCATACGCCGAAACAAGAAAGAACATTGACGTTGCTGCCAAAAAGGCTGCTCTGGCAAACCTTGTACTTTAATTAGGAGGTAGCAATGGAGTTCGTACATATTCCTGTTCTTCTCGACCAATGTATTGAAGGACTTAACATCAACCCCGACGGCATTTACATAGACTGTACTGCCGGAGGAGGAGGACATTCCTCTGCAATTGCTGCAAGGCTCAGCGAAAAGGGACGTTTGTATTCCCTCGACCGTGACCCCGATGCAGTAAAAGCCGCTTCGGCAAGACTTGCGGAATTTCCAAATGCCCGTGTAATTCATCGCAATTATTCGGAGCTTGACGCTGTTCTTGCGGAACTTGAAATTGAGGCTGTTGACGGTATACTTATGGATTTGGGTGTATCTTCCTATCAGCTTGATGAAGAAAGCAGAGGCTTTTCCTATCATGCCGACGCTCCTCTCGATATGAGAATGAGTCAGACGGGTATGAGTGCTGCCGATATTGTGAATACGTTTTCGGAGCAAGAGCTTGCAAAGATTATTTTTGAGTATGGTGAGGAGAAATTCTCACGAAAAATTGCTGCAAATATAGTCAAGGCAAGAGAAATCGCTCCCATTGAAACTACACTTCAACTGGCGGATTTAATAAGGGAAAGCGTTCCACAGAAAGCACGGAGAGAAAAAAATCCCTGTAAAAAGACGTTTCAGGCAATACGTATAGCTGTAAACGGAGAGTTCGACCACCTTTCGGAGGGACTTAACAAAGCATTTGCAGCATTAAAGCCTGGTGGCAGACTTGCCGTTATCACCTTCCATTCCTTAGAGGACAGAATCGTTAAACAGCGATTTGCAGGTTGGTGTAAGGGCTGCATATGTCCGCCCGATTTTCCCCAATGTGTATGCGGACGCAAGCCGCAGGGAATTCTTGTGAACAGAAAGCCTTTAGAGGCTGACAGCAAAGAACTGGAAAACAACAACAGAAGCAGAAGCGCAAAGCTCAGGGTTATAGAAAGGAGTGCGTACTGCAATGGCTGAACAGAATTCTGCAGCGAAGCAGGACAATGAGAAAAATAGTCATTCGCAGGGAGAACCGCAGAAGAACGAAGCCGGAATAGGTTCAGTTCTTTCGATTATATTTGTTGCGGCTCTTGCAGCGGTACTTTTCGGAACTGTAATCTACAGTCTTGACAGGAGAAATACAATGTACAGCAAGGTTTCATCGCTCACCAATGAGCTGACCTATGCCAAGGCGGAAAATGTCAGACTGCAAACGGAGCTTGAAAGTAAAATATCTGCAAAAAACGTCGAGGAATATGCAGAAAATGTACTGGGAATGAAAAAAATAGATCCCTCACAGATTAAGTACATTGAAATCCAAACCGATGACGTAGTCAGTATTCCCGAACAGGACGAAGGATTTATAGTAAAGATAAAGAAATTTTTCGATTACTGTGTGGAATATTTCAGAGGGTAGCGTCAATATATATAATAAAGAAAAAAAGAAATTGCCTGCCCCATATACATCTGACGGCACAAAAAATATATCGCCGCAGATATACCATGAACTAAGGACTCACGGTATATAAAGTAGAACACGGAGACATAACGAGTGATCGGAATAAAGGATTGCTCTCCCCACATATAAATAAAACAGGGGAGAGCTTATCCTTCACTTGAGAGACAACAAGTGAAAACCTTTTACATCGTATGTCACAGAGCAAAGACATCACAAAGATGTTATAGGCAGGGTTGCTCGTTAACCCTGCCTTATTTCATTGATGTGTCAACTAATAGCTGTCCCATCAATATTGGCAAACCTGCACGAAGCAGAAAGGAATTTTATGAGTAATAAGAATCTGCCTTCAAAATCAATGAAATTCAGAGCAAAGGTTACTATGACAGGTGCTTTTCTTTTGCTCTTTACCGGAGTTGCAGCGAATTTTTTCAACATCTCCGTTATAAAAAATAAAGAATACCAGACTATGGCGAATGACCAGCATTTCGGCTCTATTCCCATATCTGCCCACCGTGGCTCAATTTACGATTCAAAGGGAACTGCCCTTGCGAAATCTGCTACGGTTTATAAAGTTTTCCTTGATCCAAAGCAGTACCGCCTTGATATGGAAAACCTACAGAAGCGTATCGACAAAAGACAGGAGGAAATCAAAAACGGTACATATCAGCCAAAAGTGCAGACAACTACCGATGCCGAGGGCAATGAGATTACACAGATAGTTGAAGAACCTCTGCCGCAGTCTGTGGAGAATTTCCGCATTGAAGCAATAGCACTGCTTTCCGAAAAGCTTGGAATTACAAGCGAAAAAATCGAAAAAGCAATGGTGGCTGAAAATCAGTACAGCGTTTTGCAGGAACAGGTTGAAAAGCCTGTTGCAGACGAAGTTCTTGCATTTTTCAATCAGTATAACCTTATCTGCCTCAATGTGGAGGAGGATACAAAGCGTTATTATCCCCAGAATGAACTGGCGGCGTCTGTTATCGGCTTTACCGCATCTGACGGATACGGACTTTACGGCATAGAGTCGTATTATAACGATTATCTTGCAGGTACGGACGGAAGAACAATTTCCGCCAAGGATTCAAACGGAAATGAGCTTCCCTACCGCTATTCAAAGACATATCCCGCACAGAACGGCAATGACCTCTACCTCACTCTTGATATGGAAATCCAGTATATCCTTGAAAAGTATCTGGAGCAAATGTCAACGGAATTTATGACAAAGAACAGAAGCTGTGCAATTCTTATGAATGCCAAAACAGGTGCGATTTACGGAATGGCACAGTATCCCAGCTATGATCTCAATAACCCTTATGATGTTGTGGATACAAAGGTTCTGGAGGAACTCAAAACCCTCAATGATGAGGATTACAGCCGCAGACAGGGTGAATCCCGTGAGCAGCAATGGCGTAACAAGTGCATAACAGAGGTTTATGAGCCGGGTTCTGTTTTCAAGGTTATTACAAGTGCGGCAGCATTTGAAGAAAATCTTATTGATATAGAAAATGACAATTTTTATTGTTCAGGCTCCGTTCATCTTGACGGTATGGAAGAACCTGTAAAATGCCACGAGGTTGGCGGACACGGTCCACAGAAATATCAGAAAGCGCTTACAGATTCCTGTAACCCTGCATTTATGGAAATCGGAGCAAGACTTGGTGACGAAAAATTCCTTTATTATTACGATGCATTCGGACTCCGTGACCCTTTAGGCATTGACCTGCCTGCGGAATCGGGAGGAATCCAGTATGAGCTTGGTAAGCTTTCAAATGTTGACCTTGCCCTTTCTTCAATCGGACAATGTGAAACAATCACTCCGCTTCAGATGATTACTGCATATTGTGCGGCTATCAACGGCGGCTATCTGCTCAAACCTTATGTGGTTGAAAAGGCAGTTGACGAGGACGGAAACGTGGTTATGAAAAATGAGCGTACTGTTACTCGTCAGGTTATATCCGAGGAAACTTCTGCAATTATGCGTGACGCTCTCTACAATGTTACTACAGGAAACGGCGGCGGAAACGTAACTATCAAGGGTTATGCAATCGGCGGAAAATCGGGTACATCGGAGCGACTTTCCAGAAAAGAAAAAAAGGAAGATGAAGAGTACGGTGCATCTTACTGCTGTTTTGCTCCTGCTGACGATCCCGAAGTTATTCTTCTCGTTCTTGCTGACCAGCCCGATAAGGATAACAACGGAGGCCGCTACTACGGAAGTCAGGTTGCAGTTCCCACAGCGAGAAATATTCTCACAGAGGTACTGCCTTATCTTGGAATAAGTCCCGAATATACCGATGAGGAGCTTGCAGAACTTGATATTAAAGTTCCCCTTCTTGAGGGAAGCGTTACAGAGGCAAGAGCTACTCTTGAGGGACTTGGTGCTGAGGCTGTTGTTATCGGCGACGGTGCAACTGTAGTTGCACAATCTCCTGTAACAGGTTCATCAATCGCAAAGGGCGGTATGGTATATCTTTACACCGATCCAAGCCATACCATTGATTATACGGACGTACCCGACCTTATCGGACTTTCACCACAGGTTGCAAATGATTCCATTGTGTATAAGGATCTTAACTATGTGGCAACAGGTGCGTCAATTCACCGTAAGGATGCATTTGTAACAGGACAGTCAATTCAACCCGGTGAAAAGGTTGCCAAGGGTACTACAATTATTCTTGAATTCGGCGTAGTCAGCGGAGGAGATTAATTCCGCTTTTGGAGGAAATATGAAACTATATGAACTTCTTGAAAATAATGCCGTAACCTCTATTGGAGATACGGAAATAACATCTATAACCGATGATACACGAAAAGTCACAGAGGGAAGCCTTTTTGTATGCGTAAAAGGCGGCAGCTTTGACGGTCACTCCGCTGCGGCTGAAATGCTTGAAAAGGGTGCGGCAGCTGTTGTATGCGAGCGTGACCTCGGATTGGGCGACAGACAGATTATCACGAAAAACAGCCGTGAACTCTACGGCAAAATCTGTGCGGCATGGTTCGGTCATCCCGAAAGACGTATGACAATGATAGGCGTTACAGGTACAAACGGAAAGACGACTATCACAAATATTATCAAGTATATCCTTATGGCAAACGGCTTTAAAACGGGACTTATCGGCACTATCTGCAACGAGATAGGCGATGAGGTTCTTCACACGGAGAATACAACTCCCATGGCTTATGAGTTTATGGCACTTCTTGCGAAAATGGCAGATGCAGGCTGTAAATATGTGGTTATGGAAGTAAGCTCCTTTGCCCTTGTTCAGTACAGAATAGGCACATCACATTTCAAAACAGCGGTATTTACAAATCTTACACAGGACCACCTTGATTATCACAAGGATATGGAGGATTATTTTGCCGCTAAGAAAATGCTTTTCGATGTGTGTGATACGGCATTGCTGAATATTGACGACAGCTACGGCAGACGGCTCTGCGATGAAGTCAACTGCAATAAGCTGACATTTTCCATTAATGAAAATGCTGATTTCTGCGGCAGGGATATATCCGTAAAATCCACAGGAAACACTTTCACTTTCAATTGCAGCGGCGAGGAATATCACGTATCTTCGAGAATTCCCGGAATGTTCAACGTGTCAAATCTCACAGCGGCAATTGCTGTGTGCCGACTTGAAAATATTCCAATGGAAAATATTTTAAAGGCAGTTGAGGAATACAACGGCGTAAAGGGCAGATGTGAAATAATCCCTACAAATCGTGATTTTTCTGTAATCTGCGACTATGCCCACACTCCCGACGCTGTGGAAAATATTCTCAGAAGCGTAAAGGAATACACAGAGGGCAGGCTGATTTGCCTTTTCGGCTGCGGCGGAAACCGTGATGCAACAAAGCGTCCGAAAATGGCAGCAGCTGCGGCAAAATACGCTGACAGGCTTATTATTACTTCGGATAATCCACGAAATGAAAATCCCGAAGCTATTATTGAGGATATTCTCAAAGGCATTGAAAATTCAGAAATACCATATGATGTGGTGGCTGACCGCAGGGACGCTATATATTATGGCTTGAAAATTGCGGAAAAAGGTGATATAATAGTATTGGCAGGCAAAGGTCATGAGGATTATCAGGTGCTTGCGAATATGGAACGTATTCATTTTGATGAGCGTGAAGTTGTAGCCGATGGGTTGAAGCTTCTTTCGTAATCTGCTTTGTCCATTAAATTAAGGAGATGTATATAAATGACATTATGGTTAATAATACTGCTGACTTCCTTAGCGTCTTTCGGAATTTCAGCAATGTCGGGAAAGTGGCTTGTTCCCTTTCTCCATAAACTGAAATTCGGTCAGCCTATCAAGGTCAAGGACGGCCCCGAGTGGCACGCAAAAAAGCAGGGAACTCCCACAATGGGCGGCTTTATGTTTATTCTGTCAACGGTGCTTGCTTCAATGGGCGGTTATATGGCATACCGCATTTGGGCAGGAATCGACTCTCTGAATATAGCCGCAACAAATCGCTTTTATATGCTTCTCAGCGTTTTGATTTTCTCACTTTTATTCGGATTTATCGGCTTTATTGACGACTACACAAAGGTTGTCCGCAAGAATAACGACGGTCTTACGGCAATTCAGAAAATTATTCTGCAAACAATTTTTTCTGTGGGATTTCTCTTTGCTCTCCACGTATTCGGCGGCGGAAGAACTTCCATAAATCTCGGTTTCTGGGAAACTCCCAACCTTGGCATATTCTACTATATACTGATGTTTGCGGTGATTATTTACCTTACAAATGCAGTTAATCTCACCGACGGAGTTGACGGACTCTGCGGTTCTGTGACATTTACGGCAATGCTGATTTACACAGTTTGCTGTTCAATTCTTATTGAAACAGAACTCAGCTGTTTCACAATGGCACTTGCAGGAGGCTGTCTTGGATTCCTCCTCTGGAATCTCAATCCTGCAAAATGCTTTATGGGCGACACAGGCTCAATGTTCCTCGGTGCGGCAGTAACAGCCGTGGGACTTGTACTTCACAATCACCTGCTTATGCTTCTTGTATCTCTTGTTTATATCATTGAGGCATTATCTGTTATGATTCAGGTGACATACTTCAAGATTACAAAGAAAAAATACGGTGAGGGAAGAAGAATTTTCAAGATGACTCCCATTCACCACCATTTTGAAATGAGCAAGTGGAGCGAATACAAAATTGTTATTTCATTCTCACTTACAGGTGCATTCTTCGGAATACTGGGAATTGCTCTTGTTCTGGCATTCTGATTATTCCACATTAAAACCATAATTCGGGAGGGAGCATATGTCTGCTTCGGCAAAAACAGTCACTAAAAAACGCAGGAAAAGCAAAATAGCAGCAGTTATAAAAAATCTTTTCGGCGGCGGAAGAAACGGCGATATGAGCCTTTCATTCTTTTCATATGTTATGATACTCCTGATTGTGGGGCTTGTTATGATGTCCTCCGCAAGCTATGCGTGGGCATACAGCGAGTATGGCGACGGTCTTTACTATGCGAAAAATCAGGCTATGAATGCAGGTATCGGATTTATTGCAATGATTTTCTTTATGAGGTTCGACTATCACAACTTCAAACAGATTAATCTGAAAATTTTTAAGAAATTCAACATCGCAGGTATTTTTTATGTAGCCGTGGCAGTTCTTCTTATTGCCGTTCTTGCTATCGGTAATACCGAGGGCGGTGAAATGGGTGCTAAGCGTTGGATTGATATTGGTCCGTTCAACTTGCAGCCCTCAGAAGTTGCAAAGCTTGCGATTATCGTATTTTTCGCCTACAGTATGGAAAAAGACGGTGCAAAGATGAACACTTTCAAGACGGGTATTTTGAAATATGCCGCACTTCTTGGTGTTTATGTTCTTCTTATTGCCCTTGAAAAGCATATTTCGGGTATTATTCTCATCGGTACAATTGCCATCGCCATGATTCTCTGCGGCGGTGCTAACAGGAAACAGTTTATTGTGCTTGGTACAATTTCATTGGCGGCGGCAGCAGGCTTTATCTTCTGGCAGTACAACACTCCCGGAAGTTACGTTCAGGCACGTATCAATGCATGGCTTCACCCCTTTGATGATATTTTAGGCGATTCATGGCAGACTGCAAATTCCCTTATCGCTATCGGTTCAGGGGGACTTTTCGGACTTGGACTCGGCAACTCACGTCAGAAATATCTCTACCTCCCCGAAACGAAAAACGACTTCGTTTTCCCCATTGTTTGCGAGGAAATCGGATTTGTGGGAGCGTTGGCGATTATTATTGTTTTCTTCCTCCTTGTGGTGGAGGGATATTCAATTGCTGTTCGCTGCAAGGATAGATTTGGTATGCTTCTTGCAGTTGGTATAACAACACAAATCGGTATTCAGACAGTTCTCAATCTTGCCGTTGTAAGCAACCTCATTCCAAATACGGGAATCAGCTTGCCATTTTTCAGCTACGGCGGAACAGCGCTTATTATGCAGCTGGTGGAAATGGGAATTATGCTGAATATTTCACAGCACAGATATTATCCTGCCGAAAAATCGGCTGAAACAAATAAGGAGTAAATATGAAAGTATTGATTTCCTGCGGCGGCACAGGTGGACACATTAACCCCGGTCTTGCCATTGCAGACATTATAAAAAAGGCTTATCCCGATGCGGAATTCCTCTTTGCAGGAACTCCCAACGGTATGGAATCAAAGCTTGTTCCACAGGCAGGCTATAAAATGGAGCATATCAAGGTTGCAGGCTTTCAGAGAAGTCTTTCCCTTGAAAATATCGGCAGAAATGCCAAGGCTGTAGCGTATCTCATAACATCGGGCAAACGTGCAAAGGAGATAGTCAAGGGCTTCAACCCCGATATTGCTATCGGCACAGGCGGTTATGCCGCAGGCCCTGTTATTCGTAAGGCGGCAAAAATGGGAATTCCCACCGCTATTCATGAGCAGAACGCTTACCCGGGAGTTACAAATAGACTTCTTTCAAAAGATGTTGATTATGTAATGCTTACCGTTGAAGAAGCTCTTGAATATATGGATAAGAGCAAATTCCGCTACAGCGTTACGGGACTTCCCGTCCGCAGCAATATCAGCAACAGGCTGACAAAGGCTGAGGCTCGCAAAAAGCTTGGATTTAACGACGATTTCACCATTCTTTCCTTTGGCGGAAGTCTTGGTGCAGGCTGCATAAACGAAACTATGACTGAGGCTATAAAATGGCATCAGAGCAAAGGTTTGGCAATCAATCACATACACGGCTACGGCGGTATGGGAAAGGATACGTTTCCCCAGGCTATGAAAGCCGCAGGAATTCCGCTTAAAAGCAATCGTCTGAGAATTACGGAGTACATCACGGATATGGACGTTTGCCTTGCGGCGGCTGACCTTGTTGTATGCCGTTCGGGTGCGTCAACTCTTGCGGAACTTGAAGCAGCAGGAAAGGCGTCTATACTTATTCCCTCCCCGATAGTTGCGGGAAATCATCAGTATCACAATGCAATGGTACTGGGAAAAGCAGGTGCTGCTGAGGTTATCGAGCAGAAAGACGCTTCACCTGAGAGAATTATTTCCGAAATCGAAAAGCTTTACAATGACAGGGATAAGGTTGAGGTTATGTCTGCAAGTGCAAAGGGACTTCACCTTGAAGATACCAACCAGAGAATTCTTTCAGTTGTAAAGGAACTTTGTAAAAAGTAACACTAAAAAAGCCATCGGCATACTATGAGTATGTGAGGTGGTGGTATGCAGAAGTTTGTTATTACGGGAGGTAAGCGGCTTAACGGCGAAATTGAGCTGCAAGGCTGTAAAAACAGCGCACTTCCCATTATGGCGGCGGCTGTTCTTGTAAATGGAAAATGTATTCTTGAAAGCTGTCCTAATCTGACAGATGTCTATTCGGCTTCAAGAATTCTGAACAGTATCGGCTGTAAATGCTCCATAGCAGGGAATACAGCCGAAATTGACTCTGTAAGCGTAAGCGGAAATGCTATTTCCGAAAAGCTTATGGGAGAAATGCGTTCCTCAATTATGTTTGTGGGAGCAATTCTCGGCAGAGTCGGGCAATGTACATTCAGTATCCCCGGGGGCTGTGAACTTGGACCCCGTCCCATTGATATGCACCTTGCGGCATTTGCCAAACTTGGTGCGGAAATCAGCGAAAACGGCGGCGAAATAACCTGCCGTATGCCAAAGGAAAAACGGCACGGCGGAAAAATTTCCCTGCCCTTTCCCTCGGTGGGAGCAACTGAAAATATTATTCTCTGCTCAGTTCTTGCGGAGGGTGAAACAGTTGTGAATAATGCCGCACGTGAGCCTGAAATCTGCGATATGTGCCGATTTCTCCGTTCCTGTGGGGCGAAAATCAAAGGCGACGGTGAAAGCCGAATTGTAATTGAAGGTGTGGAACGACTTCACGGCTGTGAATACCGCATTATGCCTGACAGAATTGCAGGAGCTACATATCTTGCAATGACTGCGGCGGCAGGTGGTGCGATGATACTTAAAAATGCCTGTATCTGCGAAATGGAGCCGTTTTTGTCGGTTTTAGAGCAGTCGGGCTGCTATATTTGTACCGCCGACAACAGAATTTACCTACGCAGAGGCGGCAGGCTTCGGGCAGTCCGTGACAGAATAAGGACAATGCCGCATCCTGGATTTCCCACAGATGCACAGGCTGTACTTATGGCGGCACTTGCGGCGGCTGACGGAACAACCGTTTTCGAGGAAAATATTTTCGATTGCCGATACAGACATACCGACGCTCTTATTAAAATGGGGGCGGATATTCAGGTAATGGGCAAGGCGGCAGTTGTGCGTGGAGTGAAAAAGCTTCACGGTGCAGATGTTGAGGCTACCGATTTGCGTGGCGGTGCGGCTATGGCGGTGGCGGCTCTCGGTGCAGAGGGCAGAACCACAATCGGCTGTATTTCCCACATCGGCAGAGGTTATGAAAAATTCGAGGAGAATATAACATCGCTGGGAGGAAGGATAAGCAGGGAATAACCTGCCCTCCTCCGCAGAGGAGAAAAGATATGAATGATGTAGAAAAAACTCTAATTGAAAGGCAGAACAGCGGTAAGCGTATACGGCGGCGAAGACGTATGATGAACGTCTATGCTTTCACGGTAATTGTTATCGTTCTGACTATCGGCATTACAATGTGCTTCACGTTCCTGTTTAACGTGGATAAAATCATTGTGTCGGGTGAGTCTGAGGATTATACAAGCTTGCAGATTGTCGAGGCATCGGAAATAAATGCAGGGGACAATATGCTCCGTCTTGACGCAAAAAAAGCTGAACAGAACATTTTAGAAAAGCTTACCTATGTGGAAACAGCCGAGGTTGGCAGAGATTTCCCCTCAACGCTGAAAATCACGGTAACCCGCTGTATTCCCGGTTTTAATATCCGTTATGACGGGGGAGTTCTTCTTGTGAGCCGTAAGGGAAAAATTCTCTCGGACGGTGAAGTTTACACAGATATTGAAAATATTCCCATAATCAGCGGCTATATGCCCTCGGAAAAAAGCGTGGGAAAAATGGCGCAGTCGGAAAGCTCCGACAAAGATGCCGCATTTGCACAGATTTTAAAACGCTTTGAAAATGGTGACGGAAAAATTATTTCTTCGGTTGATATTACCAACGAATACGACATTGTGGTGACTTACCGCAATGGTATGATTTTCAGAATGGGCAACTGGAGCAATATGAATTACAAGCTTGATTTGGCTGAATCCGTTATGAACGACGAGTCAATCAAGGGTAAAAAAGGCTATATCACGATGATTGGCAAAAATCAATGCAGTTTTCGTGGAAGCGGCGAGCAGGAAATTGTAACGGAAGCTGCTACAACAGCTGTTACCGATGAAACAAGTCAGGCTGCTACTGAAACAACTGTTACAACTGCGGCTATGTATGGATTTTGAGTTTTTGTGAAAAATGATAAAAATTCAAATTAAAGTCGATGTGATTTTGTTTAAAGTGTAGAAATTTAAAAAAATAGCGTTATGACTTGCAATAATGCGTAAAATATGATAAAATGATAAGTGTATTTATAGCTTGATTTGAGTTATAGAAAAAATTAAGGAGGAGTTTCAAAATGTCAGATTTTAATTACGAGGAAGCAATGGAACCCGATGTTAATATAAAAGTTATAGGTGTCGGCGGCGGCGGCGGAAATGCCGTAAACTGTATGGTTGAATCAGGTGTGAGCAATATCGAGTATATCGCTGTAAACACCGATGCTAAGGCTCTTAATAAGTCTAAGGCTACTACAAGAATTCCAATCGGCGCTAAGCTTACAAAGGGCAGAGGTGCAGGCAATAAGCCTGAAATCGGTCAGAGAAGTGCTGAGGAAAACAGAGATGAAATCGAAGCACATCTCAAAGGTGCTGATATGATTTTCATTACAGCAGGTATGGGCGGCGGAACAGGTACCGGTGCTGCTCCTGTTGTTGCTAAAATTGCTAAGGAAATGGATATTCTCACTGTTGCTGTTGTTACTAAGCCTTTCCTCTTTGAGAGAGAGCAGAAAATGGCACAGGCTGAGAGAGGTATCACAGAGCTGAGAAAGTATGTTGATTCCCTTATTGTTATCCCTAACGAGAAGCTTCTTGAAGGTAAGCAGCAGCTTACTATGAAGCAGTCATTCTCACTTTCCGATGATATTCTCAAAACAGGTGTAAAGAGTATTTCTGACCTCATTGTTGAGGAAGGTTACATAAACCTTGATTTTGCCGATGTTTCCACAATTATGAGAGGTGCAGGCTACGCTCATATGGGTGTTGGCCGCGCATCCGGTAAGGATAAGGCATCTGAAGCTGCAAGTATGGCTATCCACAGCCCGCTCCTCGAGTCTTCAATCGATGGCGCAAACGGCGTTATCATCAACATCGTCGGCTCAATGGATATCGGTCTTGAGGAAATTGAGATTGCGGCTGAAATGGTTCGCAGCGCAGCTCATCCGGACGCTAACATCATCTTCGGTGTTGCACTCGATGGTGAGATGGACGATGAAATCCGCGTTACCGTTATCGCTACCGGCTTTGACGGTGCTGCTGCTCCGGCTAAGGCAAATACTGAGAACATCCTTTCAGCATTTACCAAGGCGGCAGAGGAAGTTAACGCTCCGAAGGCTGATCCGGAAACCGTTGCATACGACAATGCAACCCACGATGCAATACTTGAAATTTTTAAAAACAAGAACTAATAAGAATGTTGAAATCAAATCACCCATTTTTTGAAAAATGGGTGATTTTTTGCATATTTTTGTAAATATACACTTATTTTACACACCGGATTGTTTCTGGTTTTCATTGACAAAGCCTGAGAGGAATGATATTATAATAATGTATAATTATATGTTAAAAAGGAAGATAGTAAGTAATAAGTAATATCATTGCAGGAATTGGGTGTATTGGTTTATTTACAAGTGTATAAAGAAAAAGAAAGCGGTTTGTATAGGACATAAAAAACTTTAATGGTCTGCCGTTTACTATAGAATCACATCTTGATCATAGTAAACAAACTATTCGCGTCACATCTGTTTTTATACGAAGATGCAAAAAGAATCCATATGAATTTTAAAAAAATAAATGCTTAAAACATTGAATCATAT
>JAZQFV010000141.1:0-11345 GCA_045539715.1 Ruminococcus sp. | reverse complement strand
TCGCCTGTGTAAGCATGAATTGTGCTCATGATACCACTCTGGATAGGAGCGTAGTCGTTGAGAGCCTTAGCCATAGGAGCGAGGCAGTTTGTTGTACAAGAAGCAGCAGAGATGATCTTGTCATCAGCTGTGAGAGTCTTCTCGTTAACGCTGTAAACGATTGTGGGGAGATCGTTACCTGCTGGAGCAGAAATAACAACCTTCTTAGCACCTGCATCGATGTGAGCCTGTGCCTTGTCCTTTGAGCAGTAGAAACCTGTACACTCAAGAACAACGTCTACGCCGATTTCGCCCCAAGGAAGCTCAGCAGCGTTAGCCTTTGCATAGATTGTGAGAGTCTTGCCGTCAACTGTGATTGTACCAGCCTCGTCGTTAGCCTCAACTGAGTGAAGGTTCTCGCCGATTGTACCGCAGTAACCGCCCTGAGCTGTATCATACTTGAGAAGCTGAGCGAGCATTGAAGGCTTTGTAAGGTCGTTGATTGCAACTACCTCATAACCCTCTGCACCAAACATCTGTCTGAATGCAAGACGACCGATACGTCCGAAACCATTAATAGCAACTTTAACTGACATTGGATATTACCTCCTGAAATTTTACATTACAGTTTATATTAAACTGCGATATTTATATTATACACTATATTGGGAAAATTTTCAAGAGGTTCGATAAAAAATTAACAGATTTGTAAGGAAAATGTTATTTGGCACTATGTTCAACAAATATTTTTGTTAAAAATGACGATAATTTACTTTTGAAATACCATTCCATTTTCTTTAAAAATGTAGTATAATATAATATGGAGATGTACAAAAATCCTCGTGATATAAGTCTTATATACTGTCTTTTGAAAAAAACTATTAATATCAATCATTTTTTGAAAGAAAAATCTTCATTTTTTTGTTGACAATATTCAAAAAATCAGCTATAATATAATAGCGGAATTATGTTATCCTGTTTTTGAAACATTTTCTGTGTTAAAACCCTGTCACAAGGGAATGAAATATAACCGTGGAGATGTCTATGCAGAAAAAAATGGAAATTGAACGAAAGTTTCTCATTGAAATACCCGAACTGAAAAAGCTTAATGTTGTCAGAGAGCTTGATATAATTCAGACTTATCTTAACGCTGATAATTCCGAATTGCAAAGAAGGGTTAGAAAAATAACCGAAAACGGTAATGAAAAATATGTATATACACAGAAAAAATTTCTCAGCCCTACACAAAGGATTGAGGAAGAATGTGAAATTTCATTACAGGATTACAATAAATTTCTGACTGAGAAAAAGGATAATCCTCCCACAATAAAAAAGAGAGTCTGTTTTGATTACCACAATCAACTTTTTGAAATGGATATCTATTCTTTTTCCACAGAGTTTGCAATCCTCGAACTGGAGCTTGACTCAGTTTCACAGGAAATAGATTTCCCTGAATGTATCAATGTGCTGAAAGATGTTTCAGCTGACGGAAGATATTCAAATGCCGCATTGGCTAAGGAAAATTGTTTCCCTGAGGATGCACATAAAGGAGTTATTTAATGGCAGAAAAAATCATTCACATTGAGGACGAAACACAGCTTTCCGCATTGTTCGGACAGCTTGACAGCAACATTCATCACATTGAAAAAAATTACAACGTGAGCATTATCAACAGGGATGGACGAATTAAAATCATCGGTGAGGAAACAGCCGTTGCCGATGCCGAAAAATCCGTTAATGCCCTGATTAAGCTGAATAGTAATGGTCAGGTTTTAAGCGACCAGACTATACGTTATGTAACAGCTGTTGTTGCTGACGGTGCTGAACGGCAGCTGGAGGACCTTGGAAAGGACGGAGTTTGTGTAACTTCATCGGGTAAGATTATCAGACCGAGAACAATCGGACAGAAAAATTACATTGATGAAATAAAGAATAACACAATCGTTCTTGGAATTGGTCCCGCAGGAACAGGTAAAACGTACCTTGCGGTTGCTATGGCTGTAAAAGCATTCAGAGAGCATAAAATCAAGAAAATTATTCTCACCCGTCCTGCTGTTGAAGCAGGTGAAAAGCTTGGTTTTCTGCCTGGAGATATGCAGGATAAGGTTGACCCTTATCTCAGACCGCTTTATGATGCTTTGTTTGATATGTTCGGCGGAGAAAGCTTCAGCCGTTATATGGAAAAAGGTATAATCGAGGTTGCCCCTCTTGCCTATATGAGAGGACGAACTCTTGACGAGGCATTTATTATTCTTGACGAAGCACAGAATACAACATCGGAACAGATAAAAATGTTCCTTACCCGTCTTGGAAATGAAAGCCGTATGGTAATTACAGGAGATATTACCCAGATAGATTTGCCCGACCCTAAAAAATCGGGACTTGTGGAAGCAGTTAAAATACTGAAAGGCATTGACGATATTGGAATTCATCGTTTTTCCGAAAAGGACGTTGTCCGTCATAAGCTTGTACAGGATATTATAAAGGCATACGAAAAATTTAACGAAGGGAGAAAAAATCATGCCTAAGCTCAAAGTATATGTAAAAAATAATCAGACGGAGGTTAAAGTTCCTGTTGGTATCAGACTTCTTATCAGAAGATGCTGTCAGGCTGTTCTTGCAACAGAAAAGTTTGCAAATGACGCAGAAGTTTCAGTTTCATTCGTAAGCAATAACGAAATCAGAAACCTCAATAAGGCATACAGAAACAAGGATAGCGTTACAGATGTTCTTTCTTTCCCTCTCACAAGTGAGGACGGAACAACAGAAATCAATCCCGATACTAACGCTGTTCAGCTTGGCGATGTTGTAATTTCTCTTGAAACTGCCGTTAAACAGGCTCAGAATTACGGACATTCCTTAGAGCGTGAAATCGGATTTCTTACAGTTCATTCCATGCTTCATCTTCTCGGCTATGACCACGAAACATCACAGCTTGACCAGCGTATAATGCGTGAAAAGGAAGAATCAGTTCTTGAAAAGCTTGGAATTTCACGTGATGTTACTTTTGTTACTACAGGAGATAAGGAATAATGTCAAAAACAGCTTTTGTAACAATTGCAGGCAGAACAAATGCAGGTAAATCATCCCTGCTCAATGCTATAATCGGTGAAAAAATCGCTGCTGTAAGCCGCAAATCCCAGACAACCCGTACAAGGATTACAGGAATACGCAATATCGGCGATACACAGCTTGTATTTTTTGATACTCCCGGTTTACATAAGCCTGTCAATAAACTAAGCGAACATATGCTGAATACAGTCAAGGAATCGGTAAGCGATATTGACGCTGTACTTTTTGTTCAGGATTGCACAAAGAAGATTAACGAAACAGAAGTAAATCTTCTCAAATCCCTTAACAAATCACGTATGCCGATTATTCTTGTGCTGAATAAAATTGACCTGCTGAAAAACAAGGAGGAGTTGGCTCTCACAATAGCTGACCTCACCTCCAATGCTGATTTTCAGGCAGTTATTCCTGTAAGCGTTACCGAAAATAACGGAATTGACCTCGTTATTGATGAAATTATCGGTATTGCCGAGGAATCAATACATTATTTCCCCGATGATATGATTACTGACCAGCCCGAAAAGGTGCTTGCTGGGGAAATGATACGTGAAAAGCTTCTGGAACTTCTCAAAGATGAAGTACCTCACGGTATTGCCGTAGGAGTTGAACAGATGACAGAGCGTGAGGACAAGGATATACTTGATATTTCCGCTGTAATTTACTGTGAGCGTGATTCTCACAAGGGAATTATCATCGGAAAGGGCGGAGCTATGCTCAAAAAAGCCTCTACCGCCGCACGTATTGAATTGGAGGATTTCTTCCGTATCAAGGTAAATCTCCAATGCTGGGTTAAAGTCAAGGAAGATTGGCGTAATCGTGAAGGACTTATCCGCAGTTTCGGATTATCTGACAAATAATAACAATTATAATCTCTGCCTGTCTACGTATAATAATAACAAATTATCGGACGGGGGAGAGTAAAATGAATACAGAACAGCTCTGGGAGATATTCGCCGACAGTGGTAAAATCGACGATTATCTTGCATATGCAGTTGAAAAGGAAAGCAAATATGACAACACTTGAGGGCATTGTTTTAAAAGAACGAACAGTTGGGGAGCAGGATAAATTTATAGACGTTCTCACTAAGGAAAAAGGTCTTATAGAGTTATCTGTAAGGGGAGCGAGGAAAATCAATGGAACATCTTCCTCCTCCACCCAGCTTTTTGCCTATTCAAAATTCTGCTATAATGAAAGCAAAGGAAAATTTCATCTGAACAGCTCCGAGCCTATACATATTTTCTATGAATTGCGAAAATCACTTACAGCCATATCTCTTGCAAGCTATTTTGCGGATATACTGCGATTTTCTACGGCATCGCTGACGGATAGCGGAAATGTTCTCCGCCTTTTTCTCAATACTTTGCATTTCCTTGAAAACGGTCAGCGCAGCGAAGCTATGCTGAAATCCGTTTTTGAATTGCGGCTTATGGCTGAAACAGGCTTTATGCCGGATATTCTGTGTTGTCGCAGCTGCGGCTGCTTTGAACCGCAGGAATTATACTTTTCCCTGACGGATTATTGTTTTCGCTGCTCGGAATGTTCCCACGACGATGAAAATAGTTTTAAGCTGACGATTTCAGAATTGTCGGCTATTCGTCATATAGTTTTAGCCGATTTTAACAGACTGTTCAATTTCCGACTTTCCGATGAATCCCTGTGCAGACTTTCGAGATTTTCGGAATTATATATTCTATCACAGCTTGAAAGGAATTTTTATACTTTAGATTTTTATAAATCATTGATTGGTAAGTAATATGAATAATTATCTTAAAACACTTGAACTTGATAAAATTCTGAATATGCTTTCCTCCTTTGCCTCCAACGACGAAACAAGACGTATGGCAAAGGAGCTTCGTCCGTGCAGCGATTTAGCCGTTGTACTGCAAGAGAATACAAAGACAAATCAGGCTCTTGAACTGTCCATTCAGTACGGAACACCGCCGTTCAGCAGTTTCAAAGATGTTTCTGTATCGGCGAAACGTGCAAAAACAGGTGCGGTAATTTCTCTCCGTGACCTTATGGATGTTGCAGTTATGCTGCGACAAATAAGCAGTCTTGCCAAGTGGTACAGCACTTGCGAAAATGTAGAAACTGAGCTTGACTATCTCTTTTCAAGACTTGCTCCCAACGACTGGCTCCTTGAAAAGTTAGAACGTTCAATTATATCTGAAACTGAGATTTCAGATGCGGCAAGTCCTGAATTGGCTGCAATTCGCCGAAAAATACATCGTGCTGAGTTACAGTTACGTGAAACACTCGATAAAATCGTAAAGAATAAGACTACCCAGCAGTATTTGCAGGAAACAAATGTCACCATACGTGACGGACGTTTTGTACTTCCTGTAAAAACCGAATACAGAGGTCAGGTGAATGGTCTTGTTCACGACACATCTGCTACGGGACAGACAATTTTTATTGAACCTATGGCAGTAGTTGAGGCGAATAACGACATACGTATTCTTCAGGGTAAAGAGCAGGAAGAAATCGAGCGTATTATCCGTGAGCTTTGTGCTGATTGCGGTGATTATGCCGATATTCTCTGCGAAAATTACAAGATTTGTGCTGAACTTAATTTGTACTTTGCCAAGGCTAATTTAGCCGCAAAGCTGAAATGTTCTATGCCTAATATCACGGATGACGGCAAAATATTGCTGAGGAAAGCAAGACATCCCCTCCTTGATATGAAAAAAGCCGTGCCGATTGACCTTTCCCTTGGTGAGAATTATCAGGCACTTATCATAACAGGTCCGAATACAGGCGGTAAGACAGTTGCCCTTAAAACTGCGGGACTTCTTGCGGCTATGACAATGTGCGGACTTCTTATTCCAGTTTCTGACGGCAGCAGTATGTCTGTTTTCAAAAATATCCTTGTGGATATTGGCGATAGTCAGAGCATTGAGCAGAATCTTTCTACATTCTCATCTCATACAAATAAGGTAATTGAAATTCTCAATACCGCTGATGAAAGCTCCCTTGTTCTTCTTGATGAGCTTGGTTCGGGAACCGACCCTGTTGAGGGTGCTGCTCTTGCCATTGCAATTATTCAAAGACTGATTTTCAATGGTGCAAAATTAATGGTAACAACTCATTATCAGGAACTTAAAGTATTTGCAATTGATACGGAAAATGTAGAAAATGCGTCCTGTGAATTTGATATTGATACCTTGAAACCCACATACAGGCTTATTGTAGGTTCTCCGGGAAAATCAAATGCTTTTGCAATTTCTGAAAGCCTTGGTATGCCTTCGGATATAATCGAAACTGCAAAATCTCTTGTGAATGACAATAATATTCGCCTTGAAGATGTAATCGGCAAGCTTGAAGCTGCACGAAAACAGCTTGAAAAGGAAAGAGATGAGGCTGCCCGTCTGCGTTCAGAAGCGGCTCAGCATGAAGAAAAACTGCGAATTGAAGCGGAAGCCATTGAAAAGAATAAGGCTGATGAGCTTGAAAAGGCACGTATGCAGGCTATGACTATCATTGAACAGACAAAGGTGCAGTCAAATGAGTTAATTGATGAACTTGAAAAACTCCGCAAGGAAAAGGATAAAAAGGATTTCAGTTCAAATGTATCGGGAATGAAATCCAAGTCCAAGCAGAGTTTTAATAAGATGTATGACATAGCAAATCCTGTAAACAATGATAACCCAAACGAGGGATATGTATTGCCACGAAAGCTGAGAAGGGGAGATACGGTATATATTACCGACCTCCAGCGAAAGGGCATCATTTCGGGCGATCCTGACGGAAGTGAATATGTATATGTTCAAATGGGTGTAATGAAAACCAAAATGAATATATCTCGCCTGCGTCTTGAAGAACCGCTAAAGGTAACTGTAGGAAATTCCCCTATTAAGAAAAATAAGCGGAATGTGGGAAAGGTTGGCGTTAAGGTTGAACGCCGAGGAAAAATGGAACTTGATATAAGAGGATGTGCCTGTGACGACGGTGTATATCAGCTTGATAGTTTTATTGATCAGGCAGTTATGTCAAATATTTCCACAATCTGCATTATCCACGGCAAAGGTACAGGCTTATTGCGTAAAGCTGTTCAACAACGGCTTAAAAATCATCCCTCGGTAAAAACTTTCAGATCGGGAGTTTATGGCGAGGGCGAGGACGGTGTAACAATAGCTGAACTGAAATAAGAATTTCAAGATAAATAACATATCCATTATATCTTATTGCGGATTTTCAGAAGTTCACGCTCCCATAAGATCAATTGCGGATTTTGCCTTAAAAAAAGAATGTAAATATGTCTTTATTGCTCACAATCACCCGAAAAGTGATAACAAGTCGTCACCGAGCGATATTAAGTCAACAATTGAGATAAAGAATGCCGTTGATGTAATCGGAATTCCTCTTGTTGACCATATAATCAAAGGAAATAACGGCGGTTATTCCCTTTGAGCAAATAAAGGCGATATATTTACTGAAATAAAAGAATATAAATTATAATCGGAGGATTATTCAAATGAATAATGTAAAAATTACAGAGCTTTATGACCTTACACACACAATCGCAGCTGATTATTTAAAACAGTTTACATATCCTTGGGAGGCATTAAAGGGGATAGGGGAGTTGATTATTTCCCTTGGAAATCAGCTTAATCCAGATGAATACGACAATCCTGCCGAAAATGTATGGATTCATAAAACTGCTACGGTATTTCCCAGTGCTTATATTGGCGCTCCATGCATTATCGGTGCAAATACAGAGGTCCGTCATTGTGCATTTATCAGAGGCAGCGCACTTATTGGTGAAAACTGCGTTGTGGGCAATTCTGTAGAGCTGAAAAATGTTATTATTTTTGACAATGTTCAGACTCCTCATTATAACTATGTAGGCGACAGCATTTTAGGCTACAAATCCCATATGGGTGCAGGCTCAATTACTTCAAACGTTAAATCCGACAAAACTAATGTTGTAATCAAATCCAACGGCGAAACAATTGAAACAGGCATAAAGAAAATCGGTGCAATGCTTGGTGACTATGTGGAAGTTGGCTGTAACAGCGTTCTTAATCCGGGTACAGTTGTAGGCAGAAATTCCAATATTTATCCCACAAGCTGTGTTCGTGGAGTTGTTCCTGCTGACAGCATCTGGAAAACAGGCGGAGTTGTTGTTTCAAAGAACTAAAATTAATCAGTAACTGATTAATGGATAAATAAATTGAAAGTCAATAATCCGAAAATACCGAGGTCTGATTACAGGCTTCGGTATTTTTCAGTAATTCATATTAGGGGAAATTGAAAAAAATAAACCGTAGATTTATGAATATAAATTGCACCAAATGTAAGTTTGGTGCAATTATTAACACAAAATAATACAGGGGAGTCCTGAATTCCAAAATAACAGGTATTTCAGCTGTATAGAATAATCCGCCAAATCACTATACATAAAATACAATACTGCATATCTAATTCAATCTGTTACAAAAAAACTATTAAGAAAATATTATATTCCATTGAAATAAAACAAAAAAATTAGTATAATATTTATAGGCTGTAAATTATGTTTATGGAGGTTTAATTATGAAAAAATTTATTTCAGTTATTACAGCAATGATTATGTGCATTTCATTCATTTGCTGCGGATTTGATATTTCATCAGATATGATGATTACAAATGCCGCATCTGTGGATTATCCCGCACAATTCATTAACATTGCAACCAAGGATAACTCTAAGGTTCTTACAGAAAACGGAACAATCGACGGTTCATCATTAACAGTTAAAAAACTTGACGGAACTCATTCTGCAACATGGAGATTTGACCGTGTAGGTGCAAATTCTGTGGGAACATTTTTCAAAATCACCAATGGCGAATCAGGCAGACTTATAACTCCCGATAATTACAATGTAAGTGAAGGGTCAAGTATAATTATGTTTGGCAGCGAATCTCACCAGTGTCAGCATTGGTTTGTTGTTCCTGTCAAGCAGGACCGACTCAAAAATGACCTTTATTATAAAATTGTTAACTATTCTGACCCCGAACTTGCTGTTACCCAAGGCTCTGACGGTATGACACTTCAAAAATTTACAGGTGCAGATTCACAGTTGTGGCTTTTAAATGCTGACGGTTTACAAGGATTTGCCGGTTATTGCTTTGATGATAACACAAAAAATATAAAAGCCGGAAATATCGGCGGTTTATTCGGTGAAGTTGTGGAGGTTACAACTTTTGACGATTTGAAAAAATATGCTGAATCTGATGCTCCTTATACAATCATTGTTAAGGAAAATATCGGAGTTACAACGCTTAAAATGGATTCTCAAAATCATTTCTACTGCCCAGACGGTAGAATTTACGTTCGCAGCAACAAAACAATTGTCGGCAGCTATGGCAAGCATACTCTCAACAATGTTCAGTTCTGTACATCATCGAATAAGGGCGTTGGAAATAATGTAATTATCAGAAATTTTGAGATGAAACACGATGCAAAATCCAACGGAAATGACTCAATCGTTGTTTATTTTGGCTCAGGTCAGAATTTATGGGTTGACCATGTTACATTCGTAGGACACAATGCAGTAAATACACAGGGCGAAAATGTTCCCGACTGGGATAAATTCCTTGCTTGCTGCTATGATGCGGATTACTGCACAGTTTCCGATTGTTCATTTGGACTTCACGAATACGGTCTTATTCTCGGCTATCCCGATGATACTGAGGATTCCTACAAAAACAAGAATAATTTCCCAAGAATGTCTATTATAGGCAATAAATTTACCGATACTCTTACAAGAGCCCCAGGTCTTATGCGTTATGGATATTTCCACTCCCTCAATAACTTTGTCTATAATTTCAGTATGGCATACACAGTTCATTCCGATTGTAAACTTTTCGCAGAAAGCTGCTACTATGACGGCGCATCTACAAAGGGAAATGTCGTATGCGATTGGAACGAGGTATCTCATCCGGGTTCATTTGCCGATTCAGGCTCCAAAGGTGTAAACTGTCGCAGATTGGGTATTGAGGGTTCAGCAAAGGTATGCAATTGGCGACCTGCTTCAAATTACGCATATAAGTCACTTTCAGCAGATGATGCAAAGAATTATTGTACATATAACAGCGGCTGCAAAAACTCCAACAAGGACATGATGTATATCAGATATTCCGCACCCGGTATGCCAAGTGCAGGCTTTACTGCATTGCCTGATGGCGAAATGAAGCCTGCTGCACCAAGTTACGAAACTTTTGAAAACGGCTCATTATTCCGTTTCAAAAATGTAAATTCAGGACTTTATATGCAGGTTGAAAATGCAAAGGCACAGAACGGCTCAAATGTTCATCAGTGGGGTACAGCTGAAAATTATATTCATGATGTATGGAAGCTGATTGAGGCTGAAAATGGCTATTATTACATTGCAACAGCACTTGATGAAAACAGCACATTCGTTCTTGACGTAGAGGCTAAAAAATCCGATAATGGTGCAAATATTGCACTTTACACCCAAAACGGGGGAGATAACCAGCAGTTCAGATTTGTGAAGAATGAGGATAATTCATATAAAATTCTTACCAAAATAAGCGGTAATAAATCGGCGGTTGAAGTTATCTCAGCGTTAATGGACAGCGGTGCAAATGTTCAGCAATGGGAAGTTAACGGAGCAAGCTGTCAGAATTGGGTAGCTGAGCCTGTATCCCCCGAAAGCCTTACAACAACTGCAACTACTACCACATCAACGACTACTATCACCACCACAACAACTACGACAACTACAATAGTTACAACTACAACTACAATAACAACAACTCCTCCCCTATCCCCTGTAAATTATGGTGATGCCAACTGTGACGACGTTGTTTCAATTGCTGATGCGGCGGCAATATTCCAGTATATTGCTAATCCCGACAAATATCCTATTTCATCACAGGGAATAAAAAATGCAGATGTAAACGGTAAAATCGGCATTACTCCCGATGATGCTATATGTATACAAATGCTCGATGCAGGTTTACTCCCCTCTCTGCCTGTAACATTTTAGGGATTGGTATAAATAAAACATTAAGGACGTTCATTTCAATACTGAACGTCCTTTCAGACTGTCCAAAAACCCCGATTTCGGAGAGGAAATCGGGGTTAAAGTTTTAATTAAAGATAAAATCAGGCATAAATTTTTGAAAAGAGCGGAAAAATGAAGTAAAAACGGAGATATTCGTCCTCATTCCATCTCCGAATTGCGAACTTTTTCAAGTTCATGGCAGCAAATTTAAGCCTAACCCAATTTGTTACATGGGAGAGGCCTCTGTGAAGTGTATAACGCATGCCATATTTTTCTTTGGCATCCG
>JAZQFV010000140.1:0-34132 GCA_045539715.1 Ruminococcus sp. | reverse complement strand
TCTAAAAACCTCCCTCACGGCGAACTTTCTATGACAAATATCATTTCCTGCGTTGTCAAACCTTGCAATACACAAAGTATTACTGCGGTTTGCCGCCTTGTAACTGACATTTGTCATATACGAAATTTCGCTCGTGTTCCGGTTTTTAGAGAACCCCATAATAAAATTAACTCCCGAGGCTCAACGCTTCGGGAGTTTTTTTTGTAAGTTATTGCAAATAGAATTCTATTAAAAAGTCGGAATATTCCTTTGGGAGTTTATCGTATATTTTCTCAGCGTAGTTCTGTTTCATGTGCAGATAATTTTCGTAAAAATCTCTGTCGGGGAAAAGTTCCGCACTGCTTCTCAGAACATCAACTGCAAGCATAATTTTATTTTTCCTGCTAAGCTGTATATGCTTTTTTCTTGACCAGTAGAAACAATTTGAATAGCTGTCGATATTTTCGCAGAAAACCTGCTTAAAAATTCCGCTGTCAAAAAATTCGTATCTGCCCTTTTTAATTCTGCCCGAAAATGCATTCAGCAGTTGCTCGTGGGCGGCTGAATGAAAGCCTTTGCAGGGGATATAGACGAATTTTCCGTTGAATTTCACCTTGTGAAGATTATAACAGGAATTTCTGAATAATCTGCCCTCACCATAGAGCCTGTCAATTGAAAAACTCTGCAAATTCCAGCCGGATACTGCATTTTCGTAAAATCGCACAGGCTTATCCGACATTAATAATAGGCTTTTTGTCTGGTAATTATTAATGGAAAAACTTGGCAGCTTATCGGAATTAATCTGTATTATTTCTGTGCCGTCATCATCGGAAATAACATCAAAAATCCCTTTATATTTCGTCCCGTCGGCATATTTTGCATTTACAAAGTCGGAAAAATAAATGTGTGAATTTTCGGGCATTACAAAATTGCATATGGGGTATGAGCTGATAATTCCGTGTTCATTTCTTTTTAAATGAATAGAATTTTCGTCTGTTTCCACTCTGCCGCATTCCGAAAAATCAAGACTACAGCCGCTTGCAACGGAATTTTTGCCCATATATACCGTTGTGCCTTGGGGAAATTTCACTTTGACTAATCTTCCCACAAGTGCAATATTGTAGTCGGAATTGCAGGAGTTCTGATTATCCGAATAGGGGAAAAGGATAAGGGCGGAATTATTATGCAAGGGTGTTCCTCTCAACGCACTTCCGTCAAATAATCGGAAATCCTGCTGAATATTTTTTTCAAAAAAGAAATTTTCAAGACCGCTGTGAGCAAAAGCATCTTCCCCTATATTGCAGCATGGAGCAATGATATTGGTCAGATTTTGGCAGCTTTCAAATGCGGAATTGCCGATTTTTTCAAGGGTATTTGGCAGATGAACGTAATTAAGATTATCACAGCATCTGAAAGCGTTATTGCCGATTATTTTTACACCTTCTGCAAAGGTTACTTTTTTAATATCAGAACATTCAAAAGCTCCTGTGCCGATTTTTCTTATGGTATCGGGAATTTCCACGGTTATAATATTTTTTCTGTTGAAAACTTCTTTTCCTATTTCATTTACAATAAATCCGTCTATTTCGGCAGGGAGGATTATGTCTTGGCTTTTCCCTGTATATCGGGTAATTCTCAGACAGTTGCTGGATTTACGCTTATAGTGCCAGCCCATTTTATAAGCCTGTTCCTTGTTGAGGCTTACACGCTGAACTTCCACAGGCTTGTTTTCTGTGAATTGTATAATGTGAATTTCAGCATTTTTCTGCGTTTCCACAGGTTTAATGGCTGATTGTGGCATTTCAATTACTTCAACGTCACTTTTAAAAGGATAGTCCTCCTCTGCAAGTATGGGCGTATATGTATCATTATCATCATTTTTCTTTGCATTAGTATTTTTTAATGCAGCGGATAATTTATTCAGAATTTTCATATTTCACCTCTTTAAATAGTTGGGTAAGACGGTTTCAGTTGATGCTTGAAATACAAAGCAATTTGTGATATAATATGAGCATAAAGGGGGGGATTAAATTGAATCACAACAAAAAACAATGCGGAACTGTGGTGATGAATCCTATTGTTCCTATTTTGGGTGCGATTGGGCTGATCGGCTTTGGTATCTTTCTCGGCATTTCAGTAAATTCTGGTTCAGGAATACTTGCATATGCCTTTTGTGGGATTTTTTTGCTTCTTTCGCTGTTTATGCTTTTGACTATCAATCAGAGAATCGATTACACTTCTAAAGATTTCATATACAGAGATATGTTTTGTATCAAACATCACTATGAATACGCTCAGATAAAGAAAATCAAATATGGCAAAGATGTGGTAATCTATGTGGGGCATAGAATCATTTTTATGGATTCTATGGCAACCAATGGGAAAAAGTTTGCAAGGATAGCAGGACAGTATGCTCCTAAGGCGGAATTCATTACTGACAAAGAAAAATCCATTAATAATCATGATTCGAAATTGTTTAATGGAAATATAAGAAATCCCAGAGAATTTATTTTTATCTATGTTTTGATTGGACTATTGCCTGTTTGCTTATCAATATTTATTATCGCAATCACAAAGGAAGTCAATCTAAGTGAGCTTAATAAGCAATCTGCCATAATTTCATCTTATAACTTTGATATGCACGAGGATTCATCCGATAGGCTTTCTATAAGAATTGACGGAAATGAAAAGTGCTTTGTCACTTGGAAAATGAGTGAATCCTCAGAAAAATATGCGGACTTTACCGAAAAGGCAGCACAAAACAAAGAATTTGATATTTACTACTTAAAAGCTGATGAAAACGAGGGAGAGGTGCGTATTTATCAGATGCAATGCGGAGATACGACATACATATCTATTGAGGACGAAAACAAAGAAAATCGTGAAACGAGAGCTGTTGGTTTGATATGTGCTTTTGTGATACTTCTTGTATGGCTTCTCTATGTCGCTGTATCAACCTATGTAATGTGTAATGCTGAGCGATTCCCGAATTTAATAAAATTATTTGTAAAACCCAGCTATATCATATCAAATAAGAAAAAATGACAATTACACCTATAGCCACACTTTCGCCAAATCCTGCCAATTTTTATATGACACTAACCATATTTAGCGAAACATTGACAATTTATTTTTTCTGTGATATAATGTGATTGTCGGCAGATGCCCTTAAGTATATCTGAATGTGGTTTTACCACCCGACAGCCCGTATATTTCAACGTAAGAAAAGCCGTCAGTCCGACGGATAACGGACAGTTTAAGGGCATCTCTAAAAACCCCTTTTGAGGAAAAGCAGATATGCACGTCATCTGCTTTGTCAACCTCCCTCGGAGTGCGACAGCACGCCTTCGGAAGGTTTCCTTGCAGCTGCCATACCTATCTGCTTTTTCTTTAATCAAACGGGTTTTTAGAGATGCCCTAAACTCTGCCAACGGGCATTTTACAAATCTAAAAAACTGATACAGTTAGCGAAATACTGTATCAGTTTTTGTTATTGCTCCACCAATTATACCTTGCCAAAAAAGACGAAAGCAGAAAGGAAATTTATCAAGGAAGAAAAATGCAGGAATGCTGTCGCATTTCAAGTTTTTCTGACGCAGAGAAATTTTCTTTATGCCGTGTATTTGACGGCAAGGTTTAGTTGGTGGAGCTATTTTAAGATAGTTTGAAAAGCTGTTCGCAATGAACAGGGTCGAATTTTCGCAATACAAGTTTGCCTGCGGAAACTTCAAGAACTCTGCCCTCCTTGTCACGGGCAGGGGAAAGTGTGTAAAGACCGTCATGACGATGTGCTGCATAGAATGTGCGTTCAGTTACATTCAGCCTTGATTCGGGAGAGGGGTTAACTCCGTGAAGGTGAATTCCCTTTTCCGAAACTTTTACAGTAAGGGGAGCAGTTCCACGCATAATGCGGCATCCCGAATTATTTGTGATAAAATGCGCATCTTTTTCAAGGGATGTTATATCCTCCATAAATCTTATAAGCAATGCAGTAACAACACGTTCCGCACGCTGTAAATGGGCAGTAATTGCCTTTACAGGGTCATTGCTCATATCCTTTATTCCCTTTGCCGTATCAAGGGCAAGGCGGTTTATAGACTCCCCAAGTTGATATTTTTTGTTGAAATAATCGGGCAGCTCAACATCTGTCTGACGGGGTACAAGTTCGGGATAAACAGCCTCAGCAAGATTTTCATAGCTTTTGTGGAAAACGGCGGCATTAGAGAAATAGGTCATTCCCGAAACGTGAGGAATACAGCACATATCGGAAATCATATGAATTGCTCTGCCGAGGAATTCCGCAGATTTCTGCTGAAAACCTGCCACATACATTGTGAGTGCCATAGTGTAATCTTCCTCAAACATTGCCCTTGCACTTTTATAGCATTTGCCCTTTCCATTGCGGAAATAGCCGTTTATGGGGTTGTTTTTCTTCATAGCCGTGTTGACCGCACAGTAGTAATGTCTGCCCGGACCTTTTTCGTAATCCCCTTTTCTGTCGGGACGCTTGGAAAATGCTATAAGAGCCTTTGCCATTGGTGTGAAAATTTCCTCGCTGTCGGAATTGATATATTTCAGCATAACAAGGCTGCGGAGAGTGAGATTTTTGTGAACGCAGGACGGTTCTTTATTCTGCTCCGTAAGAATTAGTTTTGCAAGGGAATTCATTTTACTTGAAATTGATTTATAACCCATAGCTGTCGCCTCCTATTATGAAAAAATCCCCGTTGCCGAGGGCTTGAAGATATAGTGGAGCATAGGGAAATTTATTCCTTGCCTCCCACACTGTTGGAATTAAATAATTTGATTTCATTTTTTACGTTAGTATCCTTTATATTTAGCCGTGTTCAAATATTGATTTTTTTCAATTGCACAGATTGTAACATTAAATGGGCATCTCTAAAAACCCCTTTTGAGAAAAAACAGCTATGCACGTCATCTACTGCGTCAACCTCCCTTGGAGTGCGACAGCATGCCTTCGGAAGGTTTCCTTGCAGCTGCCATACCTATCTGCTTTTCCTTATAACCAAACGGGTTTTTAGAGATGCCCTTAATATTATAGCATATTGTTGATACTATGTCAACATAAATTTCGTCATGAAATTGTGGGCGGATATTATCTGCTCACACAAAAAATCACGATATATAGGTAGATTTTACCAATTCACGCTTTATAAGACATAAGTCAAACACATCAAGTCGGTCATCTTTACATAAATCGGCTGTTTGCCAATTGCTCAAAGTAACATCAGATGCACCGAGTAACCATTTCTGCAATGTTACTATATCGGCTACATTGAATTCTCCGTCAGCATTTACATCGCCCGATACTTTTACTTCAAAAACTTGTAAATCCGACAGCGTAACTGTATAAGCTTCATTATTTCCGCTTTGGAGATAAAAATAGAATGCTCCGTCATAGGTCATAGTTGGCGTATAATATATTTCTGTATGGGTTTTCTGCGATGTAACAGTAAGTTCCTCTACATGGTCTATAATATCTTTCGAATAATCAGAAGTTGTGTATCCGATGTTCAGAGTTGCACCGTTTATTTCTTCTATACCGTCACATATAATATCAAAGGAGATGCGATATTTCTTACCTTCCTCGAACTGCATATTTTCTTCCCATAAATCGTAATTGAGCATAACATCGCCCGATTTATTTCCGCCGTTGGAAACCGTAAGCGTTACATGATCCTCTGTATTTTCTGTAATCGTTGCATTTCCTTTATTATTAGCCCAAGATGAGAATACAAAGGGATCTGCTGCGAGATTATCACTGCCGGAATAATCTGGTTCAGGTTTAAGATATACATCTTTAATCCCTGCGGCTTTCAGCATTGCACCTGTAATCTCAGGTTCACGCCATGTACCTGTATTTCGGTTATAACCGCCCATCTGAGGCGAGTTGGTATCCCAGATAAAGCACTTGATTCCCTTTTCTAAAGCAGTTGTGACATATTCATTATAGTAACGAATACGTTCTTCGTCATTATCTTTGTTCAATGCTCCGAATTCGCCCATAATTACAGGCCCGTCAAGATATTTATCCAATGTATTGAATACTGACTGCAATTCAGCCGAGCTATATGTGGTATCTTTATCTGTTCCGTGTGTAAAATTATAGGGCAGATAGCAATGAACACCTGTTATAAGCTTGTCTTTTGCGGTATCAACAGGAAGTTCAAAGTCGTGTATAACATTGGCATCACCGCTGGCACCATATGTATTGCATATTAGTACACGTTCCGCATTATTTCCCTCTGTACTGCGGACTGTATCAACAAACAGCTGATTGAATTTAGCTGCTACCTCAATGGCTTCTTCACGGTACGGCTGCTGCCAGTCATACCAGAACCCCCATATTGATTCTTCAGTTCCGCTTGCATTAGTGCCTTGGCGTATAATTTCATTATGTCCCTCAAATATCAGATGATAGTCATAATCTTCAAACCTGTCAGCAATCTGTGTCCAAATTGCAGCATATCTATCCTGATAAGTTTCCCAGGAATCGTAGGTCGCTTGAATCCAGCCGTGATTTGTATCATGATGAATATTGATTATGACGTACAGTCCCTCATCATAGGCATAGTCAACAACTTCCTGAATACGATTCATCCATGCCTCGCTGATATTATTATTTTCATCAAGCTTCTGATACCAGGTTACAGGGAGTCGTATAGCATTAAATCCAGCTTCTTTTATATCCAGTATCATTTTTTTAGTTGTTATCGGCTGAGCACAAGATGTTTCGTAAAAATATGGGTCGTCGCTTATCTCAGCCTTGAATTCTTCAAAGGTGTTGCCGAGATTCCAGCCGATTACAATATCATCAACAATTTCCTGTGCGGTTTTTGTCATATCATCAGCCGCCTGAACAGGTTGAATCTGAAACGGTGAATATGATGTAAGCGTCACAGCTGCAGTAAAAATGCACAATAACTTTTTCATTTGAATTCCTCCTGTTATAAATTGGTTGATTAAAGCTTTATGTTTGGTAATATTATACTATAATTTCTTTGAAATGTAAGCGTGAACTATGGGTAGTTTTTAATCTTCAATCCAACAAAATAGCTTTTGAGTATCAATCGATCATTTTTTGATTGCCCCTGCTTGTTCAGCGAGGGCATTATTTTTGTTTTTCAGCGGCTTATCGATCAGCTTGTAGTAGATGTGAATATCACGAGGGATAGCTTTCTTTCTCGGATTTTCATCTATCGTAATATACTCGATCAGGTCAAGTGCCATCTGTCTTGTAAGCTCCTCAGCACCTGCATACGACTTCAAACGGCGGATATATTCGTCTACATCGGCTTCGTCCTGCTTTGCCATATCAGTACACTTCTGCATTTCATCGCTCTCAGCCTGCAAAGACTTCTTTTCGGTCTGATACTTGTCGAGCAAGGAGAACGCCATATCTTCGGGCATCTTGCCTGTAACCTTGTCCTCATACACACTTGCGATCAGCCTGTCAAGCTCTGCGATACGTTTGTTGATGTCACGGAGCTTTTTCTTGTCACCGCTGTGTTGTTCTGCATAAAGCCCCTGCTTTCTTGCAAGATACTTTTCTCTTGCCCTATCATCGTTCATCACAAAGTCGATCTGACGCTTGATGTCGGCAAGAACAATATCCTGAAGTGCGTGTGCGGTTATGAAATGTGAGGAGCAGTATTTCTTGCCAAATCTCGCATACTGTCCGCAGGAATAACCCGTAACGGTGCTTTTACGCTTGGCAGAACCAGCCTGCTTGAACTTTGAACCGCAGTCCGCACAATAACACAGACCTGTCAGCGGAAGTGTATTGCCTTGCTTTGTCATCTTGCCCGTACTTACGGACGCTTCAATCTCACGCACTTTATCCCACAATTCTCTGCTGATGATTGGCTCGTGATTGTTTTCAACGATCACCCATTCATCTTCTTCCTTGCGGATAACTTTGTGATTTTTGTAGCTAACCGTAGTCGTGCGGAGCTGGGCAAGGTTGCCGATGTAAATTTGATTGCGAAGTAAACGCTTTATCGTTTCCACGCTCCACAGGTGAAGACTGTAATGTGGCGTTTCTTTGTTCAGCAAGCTGTATCTGTAATCATCGGGAGTGAGGATACCCTCATCATTCAGCACTTGGGCGATACGCTTCATGTTGTAGCCTGCCGCCCTCATTTCAAAGATACGGCGTACAACAGCAGCGGCAACGGGATCAATCACAGGTGTACGCTTTTCATCATCGCCCTTGAAATACCCGTAGGACGCAAATGTCGTCCTATACTTGCCCGACTTTGCTCCCGATTCAACAACCGCCCTGATCTTCTTGGACGTGTTGGCGCTGTGCCACTCGTTAAAGACATTCATTATCGGCATCATGTCCATTCCCGAACTTGCGGAATTTGCAGTATCCACGTTGTCCGTGAGAGCGATGAAGCGAATGTTATACATTGGGAATATGTAATCTGTGTACTGTCCTACCTGGATATAATTACGACCAAATCTGCTCAAATCCTTGCAGAGTATCAGGTTTATTCTTCCCGTCTTGGCATCGTCGAGTAAACGCTGGACACCAGGTCTCTCGAACGTAGTTCCGCTAATGCCGTCATCTACATACTCGTCATAGAGCGTCCAGCCCTGCTGTGTAATGTACTCCGTGAGTATCTTTCTCTGGTTTTCTATCGAAAGGGATTCGCCGCTTCTTTCATCATCTTTTGAAAGGCGCATATACATCCCAACTTTGTATTCGGTCTGCTTTGGTAACATCAATAACTCCTTTCCTCCCAAAGCGACCTTATTCCATAAGACTATTATAGCGCACCTTATGGAATAAGGCAATAGGTTTTGGGAAAAATTTTTACGCTGTAACAGCCTTCGGAACAAGACCAAGCATTTCGCTCATCGCCTTATTCTCCGCATACTGATACATCACATCATTGATGTCACGATCACCAATAAAGTGACTATGCACAATGTATGTGCGTCCGTCCACCTCATAGGTGTTGACCTGAACGGGACAGTCCTTGTACTGCTCGTTCATCTCCTGCATTGTTCTGTTTTTCATAGCTTGTTACTCCTTTAGCTTCTCTATCTCTATGCTTTAGAGCGAGGGGATTGCTTTCTCTATCTGCCCCTCTTTTTGTTTGTGTTTGATTGTAGCTGTGCGGAACGGCAAGTGTCGTCCCATACACAGCTAACGTTTTGTTGTCGGTCTATATCTTAAACCGCATAGGGGTTAGACTTCTTATCAAAGAACGAAGTCTGTCCGTTAGCAACATCATCGTCTGAGTTATCGTCCGACTTGTTGTCAGCATTAGCAGAACTATCGTCAGCCAGTTCACTGATCTGCTCATAGGTCATACCACTTGCGGTCAGCTTACCGATGAGCGTATGCTCCGCAGTAACAGCGTCAACAAGCTCCTGCCCGTCCTTACCGTAAAGCTCGGAGAGCATATCGTAAGCGATCTGCTTGCTTTGCATAATGATCTTACGCTTGCGTTCAAGGGCAGCTCTCACCGCCTTGTCAGCGTTGTCGATCTTAGCCTGGTTGTCGTTCAGATTTCCGCGCATTCATTTCACCTCACTTCATCTGATATTGCAGGATACTCACATACCCCACGATAATATTATAGCGCGCAATAAAGCCGTTTGTCTACTGGTATTGCGCTCAAACTTTCTGTTTCATTAGAGTTTTGCGTTCGACAGAATGTTATGGGGAATTTCAAAAAGCTCCAGTGTGTTTGGCTTCACTTTTACCACTAATGATACAGAGAAACTATGACCTTCTACATATCAATACCAAAGTTTTAAGCCATTCGTTAAGTACCGCCGAGATATTCTCCGTTATGCACAAATACGTTATCCGAAAATCTTTAGAATTTTTGGCAGGCTATGCTTAACGAAGCCAAGATTATTTTGGTAATAACTTTTGAGGGATATTTTCACCAGACTGCCGCACTCCCAGCACGATAACTGCGCCGTACCAGATTACAATTTCAAGTGTGATGATAATAGAGAGCATCACGCAGGAGCGTGAGCGAATATAACCGCCGACACAAGCGGCGGAGATTGAAGTCGCATAGCTCCAAATTCGATGACGGAGCATCGAAAGCCTGCGAGATATGCAAATCCCACAGGCTGGAAAATATGCGCGACAGCGCAACAAAAATAACAAGCATTGTATTTTGCGCCGCACAGCGAGCGAAAATACCATATGCTTGTTGGGGACACCCCAAGCCCCGAAATGACCGCACAGCGGTCAGAAAATAATCGGCTTACGCCGAAATTAAAACAAAGGAGACACCAATATGGAAACCGAGAAAAAGAAGCGTGGCAGACCGCCTAAACACAAGGCTATGGAGTTCGAGGGTATGACCTATGAGGGTGCTATCAACCACGCACTTGACCAAGTGGTCAGAGCCGACCTTGACAAGTGCCTTGCCAACAAGGACGAGAGCCAGCTTACGGACGATGAACGCAAGTACCTGAAACGCAAGAGGGAGAAGAAGTCTTACACCCTTAACGTGAGGTTCACGGAATCGGAAATGCAGGACATCTTAGCAAAGTGTGAGCAATACGGGTACAAGAACAAGACGGAGTATATCCGAGATTGTGTTCGTGTGAGGGTTGATCTCACTCCCGACCGTTCCGAAATTGCCGAATGCAATCGTCTGATGAAACGCATTGGAGCGAACATCAATCAGATACTTGTCCGACTTTACAGCACAGGTCACATCTATGCCGAGGATATTACCGAGATAAAGAGAGGGGTTAATGAAATTTGGCATACACTTCTATCCATACGATCAGGGCAACAGTCAGCGCAGCGATCGCTTACATCACAAACGGAGATAAGACCATCAACGGTTTATATGTCAGCTCTTATGCTTGCCGAGCCGACAGCGCAGGAGCAAGCGAGGACTTCCGAGCCGTCCGACAGCAAGGCACAGGACGAACCGAAATCCTTGCCTACCACATGATTCAGAGCTTTGCCCCCGGTGAAGTCACGCCCGAACAGGCTATGCAGATCGGAGAGGAGTTGTGCGACCGTTATCTGAAAGGCGATTATCAATATGTTATCGCTGTCCACAACGATAAAGACCACCTGCATTGCCATATCATTTTTAACAACACCAATCTGTATAACGGACTCAGCTTCACCACTGAGCATAATCAGGGCAGGAAGTCGGAAAGAGCATGGTCTGAGCTGCGTGAAATATCCGACGAGATATGTGCCGAACAAGGTTTATCGCTCATCGACCCGAAGGGCATGGGCGTATCTTACCTTGAACGGTTGAAGCAACAAGAGGGCAAGTCGTGGAAAGAAAAGCTCCGCATCCGAATTGCAGAGGTTATGCTTTACAGCCGTGACTTTGCGGACTTCCTCAAAAACTGCACCGCCAGCGGTATCGAGTATGTTTACACTCCGAAGAACAAGTACAAGCTGAAATTCAAGCTATCTGGTGACGGTCAGCAGAGGTTCACAAGAGCCGAAACGCTGGGCGATGGATTCACCGTCGAAAGCATCACCGAGCAGATTGCGGAGATACAGGAAAAGCTGTCAGCGGCGAATGTCACTCCCGATATGCTTATCGAACCGCCGAAGCCTGTTGCTGTTCCCAAGCATGAGCCGAAGCCGACAAAGACAGTCACCGCACCGACAAAGCCGAAACAGTCTGCTGAGCCTGAAACTATCACGGAAACGAGTGAAACCGCAAAGAGAAAAGCTGCTGCGGAACAGGTTGAGAAGTTCTTTGCAGCCCGACGAGCAAGACGGCAGGCACAGCTTGATATGCTTAACGCATCTTCTGCAAAGCCCACCGAGCCGAAACCTGAACTGCCTACCCCGATACCACAGCCCACACCTACGGAGAGTAAAGCACCTGAAAAGAAAGAAGATCCATGGAAAGCTATCAGAGGTATGGGCAGAGCAAACGAAATCATCGCAGACCTTGAAGCTGGTGGCGTTATGTCATTCAGCGAGCTGTCTGGATTCTTCTTCAATACACCTCACTCCGATGACCACACAACTGAGCTTGCCGACCTGAAAAAGAAGTTTACAGCTATCGACACTCTCATTGCAAAGATGAAGCACCGTGATGAGCTGGAGCCTGTTTACAAGGAGTATCAGGGCAAATCGGGCTGGTCGCAGAGCCGTTTCAAGAAGAAAAATGCCGCCACGATCGAGGACTATGAAGCAACAGTCGAATACATCAAGGAGCATATCAAAAGGTATGCTGTTGACGGCAAACAGCCGACAATGCTTGACCTTTTGGAGAAGTCCAACAGGCTGAAATCGAAGTGGAACAGGCTTAATGTCGAGCATACCACATTCCTCACCAAGCGTGAAACGGCGAAGAAATACACCCGTCAGGTGCGCCAGTACATCAACGAACAGCAGATGAAGCGTGAGCGTGAAAAGTACAGACAGAAGAAGCTCACCCAGCAGAGAAAGAAAGACACACTCGAATAAAGAAAGGACGATATTATGAGCAAAATCGGATACATCAGAGTTTCCACCGAGCATCAGGAGACAGCGAGACAGCAGGAGATCATGTGCGACTATCAGGTTGACCGCATTTTCTCTGAGAAGCTGTCAGGAGCAAACACAGACCGCCCTCAACTCAGGGCTATGCTTGACTATGTGCGTGAGGGAGATACCCTCTATGTGGAAAGCATCAGCCGTCTGGGGCGCTCCACAAAGGACTTGCTGAATATCATCGACACCCTCACCGACAAAGGAGTTACCCTTATCAGCCACAAAGAGAAGATTGACACCGATACGCCTACGGGCAAATTCATGTTGACCGTTTTTGCTGCCCTCTCTCAGTTGGAGCGTGAGCAGCTCAAACAGCGACAGCGTGAGGGCATCGAGATTGCTAAGGCACAGGGCAAGTACACGGGACGGAAACCTCTCCCCACCGACTGGACGAGGTTCGGGCAGCTCTATGGGGAATGGAAGTCGAAGAATATCACTGGCAGGGATTTTATGCGGAGAATGGATATGTCGGCAAATACTTTCTACCGCCGTGTGCGTGAGTATGAAATCCGTCACGGCATTGCCGAGCCGACCTCAGCTTGACCGTCAGGCGAAGGTCAAAGCCACACAGCACCGTCCGAGCCTGCGGAGCGGAAAACTAACCGCTGAAAAGAAAAAGCCCTCAGAAACGCTTACAGAGCGTTTCCGAGGGTATATGGTTATTATTCACTTTAATTGAAACGGTTATAGATTTGGCGAATATCGATTTTGGGGATAATAATCATTTATCATGGTAGTATATTCCTCTTTTTATGTAATGCCTAAATATAAGGAAGGATATTAATGTAGGTAGAGTAGATATCAGAAGAGAAGCCATCAATACACCATAATCACTAAACCATATAGATCCAATTGAATTTAGATAAATGGAATTGGTAAACTTTTCTGACGATTGGATAATAACGACAGGTATTAGAATGGAGTTCCATGATTCAAAAAAAGTGATAATGAATGCTGATATAAAAACTGGCTTTAAGTATGGGATGCATAATCTAAAAAATATTCTTACATCACTTGCTCCATCAAGGCGTGCTGCCTTAATAATATCAAATGGGAATTTCTTAATATTCTGTCTAAAAAGAAACACTAAAAATGGTGTGTTAAGAGAAGACAGAATCAATGCAAAGTAAGTGTTTAGTAATGATAAGTTCTTGAATATTAGAAAAGTCGGCAACAGCAACGACGATGCGGGAATATACATTGAAAGAACTGTAACTGTAAAGAATAGTTCTGATAGCTTTGAGCGATGAAACTCATATCCAAATCCTGCAAAGGAGGCTATGAATATACCTAAAAGCGAAGATGTTGTTGAAATAATAACTGAATTCAATATGGAGTTAATGAATCCTTTTTGATGATAAGCAGACATAATATTCTTGATGAAATTTTCGGATGATAGATTTTCAAAAACCGTATTGCCTTTTATACTTGAATTCGTACTAAAAGTACATACAATCATCATAAGGTATGGTGCTAGAACTAAGCTACAGACAATTAAAAGGAACACAAAGCTAATCAGCCGTTTTAACATAATATCACTTTTTTCTAATCTTGATTATTAATAAACTGAATAAAGCGTTTAGGTTTTCTCACCAATGCTCTAGCTATCGCAACTCGTTGCTGCTGGCCGCCGGACATTTCGGCAGGTTTTCGTTCAAGAAGGTCATCGATCCCTAATTCAACGGCGATGCTCTTGACAGACGAGTCGATATCCTTTTTTTTATAATGAGCATTTTGTAATGGAAAAGCAATATTTTCATATGCCGTCATTGTAGGGTATAATGCATAGTTTTGAAACACCATGGCTATGTTTCGCTTTCGAGGTGGAGTATCATTTGATTTAACCCCATCTATGTATAATTCTCCAGCTGATATTGGAATCATCCCAGCGATGAGATTCAATATAGTGGTCTTTCCACACCCTGATGTTCCTAGAAGGACTATGAACTCACCCTTCTCTACAAAAAAAGAAATATCTTTAAGAACAGGCTTGCTCTCTTCATAACCAGCATATATATTATAAAGTTCTAGCTTACTCATGCTTTCTCTTTTTCCCAACATTTTTGTGTTTTGCAAAAGGATGTCTCTTCGAACTTGCTCTTCCTGTAAATGAAGATTTTCGCACGCTTCCGTTTGAATTCTCAGTTCCATTTACAGTCCGATTTGCTGTTTTCTTTCCCTGCCTGTTGTATTCGCTAACTAGTTGTCCACAAGCTGCTTTGATTCTATTTCCACGGGACTCTCTAAGCTTAACCTCTAAGCCAGCATCCTCCAATCTTGTTTTAAACGCAACTAACTGCTGCTTGTTTGGACGTTTAATGCGACTATTCGATGTTTCGTTATACTGAAGAAGATTAATCAACACATTCTTTCCTCTAAACCACTTTCCTAACTGTCTTACATCGCTTGAACGATCATTTAACCCCGGAATAAGCAAATACGCTATAGTGACTTTTCTGTTGTGCCTTTCGGAATAAGAAAGTACGGTTTCCACAACTTTTCTAATATCATGTCCTTTCATATGGGGCATGACAATGTCACGAGTTCTCTGATCTGTTGCGTGAAGCGAGAGAGTCAACTGTATTTTCAAATGTTCTTCTCTTATTTTTTTAAGTTGCTGTAGCGGCCCGACTGTTGAAATTGTGATTCCATCTGTAGGAAAATTCAATCCATCCCTATCACGTAGAATATGTATCGCCTTAACCAGATTATCATAATTGAACAGTGGTTCACCCATCCCCATAAAAACAATTCGATTGACTTTTTCTCTAAGTAGTACAATCTGCTGAACAATTTCGGATGGAGTTAAGTTACGGATAAAACCGTTTTTCCCAGATTCGCAGAAAACACATCCAACGGGACATCCTACCATTGTACTTACACACACTGTAGTACCGGTTTTTCTTTGAATACAAACAGTTTCAATGCAATAATGGTCACATAATTCGAACGCATATTTTCTTGTGTCGCCACCATTAAAAACATCTTTCACCTTTATAGTTTGATAACTTAATTTCGATGTGCCTTTATAAATAGATTTAAACAGCTTTTTTGCTTCGGTTTCCCCAATTACATCCACCATCTCGGATAGTGTATAATTATAGGGGTCTATTTTAATCATTTCCGCTGTCAAATTCTGGTTTGCATCCATTATATTACTCCTTAACAGTCATTAACATACTGCAAAATACAGCTTCGTATTTCGCAAAATTATTGATTTAACGAGAAAAGAGCAGTTGACTCCGATTTTATTCAGTTTTCAATATTCGGAATGACGGCACTTTTACGTTACACTGACGGTCATGCGCACTTAGAAAGAAGGCTCATACAGGTACGCTTACGCTCCATATCGGAATGAATGTAGCGGTTAAGCGTGACTTCTACGGAGCTATGCCCTAAAATCTCGGACAGCGTTTTCACATCAAAGCCCAGTTCGACACACCTTGTTGCAAATAAATGGCGCAGGCTGTGATAGTGGAATGACGGCAAATCTGCGTTATGCAGTATTTTAGCGAAGCGGTACTGCATTGTTCTTGGCTCAACAGGCTTTTTCCTGCCGGACACCACATAGACCTCACCGTTATCCTTAAACCGTCTGAGCAGAGGAAGCAGGCAATCAGGGATAGGAATTGTTCGTTTAGAACTTTCGCTTTTCGGCTCAGTGATGATGAGCTTGGTTTGTTTGGATCCTGTTCTGCACTGCACACGCTGAATGGTCTTGCTGACGGTCAAAACACGTTTTTCAAGGTCAATCTCTTTCCATTGCAGAGCGCAGACCTCACCGATACGCAAGCCCATATACATCGAGATTGCAATACCCACGCTCGTAACAGACGGACGCTCGTCCAGATATTTTTCAAGCCTGAGCTGCTGTTTCTTGTTCATAACAGCAATTTCAGGCTTATTCTTTTTGGGGAGAACGATACCGTCAAGTACGTTACGGATTCTATATTCACGGCTTGCATAGCGAAAAACCGACTTGAACAGCACGATAATATCAGACAGATACCGCACCGACAAGCCCTCTTTTATCTTGCGTTCGATAAAAGCATATATATCTTTCGCTTTCAGCAGACAGCACTTTATCTCTCCAAATGCAGGTATAAGGTGCTTTTCGGCTTTCATGACGTAGTTGGCAGCCGTTGACTCCTTTATTCGTGATGCTGTCACATGAAGCCACTCGGTCACAAGCTCTCTGACCGTCATTTCCGTTACAGCGTACTCGTCCTCGCTGTGATCCAGTGCTATCATAGCCTTGTATTCGGCTTCATCACGGCTTTTTCCGTAGAACGAACGGAATACACGTCTGCCGTTCTCATCTTTGCCCATAGATATACGGCACTCCCAGCGTCCGTCCCTGCGTTTATAAGCTGTTTTCTTGCTCATTCATTAAAACCTCCAATTAATCATCGTTCAGTATAAGTAATTATGGAAACAATAAAAAAACAATCCACCTATCTTGACAAGACATACATAATTTGCTATAATAATGATAAGGTATATTAGAAACTGTGTGAGAAACATACGAATCAAGTTTAGCGTATCGTCAATTCAATAATTTTGCGAAAAGTCGAGGTCGGGTTGTCACACTAACTTCGGCTTTTCTTGTTTTTTGAGCTATCTTGTTGATTGATTGAAGGTTTCTTCAGAATAGAATAATCTGAAAAAAGAAAAGAGTATCAGTCTCCGTTGTATTAGGAGATTGATACTCTTTTGTGCTATATTGGATTTTTATCGGAATAAGGTCACTTTTGGAAACTGCCCATTGTTAATTCTTATGAAAGTCAAAGCTTTTTTAATTATACAGCACTGTGATTATTTATATATTATGGGAACCTCTAAAAACCTCCCTCACGGCAGACTTCCTATGACAAATATCATTTACTGCGTTGTCAAACCTTGCAATACATAAAGTATTACTGCATAAGGTTTTTAAGGTGTCATTATACCTTAAAAAGAACTTCCCGCTTTATGCTCTATAGCACCTCTACTCCATGGAACAGAAAGTGCATCTTTTCAATTTGTTTGTCAATATGCCAATGCCCCATATACCAAGCTTCATAATCCAATGAGTCCTCAATGGTATCCAGCCAATGTTCCGTGCTGTTGTCAACGGTAGATTGATCAATTCCGGGCAAAAAGCACTCAGTCGGAATATACTTGAATGGGCAGGTGTGAGAAAAGACAACATCGACTTTTCTGTTCTCGATTTGTTCCTCAACATAAGCCTTGATAGTTGGTGTCGGCTGTTCATCGGGCCACCAATGATAACCCCTGCGGAGTCTATAGAACTTATCCACGCTGTACGCACCGCCGATTACAAGGCATTGCCTGCCGTCAATATCGAAAATCTCTCCGTCTATAGGAAAGAGAATATTGGGGAAATCCTCCTCATACATCACCCTGCCGCCATGCCATTCCTTTTCTTGGTAGGATGCAATATTCTGCGGTCTATTCTCATGGTTGCCGTGAATACAGAAGAAAGTGGATTTCAATGCGGACATATCTTCTTTCATCGCTCTGTCCCTAATCCGTCCTGTGTAGTTCAGAGCAACATCTCCCAAAATGACGATTATATCCTCGGGTTTGGGTTGGAATCTTTCAAAAAGCGTATATATCGGTTCAAGTTCGCCGTGAATATCGCCTGTGATGTATACCATAATTTTCACCTCGCTGATTATTTTGTTATACATCTATTATACCACATTTCAAAGCATTTGTCACCTGTCAATTGTATTATATCTGAAATATATTTCTACATAGTGGGCATTTTTTTAAAAGGACACGATAAGCGGTATCTGATTCTATAACGGAAATATTCAATTTTCAGCTGTCATTAATCATAACAGCATATTGACAAAAAATACATAATGATGTATAATTATATTGTAAAGTTGTAACATGCTAAACCGAAAAATATTCAAATTAAAAAGGAAAATTTTCATGAGATTTGTTATCAATAACGAAATTAAAGATGCTTTTGATGATATAAGAAATATTGCTTCAATTTTAAGTCGAACATCAGTATTTGAGCAAGGTGTTTCCATTGAAAAATTGGTAGATTGGGAAAAAGACAATGCTATCAGTATGCCTGATATGTACAAGAGTTGGTTAATGCTTACTTCGTATGCAAGAATTATGGATGGCAGAATTGAGCTGTTTTTCCCGGAAATCAGCAATTCTGATAAAGAAGATGTATATATCGGAAGCCTTGGGTATGGTACTGAACATTTTTATTTTTCAAAAAATACAGGGGCTTTTTATACAATTGGTGATGACAAAGAAGAATATGAAGATTTTCTTGATTTCCTTACATATGTTCAAGTAACTATGGAAGATGAAGCAGAAGAAGAATACGGCGAGGATTGGTCAGATGAACTTGATGAGAAATGCGATTAAAATGTATTATAAAATGCATTAAAAATAAAATTTGTTTAAGGAGTATGAATTATGGAAAAAACTGATAAGGAATTAATAATGGAATCTTATGATTATCTGAGAAATTTATGTGATTTCATTTCAGAGGATTACGAATACAAATTTGAAAATCCTGCCACCGAAGAAGAAATAAATAATTGGGTAATTGAAAACAATATAGAAATTCCCTCAATGTTTAAAGAATGGCTGCTATTAACGAAAAGCTGCGATATGGCTGACAGATGTTGGTGCATTTTCTGGCCTGAGGTTGAGGACGAGGACAATGTTTTAATAGGCAGCTTTGTCGGAGATGGCGAATATTTATATTTTTCCGGAAAAACAGGTGAATTTTACACGATTTTTGATGGTGAAGTTGAGGAGTACGATTCGTTTGACAGTGTGCTTGCATATATTTCTGCTGATTTAGAAGAAAAAGCTGAAGAAATATATGGAGAAGATTGGTCAGATGAGTTTGATGAGAAGTATGATTAATAATATTTGTTGTAAAAATTGTAATAATAAAACCGAAAGACAGAGGAGTTAAAATATGTCATATATCCCTGAAATACCAAATAACAGTTTAACAGAAAATCTTAAAAAACTTGTTCAATTGACTCAGCAGTTAAATGATGAGTACTCTTTTTATTATTCTCCTCCGCTAAGCGAAACTGAGATAGCTGAAATTGAGCGTACAAATAACATTTCGTTACCTTCATCATACAAAGAGTGGTTGACGTTTTCCAATGAAGCAACAATATGTGGTGCTATTGCAGAGTTTTATGATATAAAGAAAATAATCAATAGTCCCAATTTCGTACACGGCGATACTGTCATTATAGGATCTATGATTGGCGATGGAGAAATCATTTGCTTTTCAAAGAGTGATGGTATAATATTTACTAATGACCATGAAGAAATATATGAAGTTGATAGTTTTGATGACATTCTTCTAGGTATTATTGAACAATTACAATATAGAGCGTGATTGAATCAATTTTGCATATTCAGCATTAACGGACATGATAATCGGTTCCTGATTCTCTAACGGAAATATTCAAATTTCAGCTGTTGTGAAGCATAACAGCAAAAAAATAAAGCCTGTGTTTTTGTCTAAACATAGGCTTTTGTTATGGTGGAGCATAGGGGATTCGAACCCCTGACCCCCACACTGCCAGTGTGATGCGCTCCCAACTGCGCTAATGCCCCATAAATTACATATTGATTATACCACAGCAAATGTTGTTTGTCAAGTAATATTTCCAAAAAAACCGCACAAATCCGCCAATAGCAGATTGTGCGGTATGTGGAGATTAATCACAGCACTTGATAATTCTTCCTGCGTTTATCTGCGGCGGCAGGCTCAATGTCATAATGCCGTTGTAAATAATTTTCACCTTATCGCCCTCATTGAAAAACGGGCAGCGAGTTTTGACAATAACCTCCTGTTCAGTCTTGTTGTCGAGAACGAGAAGTCTGTCTTTTTCTACGGATAAAACAGTTGCACACATTGTCATTGAAAATCACCCCTTATATTATATGCGGTATGCAAAAATCCCGATACAGCAAAGTATCGGGATTTTTTATGACATAATTATGCCTTGTTAACGCTTCCGAAGAGTTCCATCTTCTCCTTAACCTTAGCCTTGATAGCCTCAAAGCCGGGAGCAAGAAGCTTTCTGGGGTCAAAGCCCTTACCGGACTGATCCTTACCTGCCTCAATATATCCTCTTGTAGCTTCAGCGAATACGAGCTGGCACTCTGTGTTTACGTTGATCTTAGCAACGCCGAGAGAAATAGCCTTTGTGATCATCTCGTCGGGGATACCTGTACCACCGTGGAGAACGAGAGGCATTTCACCAACAGTCTTGTTGATAGCTTCGAGAGTTTCAAAGCTGAGGCCCTCCCAGTTGTCAGGATATACGCCGTGGATGTTACCGATACCTGCTGCAAGGAAGTCAACGCCGAGATCAGCGATCATCTTGCACTCTGCGGGATCAGCACACTCGCCCTTACCAACAACGCCGTCTTCTTCGCCGCCGATAGCACCAACCTCTGCCTCAATAGAAAGACCAAGGTGGTGAGCAGCATTTACAAGCTCAGTTGTCTTAGCAACATTTTCCTCGATTGGGAAATGTGAACCGTCGAACATGATTGATGTGAAACCAGCCTTGATGCACTTGTAGCAGCCATCGTATGAGCCGTGGTCAAGGTGGAGAGCAACAGGAACAGTAATTCCCAGTGACTTATCCATAGCTGCAACCATAGCTGCAACAGTTTCTACACCTGTCATATACTTGCCTGCACCCTCAGATACACCGAGGATAACGGGTGAATTGCACTCCTGTGCAGTGAGGAGAATAGCCTTAGTCCACTCAAGGTTGTTGATGTTGAACTGACCTACTGCGTACTTGCCTTCTCTTGCCTTTTTGAGCATTTCTGTAGCTGAAACTAACATTATAAATTCCTCCTGAATTTTCAGTTGGGACATTTTGCCCCATTGTTAATATTATATCACACTTGCTTGTGAATTGCAAGGGTTTTTTGCAAATTTTTATTTTATAGCAATAAATGGCTTATTTTATGCCATAATCCGACAGAACTATGTGCTTTTTTGCCTAAAAACCGACATAAAAGTTTGTTAAGTTTACACAAAAAGGCTTATTGACTTTTTTGAATTCAAGAGTTATAATTATTAAGCGTTGAAAACTCATTGATTTCAGGAGGTTTATTATGGATTCAGTTCAATCCGCAGCCGTTAAGAAAACGGAAGAAAAGCTCAAACCGAAGCTGTTTTCGGTAATGAAGGGCTACAAGAAAGAACAGCTTGTCAAGGACATAATTTCAGGCATAATCGTGGCAATTATTGCATTGCCTCTTTCAATCGCACTTGCACTTGCATCGGGAGTTGCTCCTGAACAGGGACTTTACACCGCAATTGTAGCAGGTTTCGTTGTATCATTCCTTGGCGGAAGCCGTGTACAGATTGCAGGCCCTACAGCGGCATTTGCAACAATTGTAGCTGGTATCGTTGCTACAGAGGGTATGGACGGACTCATTATCTCCACAATTATAGCAGGCATTTTCCTCGTAATTATGGGATTTTGCCGCTTCGGAAGCCTTATTAAATATATCCCTACCACAATTACTTTAGGCTTTACTTTTGGTATTGCCGTGACAATTGTTGTGGGACAAATCAAAGATTTCTGCGGTATGACATTTGAGGGTTCACCTGTTGAAACTATGGAAAAGGTAGAGGAGATTTTCAAATCCCTTTCCACATTCAATCCTCTTGCATTCCTCATCGGACTTATATCCCTTGCAATTCTTATTTTATGGCCTAAGAAATTAAGCAAAATTCCGCCCTCGCTTATCGCTGTAATCGTAGGTGCGGTAATTGTAAAGGTAAGCGGAATGAACGTTAATACAATCGGCGATTTGTATCAGATTTCATCTGCACCTCCTAAATTAACATTTCCCGAATTCACTTTTGAAAGAGTAAAGGCACTTATTCCCAACGCTTTCACAATCGCAATTCTTGCAGCTATTGAATCACTTCTCTCATGCGTTGTTGCTGACGGTATGATTGGTTCAAAGCATCGTTCAAATATGGAGCTTACAGCACAGGGTGCGGCAAATATTGCATCTGCACTTTTCGGCGGTATTCCTGCAACAGGTGCAATTGCAAGAACTGCTGCAAATATCAAGAATGGCGGACGTACACCAATTGCAGGTATGGTTCACGCTGTTGTACTTCTCATTGTGCTTGTAGTGCTTATGCCCTATGCGGCTATGATTCCAATGCCCACAATTGCGGCTATACTTTTTGTTGTAGCATATAATATGTGCGGTTGGAGAGAAATTGTAAACTGTATAAAAATCTCACCAAAGAGCGATATTGCGGTACTTATTTTAACACTTGTGCTTACAGTTGTATTTGACCTTGTTGTGGCAATTGGTGTGGGAATTGTACTTGCAGCACTTCTCTTTATGAAGCGTATGGCTGATGTTACAGAGGGACACGACTGGATTTATGTTGATGATGAGGATACTGACCCCGACCATATTTCACTTAAAAAAGTTCCCGAAAACACAAGAGTATACGAAATCAACGGTCCAATGTTTTTTGCGGCATCTGATAAATTCAACTATATCCTTGACAGCACAAAGGAAATTGACGTTCTCGTTTTAAGAATGAGAAATGTTCCTGCTATTGACGCATCGGGAGTTGAAATGCTTGATAAAATCACGAAACGCTGCAAAAAGCACAACATTGAGGTTGTATTCTCCCACGTAAACGACCAGCCAATGAAGGCAATGGAAAAGGCAGGCTTTGTACAGAGAGTTGGCAGAGAGAATTTCTGTGACCATATAGATACAGCACTTCTCCGTGCGGAAAAGCTTGAAAATGTTGTAAAGAAGAACAGAGGAAAATAATATACCCCCTTATGCCGCCTGATTTTTCGGGAATCGGCATAAGGGGTTTTCATTTGAAAAAGCTTGACTAATCGGAGTTTTTTTGTCAATGACAGGAAACCACTTTTCAGAATGAAGAAAAAGGAATTGCTGATTCTGCTTACGGAGGAATACAAAAGATTTTATTAATTCGAAATTTAATGTAAAAATTTTCAAAATGTTATTGATTTTTTGTGAGAAATGTGGTATAATATTCTGTAGCATATTCCGACACACAAAAATATATTATAAGGAGTGTATTCCAATGAACGAAAAAGTACAGAAGATTATGGATCTTATCCGTGAAAAAGACATTAAAATGGTCGATTTTAAAATGGTTGACATTAACGGACAGTTCCGCCACGTAACTATCCCTGCTGAGGATTTCAGCGAGGACGTTATGAAGAATGGTATCGGTTTTGACGCTTCAAACTACGGCTATGCTGTTGTTGAAAAGAGCGATATGGTATTTATTCCCGACCCCGACACAGCTCAGATTGACCCATTCTGCGAAATTGCAACTCTCTCTATGATGGGTAATGCAATGATTATCGACTATCCCGAAAATCGTCCCCTTGCTCAGTATCCAAGAAATATTACAGCTGCTGCTGAACAGTATATGAAGGATTGCGGCGTTGCTGATACAATGCTCATTCTCCCCGAATTCGAGTTCTATCTCTTTGACAATGTAGGCTGGGAAGTAGGCTCACAGTCAGTAGGCTATTCCGTTGACGCTGTACAGGCTCATTGGAACAGCGCTGTTGAGGGTATGGGTAATATTGTTCCCAAGCAGAAGAACTATCACATTGCTAAGCCTTATGATGTTTCCTACGAGGCAAGAAGTGAAATGTGTATGCTTATGGAAGAAGCAGGAATCGGTATCAACTACCACCACCCCGAAGTTGGTGCAGCAGGTCAGTTTGAAATCGAGCCTAAGCTTGGTGTAATGTCAAAAATGGCTGACGCTACAATGACAATCAAGTACATCATTCACAATACAGCAAGAAAGTACGGCAAATCCGCTACATTTATGCCAAAGCCTGTTATGGGCGAGGCTGGAAACGGTATGCACGTTCATATGCTTCTTTTAAAGGACGGACAGCCTGTATTTTCTGATGATAACGGCTACGCTCACCTCAGCAAGGAAGCACACTACTTTATGGGCGGACTTCTGAAGCATATCAATTCTCTCTGTGCTATCACAAACCCAAGCACCAACTCATTCAAGCGTCTTGTTCCCGGATTTGAAGCACCTGTAACAGTTGGCTATGCTACATCAAACAGAAGTGCTGTTATCCGTATTCCTGCATATGCAAAGACACCTGACCGCAGACGTTTTGAGCTGAGAAATCCCGATGCTACTTGTAATCCATATTTCTGCTATGCTGCAATTCTTATGGCAGGTCTTGACGGTATCAAGAACAAGATTGACCCACATGAGAACGGTTGGGGACCATATGATATGAACCTCTTCCACCTCAGCGACGAGGAAAAGGCAAAGCTTACACATCTTCCTACTTCACTTGAGCAGGCTCTTGATGCTCTTGAAGCTGACCACGATTACCTCCTTGCAGGCGGAGTATTCCCAGAGGAACTTATTACAAAGTTCATCCGCTCAAAGCGTGAGGAGTGCCGTGCATTGGCTGCAATTCCTCACCCTGCTGAGTTTGACCGTTATTATAATCTTTAATTTTATAAAAAACAAATGCCGCAGATTTTTCTCTGTGGCATTTGTTTTGGCATTATTTATCAAGAATAATTTAAGGATAAAAAAGTAAAAATGATTATCAATATCACTAAAATTGTCGGAAATATTTGTTCAAGAGCTGAGTGTTTATAAATGCAGGATTTATCGGGATTTTTAGGATTATAAAGTATATCTACTTCATCTCCGATTTTAAGCTTTTTGTTGCTTTTAAACTGCCGTCCCTTGTATATATAAGATATTTCGTCAACACTATATTCAACACAGATTATAAATCTTCCGTTGATTGCTAATTCATAATTCGTGAATATTCCCGTTGTGTGTTTTCCATTAATATGAAGATTTATGACAGTGATAATATCTTTCAGAACGTACCAAGTGAAAAATCCGACAGCTGAAAAATATATCAGCCAACCGAGAATTTCCTTTTCTTTGTAACTAATATTCTCTGCAATAAACATAGTTATCAGAAAGAATACGGCAATTACAGCTAAGGAAATTCCCAGTACTTTTAATGCGAATTTTCCAATTGGTTTTAAATTGATTTTTTTGTTTTTTATTCCAAAAATCAGCGAAATTAACAGTAATATGCCCAAGCCAATCTCAAGGATTAAAGCAAGAAAATCGCCAACTGCCATTACTGAATCGAAAAAATCCACAGCTATAAAAAGCTTATTCATTATTTGTTTATAGCCTCTGTCCAGTAAGTCTGATTGTAAATATCAGTAAAGCAATAGCTGATTTTAAGATTTCCGTCGCCTACGCTTACATTGCTGATTTCCATATTATCGGAAACTGTCATCTGCTCGCCCAGATAGTAGCTGTCTGAATATGTGCCGCTGTAGTCATAGTAATCGCATACAAAGTCGAGAGTATCGCCTGCTTCAAGCTCAATCATATTCTTTGCAACTGTATCGGTTTCGTTGTTCTTGTAATCAGTTGACGCACCTGCGATATAGCCGTTGGGATTTTCGGAATCGAATACAACAATAAGATTTACACGCTCATCATTGAGATATGCAGGGACATAGCCAGAAATTGAATATCTGTCATTGCCGAATTCAGTTGTATCTGTGTGGTAATATGCCACAGGCTGACCGTTGATTGCTACCCATGTATCATCGGTATCTGCAATGAGATTTCCGTCATCATCAAATGTGAATACGTTGTCAAGTCCCATATCAACATAGCCTGTGCCGTCATCGTAGAACAGGTTCTTGTCAAGAGTATGTACAAGTTCCCACTGCTTTTCGGGGAGCTCCATTACATATTCGCCCTTGCTGTTCTGTTCCCATACGAGATTTGTGGGGTCGAAATAGTTTGCTGAGATGTATTCAGCAGTATCATCGGCTGAAAGACCGTTGTCTTTCATAAATTCTGTGTTGGAGCTGTCAAGACCTGCAATTGTTCTGTCGGAAGTTCCGCCAAGGAATGAACCGAGAAGCTGACCGATCATATCAGCATTTCCACCTGATGAACCTGTTACACTTCCGAGCATATCGAAAAGTGAGGGGACAGGGGAGGATGTTCCGCCTGCTGAAATCTGACCTGATGTTTCAAGGCTTGCAAACTGTCTTATACATTGGCTGTATTCGGAATCCATACCGATTTTATTGTATGTCTTGCAGGCTGTATCAACGCTTGAAGTCTTTCTGTAGGGGAAATAAATTGACACACCGTAGGCATTGTTTATATCGTTGGATGTGCGGTTATACTTTACAGCGTCCTTTATGGCATTGCTTAAAGCTGTACCCTCGCTGTTATTCATATTGAGAGCAAGGTGAGCAAGGTCAACCTGGTCAATTTTTGAACTTACAGCAAATTCACGGGTTGTATAACGGGCATCGGAAACCTCTTTGAATTCCTGATTTGTAAGCTTTTTGCTGATTGACTGTGCAAAGGAATTAAGCTTTTCGGGAACAGTATTTGAAAATTCCGCAAGGTCAATAATTGAAAGAGTTGTTTTCTGTCCACGGCATTTTTTAGCACAGGTATCAACGAAATCGTCAATGATATTCTTGCCGATTTCAACTGTGGGCATTGATGTGTTTCTGCCAAGCTTTGTAAGCCAGTTTGTGTAATACCAGCCGATACCCGGTTCAGTTTCCTCGGAAGCAATCATATAATCCGCATGGTCATTGAGCATAAGGGCAGTTTCAGCAGTTGCCATAAGGCAAGCGTCAAAGCCTACGAAGTCGAATTTAACTCCGCCGTCGGTGAGTGCCTTATCAATTTCAGCCAAGTCCATTGAACCGCCGAAAGCATTTGTTTCATCATAGCCGTAGCCGCTTACAGAGCCGCCGCCGTGGTCCCACATAATGAGGTTATTACGGTTAGCAGGGAAATTCTTGTTGCAGTATTTGATGAACTCTGAAAGATTTTCAGGCTCGGTCATTGCACTCTTGCCCATATCATCTTCAAGGCGGATAAGTTCGCCGTTTTTAATCTGATAAATCTGATGAACCTTGTTGCTGATTCCGTTGATTTTCCATTGCTTACAGCCGCCTGTGTAGAGGATTACATTTACGTTGTCGCCGAAATCAGCGGAAGCCATTTCCTGAATATCGGAAGAAGCCATACCGTGCTTTGATTCAAGGTCAGTACCGCAAATGTAAATCATAACAGTAACGGAATCTTTTTTATTGCCGAGGATATTTGTATATTTGCTTCTTGAACCTGCGGCTACATCGTTATTGATTTCAGCTGAACTTCCTGTATCGGAGAAGTCAACTCCCGAAGAAGAATTGTAATTGTTTGAACCGTTATTCTGAATAAAATCCTGCTGCTGCTGAGATGCACCATTTCCGCCGCCAATCATTTTCATAATAGCAAAGCCGATAATAAGCAGAGTTGGGATGCTGATACCGCCTCCGACAGCGGCACGTTTCATACCGCTTCCACCTGTTTTGCCTGAGTTTATTTTGCCTGAGCCTACAGGGCCTGTTCCGAGTCCGCTGCCACGCCTGTGAACTCCGCTGCCGCCTGATGTGACATTCTTTTGTCTTGCTCTTGGTCTTTTATTATCCATAGTTTTTTCCTCCTGATTTATGCATAACATGCTATTTTAATTGTATCACAAAAGGACAAAATTTGCAATAGATTGGGAGAATTTTTTTACTTGACAAGTGTTGTTAGATTTGTTAAAATAATAATATGTAGAAATATATGAAATTTATATGGAGGTTAAATTATGAATTTAAAACGTATTGCCACAGGACTTATTGCAGGTGCGGTAATCTGCGGTTCAACAGGTGTGTATCCCTATGATGCAATGAATTATGCAGTTGCGGCTGAAACAGCTGACAAGGCTGAAACAGAAGAAAAGGAGGAAGCATTGACAGCGGAAAGCTTTCTTGCAGGCGGATATGACGGTAAAAATGCTACTATTTATAGCGACGGTTCCAAGACATTCAACATGAACGGCAGAACATATAGTAATGGTGTAGTTTTTTCAGGTCAGTATTCATATCAGGCAAGTACAGCTACAATCAGCTATAATACAAAGAATATAAAAAATGTTTCATGGGTTTGGGGACATATTGACGGTGCAGATATGACAGGTGCAACTGTATCAATTTATCTTGATGATGTTCTTACAGACAAATATCCTCTTTCAGCAGATATGCTCTGGCAGGATTATACCGTAGATGTTTCAGAGGCTTCAATATTAAAGGTTGCTGTTACATTTAATGAGGACTCAAAATATGCAATGGCACAGGTGGAATTCGATAATATCAAGCCTATACTCAAGCCTGTAGTTCCTGAATATGAATCTGTTGACAGCTTTATCGGCGGCAGATATAATTATCAGAATTACAGCACTTTTTCAGCAGTAAGCGACCTCGAAGCAACAAGAGTAAACGGCAGATATTATTATAGAGGTCTTGTTTTCAGCGGTGCTTATTCATACCAATCAAGTAATTCCAGAGTTTGTTTTAATACAGAAAATGTAAATAGTATTTCATGTTCATGGGGACATATGGACAATACATCAATGACAGGTGCTACTGTATCTGTTTATTACGATAATGTGCTTACTGATAAATTTTCACTTTCACCAACAATGCCTGTTACTGATTACACATTTGATTTAAAGGACGTTTCAGAACTTAAAATTATTGTTACAAACAATGAAGATGCCAAGTATGTTATGACAGACATTACAGTTGATGAAAATAAAACAGCAAAAACAGGTAAAGCACCTACATATAAAACTTCCGAAATGTTTATTTCTGACGGATACAACAGAGTTAATACTTCATATTTTTCAGCAGTAAGTGACCTTGAAGCTAAGAGAGTAAATGGAAGATATTATTATCAAGGTCTGATTTTCAGCGGCGCATATTCATACACTTCTTCAAATTCTATTATAGATTTCAATGTAGAAAACATTGATTCAATTTCCGGAACACTGGGACATGTTGATAACACCGCAATGACAAATGCAGTCTTATCAGTATATAAGGACGGGGTTCTTACAGAAAAAGTAGAATTAAGCTGTCTCATTTTACCGCAAAAAATTACTGTTGACACTAAGGACTGTAAAAATCTTCGTTTAAGCGTTGCACATGAAGAAAATGCAAAATTCGTTCTTGCAGATATAAGCATGAACGATACAGAAGCTAAGAAAACTCATACAGTACCTGATTACAAGGATAGTAAGGCATTTGTTACATCTGCATTTGATGCTTATAATACATCATCTTTTAATTTGGTAAGCGAATTGGACGCATATACAATAAACGGTGAAAAATGTTATAATGGAATTTTGTTTTCAGGAGTGTATTCTTATGCTCCAAGTACTTCATCAGTAAACTTTAATACTGAAAATATAAATTCAATATCATGGACATGGGGACATGTTGATAATTCACCGCTTACCAATGCTAAGGCTTCAATTTATATTGATAGAGTTCTTGTTGAAGAAATTGAGCTTACTTCAGGAATGACACCTCAAAAGCAGGTTCTTGATGTTTCAGATGCATCAAGACTGCGTATTATTGTAAAACATGATGAAAATGCAAAATATGTTCTTAAAGACATCGAGATTTCCGATGAAATAGTTGAAGTAAAAATTCCTCTCGGCGACGTTGACAGCGACGGCTCTGTAAACTCCGTAGACGCATCACTTGTACTTGCGGAATATGCAGCAATTTCCACAAACGGAACTCTCGCATTTGATGACAAGGCGAAAAAGGCAGCCGATGTAAACAAGGACGGCAAAATTGACTCCACAGACGCTTCGTCAATTCTTGAATTTTACGCTTATACATCAATTGGCGGAACTGAAACAGATATGGAAAAATGGATTGAATCCGAAAAAAAATAAGGTGATAGTATGAAAATTTATCAGTCGGTTGATGAACTTATCGGCAAAACTCCCATTATGGAGCTTGGAAATATTGAAAGGGAATACGGTTTGCAGGGGAAAATTCTTGCAAAGCTTGAATACCTCAATCCCACAGGCTCAGTTAAGGACAGAGCTGCAAAAACTATGCTTGATGAGGCGGAAAAGAAAGGTCTGATTACTGCCGAATCCGTTATAATTGAGCCTACTTCGGGCAATACGGGAATTGGTCTTGCATCAGTTGGTGCGGCAAGGGGCTATCGTGTAATTATTGTAATGCCCGATACAATGTCAAAAGAACGCCGTATATTGATGAAAGCCTACGGTGCGGAACTTGTTCTCACAGAGGGTTCAAAGGGTATGGCAGGGGCAATTGCAAAGGCTGAGGAATTAGCCGCTGAAATTCCCCATAGCTTTATTCCGCAGCAATTTTCAAATCCCGACAATGCCAAGGCTCATTACGAAACAACAGGTGTTGAAATATGGGAAGATACCGAGGGAAAGGCTGATATTTTCGTGGCAGGAGTCGGCACAGGGGGAACTCTCACAGGTACGGCAAAATATCTGAAAGAGAAAAATCCCGATATAAAAATAGTTGCGGTAGAACCTGCATCATCTGCTGTTCTTTCGGGAAAAAATGCAGGGGCTCACGGCTTGCAGGGTATCGGAGCAGGCTTTGTTCCCGATATTCTCGATACGCAGATTTACGATGAGGTTATTGCAGTTACCGAGGAGCAGGCATATGAAGCAAGCCGATTAATGGGCAGAAAAGAGGGTATTCTCGTGGGAATATCTTCGGGAGCTGCACTTTACGGTGCGGTTACTATTGCACAGCGGCAGGAAAATCACGGGAAAAATATAGTTGTAATTCTCCCCGATTCAGGCGACAGATACCTTACAACTGCCCTTTTTTCCGAATAAATCAGCTATATAAGTGCAGAAAAATTCACAAAAGAATAGCTATTTTTACTATTGAAAAAGTCGGCATAATATGATATAATTGAATACTGTAGAAATCTCTCAGGGTTTTGCTCTGGGAGATTTCTGATAGGTTATGGGAACCTCTAAAAAACTCCCTCACGGAGAACTTCCTCAAACAAATACCATTTGCTGCGTTGCCAAACCTTGCAATACACAAAGTATTACTGCGGTTTGCCGCCTTGTAACTGATATTTGTCATATACGGAATTTCACTCGTGTTCCGTTTTTTAGAGAACCCCTTACATTTTTAAATAGGAGATAGATTAATTTTTATGGACAGTTCACTTATACCGAAACTTATACTTGTAGTGGCAATGATGGTGTTTTCCGCCCTGTTTTCTGGAACGGAAACAGCGTATTCAACGGTAAACAAACTGAGATTGAAGAACTATGCATCACAGGGAAATAAAAAAGCAGCCAAGGCATTGAAACTTGCTAATCGCTTTGATGACGTTCTCACGGCGGTGCTTATCGGCAACAATATCGTAAATATCGGTACTTCATCAGTTGCAACTGTTATTTTCTGCGATTTCTTCGGTGACAGCGGTGCGGCAATTTCAACAGTTGTCATAACTGTTCTTGTACTTATATTCTGTGAGGTTCTGCCAAAATCCTACGCTAAGAAAAATGCTGAGAAGATTGCACTTATGTTTGCAGCTCCGCTTTCATTTCTTGTATTTATTTTCAAGCCCTTTGTGCTGGCACTCAATAAAATGTCCTCATTGTTCAAGGGCGACGAATCACCTACGGTTACAGAGGATGAGCTGAAGTATATGATTGACGAAATTGAGGAGGAGGGCGTTATCGAGGAGCAGGAAAGCGAACTGATGAAAAATGCCCTTGATTTTGACGATATAACCGTAAATGAAATACTTATCCCAAGAGTTAAGGTTGTAGGTGCTGAAATCTGCCAGTCTGTTGAGGAAATCAAGGAGATTTTCAATACAGAAATGTATTCAAGACTTCCAATCTATGAAAAGAGCCTTGATAATATCCTCGGAATTATCACAAATAAGACTTTTTTCAAAATGCTTGGAGAGGGAAAAAGCGATATAAGCGAAATTATACAGGAAGTTCCTCACATAGCCGATACAAACCTCATAAGCGAGGCAATGCGTTTTATGCAGAAAGCAAAGGTGCATCTTGCAGTTGTTACCGACCAATACGGCGGTACAAAGGGTATTGTAACTCTTGAAGATATTATTGAGGAACTTGTAGGCGAAATCTACGACGAGGAAGATGAAATTGTAACAAATATCCGTGAACTCGGTGATAAGAGATACGAGGTTCTCGGTGATACAAATATTTATGAATTTGCCGAATTACTGGGAATTCCCGAAGATGAATTTGATACGGAATATACTACAGTCGGCGGCTGGGTAACTGATATTATGGGGCATATCCCCGAAAAGGGCGAAAAGGTTGAAACGGGAAGATTTTCAATTTCAGCCGTTGCCGCTGATGAAATCAAGGTTGATAAACTTATAATTGAAGTTATAAACGAGCCAAAAAATGATGAATAAAAAAATACCTGTCAAAGCGGAACTGCTCTGACAGGTTTTTTGCTAATCTGTTGTTTTTTCATTGTTTTTTTTAATTTTGATTATAACGGGAATGCAGGCGATAATGAGGGTAATTGTTGTAAATATACTGCCCTCAACTCCGAAGTTGCCGCCTGTGAGGAAACTACTTTGCGATACCTGAACGGTGCGGAATATTGATTCGGTATCGCCTGTTCCGCTGACGCTAATGCCGTAGAAACAGCCCTGTGTAAAATTCCATATGGAGTGAATTGCCGATGCTCCCCATATATCGTCAAAGGCAATCATATAAAGTCCTGCAAATACTCCGAAAAGCGTGAGATTGAAAAATACAAAAAGGTTAAATCCGGGGTTGAGAATATGTGCAAGGGAAAATGCCGCCGAGCTTACAATTACCGCAAGCCACGGATTATTTTTTCCGCCGATACTGTTCATGAGATAGCCACGGAAAATAAATTCCTCACTCATACCCTGTATCAGAAATCCTACAGCCATAAGGGCGATAATCGCCATATTCGGTGATTTGCAAAGGCTTATTTCCGTTGCTCCGAAAAGAGTTGATGTAAGTGCCGCAATGGAAATCATTGCAAATCCCACAAGAAGTCCTTGGAGATAGTGAATACCAGCCTTTTTCTTTCGAATACCCATTGAAGTGAGATGACGTGCCTCAATAAATCGGCAGTAAATCATACTTATGAGAGTTCCGAAAATAGTGCAGATAAGGGTGGGAATAAAATATTTCGGCTTCATCATAATTTCTGTGGATATTTCCATAGCACGGTTTATATCCACATTTCCCTCGGACATAATAGCTTGCTGCAATTCGGGATATGACATAATCGTGGGGATAAGGGACTCCGCCAACTGAATTATCAATAACATAAAAAAGAATATTATAGTAGTGATTAAAATATTTTTTGAAGCCGTTGATTTTTTCGACTCCTCAAACATTCCACAGTTTAATTTTATCATAATTACCTCCGTTAAATTTTATACAATTATTATATATTATATCTTAAATTTTGTCAAGTGAAAATCCCTTGACATCACGCAAATCAATTTTCCCCAACGACTCTCACAATACAATTGAAATCGATAAGGCAGTCAAGCATAATATTGGAAATGGCACGTTTGGTTTTAGTGCGTTCTTTGAAGAGTTTAATAAGATTAATAGCAGCTTTACGGAA
>JAZQFV010000139.1:0-54598 GCA_045539715.1 Ruminococcus sp. | reverse complement strand
TTTCCACGACCATGATCTTGAATTCAGGTGTATATCGCTTGTTTGGTTTTCCTTTTGGCATAAAAATGCCCCCTTTCGTTAGACTTCATTTTGGTATATTTCTATTATACCACATTGTCCAACAAAATGGGAGCATTTCATTGGAGAAGCCCCTATTTTTTTGCATATTTTTCCAATATATATTAAAAATCTTACAGAATGTAATATTAAAAGAAAAATTTACAAATTGTTCATATTTTTCGCTGCCCATAAATTGACAATCAATTATCATTGTGATATAATATATACTATATATTTATTTATAAGTATAGGAGGATGCGGTTAAAATGAAGAGAAAAAAATTTTTATCCACAGCAATGCTTCTCTCAGTAATAATGGGAAGCAGTTCTGCTCTTGTCGGATGCGGCAATGATGTAAATTCCAACGGTATCAAAGTTTTCAAGCTTGAAAAGCGTGAACTCGTTTCCAGCGTTTCCGCTACAGGAAATATTGACGGTGTAAGACTGAATATCGAAAATTCTCAGAACACCAAAGCTGTAAAAGTTAATGTTAACGAAGGCGATTTCGTAGAAAAAGGCGATGTTCTTTTTGAATTCGACAACACAGAGCTGAAGAAACAATATGAACAGCTTTCCTCACAGTATGAAATCGAAGATGACAAAATCAAGCACGAGCAATCCGTAAATCAGGATAAACTCGATTCCACAAAAACCGAGAAAAAGGCTATGCTCCAGCAGGCACAGCGTAAAATTGACGAAGCCACTAAAACATACAACGAAGCCTATCAAAGCCTTTCTTCACTTGAAGCAAAATATAGGGACGCTTGCAAGTACAATGATGAAATGTACCAAAAATGGTACTTTGCAGCATCAATAGAAGAAACAGAAGAATATGAGCCCAGATATAATCAGTCAAAAGCCGAAATGCAAAGTATCGGTGCTGAACTGGACCAGGCTAAAATCAATGTTGCTGCCCTTGAAGCTGCTGTAAAAGACGCAAGGGATAACTACACCAACCTCGAAAGACAGTACAACGATATGATTTCAGCTGCTGAAAATGTAATTGAAACCGAAAAATTCGTTACAAATTCCGTTGAAGAAAATGAACTCAAGGAACTGAAAAAGAAAATAGACGGCTGTGTAATTACCGCCCCTATTTCAGGTGTTGTTGTTTCTCCTCACGTAATTGAGGGAGCAATTCCCGGAACAGAACTTCTTGCTACTATTGTTGATACATCTGACCTTTCCGTTAATGTAACCGTTTCGGAATATGATATTCCCAACGTAGGCGAGGATATGGAAGTAATTATCAGAACATCAGCAACGGGAACAGACGAAATCAAGGGAAGTGTTAAGAAAATTTCCCATATGAATGTGTCTTCCGATGCAGGCATTTTATACCCCGTGGAAATTGATATTGACGAAGAAACTCTGTCAGAAGATTTATACATAGGCATGACCGCAAGAGCAGAAATCATTTCAAGCAAAAAGGAAAATGTATTTGCTGTTCCCTATGATATTTTTATAACCGAAGAAGATAAAAACTTCATAATGGCTGCTATCCCCGACGGCGATAAATATGTGGCAAAGAAAATTCTTGTTGAATTAGGCGAAGAAACTTCATATTATGTGGAAATAACCTCAGATGAACTTGAAGAAGAAATGCTTATCATTACAGATTCCACAGGAGTCAAAGAAGGCAAAAAAGTCAATGTTGTGATAGAATAGGGAGTGTGGAATAATGTCAGAATCTATTATCCGCATTGACAATGTAGTTAAAACCTTCAATGTCGGTCAGGAAAATGAGCTTGAAATCCTCCACAAAATATGCATTGACATAAAAGAGGGCGAATTTGTAGCCATTGTCGGTGCATCGGGTGCAGGAAAATCAACGCTTATGAATATTATCGGACTTCTCGATAAGCCAACTCATGGAAGATATACTCTCAACGGCACTGATACAAGCAATATGAACGACGATAAGCTGAGTGAAGTCCGCAACTCAGAAATCGGATTTGTTTTCCAGACCTTTAATCTCATTCCGAGAATGAGCGCATTGGAAAATGTAGAACTGCCTATGCTGTACAAGGGAGTTCCCCCAAAAGAGCGTACAGAAAAGGCAAAAAATCTGCTCCGTATGGTTGGTATGGGCGATAGAATGCACCACCAGCCAAATCAGCTTTCAGGCGGTCAGAAACAGCGTGTATCAATTGCAAGAGCAATGGCAAATGACCCCTCAATTATCCTTGCCGATGAGCCTACCGGTGCATTGGATACCGTTACAGGCCGTATGATAATGGATATTTTCCATAAGCTCAACAAGGAAACAGGCAAGACCATAGTTCTTATCACTCACAGCCGTGAGCTTGCAAGTGAAACGGATAGAATCATTACCATAAGCGACGGTAGAATCGTTTCCGATAAAGGAGGCTATGAGTATGACTTTTCTTGAATGTATTAAAATGGCATTCCAGTCAATGAAGATGAACAAAATGCGTTCATTCCTCACTATGCTCGGAATTATTATCGGTATATCATCAGTTATTACAATTTCAACTATCGGAACTACGCTGAAAGCTACTATAAGTTCCTCTTTGTACGGAATGGGAACTGATACTATTGATTTATATTTGAGTATCAAAGATTATGAAAAAAACTCGGATTACAAAATAACCGAAAGTGATTATATAACAGATGAAATGCTGGAGGGATTAGTGGAAAAATATCCCGATGACTATGAGCTTATTGATTGCGAATTTCTTTCCGAATGCACCTCAACAACTGAAAATAACACTTACACACACAATGTAATGGGTATACAGCCTGGTTATATGAGATACAGCAGAATGAGGATAATCAAGGGCAGAGGAATAACAACTCAGGATACACAGCTGAAAAAATCTACAGCTATTGTATCAGAGGTATTTGAAAAACAGTATTGTCCCAACGGCTCAATTATCGGCGAAACTATTTCACTTAACGGCGACTATAATTTTTCCGTTACCGTAGTAGGCGTATACAGAAGCAAGGATAAACTCAGACGCTACGAAGGCGGAGAAAAAGATGTATCAACAGTAATATACATTCCTATTACCTATTCAAACAAATTGCAGAACAAAGCTTCCAATTCATACAGCTATATAGAAATACAGCCTAACCCCGGAAAGAATGCAGAAAAGCTTACCCAACAGGCACAAAAGTATTTTGATAAGCTTTATGAAAACAACGAACTTGTAAAGGTTGAAGCGTTCAACTATGGTGAAGTAACAAAAATTTACATAGCCATTGTTGATATACTTTCATTTGCATTTTCACTTATTGCCGCAATATCGCTTATTGTCGGCGGTGTTGGAGTTATGAATATCATGCTTGTAAGCGTTGTTGAGCGTACAAGTGAAATCGGTATACGCAAGGCGTTGGGAGCTAAAAGTTCCGCTATAAAACGTCAGTTTGTTATGGAAGCAATAATAATCTGTCTTATCGGCGGTATAATCGGAATATTTTTAGGACTCGGTGCAAGCTATCTGCTGGGCGAAATCGCAAAAACTATTGTAAACGGTATGGACCCCGATGTAGCTGATACTATAAGTATCGTAACTTCACCGTCAATTCCCGCAATTATTATTTCTGTAATCGTTTCTATTTTAACAGGCGTAATCTTTGGTTCATCTCCTGCTAAACGTGCGGCAAAGATGAATCCCATTGACGCTTTACGATTTGAATAATTTTCCATTGCTGAATATCTGCCGATATTCAGCAATTTTTTCTTATTTAGAGATGCCCTTTATATTATTTTTGTGATTTTTTTGAAAAACCCTTGATTTTTAAAAAAAGATGTGGTATAATATATACATAAAAGAAATAGAATTTCTGCCTTGTGCGTATATTATAGTTTTTATAATCCAACACTTCTTACAAGGGAATTCAGCTCCGTGTGTGGACTGCAGACCTCCCGCTTTGCGGACGAAGGGAGCGAGAATCATTCGGGCGTTTACCCACCTGCTTCGTGCGGGTTTTATGCACTATATGAACGGCAAGGCGGATTTTTTATATTTTGATTTTAAGCTTCTGTTTACGCAGAAGCTTTTTTTAAAGGTGATTATTTTGAAAAAATTAAGGGCATCTCTAAAAACTCGTTTGATTAAAGAAAAAACAGATAGGTATGACAGCTGCAAGGAAACCTTCCACAGGCGTGCTGTCGCACTCCAAGGGAGGTTGACGAAGCAGATGTCGTGCATAGCTTTTTTTTCTCAAAAGGGGTTTTTAGAGATGCCCTTAATTTTACTCCTTTGCATTGTCCCCCTGCTTTTGTGGGGATGTGATAATTACCGCAGCAAATCCCAAAGCCGTGATATTTTCGCTATGGATACATATATGAATATTAAGGTATACGGTGAAAATGCCGATATTGCATTAAATTCCGCAGAAGAAGAAATTTACCGCCTTGAAAAGCTTTTATCAGTTACCGATGAAAACAGTCAGGTGTATATGCTCAATTCCGCCAACGGTGAAGCAGTTGCTGTTGAAGATGACGTAAAAAAACTCCTTGAATTTGCCATTGAAACAGGGGAAAACACACAGGGAAATCTTGATGTTACAGTTTATCCCCTGCTGAAACTATGGGGATTTACAACCGATGAAAACAAAATTCCAACACAGGAAGAAATCAACAAAAAGCTTGAATTGGTGGATTATTCCAAAATCGAAATAAACGGAAATAATGTCACTCTGCCCAATGAATCAGAGGTAGATTTCGGTGCATTGGCAAAGGGTTTCACATCAGATAAAATTGCGGAAATACTAAAAGAAAACGACGTAAATTCCGCAATAATCAATCTTGGCGGAAATGTATGTGCCGTCGGCAATAAGCCTGACGGCTCAATGTGGAGCGTTGCGGTTGCAAATCCATTTTCTCCCGATGAAACGCTGGGAACTGTTTCAGTTTCCGATAAATCCGTGGTGACTTCGGGAAATTATCAGCGATATTTCACAGGGGAAAACGGCGAAAAATACTGTCATATCATCAATCCGTTCACAGGGTGTCCCGTAGATAACGGACTTGCATCAGTTACGGTCATAGGCGAAAGCGGCTTGATGTGTGACGCACTTTCAACGGCTCTTTTCGTTATGGGAAAAGAAAAAGCGGTGGAATTTATGGCTGACCGCCCGCATATGTCGTATATCCTCGTGGAGCAATCGGGAAATGTGACAATTTCCGAAAATATTTCCGAGGATTTCAGACTTACCGCCAATTTACCGTTGGAGGCTGTTGAAAATGAAAACTGAAAAGCTTACACGGCTTGCTCTGCTTACAGCCATAGCCTCTGTCATATTTATTGTGGAATTGCAGTTCCCCGACCTTATCCCCATTACAGGAGTCAAAGCAGGACTTGCCAATATAATTACGGTTTATGTGCTTTATAAGTACAAATGGCAGGACGCTGTCCTCGTCACTCTTGCACGAATTGTCATCGGCACAATTTTCGGCGGAAATATCTCCGCCATAATTTACAGCTTATCGGGAGCGATTTTCGCCCTGTCAGCTATGATTATGCTGAAAAAATTCATACCCAAAAATCACATATGGCTATGCAGTACAATAGGGGGAATTTCCCATAATATCGGACAAACTCTCGCTGCAATCGCTGTTACGGGAACATTTGCCGTTGTGTCATATTTCCCCATACTCATCTGCTGCGGCTGTATTTCGGGAGCTTTTACAGGCCTTTCCGCACAGTTTGCAATAAATCGCAGATTTACTAAAAAATAGCTTGCAATTGGGTATGATAATATGTTATAATAGTAATGCACTAAATTTTCTTAACGAGGTGGTTAATTTTTATGTCAGGTGAAGAAATAAGAAAAGTCTTTATGATACTTTTGGAGTATCTCGGACCAACGCTGAAAATTTTCGGATTTACGCTTTTATATTCAATCCCTTTGGGAATGATTGTTGCACTGCTTAAAATGTGCAAATTCAAGCCTGTTTCGTGGCTTACAAATATCTACATACTCATTATGCGTGGTACTCCCCTTATGCTGCAAATTATCGTTGCATATTACGCTGTGCCGATGCTGAAACAGAATGACAAGCTGCCCTCATTTGTGCAGTCTTTGTTAAGCGGCATAAATATTCAGGACGACAATTTTATGTTCAACGCAATCATTGTTGCCTTTACCCTTAACTATGCCGCATATTTTGCGGAAATTTTCCGTGGCGGCATTGAGTCAATTCCAAAAGGTCAGTATGAGGCGGCGGCATCTCTCAGTATGACAAAAACTCAGACATTTTTCCACATCATTCTCCCACAGGTTGTAAAAAGAGTTGTGCCTGCAAGTTCAAATGAAATTATTACCCTTATCAAGGATACTTCCCTTGCCAATGTAATTGCATTTGCGGAAATCACTCTTAAAGCAAAACAGCAGATGCAGACATACAGTTCCCTCACTCCCCTTTTCATTGCAGGTCTTTTCTATTTCGTCCTTGCAATGATTCTTACCGTTATATCGGCAGCTATTGAGAAAAAGCTGGATTACTACAAATAAGGAGGGAAAATGTTATGTCAATGCTTGAAGTAAAAAATCTTTCAAAGAGTTTCGGCTCAACCGAGGTTTTAAAGGATATTTCATTTACTGTAAATAAAGGCGAAGTATGGGCGATTATCGGGCCTTCGGGCAGCGGTAAATCCACACTTTTACGCTGTATAAATCAGCTTGAAAAAGCAAGCGGCGGAGAAATTAACGTCTGCGGCAAGGAAATGCTTGTTACAAATGAAAAGGGAAAAAAGGTGTATGCGTCCCCAAGCGTACTCCGTGAAATCAGACTTAATATCGGTCTTGTTTTCCAGAATTTCAACCTTTTCCCCCATATGAGCGTATTGCGTAATATCACAGAGGCTCCCATTCGTGTTCTCAAAAAGAATAAGGCAGAGGCTGAAAAAACAGCTATGGAGCTTCTTGAAAAAATGGGACTTGCCGACAAGGCTAAATCATATCCCTGCGAATTATCGGGCGGTCAGCAGCAGCGTGTATCAATTGCCCGTGCATTGGCTTTACAGCCTGAAATGCTGTTTTTCGATGAGCCTACATCGGCACTTGACCCTGAACTTACAGGAGAAATTTTAAAGGTAATAAAAAATCTTGCCGCCGAGGGTATGACAATGGTTATCGTTACCCACGAAATGGGGTTTGCCCGTGATGTGGCTGACCACATAATTTTTATGGAGGGCGGAGTTATTGCCGACGAGGGAACTCCCGAAGAATTGTTCGGAGAAAATGCCTCGGAACGTACAAAACAATTCCTTAGCAGATTTAAGAATAACTGATTGGAGGGATTTTTATGCCGCCTGTAGGAGGTCCGAGAAGGCAGAGTTTTCTCACGGAGGAGGAAAAGAAAAATCGCCCGAAAGTTACAAAAGAACTTCTGGTGCGAATTTTCTCCTATCTGAAACCATACTGGAAACAGCTGCTTATTGTTCTCATTGCAATTGTAATTTCCTCAATTTTAAATCTTTTGCCATCTGTATTAACAGGTAAGATAATTGACGAGGGACTTATTGGCAGAAGTATGAAAAAGCTTGTGCTTTTCATTGTGCTGTCATTGGCTGTAACCCTTGGAGCAAATCTCATAGGCGTTCTCGAAAGTTATATGAACACGTGGATTGCACAGCATATCACCTACGATATGCGAAACAAAATGTACAAGCACCTGCAAAAGATGTCACAACGCTTTTTCACCTCAAATAATCAGGGCGATATAATCACCCGAATGACAAGCGATATTGCAGGTGTACAGCAGGTTATAACAGGAACTCTCACAAGTATTCTGTCAAATTCAATTACGCTGATTGTGGCACTTGTGGTTATGTTCAGTCAGAATTGGGTAATGGCTCTTGTGGGAATTGCAGTTATTCCCCTGTTCATTATCCCCACAAGAAGCGCAGGTAAAACCCGTTGGTCAATTACTACGGAATCACAGGCTTGCAGCGATGAAATCAACGGTATACTCAACGAAACAATGTCCGTAAGCGGTCAGCTTTTAGTGAAGCTTTTCGGTATGGAAGAAGTTGAGTATAACAAATACGAAGAAGCCAATAAGCGAATGGTGAAGCTGAATATCCGTGAGGGTATGGCTGGCCGCTGGTTCAGAGTTGCATTAAGCACATTTTCAAGTATCGGACCTATGCTGTTATATCTTGCCGGCGGAGTGCTTATGATGAAGTACGACAGCACTCTCACCGTGGGCGATATTACCGTTCTTGTGGCATTGCTTGGCAGAATGTACGGCCCTGTAAATCAGCTCTTGAATATTCAGGTTGACTGGATTCGCTCAATGGCGATGTTTACCCGAATTTTTGAATATTACGATATGCCTGTGGAAATCGAATCCCCTGCTGATGCGATAATTCCAACAGAACCTGCAAAGGGCGAGGTTAAATTTGAAAATGTGGGATTTTACTATGAAAAGGAAAGGCAAATTCTTTCAGATGTGAATTTCACTCTCGAAAGCGGAAAATGTATCGCTGTTGTCGGACCGTCGGGTTCGGGAAAAAGTACCCTTGTAAATCTTATTCCAAGATTGTGGGACGCTGTTTCGGGAACTGTAAGCTTTGACAATGTAGATGTACGCAAGCTTGATTTGTCCTATCTCCGTGAAAATATCGGCATAGTAAGTCAGGAAACATATCTTTTCAACGGTACAATCCGTGAAAATCTACTTTACGCAAAACCCGATGCCACAGAGGAAGAATTGATTGAAGCCTGCAAAAAGGCTAACATCTACGACTTTGTGGAAAAGCAGGAAACAGGACTTGACACGATTGTGGGCAACCGTGGATTGAAGCTTTCGGGCGGCGAAAAACAGCGTATTTCAATTGCACGAGTTCTGCTGAAAAATCCTGCACTTATGATTTTTGACGAGGCAACTTCTGCCCTTGATTCAATTTCCGAACAGAAAATTCAGGACGCAATTGAGCCGCTTATCGAATCCCGAACAAGCATACTCATTGCACACAGACTTTCAACTATTTTAAGTGCAGATGAAATTCTCGTAATTAACAACGGAGTAATTGCGGAGCGTGGCACACACGATGAACTGATAACACAGGGCGGTGTGTATGCACAGCTTTATGAAACGCAATTCTGCAAAAAAGAAAAATCTCCCCCCGATGCCTTTGAATACACCGAGGGAGAGGATTAAAAGGGATTAGTATAAGGGCATCTTAAAAAACAACCGTACAGGAGCGAGATTTTCCTGTACGGTTTATTTTTGTTTACTTTACTGTTGTAATATCGCTGCCGAACCACTCTGTTGAAATTTCGCCAAGCTTGCCGTCAGCCTTCATTTCGCTGAGAATCTTCTGAACCTCGTCACGAAGTGCCTGGTCTGCCTTACGGAAACCGATTGCGTATTCTTCTTCCTCAAGACCGTCGGGAAGTACCTTGTAATCCTTGCCTGCTGATGTAATCTCATAGTTTGCTACGATAGAATCAAGGAATACAGCGTCTACAAGACCGAGTTCCATCTGCTGGAGTGCCTCGATATTTGTAGCCATAGGCTGCTCTGTGATTGTTGAACCGATTTCAGATGCCATAAGAATTTCTTCTGCTGTTGAACCGTTCTGTACACCGATAATCTTATCAGCAAGCTGATCCATATTCTCAACATCGCTGCTTGCAGGAACAACAAATACCATAGCATTTGTCATATAAGGCTCGGAAAGGTTCATTTCCTCTGCACGGCTTGGGCTTACGGACATACCATTCCAGATACAGTCAATTCTGCCTGCATTAAGATCCTGTTCCTTTGTTTCCCAGTTAATGCCCTCTTTTACAAGCTCAACGCCCATTCTTGTACAAACTTCCTCAGCAACGTCAATGTCAAATCCTACGATTTCATCGTTCTCGTTTGTGTAACCCATAGGCTTGAATGTTGCATCAAGACCGAGAATGAACTTGCCGCTGTCGAGAACTTTCTGGAGTGACTGGTCAGCGTCAGCTGCTTCTGTTACTTCCTCTGTTACTTCTTCTGTAGCTTCCTCAGTTGCCTCAGTTGCCTCTGTTGCCTCAGTAACCTCGCTTGAAGAATCAGACTCAGTTACTGTAGAGCTTTCGCCGCCGTTACAGCCTGTGAATGACAGCATTGATGCAGCTGCAATAGCTGTTAAAATACGTGTGAATGTTGACTTTTTCATAATTAATCTCCTTTAGTTTCAGCCTTGTGGCTTTCTTCTATACTATAATATCACACATTTTTGCTAAAGTAAAGACATACTAATCAATTTTTGTTATATTGTCAAAATTACTTGACAAATCCCTCATTCTATTGTACAATAAAATGGTGGGATTATATCCACAGAGAAATAATTAATGAGAGGAAAAAAACATGAACAATTTTCAATTTTACAGCCCTACCGAATTTATTTTCGGCAAGGAAACAGAAAACGAATGCGGAAAATACGTTAAAAAGCACGGCGGTACAAAGGTGCTTATCCACTACGGCTCAGGCTCTGTAGTTCGCTCAGGACTTCTTGACCGTGTGAAAAAATCCCTTTACAGCGAAAATATCCCCTATGTGGAACTTGGCGGAGTTCAGCCAAATCCCCGTGATACTAAAATTTATGAGGGTATTGAAATCTGCCGCAAGGAAAATGTGGATTTCATCCTTTCAGTAGGCGGCGGCTCATGTATCGACTCATCAAAGGGAATTGCTCTCGGTGTGCCATATGACGGCGATTTCTGGGACTTCTACGGCACAGGAAAGCCCGTTGAAAAGGCTCTTCCTATCGGTACAATTCTCACAATTGCAGCTGCCGGAAGTGAGGGCTCGGGTGCGTCAGTTGTTACAAAAGAAGATGGTATGCTGAAACGTGATACAGGTTCGGATTTACTCCGTCCAAGATTTTCAATCCTCAATCCACAGCTTACCTGCACACTCCCTGCATATCAGACAGCTTGCGGTGCTACAGATATTATGGCTCACGTTTTTGAGCGTTATTTTACAAATACAACAGAAGTTGAAATCACAGACAGACTTTGCGAGGCTGTACTTCTCACTATGATTAAAGAAGTTCCAAGAGTTATCGAGGACCCAAATAATTACGAGGCAAGAGCAAATATTATGTGGGCAGGAACTGTTGCACATAACGATATTGTCGGTGTCGGCAGAGATCAGGACTGGAACAGCCACGGCATAGAACACGAATTATCTGGACTTTATGACGTTGCTCACGGTGCGGGACTTGCTGTTGTAATGCCTGCATGGATGGATTTCGTAATGAATCACAATGTAATGAGATTTGCACAGATGGCTGTTAGAATCTGGGGCTGCGAGATGAATTTTGAAAATCCCGAAGCAACTGCTAAGGCAGGTATCAAGGAATTCAGAAAGTTCCTCCGCAGTATCGGTATGCCCATTAACTTTGCAGAACTTGGTGCAAAGGCTGAGGACATTCCCCTCCTCGTTGAAAAGCACGGACTTGGCGACGGCAAAACAGGCGGATTTGTTCAGCTTTCCGCTTCAGATGTTGCTGAAATCCTCAATATTGCTGTAAAGGCTGAAATTTAATAATGATAAAACAAATGCCCTTGCCGAAAAAACTGCCAAGGGCATTTGTATATCTCAATTTTCTAACAATCGGCTGTATTACGTTATTCCTATCCGCAAGAACGGTACAGAATTCACGTTTTTCCACAATCACCCTTGTGAGAATTCATAATCGTTTTTAATCTTTCATTGTCATTGACGGAATGGAAAATGTGTGATATAATATAAAAAACGCAGAGAGGAAATTAATTCGAAATTTGAAAGGATAGTTATGTCAAGAAGAAAGCGGTTGAAACTTGGTGACATATATGAAATATCTTTGCCTAACGAAAAAAAGAAGTATGCCCGTTTATTCAAGGAATGTACGCTGGCTTTTTATGACGGCGATTATGATGATTATGCCGTAGTTCCCGAGGAAGAAGTTTATTTCAGATATATTTGTGTTTATAAAGATTTGCTGACAGACGGAATATGGAAGGTTGTTGGCAATAGACCTTTCAGCTGTGATGATGAAGCATGGGCACCGCCTAAAGTTGTTGTAGATGCGATTACTGGCAAAGGCAGTATCTATCACAAAGGCAAAATAAAGCCTTGTACTTTTGAAGAATGCAAGGATTTAGAAGTAGCGGCTGTCTGGGACAGAAATCACGTTATTGATATGCTTATGGGCGATACAAAATGGGATGTTTCAATTAGTAAGCCGTTTTGTTAAAGTTGCGGCTTTATCAGAGATTTGCCGCCCCCGATAATGGGCGGATAATAGTCTTACAAATCAAAGGTGAATGAGGTGATTGTATGGCAGGACATATAGTATACTGGAGTAAGGATTATGTTACAAAGTTGCAGAAAAAAGGTGACAAAGGACCTTTCAAGGTCGTTTATGGCAGTCAGCATCAGGTTATGCCGTCAATATCAGCTGTAAAAGTCGGTGATATTATTTATCCTGTTACAATTATGAATGGAACGCTGGCGGTTATGGCTCGTCTGCAAGTTGAGAAAATCGAATGTGCATTTGACTATACCATGCGTGAACTTGGCACATATCACTCTGCTCTTATTCCCAAAGGCGTACTTTATTACACCGAGGGAGTGTATGGAGATTTCGTGATGTGGGAGGGCGGCTCAGGATATGTGGTTGACGATAAAACCGTCAAATATAACGGAATTGAGGGAGAAATAGTTGAAAAGCTTCCCGATAATATTAAGCAGATTTACCATTCGAATATGCTGAATGAAATACCGCATCTTCCTCATCAAGAACCGCAGACCTGCTGTGCCAAACTTGCCGCAAGCGGAAACGGTTCGGAAATTTATCCCAGGCTTATTTCCATAGAAACTGTAAAAACAATGCTTTTCGGCAAAAATAAAGCGTCACAAAAACCGCTTCGATTTGATAAGAATGGTAGGATAATGACAACATCTGTTTCGGCTTTTGTCCGCAAAATGTGCGATGAAACTTTTGAAATATTTGAAAGCCTGTTTAGTACAGCTTCAACCGAAAACTGTCTTGAATTAAGATAAGGGGTTCCCATGATATATTATAATGTGGAGGTTGTAAATTATGATATCAAGTTTTATATACAGCATTTTGTTTATGTTAATTCCAATAATTGCAATTGCTTTTCTGATAGTCAGCATTTGCCGCTATGTATCAGCTGTTAGAAAGAATAAGGAAAAACCCGATACTTTTTCAGCGGAGGAGATTAAAAAACGTAAAACTCTGCTTATAATTTCAATTATTATTATGAGTGTGTTTGCTGCGGTAGTAATCGGACTTATTTTGCTGTCATTTATGGCTGTTGCCTTTATGTAAGGAGAAAATATGAAAGACAAGACATTCAATATTTTTCTTTTGGCAGTCCTTGCAATTTGTGTTATTCTGACATTGGCACACCTTGCATATGCCGTTTATGCCTATCAGCATTGTTCCATTATTGAATTTATAGCAAGGGAGCTTTGGTGAGATGAAAAAGAGTTCCAAAACTATAAAACAAATACTTGTACTTGCGGGAATTGCGGCAATTTTCGGCTTGTTTAACCTCAGTATGTACAAGCTGTTTACAGGTCGGTTATCCAACAATTTCAGCGATGCATCACAGGCGAAAATGATTGATGTAGGTAAATATCTGCCCCATCAGGAGGGGTCGGAGCTTGCACATATTGACTCATCGTTGAAGCTTACAGAGGATTTGCCTGTACTTGACGGAGCGGCTGCACTTGTTCCTGTTTATGCCTCTGTAATTGAAAATGTCTACCCGAAAGGCTCAGTTACATTCGAGGGCGGCAGTTTTTCCGATGATAACTATTACGGCGAAAATTTTGCAGAGGACAGCAAAATGCAGTATAAAAATACAGTTCGTGGCTATCAGGCAATTGTTGACGGCACAACTGATATTCTTTTCTGTGCCGCACCCTCAGAGGAACAGAAGAAATATGCCGAGGAAAAGGGCGTGGAACTTGTATATGTTCCTGTGGGACTGGAGGCGTGTGTATTTTTTGTAAATGAAAATAATCCCGTGGATAATCTCACTACATCGCAGATACGTGGGATTTATTCGGGAGAATATACAAACTGGAAACAGCTTGGCGGTGCAAATCGCATTATAAATCCAGTAACACGTCTTGAAGGCAGCGGCAGCCAATCAGCAATGAATTCCTTTATGGGCGATACTCCCATTGCAAAAAAATCCCCATTTGCCATTACAGGGGCATCAATCGGCTTTTCTTTCCGCTATTATATGGACGGAATTGTGGGAAATAAGGCGGTTAAAATGCTTTCCCTGAACGGTGTATATCCCGATTCGGAAAATATTCAGAACGGCAAATATCCCATTATAGCGAAGTTTTATGCGATTTACAGAGCCGATAATGGCAACGAGAATATACAGGTTCTTGTTGACTGGCTTCTCTCGGACGAGGGGCAGGAAATCATTGAAAAAACGGGTTATGTAAGGATTAATTAAGAGAAACTTCTAAAAATCAGCGTATGTTTTATTTTGGGAGATGACAATTATGGAATTAAGGGAAAAAGTGAACAGAGAAATCAAATCGGTTATCGTTCCCGAACTGCGAAATCTGAATTTTAAGGGGAGTTTCCCACACTTCAGAAGAATTTTTGATAATGGAAAGGTCGATTATTTGTCTTTTCAATTCAATAGATATGGCGGTTCTTTTGTGATTGAATTGGCTGTCGCATACCCATACGAGGGAAAAAAAGGGAACTTCTACTATTGGGACGAAGTAACTCCTGAGTTTATCAAAAAATCAAATTACGGTTATACAAACAAAAGATTCAGAATTGAACCTCGTAAAGGTGAGTGGTTTGAATTTGATGAACAAAACTATCAACAAATTGTCGAACTGGCTTTGCAATTGATTATGAAACATATCGGCTACTTTGATAAACAACATAAATTCTAATTTCCATTTTAATTGAATAACACTTCAGGCAATCTTTCGGGAATGCTCAGCAAATTTGTATTGAAGGTGAAAAAATGATAATAGCTGTGGTTGTAACTATGGCAGACGAAGACAACATAGAAACATATAACGGGTATATTAATTATTGTAAAATATATACTGTTGATAATGGAAAAATTGTTTCAAAAGAACTTGTAAGCCTTAACTTTCAATGCGGAAAGACAAGCATTTTGGTGAATAAATATAAAATCAATTATCTGATATGCGGCAGTTTCCCGTCAGAAAAATTAGAAACTCGCCAGCCAAAAGATTGGCATCAATATGGAGTTCAAGCATTTTATGGTGCATATGGCAGTGCAGATGAAGCAGTTGAATTGTTTTTGCAAACATATTATTTTACATTACCGGGTGTAATTAAGGGCATCTCTAAAAACCCCTTTTGAGAAAAAACAGCTATGCATGGCATCTACTGCGTCAACCTTCCTGGGAGTGCGGCAGCACGCCTGCGGAAGGTTTCTTTGTAGCTGCCATACCTATCTGCTTTTCCTTTAACCAAACGGGTTTTTAGAGATGCCCTTAAATAATTCCAAAAATTAAAGGGACAAGCGTTTCATTTTCGCCTGTCCCTTAAAATTTTGCGGATATATCAGTTTTTCTTTCCCACAATTATAACGTGGTTGCTGCTGCCGAGAGTTGATTTTTCACGGCATACGGAATAGTGATAATCGCACCATATTCTGAACTGCTCCTCGCTCCACTTATCCACCTTTTCACGGAATTGAGGAGTGCAGCCGTCCTGTGCAAAGTGGTCGGTAACTGTCAGACCATGCTCCTTATAAAGCTGCTCCATTTCCTCAACTGACGAGTAATAAGTATCAGTCCAAAAGCATTTTTCATCATCGTGGCGGAGAACTCCCGTAGATATCAACTGTTTTGCAAGGTCATCGTCAAGGAAATAATCGTTCTCCATTGCGATAAACTGGAAAATATAATATCTTGGAATATATGCCGTTGCAAGAATTCCGCCCTTTTTCAGCACACGGAGGCTTTCTTTCATACATTGCACTCTTTTTTCCTCGTCAATCAGATGATAAAAAGGCCCCATATTCAGCACAACATCAAAGCTTTCGTCCTCGTAAATGCTCATATCACAGGCATCAAGCACCGCTGTTTTCACGTTATATCCCTTTTCCGCAATGATTTTATCCATAATTTCAACGTGGCGAGGAGTTATATCCGTGGCAGTTACTTCATGTCCCTGCTCCGCAAGATGAAAGGCATAAATTCCCGTTCCTGCGGCACAATCAAGAATTTTTTTGCTGCCGTCAAAAAGCTCGTCAAATATTCTCGATGTTGTGATATATTCAATTCTTCTTGCGTTATTGGTGGACAATCTGTCCTCCTCACGGTAATTCTCATAATTTTCAACTACATAATTTGTCATAATTTTTTCCTTTCGATACAATAGCATATTTCTCCGTGGGGCAGCTGATTTTCTCTGCGGAATCGCTCCACATTGTCGGTTATTTCCATAGCCGATTTTTCAAGTACTCTCCCCGATTTTGTATTTTCAATTCTGTGATATGCTTCAAGTTTTGTAAAATCCGTATTGCTGAATGTGTAGGGCATCTCTAAAAACTCGTTTGATTAAAGAAAAAACAGATAGGTATGACAGCTGCAAGGAAACCTTCCGAAGGCGTGCTGTCGCACTCCAAGGGAGGTTGACGAAGCAGATGACGTACATAGCTGTTTTTTCTCAAAAGGGGTTTTTAGAGATGCCCTGCAGTCAATCACGCACTGCAAAGCCTCTCCTGCATATCCCCTGCCCCAGAATTTTTTGCCGATGCAATACTCAATTTCCGCTGTGTTGCAGTCGGGATATACACGGCAAAAGGCAATCTGCCCTATACATTCGCCGCTGTTTTTTTCAATAATCGCCCAGCGGTAAAAATCGGTATTGCCGTATTTTTCCACATATTCCCCCACAAGCTTTTCCACCTGCGGCAGAGTTGTATAAACAGGTTCGCCGTGTTCGCTCTGAATATCCTCATCGGCTATCCAGTTTCGGAGCATATCTTCACAGTCATTCATATTAAATGGTCTACATATAAGGCGTGAGGTTTCAAATGGTTTTGTAACTGTGTGTGACATTTTATCAGCTCCTTTATATAATTGCGGACTACCAAAGGCAGCCCCTACAGTTGGACTATAACACTTTTTCCATAACATCATAGCACAGAAAATCGCCGTTATCCGTTTTTATAGTGTGATATTCCGTGAAAACATAACCTCTTTTCAGGTAAATCGGCTTTGCAGGCAATGACGCATCAATTATAATTTTACTGTAGTTTTCAGCGACTTTCTTCTCGGCAAAATCAAGCAGCCTGCCGCCATAGCCTTTTCCCTGAAATTGCGACAAAACAAAAAGGCGGCATATTTCGTTTCCCTTGACAGTAACAGTTCCCACAGCATTATCATTTTCATATAAAATATAGACAATACCCTTTTTAATGTCGTTTTTTATATTATTCTCATTGTGGTGGCTGAGGAAAAATCCCACCGCACCTTTAGGGTAATATTGGGGATATACGCTGTTTATTGTCTGTTCTGTTATTGCTCTTACAGTTTTTGTATCACATAAATCTGCGGAGTATAAGCCGTTATATATAAGCATAATTATCTACCTCCGAAAATATATTTCGATTATTATAACATAAATATTTCCAGATGTCAAGGCTTTTCGTTAAACTATTGACAAATTATGAACACCATGTTATAATGTATATATCAAAAATGGAGGGAAAAGCTATGAAATTCAACCCCTATTACAATAAACAGATTTCAATTGATGACCTTGATTACATAACCGAAGAAAATATCCGCACTCATTCTATGAATGTAACCTCTGATAAAATGTATAAAGAGGCTCACGATTTCAACGACCATATGTTTGAAATGCAGAAAAAGCGTGAAATCTATGTCCGTGACCTATGGAAAGTTTTAATCTTCAACTGCCTCGCATTTATAGCTATTATTTATTTCACTTTGTGCTTTGGCAGTCTGGATTTTCTTAACACAGACATTTTATCGCCCTGTTATAAAATAAGCAACAGCATTTCATTCTGTGTTTTGTCCCTTAATCTTATATTTCTCGTTTTTATTTATTTTGTATTTATAAAAAAACAATACGGCTTAAAAACTGCCATTGGAATTTTAATTTTTGCAGTTCCCATGAATACTGTTTCTATACTGCTTATTGTTTTCAATATTATTCTGCTTAAACCGCTGAAAAAACATCACGACGCTATAAAAAATGATGCGGGCTACCCTTATTTTATCCCCCTCGAACTCACATTTTTCGATGAAGCGGCTATGGAAAAAGCTAAAAAATCCGTCCGTGAGTATAGGTTCGAGGACTATCAAATTGATTCGGATACTGAAATGGGTATACCCGAATTATAAAAGAAAGACAGTTTTATGAAAGCACAATTAAAAGCCGTAATGAAGTCAAAAACTATAAGGGAAGCATTTGAACTTCTCCCATGGAGTTTTATTGAAGCATTCGCCGCAATACCCACCGCTATGTTCATATTTTCAGCTTTAATTGATGTTATTATGATGATAGTAATTGCATATCCCTACCTTTTCCTGTTGGGTGATATGTGGGTATCGTTCTATGTTTTAGGAATTGCAGCTATTCTGCTGTATATCGGCAAATGCTATGTGGAAAAAATAAAGTTTTGGGATATAATAAAACAAAATCTGCCTACATCATTTTTTGTTATTATGTCCGTGTTTATATTGATTTCCACAACAGTAAACGGTTGGAACGAATATGCCATACATGGTCATCCAAACCGACATGAAAGCATATTCGTGTATTTTACCTACTATTTTGTTTTCTTTTTCCTGTCAAGTATTATCGGAAATGAAAAAATCAAAAAATTCCTCATACATTCGTTTATTGCAATTGCTCTGATAAGCGGAATATGCGTTGCAATTTCTCTTATCCGTGAATCCTACACATTTGCACTTAAACGACCGGGAGGTGAAGTATGGATTATCGGAATATTCAATAATCCCAATCATTATGGCTATTATCTTACGGTTGCTGCTATGTGCAGCGGTGCGTTATTTGCCATTGAAAAGAAAAAAATAATAAAGTGGCTGTGCTTTGTTTCTTTCGTGGTTAATTTAATTATTCTTCTCAAAAACAATACTTTTGGCTGCTATCTTTCAACTTTCGGCGGTCTTTTATTCCTTTTGATTGTTCTTGCTCTAATTAACAAGCGTATAGACAAAAACACACTTTTCCTCATTGGAGTATTTATTGCAGTTTCATTTATTTTCAACTTATTTGAACCAACTGTAATCGGTAACTTTTTACGCTTTGGCTCCGATATTGAAAGCGTTTTTCAGGATAAAGAAAATGCAAAGTATGCAGGCACAGGCCGCTGGCCTCTCTGGAAAGAAACTATTAAATCTATCATTGAAAAACCATTTTTCGGTCACGGCACAGAAGGTATCCGTGAAAGGCTCCTTGCTGTAAAACCGCTTGAGCGTACCCATAACGAATATCTGCAATTAACGGCATTTTACGGAATTCCAGCAGGTATATGCTATCTTTCCGCAATTATGTCCGTGTTCATTCACGGACTTAAAAACAAGAAAAATCTTGACAGATATACAACTATAGCCTTAATTGCGGCATTTGCATACTGCGTTTCCGCATTTTTCGGAAGTTCAAGAACCTACACCGCACCTTATCTTTTCATTTTCCTTGGTCTTGGCTTTGGAATCTGCAATAAACAGCAGGCGGAAAAAGAATAAAACTGACACCGTACAAAATACACCTCAAAGGATTTTTCCGATGAGGTGTAATTTTTTTGCAAACACTACTTGACAAAGCCAAGTAGGTGTGATATAATATATTCAAGCTACTTGACAAAGTCAAGTAGTACAAAATTTGAAAGGAAATCACTATGGATAATGCCCAGCTTTTAAAAGGCATACTGGAAGGCTGTGTTCTTGCTGTTATTGAAAAGGGTGAAACCTACGGCTATGAAATACTTGGTGAGCTTGAAAAAGCAGGCTTGGAAGATATTGGCGAGGGTACGCTCTACCCCGTACTTACAAGACTTGACAAAAACAGGCTTATACAATGCCGCAGAGCAAAATCCCCCTTAGGTCCAATCCGCAAATATTACAGCATAACCCAAGAGGGTGCGGAATATCTCGGAGATTTCAGGGAGAGATACCGCAGAATAAGCAAAAGTGCCGATATTTTATTATACGTTAACGAAACGGAGGAAAATGAAAATGCCAATGGTTAATTCTCATCAAATGTATATCGAAAAACTCAATAAGGAATACATGGAGGTATTCAACACAATCAGCAAATATGTTACTGCAAGTAATATGGACGAAATGCGGACGGAGGAAACCCTCAGCGAGGTTATGGATACCTTTCTTGCCGCACAGGAGGCGGGTAAGCCTGTTGAAAAAGTAGTTGGAAAGGATTTGCAGAAATTCTGTGAAAGTCTTTGCTCTGAAAAAGGCATAAAAACCTATATACTGGGATTTTTTGAAGCCTGTCACTTTATGTTTATATGGTATTTCATCAATGTTCTGCTTGACATTCACTTTCTGTTCACTTTATTGCTTGAGGGCGAAAAAATAAATTTCTTTACATTTCGCTCCCATAAAAGTATATCTTCTTTTTTAATCGCAGGCATATTTGTTCTTGTACTGCTTTACAGCATAAATTATCTGAAGAAAAAGTTTATGTTCACAAATCCAAAACTGAGTAAATGGCTTATGCCGATTTCATTTATTTTTGTAGCTGCGGTATGTATTATAATCGCATCTGCTTTACCTGATGAGGGCGGTGAAAATGGTCCTTATCTCTGGATTTCTCTCCTCATATGCGGTGTATATTTCATCTTCCGCCGCATAATCACAAAGGATAAAAGACGCTTCAAGAAAGAAAATCGCATTACTTTCAATGAATTTTTAGGAGTTTCTGAAACTTTCAAAAACGATACAGAAGAAATGGAAATGAATCGCTTTGAAAAGATGAATAAAAGAAACGCTAAAAAAGGTAAACCCGAACTTACTTTTGAACAGTTCCTTGACTTTGAGGAGAAAAATTGCAATAATTGGGATAAAAAACCGCCGTTTTATATTGCTTTGGCAACGGGATTTCCTGTAGTAGTTACTGTAATTTTACGTTTAATGAATGGTTTTGAGCAGACTTCTGATATGTGGTTTTTCTTCTTTATAACACTTATTGTTGAATCTGTTATAATGTACGGTTTATATAAAGCTACCAATATTGGTACTAAATCACTCCTTAAATGGATTGAAGCAAAAAGAAAAGAAAACCGATACTAACACAAAACACCTCAAAGACATTTCAGCCTTTGAGGTGTTGTTTTATTGATTAATAATTTTCAGCGTGGATTTCAAAGTAAGCCTGTGGATGTGCACATACAGGGCATATTTCGGGAGCTTTAAGTCCTACAACAATATGACCGCAGTTGCGGCATTCCCATACCTTAACTTCTGATCTCTCGAATACCTGTGCAGTTTCAACATTGTTCAGCAATGCACGGTAACGCTCCTCGTGCTGCTTTTCAATAGCGGCAACTGCTCTGAATTTAGCTGCAAGCTCTGTAAAGCCTTCCTCCTCGGCTGTCTTTGCAAAGCCGTCATACATATCTGTCCACTCATAGTTTTCACCGTCAGCGGCATCAGAGAGATTTTCAGCTGTTGAGCCTATGCCGTTAAGTTCCTTGAACCACATTTTTGCGTGTTCTTTTTCGTTATCGGCTGTTTTCTGGAAAAGTGATGCAATCTGCTCATATCCTTCTTTTTTAGCCTTTGATGCAAAGTATGTGTACTTATTTCTTGCCTGTGATTCTCCTGCAAATGCTGCAAGTAAATTTTGCTCGGTCTGCGTTCCCGAATATTTTGTTTTTTTAGCTTCTGACATATCAAAAACCTCCTCCGATATTATTGATTTAGCAGCTAACTGTTGGTCAGCTGTCACATCAATACCATAATAATAATTTTATAGTTCAGGTTATCACCTGATAATATGATTTTACCATAATTCTGCCCCGTTGTCAATAGAAATATTCATACTGACAAAGTTTTTTCAGCGAATAAATTACTGATGTATTTTTCGGAATTAACCTAAGGGCATAAAACATCCCCCGATTCACAGTGAATCGGGGGATGCAATCAGTTCATTAATTTATATCCCTCTGTAAGAGTAACAAATTTCACATTGCCCATAGCATTGACATCATTGCAGAACTCAATAATTGTATCTTCACAATATTCGTCAAAATAATATTTTCCGCTGGGAGAGTAATAAGCGTGGGACATAAACACAAGCCATGCCTTATTTTTTACTGCATTATTAGCATATTGTTTCATATTGTCAACAGTCCGTATACCCTGACAAGCAACAGTTGTTGTTTTGGATGTTTCCTTATCTTCAACCCATGTGCTGCCGAAAATTATATTTTTTACATTTGAATTGTCATTGAGATTAACTCGATAAATTGTGTAATCATTATCAAGTGGTTTGGTATTGAGCTTACCTTTACAGGTAACTGCACCGCTGAAATACTGGGGAACAACTGAAAGAACAGTATCATTAAAAGCGTTATTGGGATATACAAGTAAATCAGATTCAATTCCGTTTGCAGAAAGAACTTCCTTGCATTTCTTGAAATCGTCGTGAAGCTGTGCTTCTGTAAGGGTTGTAAGGTTTTTATGATTATATGTATGGTGGACAAAATCCATACCCTTTTCTTTCATATGATTAATCATATCCCAGCCTGCATAAGCTGCGTATCCATTGTATTTTGTAGTATCCTTGACTTTGCCCGCAATAACGGCAGAGGTCATTTTTATTCCCGTTTCGTCCATAATTCGTTCCCAGTGATTGAGAGCGTCAACCTTTGCGTCATCGTCAACAAAAGTTATTACAGCGTCATAATAAACGTATTCCGTTTTATCACAGTAAAGACAGCTTTTTTCGAATTTATAGCCTTTACTATCCTTGCATACAGCTTCTTCTTCACCGTATCTGTGAGATGTACACTTCTCACCTTCCATACGCAAGGTGACAGTTTCAGATTGTGCTGTATTGCCATATTTGTCTTTTACAACGCAGTATACACGTCTCCCATTTCGCTCGGATGTCATAAGGGTTTCGTATTTAGGTTTCGTAATTGAAGATTTATAGAATTTATTACTGCCCGCAAGAGCAACATACCATTGATATGAAACAACTTCATAGTTAGTTTCAACAGTTGTACTTACAAAAGTCTTATTTTTTCCACACAAATCAGATGGCTGTTTAGTGAATGAAAGCGTTTCCATATGAAGTGTTGCAGTTTCGGAGCGTGTTGAATTGCCATATTTATCAGTTACAACACAATAAACTCTGCGGCCATCTCTTTTGGAATCCATTAATGTATTATATGTATCATCTTTTTCAGATGAAATGTAAAAACGATCACTTCCCGGTAATGCAACCCACCACTGATAAGAAAGATCATCACCATCAGCTTTAACAGGAATACTTACAGGAGTTTTATTTACAGCGTGGAAATCACTTGGCTGTTTAGTGAATGAAAGAGTTTCCATATGAAGTGTTGCAGTTTCTGTGCGTACTGATTTACCGTGTTTATCAGTTATAACACAATAAACTCTGCGGCCATCTCTTTTTGAATCCATTATTGTATTATATACATTATCTTTTTCAGATGAAATATAAAAACGATCACTTCCCGGTAATGCAACCCACCATTGATATGAGAGGTCGTCGCCTGCTGCTGTAACAGGGATACTTACGGGAGCTTTATTTACAGCGTAGAAATCGCTTGGCTGTGAAATAATTGTAATACTTTCAGCTGCTGAAACTGAATAACCGTTCATATTAAATACGGAGGGTGAAACCACCGTGCTTGATACAAGCATTGACGCTGTTAAGAAAGAAATAAATAATTTTTTCATCATATCCACCTCAATATAAAGATTGTATCAGGGAATTCTATTGTTATCATTATATCACATAATATTATTAATGTCAATAACCCCCGATTCTTTAACTTGAATCGGGGGGAATTTTTATTTCATATTCTTAACGAAATTCTCTCTCATTACAATAAAGTCGTAAACGTCAATTTTTCCGTCCTTGTAAAGGTCAGCGCATTTCCAGTCTGAGAGGGCAGCTGACTTTTTGCCCATGATATGCTTCTGTACCATTACCATATCAGCAATTGTGAATTTACCGTCGCCATTTGCGTCGCCGTCAGGTTCTTCGGCAAGAACTTCAACATCATATTCGATATATCCGTCGTTATAACCCAAGAAAATTGTACACTTACCTTCTGTGCAATCATAGAAATTATCAGCATTAATCTGAACTGTTCCGTCAGCAATAAGGTCGCTTAACTTTCCTGTCACACCCTCGCTGTCTTTATTTTCTGCATCAAATAATCTAACTACTGCATCTGATAAATCAAGTTCCTCACCATAGTTGTATACGGTTTTTTGAGGCTGTTTTTCCCACTCTATACTTAGCTGTTCCTCGTTATTACACATACCCATAAACATTATTTTCCAGCCAGTACCGTAATTAACACGTAATTCACGCTCGATGCCCCTTTTCCCTGAACTGGGGTGAGTGCTATGGTATACTTTTGATAATTCAGCAGTAACAGTTCCATTTTCAATCATTTCAAGGAGAGTTTTGTTTTCGAATTCTGTTTTATTAAAGGCATTTCCGTCTTTATCTTCCAGCCAGCAACTGCCTGAAATGATATAATTTGCATACAAATCATTAAGTTCAAAATCGTTGAACATAATCTGATAAGTGTCCAAAGAATGATTTGATTCATCAATATGAACAGAATGCCTCATTCTGTATTCATCAGTTACAGTTACTTCAAAGGATACGGTATCGGGGCAAAGTGAGTCGTGACCTAATATTAAGTTGATAGTGTAAGTTCCCGGCTGTGTATTGTCAAATTCAGAGTCGTCAAGCTTCAATAAGCCATTTTTAATGTATATTGAGGCATCGGATGTGAAAATATCGCCGTGAATACCTCCGTAGTAGAGTACACCTGAAACAGTTGCACCTGTAAGGTCAAGTTTTTCGCCAAGATTATAGGTAAGCTTATCGGGCGGAGAAACTAAATTTAAATGGTATCCCTCATGGGGGTCTATTACATTAACACTAAAGCTTGTGTATCTGTTAAAGTACCAGATATCAATGCTGCGTGGACCTGATTTCTGACCATAATTATAAAAAGCGTCTGTATCAATTGTTAATGTGCCGTCATCAATAAGTTCCTGTAAATCGGCATTTTTAAATTCACAGCTGTTTTCACCGTCTGTGTAGAAGACTGATACTTTAGCACCTGTAAGGTCGAGTTCTTCGCCGAGAATATAATCTGTCTTTGTTGGAAGTTCATCAATTACAAGGTTGCAAAATGCTTTTTCATTTTCAATGCGCACAGAAAATGAAGTTGATGCTGTACCATAGTTTATGGTTATTTTACGTGTGCCTGAAAGGGGATTTGTGTAAAAAACGCCTGTGTCAAGCGTTACTGTTCCGTTGTCAATCATTTCCTGCAAATCTTTGTTGAGGAAATCTGTGCTTTTTATTAATTTGCCATTTTCATCAAATGTGTTGTAGTAACCTGAAATTTCAATTCCTGTCAAATCCAGCTTATCGCCGAATTCGTAGTCTTGACGCATTTCATCGCTTGTCTTTGAGATACGTACACCATATTCTTCTCTTGCGATTTCTGTTGATTCCGCAGCATATGCAGTAAAATCACATTCTGCATAGCATGGTGTAAATACACCTACCGCTGAATTGGCTGCAAGCAGAGCGCTTGTCAGTGCAGCAAGTCGTCTTAATTTTTTGTGAGCCATAATTCTTCCCTCCATATTTGTATTTATATTTATATACAAGGCGCATATAATAAAACATATACCCATAATAACATTATACCACCCGCTTTTGTGTTTGTCAAGGGATTTTATGGAATTTATACAAAGGGGTTCTTTGAAAAATTCGGAATTTTAATCTGAATTCCTGCATATAATTAGTTGTAACAATTTCAGGAGGTGCTTTATGGATATAAAAGATATTGAAGCCTATAAAAAGGAAATGATGAAGCTTTATAATAAAGGAAAACCTGTGGAAAAGACTGAAAGCCGTGATGAACTATCAGTTGCTGAAAACTATGTGGAAATTTCTGTCGCTGAGGAAAAAATGGCGGAGGAATTTACTGCACAAAAGGAAAATACCGTTCCAGAAGAATACCAGCAAAGGGAACAGCAAAAAAGCGGAGAGGACGAAAAAGATGAATACGATGACAAAGCATATGACGAATCAGAACACGACACCTCATACTATCCATACACAGCAGACGAGGAAGAAGCTGAACTTGAACGGATTATCAATGGTGCCGATTTATCCGATATTGAACAGCTCAATGAACAGGAAATCCCTGCATCGTCGGAACTGGGCAATTCAACTGGCTTTATACTCGTTAACGTCAGAGCAGGAAACGAAGCAACCCCCATTGTCGGAGCGTCGGTGATTGTTACATCTGCGGATAATGGAAAACGTGTGCTTTCAGCGGTGGGAATAACCGATATAAGCGGAACTGTTGCGAAAATTACTGTGCCTGCTCCCGATAAGGCATACTCCCTAACGCCAAATACCGATGTCCGTCCCTACAGCCTTTTTGACATAAGCGTAAGGGCAAGGGGATTTTTCAACGCACGAAGTATTGATGTACCTGTATTTTCGGGGATAACCTCGGTGCAGAATTTCAATATGATTCCCCTGCCAATCGGTGCAAAATCTGACGAAGAAACCCTTACATATTTCAACAGGGAGCAATTCAGCTGAGGAGGACAATTTATGCTTACAGGAACACCATATATCCCAAGGACAATTACTGTTCATCTCGGAATACCCGATTCACCGGCTCCGAATGTAACCGTAGATTTCCCCTCATACATAAAAAATGTAGCGTCAAGTGAGATTTTTCCGACATGGAGTGAATCCTCTTTAAGGGCAAATATTTACGCTATTGTCAGCTTTGCCCTCAACCGCATTTATACTGAATGGTACCGTTCAAGGGGATATGATTTTGACATAACTTCCACAACTCAATACGACCAGAAATTCATCAATAACAGGGAATATTTTGAAAATATCGGCTATCTTGTAGATGAGCTTTTCAACGACTATGTTCAGCGGCAGGGCAGTATTGAACCGCTTTTCACATCATTCTGCAACGGCACTACTTCCACTTGTGACGGCTTGTCACAATGGGGAACGGTTGACCTTGCGAACAACGGTTTTACGCCATATGAAATACTTCAATACTACTACGGAGATGATATAAATATCGTGAAAGATGCACCAGTAAAATCTGCTGTTCCCTCGTATCCCGGAATTCCGCTGAAATTCGGTTCCGCAAGCAATGATGTGAAATCAATTCAGATTTTTCTCAACAGAATTTCACGAAATTACCCTGCAATTCCGAAAATTCCGCAGGCTGACGGCATTTTTGACAATGCCACAGAATCGGCGGTTAAGGTATTTCAGGCGGTTTTCGACCTTGCAGTTACGGGAATTGTTGACGAAGCCACATGGTACAGGATTTTGTACATCTATACAAGCGTAAAGCGGCTTGCAGAGCTGAATTCCGAGGGTGTACGCTTCGAGGACATTGCTCCGCAGTTTGACGAAAATATAACCATCGGCTCAGAGGGAGTTGTGGTGCAGAATCTGCAATATTATCTTGCGGTAATCGGTGCATATTACGAACCTGTTCAGCCTGTGGAAATTACGGGATATTTCGGAGAGGAAACGGAAAATTCCCTCAAATCCTTTCAGCGTGTATTCGGACTTCCGCAGACAGGCAAGCTTGACAGAGCAACAAAAAATGACCTTTACCGTGCCTATATGGGAATTGTTGAAGCTGTCCGCCCCGAATATGTTTCTGTTGTCCTCTACCCCGGAACTGTTCTCCGTGAGGGTGCAAGAAATGACTATGTGCGGATAATTCAGGAGTATCTCACCTTTATAAATCAGACATATCCCAATATTCCCTCCGTCAGCAATACAGGCTATTTCGGACCGCTTACCAAACAGTCGGTTACGGAATTTCAGCGTCAATTCGGCATAAATCCCACAGGTGTCATCGGCGGTGTTACTTGGGACGCAATTGCAGGAGTTTACTCGGATTTGCGTTTCGGATTTGACAAAAGACCATATCAGAATCCCGGCTATGTGATTGGAGGTTGATTTTTTTGTATACAGATGAGCAGAAAAAAAGCCATATAATGGAATTGCAGAGGTATCTTCACGGACTTAATATGCACAAGGAAAATGAGCCTGCGGTCATTCCCGACGGTGTTTACGGAGAGCGTACAACTGCGGCAGTCAGCCTTTTTCAGCGTGAAAACGGAATTCCCGTAACAGGAAAAACCGACTCGGAAACATGGGATGCCATTGTATATGAGTATGTGCGGAAAATGAATGATATACCCTCGGCGGTGAATATTTTCCCCTCTCCCGATTATATCTGCGGAATGGGCTGCGGCGGAGTGATTGTGTGGGTAATTCAGTATATGCTTTCGGAGCTTGCAAAGCGGTATGACAATATGGCGGAAATTGGCGTAAATGGCGATTACACGGCAGAAACGGCTGCTGCTGTAAGGGTATTTCAGAGGATTTGCGGGGTAAACATTACAGGTGATGTGAATTGTGAAACGTGGAATTTGCTTATCGGGTGCTATGAGCATAAGACATTATGATTAAATGATATAAAAATATTTTGAAAGGCTTGCAAATAACTTTAAAAAATGATATAATAATATAGCGGATTTTCAAATTTGTCCCAATAGCTCAGTAGGATAGAGCGACTGCCTCCTAAGCAGTAGGTCGGGGGTTCGACTCCCTTTTGGGACGCTATATGCTCCCTGTCATATGGCAGGGAGATTTATTTCTCACGATGTTAGTATGCGATAACTTATTATTTCTGTTATCCCTTGACCTTTTTGTCGAAATGGTGTACAATATAATATGGTAAATTTATAACTCACGCAAGTGAGAAATTCAGAAATTCCCCTATGGAGGTATAAAACAATGGCAAAAAATTTTATCGTTGAAACATCAGCAAGACACATTCACGTAACTCAGGAGCATCTCGAAATCCTTTTCGGTAAGGGCCACGAGCTTACAAAGAAGAAGGACCTTTCACAGCCCGGTCAGTTCGCTTGTGAGGAGAGAGTTACAATCGTTGGACCTAAGAAGGAGCTTGCAGGCGTTTCAATTCTCGGACCTGTTCGCCCTGAAACACAGGTTGAGCTTTCCGCTACAGACGCACGTTCAATCGGTATTGCTGCTCCTATCAGAGAGTCTGCTGACATTGCAGGTTCAGGTGCTTGCAAGGTTGTTGGTCCTTGCGGCGAAATCGAAATCAACGAGGGTGTTATCGTTGCTAAGCGTCACATCCACCTTACACCTGCTGACGCTGAGGAACTCGGCGTAGTTGATAAGCAGATTGTTTGGGTTAAGGTTTCTACACCTGAGAGAAGCGCTATTCTCGGTGATGTAGTTTGCCGTGTATCACCCAACTATGCAAGAGCAATGCACATTGATACAGACGAGTCAAATGCAATCGGTGCAGGCCGTGAGCTTTATGGCGAAATCGCTGTAATCGACTAATTAATACATATAAAGGGCATCTCTAAAAACCCCTTTTAAGAAAAAACAGCTATGTACGACATCTATTTCGTCAGACTGCCTCGGAGTGCGAAAGCACGCCGAGGGAGGTGTCCTTGTATCTGTCATACCTATATGCTTTTTCTTTAATCATACGGGTTTTTAGAGATGCCCTAAAGGCACTTTGACAAAAATGTTGAAGTGCCTTTTGCTTTTTGAAAGGATTTATATGCTGTACATAAGCGGCAGATATATTTCGTAGGGACAGGTTGAGCCGTGTCCGCAATTTTGGTACGAAATTCAGGTTTTTCCATAATCCTACGGGCGGATATTATCCGCCCCTACGCAGAATTACGCAGCATCTCAAAGCAACGCCTTTTCAAGCTTTGTCCGCAGTTTGCGGATAATTTTTTTCTCCAGCCTTGATATGTATGACTGGGATATGCCGATTAATTCAGCCGTTTCCTTTTGAGTTTTTTCCTTTCCGTCAATAAGTCCGAACCGCAGCTCCATTATCTCCCTTTCACGCTCTCCCAATTCAGCAACTGCACTACGGAGCAATTCACGTTCCGCCTCAGTTTCAATGCCCTTGCTCACTACATCATCATCTGTGCCGATTACATCAGACAACAGCAGTTCATTTCCGTCGCAATCAGTATTCAACGGCTCGTCTATTGATAAATCCCCACGGTATTGGGAAGATTTACGAAGAAACATCAGAATTTCATTCTCAATGCACCGTGAAGCATAGGTGGCAAGCTTAATATTCTTGTCGGGACAGAATGTGTTCACCGCCTTTATAAGCCCGATTGTGCCGATTGATACCAAATCCTCCGTGCCTATTCCCGTTGACTCAAACTTTTTTGCGATATACACCACAAGCCGCAAATTCCGCACAATAAGGGTATTTCTCGCCTGTGAATCATTTTCGGAAAGGGCAGCAAATACTGTTTCCTCCTCCTCACGTGTCAGCGGCGGCGGCAATGTATCGGGGCCGTTTACATAAAAAACATCCCCGACTTCTCCATTGAGCATTTTTTTCACTTTGTCCATAATTCTTCTGAAAATCTCCATAATTATTTCTCCTTATAAATTTTTCGGATTAAAAATCGCTTTTCCATGGGTTTCGCCAAGTCCTATCATTACATCTGCCGAATGCCGTTTCTTCTCATTTTCTGCGGAAATCAGCACCTCATCGGGGCGGAAAATCTCCATAAGTCCCTCCCCCGATACGGTATTCACGGGAATTAACCTCTTTGCCGTACCTTTCGGCAATTCCCCTATATCTGCCGCCGAGCAAATCATCACAGGCTTTCCCGTGAAAAAATCCACAAGGCAATTACCCGTGTCAGCAAGTCCCTCAAAGGTGAGAAGCCGTTCACCAAGGCGAATATACACCCTATAGCCGTCCAGCGGTGAACTTGCCCACAATCGGCGGATTATACACGCCAAAAGGTAAAATGCCGCAGTTGCTCCGATAAGCAGCAGAAGTGAGAAATCTATGTAAAAACAGGAGTTGGAAAAGTGCAGGGAATCGGGTTTCAGCCATATATATGCCCCGTAAATTCCGCCTGCAAGAATAAAGTTCGTTATGTAAAAGGCGGCGGAATTTTTCAGAAATCGCCGTTTATTGCGAATTCCAAAGGCTATCATAACTACCGTTGCGGCGGCTATGAGCTTAATTGCGGTATTAACCCAATTTGGCAGCTGCGGTGCAAATATGAGCAGGGAAAATAAACTGCCGTAGACCGATGCAGCCACACACCGCCATGGTTTAAGGTGAGAGCCGCTTATTTTCGCCGTTATAAGCAGAAGAAAATAATTGACATATATATTCAGAACAATTAAAACATCAACATAAATCGTCATATTTATCCCCCTTAAAGCTGTCCTCTATAGGGCATCTCTAAAAAACCGTTTGATTAAAGAAAAAGCAGATAGGTATGGCAGCTGCAAGGAAACCTTCCGAAGGCGTGCTGCCGCACTCCGAGGGAGGTTGACGCAGTAGATGTCGTGCATAGCTGTTTTTTCTCAAAAGGAGTTTTTATACCAATCCCTAAAATGTTAGTAGACAAAGATGATGAGCAGAAATGCTGTATGTCAAGGCGGACGACGAAAGCATACTGTCTGTATGGTGAGGAAGACCCACGATGCCAGACAGTATTTATGCCATTAGATTTGTCTACTGTTGTTTTAGGGATTGGTATTAGATATGCCCTATATATTATACTACGGACAGGGTGAAAAAAATGTCAGCTTTTAGCAACTTCCAAAGCCGCAACATAAATTTTCCAAAAACCCTTGCTTTTTTTCAAAATATGGTGTATAATAAAAGTACAATTTAACAGACGGGAGCTTGTGTTACAGGCTGAGAGGGAGGTATAACCTCCGACCGATAACCTGATTTGGATAATGCCAACGTAGGGACGACTGTAAAGCGCTGACGCTTGCACGTCGGTGCATTTTTTATGCATGAATTTCGGAAGCTGTCCTTTTCGGCAGCTTTTTTTTATTTCCGTCTGTTAATTTGAATAAAGGGATTCCCTAAAATTTACGGAGGAAAATTATGTACAAAACTCAAATGGAAGCCGCAAGAAAAGGAATTATCACAAAGGAAATGGAAGCGGTTGCAGCTAAAGAATACCGCACATCAGAAGAAATCCGTGACCTTGTGGCAAAGGGACAGGTTGCAATATGTGCAAACAGACTTCACAAATGCATTGAACCGAACGGAGTAGGCTCAATGCTCCGTACCAAAATCAATGTAAATCTCGGTGTATCCCGTGATTGTAAGGATTATGACATTGAAATGGAAAAGGTTATGGCGGCGGTAAATATGGGTGCTGAGGCAATTATGGATTTGTCCTCTCACGGCAATACACAGCCGTTCAGACAAAAGCTTGTTGCGGAATGTCCTGCAATGATTGGAACAGTTCCCGTTTATGACAGCGTGATTCACTATCAGCGTGACCTTGCCACTTTGACCGCAAAGGATTTCATTGATGTAGTTCGTCTGCACGCAGAGGACGGTGTGGATTTTGTAACGCTCCATTGCGGAATTACACGCAAGACCATTGAGCAAATCAAGCAGCATAAGCGTAAAATGAACATCGTATCCCGTGGCGGTTCTCTCGTATTCGCATGGATGAGCATGACAGGAAATGAAAATCCCTTTTATGAATATTACGATGAAATCCTCGAAATCTGCCGTGAGTATGATGTAACTATTTCCCTTGGCGATGCCTGCCGCCCGGGCTGTCTTGCCGATGCAAGCGATGTGTGTCAGATTGAAGAATTGGTGCGGCTTGGTGAACTTACAAAAAGGGCATGGGAAAAAGATGTACAGGTTATGATTGAAGGTCCGGGACATATGCCCCTTGACCAGATTGAAGCAAATATGAAACTCCAGCAGACAATTTGCATGGGTGCACCGTTTTACGTTCTCGGTCCTCTTGTAACCGATATTGCTCCCGGTTATGACCATATCACTTCTGCAATCGGAGGTGCAGTTGCGGCGGCTTCGGGTGCGGCATTCCTCTGCTATGTAACACCTGCCGAACACCTCGCTCTCCCCAATGTTGACGATGTAAAGCAGGGTATCATTGCTTCTAAAATTGCCGCCCATGCCGCTGATATTGCAAAACATATTCCTCACGCAAGGGATATTGATGACAAAATGGCTGACGCACGAAGAACTTTCGATTGGGACAAGCAATGGGAATGTGCTATTGACCCCGATACTGCAAAGGCTATCCGTGACAGCAGAAAGCCTGAAATTGAGGAAAGCTGTTCAATGTGCGGTAAATTCTGTGCCGTAAGAAGTATGAATAAGGCTCTTGAGGGCGAATATATCGACATTCTGTGAGGTGTATTATGGTAAAAATTAACGGAGAAGAACTGAATGTTGCAGGAAAAAGTGCTGCCGATTATCTCACCGAAAGCGGCTATGATATAAAGCGTGTTGCAGTTGAACTTAACGGCGATATTCTGCCGAAATCCCAGTATGCAGATACGCTCTTAAAAGACGGCGACTGCGTTGAAATTGTAAGCTTCGTAGGAGGGGGCTGATATGACAAAAGAAGAATGGTACAATGCCATTGAAAAGCGGCACGGGGCAGAATTGCAGCAAAAATTCTCATCAGCCTGTGTGGCGGTCTGCGGTCTTGGAGGCCTCGGCTCAAATGCGGCTATATCCCTTGCAAGGGCAGGTGTGGGAACATTGCACCTCATAGATTTTGACAAGGTGGATATTTCAAATCTGCATCGTCAGCAATATGCCGTTTCACAGCTTGGAATGTATAAGACAGAGGCTTTGAAACAAACGCTTTCTGAAATTTCTCCTTACTGCAATATCTTAACCCACACATTAAAGCTTACAGAGGATAATCTGTCATTATTATCCCATTGCGACGTAATCTGCGAATGTTTCGACAATGCCGAAAGCAAGGCAATGCTTGTAAATGGAATATCTGAGCTTTATCCCGAAAAATATATAGCTGCGGCTTCGGGAATGTCGGGACTTCATACAGGCAACACAATACAGACAAAAAGGCTCGGCAAAAGGCTGTATATCTGCGGTGACGGAACAAGTGATGTTGCCGATGACGGCACACTTTTTGCTCCCCGTGTGATGCTTTGTGCCGCACATCAGGCAAATACAGTTCTGCGAATTTTAGCAGGAAAATTCGAAATATAGAAAGGATTTTATTATGGAAGATAAACTTATTTTAGGCGGACACGAATTCAACTCTCGCTTTATTCTCGGTTCGGGAAAATATTCCCTGCATCTGATTGAAGCCGCTGTCCGTGACGCAGGTGCTGAAATTATTACCCTTGCGGTACGCCGTGCCAATACCAAGGAACAGGAAAATATCCTCGACCACATACCAAATGGAGTAACGCTTTTGCCGAATACATCGGGAGCAAGAACTGCTGAGGAAGCTGTCAGAATTGCAAGGCTTGCCCGTGAACTGGGCTGCGGAAATTTCGTAAAAATTGAGATAATGCGTGATACAAAATATCTGCTCCCCGACAACAACGAAACTATAAAGGCTACTGAAATTCTCGCAAATGAGGGATTTATCGTTCTGCCTTATATGTTCCCAGATTTATATGCCGCACGGGATTTGGTAAATGCAGGTGCGGCGGCTGTTATGCCCCTTGCAGCACCTATAGGTTCCAATAAGGGACTTGCGGCAAGGGAATTTATTCAGATTCTGGTGGACGAAATTGACCTGCCCGTTATCGTAGATGCAGGAATAGGCAAACCCTCACAGGCTTGCGAGGCAATGGAAATGGGTGCGGCGGCTGTTATGGCGAATACGGCACTTGCTACGGCAGGAGATTTGCCGCTTATGGCAAGCGCTTTTAAAAATGCCGTTGAAGCCGGCAGAAAAGCGTATCTTTCAGGACTTGGACGAGTTCTCACAAGAGGAGCTTCCGCATCTGACCCATTAACAGGCTTTTTAAGAGATTGAGGTGACATATGGACAACAGATTTTTTGTGGACGGGAAACATCTTTCTCCCTCGGCTCTTGAAAAGAAACATAAGCTTGAAACTGAACCTGAAAGCCGTACTAATCATATGGAATATATGGAGGGTATGGAGCAGATTAATTCAGATATTATGGAAAAAGTGCTGTCAGAAATGAACAGCTATGACTACACCAAATACACCGCAAAAGATGTACAAGCGGCACTTACTCACGAAACCTGCACCATTGAGGATTTCAAGGCACTTCTCTCCCCTGCCGCAGAACCTTTTTTAGAAAAAATGGCACAGCGTGCAAGACTTGAAACTTCAAAGCATTTCGGCAATACGGTCTATATGTTCACACCGCTGTATATTGCCAATTACTGCGAAAATTACTGCGTTTACTGCGGATTCAACTGCTACAATGACATAAGCCGAATGAAGCTGAATATGGAGCAGATTGAAAAAGAAATGAAGATAATTGCCGACAGCGGAATGGAAGAAATTCTCATTCTCACAGGTGAAAGCCGCAGTCAGAGCAGTATTTCATATATCGGGGAAGCGTGCAGGCTGGCGAGTAAGTATTTCCGTATGGTCGGACTGGAAATTTATCCTGTGAATACCGATGAATACCGTTATCTCCATGAATGTGGTGCGGATTATGTGACGGTGTTTCAGGAAACCTACGACAGCGGACGCTATGCCGATTTTCATTTGCTGGGGCATAAGCGTGTGTATCCTTACCGATTTGATGCACAGGAACGTGCGCTGATTGGCGGTATGCGTGGCGTGGCGTGTTCGGCATTGCTGGGACTTTCGGATTTTCGGAAAGATGCCCTTGCAAGTGCATTGCACGTATATTTCCTGCAAAAAAAATACCCCCATGCAGAACTATCCCTGTCCTGCCCCCGTCTGCGTCCCATTATCAACAACGACAAAATTAATCCCCTCGATGTGCATGAAACACAGCTTTGTCAGATTCTATGTGCATATAGAATTTTCCTGCCCTTTGTGGGAATTACCGTTTCATCAAGGGAAAGTGAAAGTTTCCGCAACGGCATTGTGAAAATCGCCGCTACAAAAGTTTCCGCTGGGGTTTCAACGGGAATCGGCGACCATGAAAGCAAGTACAACGGCAAAGAATCCGACGGCACACAGGGCGATGAACAGTTTGAAATCAGCGACGGACGCTCTCTTGATGTGATGTACAAGGATATTGAAAACGAGGGATTACAGCCTGTACTCAACGATTATCTTTATCTGTGAAATAATTATACGACGGTATATGCCGAGAAAATCGACAAAAAAAGGCATACGCATATGGTATACCTTGTGTTCAATAAAAATTTTGTGCCAACTGAAATTTGCATTAACCATTGAAAAATCCCTCGAAAATTCGAGGGATTTTGTTGGTACGAGTGACAGGACTTGAACCTGCATGCCTCTCGGCACCAGAACCTAATGGCAGAGTCACGTCAGTGGGGTTAATTCCTGATACTTTATGTAGTGAAATTACTAAAAGTCGATTCTGATTGTCAGTCTGCTGTCACTATAATCAGCAGCAATCGTTCCTCCCATACGCTCCACAAGTGTCCGGGCGATAGACAGCCCTAATCCCGTTGAATTACGAGCAACCTCAACCGTATAGAACCTGTCAAAGAGCTGTTCCACTTCAACCGTGGACAGATCTTTTGCAGTATTGGTAAAGGTGATCTCGCCAGTATCGGAAAGTGTGATCTCCAGATCACCGTCGCTGTATTTAACAGCATTATTCAGCAGATTGGAAAACACCCTTGCAAGCTCTGAGCAATTCACATTCCGCACAATACGGGCATCGGTCAGATGTATTTGCGGTGTGATGCCTTTTTCGATCAGCACAGGATAAAAGCTGCTGATACTTTCTGCCAGCACTTGATTGACAAAGACATCCTCCGTTACAGTTTCATTATCGCCTGAAACTATCACGGAATATCGAAACAATTCCTCCGTAAGCTGTTTCATTGTTTCAGCTCGCCCTTCAATTATATCAAGATATTTTTTTATTTCAGAAATATCATCACTTTTTCTCATCAAGTAAATATAACTGTATATAGCTGTCAACGGAGTGCGAAGATCGTGAGAAATATTCGTGACAGCTTTTTTCAATTCAATGTTGCCGTGTTGATATTGAAGCTGCTGCTTTCGAAGTAGATCAAGCTGTTTATTCAGCTTCGCTGTCATGGTGCAAAGCTGTTTATCTCTGCCAGATACATAAAGCGAAACATTAGTATCACAGTTCAGTTTCTTCTCAATTTGCTTCGTCAGGTTATATAAATCCGATTTCAGCAACCGATTCCTTATTATCATGAACAATATTCCAACTGCAAAAGCAACAGTCAATATCCACGGTAACAATTGACATCACACTCACTTTATATTACGTTTGCGGAAGATGACCGCACCACCGCCTGCCAGCAGGAGCAGAAACACAGTCTGATAGATTGGAAAAAGCTGCATCCTTTTCATGTAAAGCTGATACTTATCTTCTATCTCCTTTAAAACCAGTTGTGCCTTCTCTTTTTCCACTTCACTTTGCACTTCTCCCTCTGCACGTTTCATATTATCTATTGAAAAACGGATTGAATTTATATTTTCAAAATACCATACACAGTAATCTTCAATTGGCTGCACAGGATTAAACCGAATGCAGTGTTCCAAAATCTCTCTCTTAGGTGAAGAAACATACCACATATTATCTACTGTGACAAGCGTTCCCTGCTCAATGTCAATATAACTGTATCGTGATCTGCTAAGATCAACTGCAATCAACCGTCCGCCGAACATTAGCCCGATCAGACAGCCAATACAAACAACAACATATATCGTCGGGCGATCTGATACAAGGCAGACTGTCATAGCAATACATGAAACTGCAATATATACAAGTAACATAGATACAACATACTGCACTGGTAAGTCAATCCATTTGTTCGCAAACATAGGCGGCAACAGAAAAAGTGTTCCCTGTACAATGCTGAATACACCAACCGCAATGAATTTGCTCAGGAATACCTGCGTTTTTGTGTATCCTGCAATCAGCGAATTTCGGATGGCACCTGTTGCGAGAGTGTTGATCTCGATGAAAATGACTACTGCCAATGTGAATGCCACGGAAATAATTGTCGTCACACGCATGATGGAGAAGAATTCGTTGTTTCGGATGCTACCCGACTCATACAGAAAACTTGCAGCCAAAAAGCAAATAACAGCAAGCAGAAGGTTCAGCATTGTGACAGCGAAGGTCTCCCAACGGAACCAAAAACGCTTACAATGAATTCTGATCAAATTTCTCATTTTGCTTCACCTCCATCACTGCCAACCAGATTGATAAAGTAGTTTTCGAGGCTTTCTTCATGCTCAGTAAGTGAAAGCAAGTCGCAATCCTCTGCCAAAAGTGCTGCTGATAAATCCGCAACTTTATATTCACCGTACAAATCAGCTTCCGTATCATTAATGATACTGTATTCTGCACCTATCTCGTCCATAACATGAGCAAATGCAGCTGTGCTTGTGACCTTCAAATGAAGATACTTTCTGCATTTCTGTTCAAGCTCCTCTGTACTGATTTCCTGCACAATTTTTCCCTTATCAATAAAGCCGTAGTGCGTGGCAAGCCTTGACAATTCATCAAGTATATGTGATGAAATCAGTACCGTAATATCTCTTTCATGGTTCAGACGGAGAATCAACTCACGAATCTCCACAATGCCCTGCGGGTCAAGTCCGTTAATCGGCTCGTCAAGTATCAGAAAATCAGGATTCCCGCAGAGTGCCAACGCAATACCAAGACGCTGCTTCATACCAAGTGAAAAGTCCTTTGCCTTTTTCTTGCCTGTATTATCAAGCCGAACAAGCCTCAGCAGATCATCAATTCCGTCATAAGAGGGCAGTCCGAGCATTGCATATTGCATTTTCAGGTTCTCGGCTGCACTCATATCACCGTAATATGCAGGTGTTTCAACAACTGCTCCAATACGGCGACGAGCCTTTGATATTTTGCTGTCCGTGTGTTTCGTATCGTAGAGCGTGAACTCTCCGCTTGACGGCTTCTGCAATCCGCAGATCAGCCGAATCAGCGTTGTTTTTCCTGCACCGTTCTTGCCGACAAATCCGTAGATTGAACCCTTTGGAACATTCATAGTTACCCCATTCAGAGCATGGAAATGCCGGTAGTATTTGCAAAGATTGTTTGTTTTCAGAACATAGTCCATAAGGTATCACCATTCCTTTCTGAAAACAGTATAGAACGAAAAAGTTAAGAAAACAGTAAAGAAAATAGTAAAGAAAAAGTTAAGATTTTGCAGTCAGCATAAATCCGATGCCCCATACCGAGGATATATATTCTTTACTCGTGAGTATTTTCAGTTTTTTTCGGAGATTGTAGATGTGAATTTTCAGCGAATCTTCAGTGCAATCAGGTGTATCCATGCTGATACGGTCTAAGATTGTCAGCTTTGCAACAACCTGATTGGGATTGCATATCAAAAGCTTCATGATCGCAAATTCTGTTCTTGTGAGCTTTTGTTCCTTGCCGTTTGCAGAAAGGGTATGCTTATCTGTATTGAGTATGATCCCCCGATATGTAAAAAGCGATCTATCAGCAGATCTTTCATTCTTCCGAAGCTGTACCATTATTCTTGCAAGCAACTCTTTCATATCGAACGGCTTGGTAACATAGTCAACAGCACCGCCGACCAGCAGCTCGACCTTGTCCGTCACATCGGCTTTGGCACTTACAACTATCACGGGTATATCTTTGATTTGCGGCAGAAGCTCCTCGCCTGATAATCCGGGGAGCATTAGGTCAAGTAAAATAAGATCAGGCTTGTTATGTGATAACAGCAACAGAGCTTCTGTTCCTGAATAGGCTTTTGATACTGAATATCCCTCAGCTTGCAAAGCTGTTGATAGAGCATCGTTGATATGGGCATCATCATCTATAATTAGTATTCTGGGCATCACACCACCTCATTTATGTCATAGTTTTCTTTATGAATCATGCTTCCAAACTCCTCCCCGGAAATCTCCCCACAAAGATAAGCCCTCCGAGCCGCCTGAGCCTGCATCAGCCATGCAGTATATTGTTCAAACGTCATATCCTTTTCTGTCTCTTCCCCCGGAAGCTTCCATTCGCCACGTTCAAACCGCTTATAATTGCGGTTCTTTACACGATCATACTCCGCAAGCAGGGTGTCCTGCTGTTTCTTTAATTTTTGAATAAGCTTCGGTGCGACCTGTTTGCAGGTCTTTCCGTCCGACGTAATCACTCTGTCACAGTACAGGGTGATTTTTTTCGTTTTTGGAACAAAGAATCTGCCGCAGCACTGACAGCTGCGTATCGGCTTACCAAGCTGTGTGAAATGCAACAGCATAAATGCGTAGTAATCATCAAACCGATTGAAGAAATAGGTTTCCGATAGTCGCATTTCCGCTGAACCAATCGGATGATTGATGTATTCCATCTGATAGCTCCTGCGAAACAGTTCTGTTTCCGTCAGCACACATTCAGCAAACCATTTCTGCACATCGTCATACTGCTCGCATTTATGCAAAATGCGGAATAGCAGTTCACGGAAGTACAGCGGAGCTTTCAGTGCATCGTTAACATTATTCATCAGCTGAAGAAAAAAGTTCGCTGTGCCATCGTCAGGAATATTGGTCACATTCAGAATATCAGCATAAAGAAGTTCTCCCATGATATCATCGTTTTCCATAATGGCAGCCGCAACTTCAAGAGCTTTGTCAATTACTTCACTTACCTGTTCTTCCGAAATGATGCCGAAGTTTTCTCCGCCTTCCAGTTCAGAAAGTGTTCCGATATAGTCGCAGATATACTCATAGTTAGAACTGTTCGTTGCAAGCATAGAAATCAATTCTTCATCCACAGTTGTATCCGCAAGTGGTGACAACGCACCGTGATGACATAAATAACGATGAACAGTGTTCCCATCCAGAACGACATAAATTCCGTTTTTGTAAGTGGTAGGCATGGCTCGGCTCCTTTCTTCTCTTGCTAATTTAATTATACCATATCTGTCTCAGAATTACAATTGTCTTGGATTGAAAAATGTGCAAATTCTCAATTATCACTCTCGCATTTTAAAGCTTGATGAAATCGGTTAGACTTAAAGTAGAAAGAAAGGCAGAAGCCTTAGTACCTTGAAAACTGAATACCGATACACCAAGTACGTTATTTCTGATGGTGGGGTGGTGAGCCGTACCAGCCGCATGAGAAATCCGCCATGACCTCCAAAGAGCGAGCGAACAAGATAATCTCAGACCTGTGCTTAGCAAGCGCAGTCGGCGATGAAAGTCAGAAATGGATACTTACGTTCAGCCACAGTACGAGCGTGATAAAACCGTCGCAGGCAATGGGAACGTGCGAGAAGTGTTGAGCATCAGACACTTTATGAGTCCGATACGCTGTCGGACGCTTGGTGAATCGCCCGAATCAGAACAGCAGCAAGCGGAGGTGAATTCTGTGCTGTGATGCGATTGATGTTCAAAGTTCGGGGAGATGATCGTGCGGAAGGCTTCTTGAAAAAAAGAAAGGACGTGATAACATGAAAAAACTCGAAACAAAATCCTGCGAAGAAATTATGAGCACTGCATACAAACCGCTTGCATACTGCGTTGACGATTTGCTTACACAGGGTTTGTATCTCCTCGCAGGTGCACCGAAGGTTGGTAAGTCGTGGCTGGCTCTCGACATCTGTCTTTCGGTTGCAAAGGGTGAAGATGTGCTGAAACACCGGACGAACATCGGCACTGCACTCTATCTTTGCCTTGAGGACAGCTACAACAGAATACAGAATCGTCTGTATGAACTCACAGACGAGCCAACAGAGAATCTGTACTTTGCAATCATGTCGGAATCACTCGGCAATGGATTGGAAACGCAGATAGAAAAATTCAAATTTGAGCATTCTGACACAAAGCTGATTGTTATTGATACACTGCAGATGGTGCGTAACGAAAAGGATTGCGGCTACGGTTCGGATTACAAGGAACTGTCTGTCCTGAAAAGTCTTGCAGACAGGCTTGCAATTACAATTCTGCTTGTGCATCACACTCGCAAGTGCTATGATTCTGATCCATTCAACATGATTTCTGGCTCAACAGGTATCGGCGGTTGTGTTGATGGAAGCATGGTTCTGCTTGAATCCAAACGAGGAAGTCGTGAAGCGACGCTGTACTGCGTTGGTCGTGACATTGAAAATCAGGAGTACAGGGTTCTGTTCCATGAACACCGCTGAACCCCCTGCGATGAAATCACACCGACACCGTCTGACATTTTCTCTTTTGCCATTCATGATTTCATGATGGAGCAACAGTCGTTCAGTGGTTCAGCAACGGATTTGTGTGACCTGCTGTATCAGAAATTCAATCGGAAGTATTACCCGAACCGATTGAGCCGTGATCTGATTCAGCATACAGAAGAACTGCAGCGATATGGTGTGCTGTTCAACTTCAGAAGAAGTCATGGCTGCCGCATACTCGAGCTTGAATATATCGCTTCGGGTGACAGTAGTGACGGTAGAATACTGTGGGTGGAGATATTGGATTCTACCGGCACCCAAAATTATGAGAATGTCGATTCTGCGTTGTTTCAGTGTGGTGACAGTAACGAAACGGGTGACGGTAACTCCGAAAAGGGTGACAGTAGAACGGCTTCGGGTGACGGTAACTTTGAAATGGGTGACAGTAACTTTATCGAAACCACTGCACTTCCCGTCAGCGTTTTGTAAGCGATTTGTGCCCTCAGATTGATCGTAGGACAGGTTATCGAGAATCGACACAGAACGGCACACGGGCGAACGTGGGGCATTTGTGGGAGGATGATACCCGCAGTTGACATCTGCGGATCAGACAGAAGAATGTGGGACTTCGGGAGGGTTCTCTTTTGAGAGCCAGCATCGCATTCGGCAGTCCGCATAGCGACCTACCGAACGCAGCTGGTCGGGAGAACCCGGACCCCTTACGGCGAGCCGCCGCTCCCAATTGTGCCTCCGTATAGTTCCTGTGGACACATGGTCAGCGTGTCGGCACGTTGATAGTAACCATAAATCGAAAGTAAAGGAGAGTGATGCCATGAGAAAACGAAACGCCACAATCACAATCCGCTGCACCGAGGACGAGCGTCAGCGGATTTACAGCAAGGCTCGTCAGCATGGATTGAAGCTGAGCGACTTTGTGCTGCGGTCGGCACTCGGCAAGATAATCGTCACTGCTGACGGACTTGCGGATGTGCTGAAAAAGCAGAAATCCATTGGGCGAAACCTCAATCAGATTGCGCTGCTTGGCAACATGGGGCGGTTGAAATCGGTGCGGTTGGATGAGTTGATTGCACAGCATGAGAAAGCAACGGCAGCCCTTTGTGAGATTGCAAAGGCGGTGCGCTGATTGGAGGGATGCAATGATGCCGATTATCCATTTCATAAACAGCAAAACACAGACCGCAGGCGGCATGAAAAATGTGCTTGCCTACGTTACAAGGACAGAGAAAACCAAATCCGAGGACAAGCAGTATGTAACGGCTCTCAACTGTTCCGCACCGACTGCCTACGAAGAAATGATTGCAACGAAGAATGCCTATCACAAGAACAGCGGTCGGATGTACTATCATCTGGTGCAGTCGTTTCCGAAAGGCGATGATACTCCGCCGGAGCTTGCACATCGGATTGCGGTGGAACTTGCAGAAAAAGCGTTCGGAAATTATGAGTGCGTGGTGGCAACGCATATCGATCGAGAGCATATTCATTCGCACATTGTGTTCAACTCCGTCAGCTTTTAGGACGGCAGAAAGTACCATTCGAATGGAAATACTGTGCAGGAACTAATGGATTTGTCCGATGAAATCTGCATGAGGTACGGCGTGGCAGTGCTGGATAAGCAACCGCAGAAGAAAAAAGATGTGCTGTCCGACCGTGAATATCGCTCGGCTGTGCGTGGCGAGAGCTGGAAGTTTCAGCTGATGAATGCTGTCACAGAGGTCATGAAACAGGCGAAAAGCCGTAAGCAATTTGTGTTTATGATGAAACAGTTGGGCTACGGCGTGAGGTGGGAGGACTCACGAAAATATATCACTTACACTTGCCCGAACGGAAGAAAGTGCAGATGTGCAAAGCTGCACGGAGAAAAGTTTTCAAAGGAGATGATGGAGTATGAATTCAAAATTAGACGTGAATACCTTGATGGAGCGCAACAAATTCGACCTGAAAGCAGCGGAAGAAACCATGCCCATGGTGGCGGTGGACAACCGAAACTGGACGGCGGTGATCAGTCTGCTGAAAAGATCCTGCGAGGTGCAGGCGGAACTGCTGAAGTCGCAGGGCGAGCTGATGACGAAATCTGGAATCGAAATGCACTTGCAGAATCAGAAAGTGTTGTTCGATCAGGTGGAGAACGAGTGCCGACGCATTCAGCAAACCACAGCGGAGCAGACAACCAACTCTCTGACGAGCTTAATCAGCCAATCGGAGAAACTGTCGTTACAGGCTGGGAAGCTGAGCGAGGAATTCTCCTCGCAGCGGAAAGAATTAGAAGAATGGAAGCACAGAACGCAATTGAAAATACTCAGAGCGATTGTGATTTCACAGTCGGTGCTCTTGATCTTGTCGCTGGCATTGCAGATGTGGCTTCGATAATGGATGAGTCGGAGGAAGATGAGGATGTTGACAGGCATAGCGACAGCAAGGTGCTGGCAGAGGAGATCCGACGCAAGGAAGCGTTGGGGATGCACATGGGGTGAGGGGATAAAACGTCCCCTCACCACTCAGCAAAGGGTATCGCAAACGCCGATACCCTTTCGGATCAAATATAGAAAGGACGATCTAAAAATGTGTGTAAGCAAATCAACTTATAACGTGAAAATAAGGAGGCTGATAGATTGGCAAGAAAAATTGAAGTTCCGAAAATCAACACAGTCACCGTTCAGTACAATGACAACAACAAGGAGTTTGATCGCTTCATGGAATCCATGATTCGTGAATATCTGCATTCAGGTAGTATTGCTCCCATTGAATAGCGTGATGTTGTTGATAAGGTAGAAAAAAACGAGAAAACGGCGTAAACGCTGGACTTGCAGGAGGTTGTGTGGTATTGTCTGTGGTAACGCAGGCACCACACAGCGTACCTGCCAAAAAAGGAGGGCGATACAATGAAAGCATGGTTGTATTACAGACTGTCCCGTGATGAGGACGGAGAGATGAACAGCCTTCAGAATCAGCGACAGATTCTGGTGGACTACGCAGAGCAGCAGGGATATGAAATCGTAGGCGAGAGCAGTGATGACAATGTTTCGGGTATGACCTTTGAACGAAAAGGTCTTGCAGAATTTGAAAATGCTGTGGATGAGGGTAATGTCGATGTTGTACTGGTCAAGGATTTATCAAGACTCGGCAGACACCGAACGCAGACAGCACTCTTCATTGACCACCTGCGTGAGAACAATGTGCGAGTGTATTCCGTTACAGAGGGCATCGACAGTTTCAATGACAACGATGATCTGCTCATCGGAATGAAGCAGATCATCAATGATTTTTATGCGAAGGACATCGGCAAGAAGATCAAGACAGGCATTCGTCAGAAGCAGAAAACGGGAATGGTTGTGCATCTGCCAATGGGTTACTACAAGGACAGAAACACCAATGAGGTCCTGATTGATGAGGTTGCAGCAGAGATTGTCCGTGAGATTTTTCAGAAATATCTGGAGGGCTACGGCATATCTGCCATTGCCAAACAGCTCAATGCAAGAGGAATCAAATCTCCCGAATACTTCTCCCACCGCAAAATCAGCTCCACTCGCACGAAGCTGTGCAAGAAATTTCTGTGGGTGCAGACTTCGGTGAAGCGGATTCTGGAAAACGAAATCTACACGGGAACGCTGGTGAATCATAAGACCATAACCTCAAAAATATACAAGACTAAGAGTTTCGTACCAGCAGAGGAACAAATTCGACACGAGAATTACCTACCTGCAATTATTGATAAGCAGACCTATGAACAGGCACAGAAACTTCTTGAGAATCACAAGCAGGGGAATGTCAGAGCATCGGCATTCCGCAAAATCCACCGCTATTGCAGCATGATAAAATGTGCGGAATGCGGAGCAATTCTGATTGCGAAAGGCAGAGAATGGCGTGGCAAGGAATATGTAGAGTACACCTGCAACAGCCACCACCGCTACGGTAAGGAATACTGTACACCACACCGAATCCACGAAGCACAGCTTGATGAAATTGTATATGATGAGGTTCGATTGCTGTTGATTCGGATTCAGGAACAGAGCAAGAAGTACGATAAGATTGTGCGTGACTGGCAGAGACAAAAGCCTGCTTACGAGCGAAAGATTGAACAGTACAAGGAACGAATCGCATCCCTACGGCAGCAGATCGAAGAATTGATTTTAGAGCGAATCTCCGACCGTGAACACGCTTCGGTATACAACAATATGATTACCAAGCGTGAAGAAGAAATCGCTGACCTGCAACAGAAGATTGAGGAGAGTAAACAATTTGATGAAGTTAGCAAGCGGAAGCGCAACGAGCTGAAAACAACTGCTGACCTGTTGGAGAAGATGATCGAGGAACAGCACATCAGCGATGCGAACCTGCGGTTGCTGGTGAAAACGGTCTATGTGCATCAGAATGAAGACAAGAGCCTTGAAGTACGGCTGGAGTTCAATGGCGATTTTGAGGATAGTGTGGCTGTATATATTGACGAAAAAACAGCATAAATCAGCATGATTTCGCACAGCGAATGTTAACTGTATGTAGTGCGTATACCAAGAGGTAAAACAAAAGAAATCCCCTAAATATAGGGGATTTCTCATTGGTGCGAGTAACAGGAATCGAACCTGCATGGATCTCTCCGCCAGAACCTAATGGCAGAGTCACGTCAGTGGGGTTAATTCCTGTGCAATGCCTTTGTATTTTACATTATATCATATCCCAAGCGATTTTGCAACTGTTGAACAACACCGAAAAATGTGATATAATAGAACTATCATATTCTCTGGGAGGTTCATCATGGTTCTGCTCATTGTAGACACGCAAAAACTCATCACAAACGAAAAACTGTATAGGTTTGAGGCGCTTGTAGCCAACATTAGGACCCTCATCCATACCGCAAGGCAAAACGGCATTGAAGTGATCTACATTCGTCATGATGACGGTGAGGACAAGCCTCTTACCAAAGGCGTGGACGGCTTCGAGATCTACGAAGCGTTTGCACCTAATGAGGGCGAAATGATTTTTGATAAAAACATCAACAGCCCGTTCCGTAATACAGGACTTCTGGAATATCTCAGGGGCAAGGGCAAAACGGAACTAATTGTTGCTGGACTGCAAACAGACTACTGCATGGATGCCACAGTGAAATGCGGATTTGAGCATGGTTTCAAGGTATATGTGCCAGCCTGCGCCAATTCCACTTTTGACAATGCGTTCATGACAGCGGAAGAAACCTACCGTTATTACAATGAATTTATGTGGAACGGCAGGTATGCGAAGTGCATTTCTATGGAGGAAATGCTGAGACTTATGAAGAATGGAAATGAAAGGAGTACCCCATGAACCATAAACTTTACATCATCGAAGGACTGCCTTGTTCCGGCAAAAGCACCACGTCTGCTTTTGTTGCTGATTTGCTAAAGGAAAATCATCCGGTTTGCTTTGTGGATGAGGGCAGCGGCAATCATACGGCGGATTTTGAATTTCACGCATTTCTTTTCGAATCAGAGCTGTCCGATTTTTCGGTGGAGGAACAGGAGAAAATCAAAATATCAGCAGAATCTATGCAAGGAGGTTACATTGTACCGCTTGCCCAATTTGAGGGAGAGTTGTTTGAGCGACTTCTTCCGCATAAAATCTATGACTTCTTGCCATGGGAAACCGAAATGCCTGTAATGCTTGCCAAATGGCAGAATTTCTGCAAACAGGCGTTGCAGTCGGATACGTTGTATGTGTTCAACTGTGTCCTGCTTCAGAATCCCATGTGCGAAACCATGATGCGGTTCGGCTTTACGTTAGAACAGTCAAAGACGTATATTTCTGAAATTGCAAAGATCATACAGCCCTTGCATCCGGCTGTGATCTATCTGAAGAATGACGATATTGCCGCATCGGTTGAAAGAGCGGCACAGGAACGTGAGGGCTGGCTGGATGCCGTCATTGATTATCATGTGAACGGTACCTACGGAAAAAGCATTGGTGCAGAGGGTTTTGACGGATATATCCGCTGTCTGGAGGAACGACAGAGGCGTGAACTGGAGATTCTGTCACGGCTTCCTGCGACAAGCTGTGTGATCGAAAATCCGCAGAGGGATTGGAATAACGCATATGATACCATCAGAAAATGGGTAGCATCAGAAACATAAGAAAGGACTTTTATCATGAACATCAAACAAATGAAAATCACCGACTATGACGAAATCTACGCACTCTTCCTCTCCTGCAAAGGCATGGGGCTGAACGATCTGGACGATTCCAGAGAAGGCATCGAGCGTTTTCTCAAACGCAACCCCGATACCTGCTTTGTTGCCGAAAACATGGGCAGAGTTGTCGGCTGCATCATGGTCGGCAATGACGGGCGCAGGGGATATATCTACCACACTGCCGTGCATCCGGACTGCCGGAAGCAGGGCATCGGTGCGGCACTGGTGGAAGCCGGCATGGCAGCATTGAAAGCCAATGGCATTCACAAGGCAGCTCTCGTGGTATTTGACCGGAACGAAACCGGCAATGCCTTCTGGGAGAGGATAGGCTTCACCACACGGGAGGATCTTGTTTATCGTAACAGAACGATCACGGAGATGGTAAGGATCGATACATAAGGAGGGCACATGAACTACACGCTCGGCAAACTCGTCACCGTCACCATTGACCGCCCGCTTGGCAGCTTTCATCCAGAATACAAGGATATGTATTACCCCATCAATTACGGTTATATCAAGGGCATCATAGCACCGGACGGCGAGGAACAGGACGCCTATATCCTTGGTGTAGACGAGCCTGTAAAGGAATTTACAGGCAGAATCATCGCCATCATCCGCCGCTCTGACGATGTGGAGGAAAAATGGGTGGTCGCACCGGATGGGGTGACATTTACGAAGGACGAAATCATGAATGCGGTGCGCTTTCAGGAGCAGTATTTCCAGTCGGAAGTAGTGATAGAATAAGACGCCATACATTTACAGTGCAACCTGAATTTTTGTCAGAAAAAAGGATAACATCCTGAAACAAACAACAAATCCCCCGCTTCCAAACGGGGGAACTTTATCATCATTCTTCAAAAAAGCTCTGTATCGGTTTATCTAAAATCTGTGCCAGACCCCACAGCTCAATATCGGATACTGTTCGTGTCTGATCCTCGATTCTCGAAATCGAACCACGGCAGATATATACAGCAATGGTTTCAAGCTTTGCTGAAAGCTGCTGCTGGCTCATCTTTTGTTCTGTACGGAATTTTTTCACCTGTTTTCCGATCAGATTCATCTTTTCACCATCAATAATTCTCGCCATTTCCTCACACTCCGAAATTCATCTGAATTTGCGTCCGCCATTTCGTTACAGAACGAATACAAAAACTTGTTTTGTCTTGACACAGGACAATTATTATGATATACTAAATTATCCGTTTTTATGTCCTGTCATGAGACAAAATAAAATTTCATCTTCCACTCACACGAAAGTGAGGTAATCACCATGTCAAATATTATTGAAATCAAAAATATCTCAAAGGAATTCAAGGTGCTCAACCGCCGAGAGGGTCTCAAAGGCAGTCTGCAAGACCTGTTTTCAAGAGACTACAAAATCGTCCGTGCGGTGGACAACATCAGCATGAACATTCAGCAGGGCGAGATCGTCGGTTACTTAGGCCCGAACGGTGCAGGAAAATCCACCACAATCAAAATGATGACGGGTATCCTTGAGCCGACTTCCGGAGAAATTCTTGTTGGAGGAAATGTCCCCTATCAGAACAGAACAAAGAATGCACAGGAAATCGGTGTTGTATTCGGACAGCGTTCACAGCTCTGGTGGGCACTGCCTCTTGTGGAGTCGTTCAAAATTTTAAAGGACATCTACGGTGTCAGTGATGCGGACTATGAAGCTATGCTCACACTCTACAAATCCCTTGTGGATATTGAACCGCTGTTACACAAGCCCGTCCGTCAGATGTCACTGGGACAGCGTACACTCAGCGATATTCTGGCAGCATTCCTGCATAACCCGAAAATCGTCTTTCTGGACGAGCCGACGATTGGTCTTGACGTTTCTATGAAAGCGAAAATCCGTACGCTGATTCACGCTCTGAACAAGGAGAAGCATACCACCGTAATTCTCACAACCCACGATATGGGCGATGTGGACGCTCTCTGCCAGAGAATCGTCATCATCGACAAGGGCAAAATGCTCTATGATAACGACATTGAGCATCTCAAGGGTTTCTTCGGTTCCTACAGAACCCTGAAAATCCGCATTGACGGCAACTTAAAACAGCTTGCGGAGCAGATTGGCAAGGAGCTTCCCCATTTCAAGGTTTCTGCGGATGACGAGTGGATTTCCATTCTGGTGGATGAGGAAAAGGCAAAGGTGATGGAAGTGCTTTCTCAGCTTCAGAAATCCTACAATATCCGTGATATGCAGCTTGAAGAAATTTCCACCGAGGAGGTTATCAAGAAAATCTACGAGGAGGGTGTGCAATGAAGCTGAAAAAATTCCTCACCCTTACCCGTGCAGGCATCATTGAGTCCTTGCAGTTCCGACTGGGAACATTGGTGATTATTGCCGGTAACCTGCTCTATCTGATCGTAGTCTATTTCCTGTGGAAAGCCATCTATGCCTCAGCAGGCACGGATATTGTGAACGGCATGACGTTCTACGACACGCTCATTTACCTTGTATTGGCAACGGCGCTGTTCAACTTTATGGAAATGTACCTTGTTTGGGAGATCGGACGTTCCATCCAGTCAGGAAAAATCGCACTCGACCTGCTCAAACCTATGGAATACCGGAAGTATCTGTTCTGGTCATACTCAGGATCCTTTGTCACGCAGTTTTTCTTCACATTCCTGCCCACTTTCATTGTTGTGGCAGCTGTTACGAACGGTGCAATCCACTTCGGATGGAATCTGCTGTTTTTCGTGATTTCCGTTGTAATGGCAGTGTCCATTAACTACAGCATTGATTTTCTTGTGGGAACGATATGTCTGTACACAGAGTCTATATGGGGTATCAATATTATGAAGCAGGTCATTGTGATGCTTCTGTCGGGTGCAACGATTCCGATTGCATTCTTCCCGGAACCCCTGAAAACGATTGTCTACTATCTGCCGTTTCAGTCCATCTACAATGCACCGCTGTCCGTTCTGCTGGACGGAAATCCGCAGACGCAGACGGTTCTCACAACTCTCGGCATACAGCTGTTCTGGTGCGTTGTCATGACGGTACTCAGCAAGCTGTTCTGGAAGGTATCACTGCGGCAGATTACTGTGAATGGAGGGTGATATGATGAAACAAAAAGGTTTAGGCTTTTATCTGCGCATTTACGGGAAAATCCTTGCACAGGACTTAAAGAGCAAAATGAGCTATCGTGCGGATTTTATCATCTCCACAATCGGTATGATTTTCACCAATATTGCAGGCTTTTTAAGCTTCTGGATACTGTTCCGCAATTTCCCGTCCATTAACGGCTGGAGCTATTACGAAATGCTGTTCCTGTACGGTTTCTCGCTGGTATCCCTCACGCCCGTGCAGTGTTTTTTCGATAACAACTGGAGCTTGAGAATGTATGTGTATTCGGGCGATTTTGTGAAATACTGTTTTCGCCCGATCAATCTGTTTTTCTACTATCAGTCCGAGGTATTCGACATTAAGGGGCTTGGACAGCTTGCCTTCGGTATCGGCACGATTGCCTATTCGTGGAGTAAGCTGGGACTCGGTTTCACGCCGCTGATGCTGCTGAAGCTGATCGTGTTCCTGATTACCGCCTCGCTGATTATGATCGCATTGCAGAATGCGGCGGCGGCAACTTGTTTCTGGATTCAGAATTCCTTTTATGTGCTGGATCTTGTGACGAGATTCAAGGATTATGCAAAATATCCGATTACCATTTTCGGTCCCGTATTCCGATTTATTTTCACATTTGTCATGCCCATCGCATTTATTGCCTACTATCCGAGCATTGTCATACTTCGCCCTGAGGAAGTACCGCTTCTGTCATGGCTTTCACCGCTGATTGGCGTGCTGTTCTTCTGGGGTAGCTACAAATTCTGGATGTATGGAGCACTCAAATACAGCGGGACGGGTTCGTAAATCAAAATGATATGGCAGTTTCAAAAGAAAGGTGCGTAACGATTCAATTCGTTACGCACCTGTTTATATACTATGATTATTGTATTTACTCTATAGCAAGAGCCTTCTCAAACTCCTCCCCCGAAATCTCCCCACAAAGATAAGCTTTCCTTGCTGCCTGAGCCTGCATCAGCCATGCGGTATACTGTTCAAAAGACATATCCTTTTCCGTTTCTTCTCCTGGGATCTTCCATTCACCACGTTCGAACCGCTTATAATTGCGGTTCTTTACACGGTCATACTCCGCAAGCAGGGTATCCTGCTGTTTCTTTAATTTCTGCATAAGCTTCGGTGCCACCTGTTTGCAGGTCTTGCCGTCAGAAGTAATCACTCTGTCACAGTACAGGGTGATTTTTTTCGTTTTCGGAACAAAGAATCTGCCGCAGCACTGACAACTGCGTACAGGTTTTCCAAGCTGTATGAAGTGCAGGAGCATGAATGCGTAGTAATCATCAAACCGATTGAAAAAATAGGTTTCCGAAAGTCGCATTTCCGCTGAACCGATTGGATGATTGATGTATTCCATTTGATAACTCCTGCGGAACAGCTCTGTTTCTGTCAACACACATTCAGCAAACCATTTCTGAACATCATCGTACTGTTCACACTTGTGCAGAATGCGGTACAGCAGTTCACGGAAATACAGCGGAGCCTTCAGTGCATTGTTAACATTATTCATCAGCTGAAGAAAATAGTTCGCTGTGCCGTCATCAGCAGTATTGGTTGTGTTGAGAATATCAGCATAGAGAAGTTCTCCCATGATATCGTCATTTTCCATAATGGCAGCCGCAACTTCAAGAGCCTTATCAATAACTTCTGTCACCTGTTCTTCCGAAATGATGCCGAAGTTTTCGCCGTCTTCCAGTTCAGAAAGTGTGCCGATATAGTCGCAGATGTATTCATAGTTGGAGCTGTTCGTTGCAAGCATGGAAATCAATTCCTCATCTACAGTTGTATCTGCAAGTGGTGACAACGCACCGTGATGGCATAGATAGCGGTGAACAGTATTGCCATCCAGAACAACATAAATTCCGTTTTTGTAAGTTGTAGGCATAGCTCGGCTCCTTTCTTCTTTTGCTGATTCAATTATACCATATCTGTCTCAGAATTACAATTGTCTTGGATTGAAAAAAGCATAAATCTTGAATTATTACTCTCGCATTTTCAAGTGCAATGAAATCTGTTAGACTTAAAGTAGAAAGAAAGGCGGAATCCTTGGAACCTTGAAAACTGAATACCGATACACCAAGTACGTTATTTCTGATGGTGGGGTGATGAGCCGTACCAGCCACATGAGAAATCCGCCAAGAACTCGAAAGAGCGAGCGAACAAGATACTCTCTGACCTGTGCAAAGCAAACACAGTCGGCAATGAAAGTCAGAAATGGATACTTACGTTCAGCCTCAGTCCGAGCGTGATAAAACCGTCGCAGGCAATGGGAACGTGCGGAAAGTGTTCTGCATCAGACACTTTATGAGTCCGATACGCTGTCGGACGCTTGGTGAATCGACCGAATCAGAACAGCAGCAAGCGGAGGTGAATTCTGTGCTGTGATGCGATTAATGTTCGAAGTTCGGGGAGATGATCGTGCGAGAGGGTTCATGAAAAAAGAAGGGACGTGATAACATGAAAAAACTAGAAACAAAATCCTGCGAAGAAATCATGAGTACCGCATACAAACCGCTTGAATACTGTATTGACGGTTTGCTTACACAGGGCTTGTATATTCTCGCAGGTGCACCGAAGGTAGGTAAGTCATGGTTAGCTCTCGACATCTGTCTTTCGGTTGCAAAGGGTGAAGATGTGCTGAAACACCAGACGCACATCGGCACTGCACTATATCTTTGTCTTGAGGACAGCTACCACCGCATTCAGAATCGTCTGTATGAACTCACAGACGAACCAACAGAGAATCTGTATTTTGCAATCATGTCGGAATCTCTCGGTAACGGATTGGAATCGCAGATTGAAAAATTCAAATCAGAGCAT
>JAZQFV010000138.1:0-44808 GCA_045539715.1 Ruminococcus sp. | reverse complement strand
CATTACCGTTCAGGCTGATACGCTTGAAGAATTCAACCGCAAACATCGCTATATCGTAAATAATGTAAAGGTTCTTGATGTGAATGGAAACGACATTATGCGTCACGACCTTCTTCCCGATTTAGAATAATTTATAAAGGGCATCTCTAAAAACTCCTTTTGAGAAAAAACAGCTATGCACGACATCTGCTTCGTCAACCTCCCTTGGAGTGCGACAGCACGCCTGCGGAAGGTTTCCTTGCAGCTGCCGCACCTATCTGTTTTTTCTTTAATCAAACGGGTTTTTAGAGATGCCCTAAAGAAAAACAAGCCAAGGGATTATGAAATTCTCCTTCAATGGCTTGAAAAATCCGAAGAATTCAACGGTTTTTATATCCTCGGAATTTAACACAACTGCAAGTATTGATTTACATATCACAATTTCAGCAATTTTTGAACTTGCAAAACACATAAAAATATGTTATAATAAACGTATCAACAAAATGAGGTGAAGCAATGAAAATAAACTGGAACTCCAAATATACGACAATTTCCGTATACACAATAATTACCTTTTCCGTCTGCGTGTTGATTTATGCCGTATTGTTCAACTTTACAATGATGGGCGACTTTATAAGGAAACTGACGAAAATTCTCGCACCAATAATATGGGGCGTTGTCATAGCCTACCTTGTAAACCCTATAATGAAATGGTTTGAAAGAAAGCTGCAAAAACCAATTGAAAAAAACAGACCACACTTCAAAATCGTGCGAATTCTCTCTTTAACCTTGGCAATGGTTGTTTTCCTTGCGGTTATTGCCGCATTGGGCGCCATAATTCTGCCGCAGGTTATCGAAAGTATAACCACAATTCTCAACAATGTCACCACATATGTCAATAATTTTGAAAAGTGGATTGACTCGTTCCTTGCGAAATATCCCGATTTGCTCACAATTGTGGGAAATCAAATTGACAATATTGAAAAGGCTGCTATTGAATTTGCAAATAATATTGTGCCTAAGCTGGGCGATATTATGATGAAAATTACTGACAGCACATTGAGTTTTATCGTCGCTATCAAAGATATTCTCATCGGTATAATTGTTGCGGTTTATCTCCTTTTTGGCAAGGAGCATTTTCAGGCACAGATGAAAAAAATGGTTTTCGGCATTCTTCCCAACAGAGTTGCAGATAAAACTCTCAGCGTATGCGCTCGGACAAACAGCTCCATAAGCGGCTTTATTTCGGGAAAAATTGTGGATTCAATCATTATCGGCTGTCTGTGCTTCGTAACTATGACTATTATGAAATTCGACTTCGTTGTTCTCATTTCGGTTATAGTCGGCATAACAAATGTAATTCCCTTTTTCGGACCGTTTATCGGTGCAATTCCAAGTGCATTGCTGCTCCTGGTGGCTGCTCCAAAGCAGGTTATTCCGTTCCTCATTCTGATTCTTATTATTCAGCAGCTTGACGGAAACGTAATCGGCCCGAAAATTCTCGGACAAACTACAGGTATTTCCGCATTCTGGGTGCTTTTCTCCATTCTCGTGGGCGGCGGCTTATTCGGATTTGCAGGTATGCTTCTGGGAGTTCCCGTATTTGCGGTGCTTTATTCGTTAATCAATGAGCTGATTGACTATCGCCTTGAGGGAAAAGATATGTCCTCGGATACAAATGATTATCTCCCTGAGCGATGCCGTGAAGTTCCCAAAGAGAAAAAAAATCCCCCCAAAAATACCCAAAAAGTTGCAGCAAAACGAAATACAAAAACTGAAAAGAAGTAAAAATTTCCCCTTTATCGCTGTGATAAAGGGGATTTTTGCAGTATTTATTTTTTCTTTATGGGATGTCTTATGACTGTTTTCAGCTTATCAGTTGAACATTTTCTCGGGTCAGACAAATAAATTTCGTGGTGAAATCTGCCCTCGGAAAAATCCTCAATATAGCCATTTTCATCAAGAAAGCGTTTCATCTGCTCAATGCTTGCAGGCTCGTCGTCATATGAACCCTTATGCATAATCTGAACGCATAATCCCTCAGTCATTTTCATAAGCCTTGCCTTTGACAAATCAAGGGCAGGCTTTTTCTTTTTGAGAACTAATTTTACCTGTTCAAACACTTCTTCCGTAACAAATTCAGGCTGACGAATCATTGAAATCCACTTGAATTTATCTTTATCGGTGACATTCATTCCGTCAAAATCAACACCGTCAACCTGCCATAGTCCCTCCAAAGGCGATACAACATATTCAAAATATCCCGCAGGCTGTGTACCGTTCATTTTTGACATTTTAATTGCGTATGACAAGCCGTAAAGAACCTCAATTGCCGCCTTGTATTCGGGGCAGGTGTTAGGGTTGCCCTCGCCGTCAATGGCAATAAAAATCATTTCGGGAACTTCAATAATCGACGGTTTTGTTTTCGGCTGATACAATTCCTTGTATTCTTTTTTGTAGTCAAGCTTGTCCATTTTGTTTCCTTTCCGAAGTAATACCAATCCCTAAAATGTTAGTAGACAAAGATGATGAGCAGAAATGCTGTATGTCAAGGCGGACGACGAAAGCATACTGTCGTATGGTGAGGAAGTCCAACGACGACAGACAGTATTTATGCCATTAGATTTGTCTACTGTTGTTTTAGGGATTGGTATAAGCTTTTATTCTATAAATTCAATTTGATATTGGTTTATTGGTCCAATGCAATAAGGTCGGATTTTTCATAACGATTGTGACCTTGTAAACTCTTTTTATATTTCCAACATCTAATAGCGTCCTCTAAACTTTTTCCTTGGTTATCTTCAAAGAAATCACGAATGTATGTATTATACTCAAATTGTTTATCAATTGTTGTTTTCCCTTTTTTCTTTTCTTCTGAAATGCGGTAGTAGGCTTCAATGGCATCTTTGTATGTTTTTCCTGCATTATTTTTCAGCCATTTCTGAAACAAAACATTGAAAGAAAATGCTTTACCGATTTTCTCTTTGAAAAAGGTTCTATGCTTTTCGGAGCATACAAAGTCGGGTTCAATTATACTGTCCTCGGTAATCAGACCAATGTTTACCGATGTTTTTCTTTTAACAGATACTTTTAGAATTTTACCTGTATCAAGATAATATGCAATTCTTTCTGTTAATTCAATCTTTCCGCCCGAAACAGGCAAGTTGTTTTCACGACAGAAATCTATCAGCTCTTCCTTTAAATAATAAAAGCTTAGAAATGTTTTTGAATCCAATTCTTTATTTAAATTAGGTCTATCATTCATCATTATGCTCCTAACCCTGTCTTTCTTTTATGTAACTGCTGTTTTCAAAATTCCAACGCTCAATATACGGCTTATTATCCTCATATATCCATGATGAAATGAGCTTTGGTGTTATTTCAAGCACACATTCCGTGGGCAATTCTGACCACCGTGAAACAGCGTCTGGGAAATGTTCTTGCATAGCGTTTATGAAGAACTCATTTTCAAGGGGCTTGCCCATAATCCGACATTCTCCCTCAATGGAAAAATTATTCACACACAAAGATACATTCGGGTTAGCCATAATCTGACGGCATTTGAGATAACGTCGGTCAGTCTGACAGTAAAATTTCCCGTCAACTACAACCACACTCATTGCCCTCGATATAACACGGTTTTCCGCACAACTTGACAGCACCATAATGCCGTGACTGCCGATTTTTCGCCATAATTGCTGAAATTCTGAATTCATATAACAAGCCTCTTTCATACTTGATAGATTTATTATACCACAGCAAATATGACAACTGTATGTCAGGTTTGATTACTCAAATTAAATTTCATAGGTGTATAGGGTGAATGTTGTTCCTCAAAACCAAGCTTTTTATATAGAGGATAGCCCTCTTTCGTGGCTTTGAGTTCAATAAAATCAAGCCCAATAGCCTTTGAATATTCTATGAGATTATTCATAATTATTGTGGCAATTCCCTTTCTGCGGTAAGATTTTTCGGTATAAACATTGAGAACAGTTCCTGTTTTGCCCGTAATAAATGACGAATTTGCAGGCTTTTCCGTAACCACAAGCATTGCACAGGAAACCATTTTTCCGCTGTCCTCAGCCACAAATGCAAAAAAATCAACACCTGTATGATTTTCAAAATAATCGGGAAGTGCCTTTTGAATTTGTAGGATTTGTTCTTCGGAAATCTCCTCATAATCCTCATTTATATATGCAATTCTCATTCGTACAAGCTCATCAATATCATTTTTATCAGCCATACGGTAAATCATTTCACTCAATCCTTTCAACATATTTGTCATAAATTTTTTTCAGCAGTTCCAAAAATTCCTCACGATATTCAGCAGGAGAAATTATCTCCGCACACTCACGAAATCCCAGAATATAGGAAAAAAGCGACTGTTTATCCGCCCAAGTGAAATTGAGAATTATATTCCCCTCAGCGTCCTCGTTGAAATTTTCCCTGCCGAATTCGTCTATAATCCGCCATTTTACCGACTTGTCAAATTTAACCTCTGCGGTAATCTTGCCCCTTGTATGCCGCAGCTTATCGCAGGAATACTCAGGAATTTCCCGCTTCACAAAGACTTCGTCAGTACATTTTAACTCCGTCATTCTCGTAAGCTTGAACATACGATAATCCTGCCGCTTGGTGCAAAATCCCCACACATACCAGCTTGACCATTGAAAAATCAAACGGTACGGCTCAATACTCCGCTGCTCGATACGTTGGGGAGAGTAATATTTATATATGATAATTCTGTTTTGCTCAATAGCCGATTTTATCAGCTCAATTTTCTCCGCAACAGCGTTTTTATCCCACATTGAAAGGTCAATCATTATGTGATTATCGGCATTTACAGTATCGCTGACAGAAAGCTTGTCCATAAGCTGACGATAGCGGTTAGTTCCGCTTACGCTGTCAAGGCTTTTCAAGCCTGCAAAAATCGCCGTCATTTCAGCCGATGAAAGCAGAGTGCGGTCAATTTTATATCCGTCCATTATGGAAATTCCGCCGCCCTGCCCCTGAGATGTGACAATTGGAATACCTGCCCTTGCTATTTCGTCAACATCTCGGAGAATTGTTCTGACGGATACCTCAAATTTCTCCGCAAGCTCAGATGCAGTTATTTTATCCTGCTGCAAAAGAATTGATAATATGCCTATCAATCGCTCAATTTTCATAAATATCTCCATTTAATAAATTCCGCACAAGTCCAGTAATGACTTGTGCGGTGTAGAATTATTCAAGAATAACGGTAAATGGCCCGTCATTAACAAGCTGTACTTTCATATCAGCACCGAAAATGCCTGTTTCAACGTGCTTGCCCTTACTGCGGCAATAATCCGCAAAGTAATTGTACAAACGCTCAGCCTCATCGGGCTTTCCAGCCTGTATAAAGTTGGGGCGGTTTCCCTTGCGGCAATCGGCATAAAGGGTAAACTGAGATACAATCAGCAAATCCCCTCTCACATCGCTTAGGGAAAGATTGATTTTATCATTTTCATCTGAAAAAATACGCAGATTTATAATTTTATCGGCTAAACGGCGGCACTCCTCCTCCGTATCTCCCTGCCCTACTCCAAGGAGAACAAGATATCCTGTGCCGATTTTTCCGCAGATTTCACCGTCAACTGTGACACTTGCAGAACTTACTCTCTGTAAAACAATTTTCACTTTTACTACTTCCTTACTATTTTCATTTCAAGAGAACGGAGTTCAACAACATCAATCTCTTTATCGTCAATTATGCTATACATAGGCTTGGGCAGAGGTATAGCAGTCGATTTTTTCGTATTGTTGAAAAAGCAGATAAAATCTTCTCTGCCATTTGTTCTCGTTGTAATCTCAATTCCCTTTTCAAGATTTTCAAGCTTTGGAATTCCCGTCTGCATCATCAGATTTGAAATAAAGCTCTTATAGAAATCATCGCCGCACATCGTTCCCACATAATAGGAAATTCCGCCGCAGTAACGGTTCATTGTAACCGCCGCTGTATCGCTTTCGCCCTCGTATACGGCATATGCCCTTGCTGTGAGAGGTGTGAGAATATCGCACCATTGACTGCAATTAAATGTATTTCCTGCAAAATCACGGATAACACGGGTTTCACCGCCGATAATCTCATAGTCGTGGATTTCCGCACCTATAAGCTCTCTGAATACGGTTGGCGGCGGCTCAGATGTGCCGCAGTTATTTTCATCTCTTACGCCGCTTCTTGCGGTCATTACAAGAGTTCCGCCATTGATAACATATCTGTAGATATTTTCAGCGGCTGTTTTCTTGTTGACATACATAGAGGGGACGATTACAAGCTTATATCCCGAAAGGTCTGCATTTGGCGATACTACGTCAACATTTGCACCAAAGCCTGTCAATGCCCTGTGGAAAGATTTCAACTGCTCTAAATAATCAAATCCCTCAACCTGCGGCTGAATTCTGAATGACGCATCAGCCTCGCAGGAATAGACAATTGCCGCTTCTGCTACAATGCTTGTATCATCAAGAGATTTCAGCTTTGCAACGCATTTGCAAAGGTCGGAAAACTCGAAAAATTTCCTTGTGGGAATTGTTCCGTGGTCAATAATTCCACGATTGAACATACGTGGCCCTTTTATGGCAGTTCTCCAACGGTGGTGGAAAACTGTACTTGCTCCACGGACAATTGCCTGCATAGCGTACCCCATAATCATACCCGACTTAGGCGAAATTGGCATTTTATCGCTCTCCGCATCGCTGAAACCAAGCTGTTCAATTACAACAAAGCTGCCGCCCTTGACTCCACGCATCATATCAAGGTCAAAGGCACGGGATTGATATACATCGCCCTCGGTTTTCATTGCAGGGAAATTGTCGTATGTCACATAGTCAAGACACTCGAAAACCCTGTAAAAATCGGGGTTATTCTCGTATGGTCTGATGTTTGTGGATACGGTAATATTTTGATTTACCACACGGATAAGGAGCATTTCGTCACGTACAAATTCTGCGGCACAATCAGAAGAAAAACGATACCATTCAAGAGAAAGGGAGGGATTTTCCCAATCAGAATAAAGTCCGTCGGGAGCATCAATCTGCGACAAATCGTCATATTTGCCGTTTATCGCTGTATTGACAGCCTCCATTGTGCCGTACTTATCCCACAGCCAGCTGCGGAATTTCTCACGACAAGCGTCACAAGTGCAGTTGTAAGCCTCAGGTTCATTGTCAATATGCCACGAAACAACCGCAGGATTATTACCGAATTCGTTAGCAAGTGCCGATGTGATTTTCTTTGCGTATTCACGGAATAATGGGGAATTTATGCATCTATGCACCTTTACTCCGCTTCTTGCACCCATACTGCCGATACGGATTATATCGGGGTGCGTTTTATAAAGCCACAAAGGAGGGCAGGAAGTGGGCAGGCTCAGAACTGTGCCGATGCCACGTCTTGCAAAAATTGTTATAACTTCTTTCAGCCAGCCAAAGTCATACACACCCTCTGACGGCTCAAGCCTTTGCCACGCAAATTCGCCAATACGTATAAGGCTAACGCCTGTTTTCGCCATAGTATCCGCATCGGCTTCCCATAGCTCCTTGTCCCATTGTTCGGGATAATAATCAACGCCTACTCTCATTTACAACCCTCTTTTCTTTTTTAAGGAAATATCAGCAATTGTACTCAATAATCTGACAGTTTCCCATAAACCAATTGCTGTATTCCTCAGTTGTCATATTGTTAAAATATGTTTCGATTACACGGCATACTCCCCCGTGACTGACAAGGAGAACGTTTTTTCCGCTGTATTTCGCCCTTATTTCATCAATTGCGGAATAAACTTTGTGACAAAGCTGAAAAAGCGACTCACCTGTTTCGCCCATTTTCACTGCAAATTCACGTTTATTTTCAGCAAATCCCTCAGTATATCGGGATTTTCCTTCAAATTTGCCATAATTCCATTCACGAAGCCTTTCATCGGTGATAATCTCAATTCCGCATCTTTCAGCTGCCGCCATTGCAGTAGTCATCGCCCTTTTCATAGGCGAAGCAATGATAATATCAACATCACCCAGCAATTCAACGGCTTTTGCAAATTCCTCAGCCTGTGCAAGACCTGTGGAATTCAGCGGCAAATCCGTCACACCGAGAATTAAATCCTCTTTATTGTAATCCGTCTGCCCATGTCTTGCGGAGTAAATTTTCATATTTCAGCCGCCTTTCTCAATTCGTCCTCTGCCGCCTTGATAACAAGACTGCCGGGATTGTCACCGCCCATAATTCGGGCAATTTCCGCAGTTTTCCCTTGAAAATCCAGCTGTGTAACGGTAGTTTCGGTTCTGCCGTCAACAATATTTTTCTCAATCATAAGGTGATTATCCGCCATAACTGCAATCTGCGAAAGATGAGTTACGCATATAACCTGACGGACTTTTCCGATTTCTTTAAGCTTTATGCCGATTTTCTGGGCAGCCTTTCCGCTTACTCCTGTGTCGATTTCATCGAAAATCATTGTGTCGATGCTGTCCTTATCCGCAATAACGCTTTTCAGAGCAAGCATAACACGGGATAATTCGCCTCCCGATGCGATTTTTGCAATGGGCTTTGGTTCTTCTCCACGGTTGGCGGATATGAGAAATTCAACCGTATCCATACCATTTACCGTAAGCTTGCCCTTTTCATGGCGGACGGCAAGAACAACTCCTGCCATATTGAGGAATTCAAGTTCCTCTGTAACTCGGCTTACAAAGCGTTCAGCTACACTTTCACGGTAGTCAAAGAGAGCCTTTGCAAGTTCCGTCACTCTGCGGAGAAGCTCCTCACGCTTGGCAGCAAGCATTTTTATTTCGTCATCGCTGCCCTCCAGCCTTGTAAGTTCCTCACAGGCGGAATCATACATTTTCACAAGTTCCGTGCTGTCAGCAAGATATTTCTTGCTGACCTTATTTATCTCACTGAGGCGGCGGCGTATGTAATCCACACGCTGCATATCAAGTTCCGCCTTATTGGCTGTTTTCTCCAGTTCAGAGGCAATATCCGAAAGTTCAATTTCAACGGCGGAAAGTCGCTCATAAAGTGCGGCTATTTCTGCCGATTCGTCAGTAAGGTGAGAAATTTCACTTTCAGCGGCGGCTATAATGTCATTTGCACCCTCCTCGCCGTTGAGGGCATTGACTGCCGCACCTATTGCAGAAATGATTCGCTGTGCATTTTCCGAGGCGGCAAGTTCTTTTTCAAGTTCATCGTCCTCACCTGCCCGAAGTTCCAATGCACCAATATCCTTGACAACCTCGCTTAAATAGCGGATTCGCTCAATTCGGCTTTTCTCTTGATTTTTCAGTTCGCCAAGGCGGCGAGCCGCTGTCTGCAATTCACGGAATACAACACGGTATTCCTCCAAAAGGCTGTTATCACCGCCGAAATCATCAAGAATTTCCATATGCCGCTGACTATCAAGAAGAATCTGATTGTCGTGCTGACCGTGAATATTTATAATCATACTGCCGATTTCTTTCAGCATAGACGCAGGTGCAGACCTGCCGTTGATACGTGCCACACTTCCGCCGTCAGCGTTGATTTCACGGGTTATGGAAATTTCATTTTCCTCGCAGTCAATGCCAAGCTCCGCAAGCTTTCCGCATACATCGGGGGACAACTCCGTAAACAGAGCCGTTATAACAGCCTTGTCACAGCCTGTACGGACAATATCCTTACTGCATCTCTGTCCGAGAACGGCATTAATTCCGTTGATTAGTATGGATTTACCTGCTCCGGTTTCGCCTGTGAAAATATTAAGCCGTTTTTCAAGCGGTATGGTAGTTTCACGAATTACCGCAAGATTTTTTATATAAAGCTCCTTTAACATTGACCGATGACCTGCCTTTTATCCGAGTATATCATTTCTGAATTTTTTTGCCAGTCTTTTTGCATCCGCTTCGCTGCGGACAAGTATAAATATTGTATCGTCCCCTGCAATTGTGCCTACAACGCCCTCGTGCCTTACGGAATCTATAGCGGCACAAGTACCCTGTGCCATTCCCACACGGCATTTCAGAACAATTGTATTAAGGGCATAGTCCACATCTACAACAGCTTCGGAAAAAATTCCCTTTTCCACAGCTGCCGCAGGGGGCAGAGTGTACCTGTACACACCGTTTTCATCACGGAGTTTTACCAAGGAAAGCTGCTGAATGTCACGGGACAAGGTTGCCTGTGTAACGGCAATTCCCCTTTCGGCAAGAATTCCGATTAACTGCTCCTGTGTGGAAACTGCGGTTTCATTTATAATTTCAAGAATTACACCACGGCGGTTATTTTTCATATCTACCTCACTTAATGGGCTTGCACATTTTACGGCAAAGTGAATCGTGGAAAGCGTTGTCGATTACATCAACGAAATTCAGAGTATACCTGCCCTTCATAATTTCCACCGATTCATTTTCAGCCATACGGTGAACAAGTTCACCATCCACACTCAACACAAGGGAATTTTCTCCCGAAGTCCTGTCTGTAAGGCGGAGTTTTCTGTTTGCCGAAAACAGCGTTGCCTTGGCAAAAAGAGAATGTGGGCATATGAGATTCATTTCAATACATTCAAGGTCAGGTTCAATTACAGGGCCCCCTGCTGACAGGGCATAAGCCGTTGAGCCTGAAGGAGTGCTGAAAAGAATTCCGTCAGCACGGTATTTTCCGATAAGATATCCGTCAGCCGATACATCAAAGTCGCATATGCGAAAACTTGCGGATTTCGCTGATATTTCATTAAGGGCAGTATATACCAAATCACCGCCCTCACCGTGAATAACAACCTCCACCGTCATACGACGTGATATGTGATACTCCCCTGTTTTAAGCTTTTTCAGAGCGTCAAGCTGGTCGGCTTCAAGTGCCGCCATAAAGCCGAGAGTTCCCGAATTTATGCCCATAAGCTTTGTTTCGGTTCCCATAAGAAGCTTTGCACATCTTAAAATTGTACCGTCACCGCCAATGGCAATAAATATGTCAGCGGTTGATGTAAGTGTGGATATATCGTCAAAAATCACAAATTCCTTATCGCTGAATTCCTTTGTGAATTCAAGGTCAACAACAACTTCAATCCCCTCGGAATGAAGTACATCGCAGACCTCTCTTGCACAGCCGAGAGCATTTTTTTTCTGAAAATTGGGATAAAGTACCGCTTTCATCCTGTCCTCCTACAACTGACGAAAAGCCTCATCAACAATACCGCTGTAGTCGGGAATTTCCCTTTCTTCGGAGCATTTCACAAGCTTCGCCAGATATTCTATATTGCCGCTTCCGCCCTTTACGGGGGAATATGTACAGCTTACAGGCATAAGCCCCGAAAGCCGCATAAAGCCGTCAAGCTCCTTTAAAATACGGAGATGAACTTTTCTGTCCTTGACGATGCCTTTTTTGCCTATGTCGCTTTTTCCTGCCTCAAACTGAGGTTTAATAAGAACAGCGGCTGTACCCTCGCTTTTGAGCAATTCCGCTATTTTCGGCAGAATTTTTGTAAGGGAAATAAAGGACACATCAGCACATATGAAATCAGCCTGACCGCCGATGTTTTCAGCGGAAACCATACGTATATCCGTATTTTCCATATTTACCACACGGCTGTCGCTTCTCAGGGATTCCGCCAGCTGTCCGTGACCTACATCAACGGCATAGACAACTGCCGCACCGTGATTTATCATATATTCCGTAAATCCGCCTGTTGACGCACCAATGTCAAGGCACCGCAGACCATTGAAATCAAGGGCGAAATATTCCGCCGCCTTTTCAAGCTTCAATGCACCTCTGCCTACGTATAATTCCTGCTCCGAGGATTCGATTACATCCTCCGCAGTTACCTCTGCGGAGGATTTTTTCGCAGGCTTGCCGTTGACAGTAACAGCTCCCGACTTTATCATTTCCTTCGCCCGTTCACGACTTCTGGCGATTCCTCTCACCACAAGTTCAGCGTCAAGCCGTGCCATTACTGTCCCCTCCGTTTTTTATGAATTCCGTCATTTTTTCGCTGCTAAGACCAAGCTGATTAAGGGCGGATTTTACTGCCGCCTGACGCACAAAGCCTTTAGCCGCAACTCTTGTATATTTTCCGCTGAATCCTCTTTCCATAAGCATTGCACCGAATTTCTCGGAAATACCGCCATTTGCAAGGGATTCCTCAAAGAAAACAATTCGCTTATACTTACTGATTTCGCCGATAAGCTCCTCAGCTATGGGGAAAATTTTCGTAAGTTTCAGCAAATCGCAGGAAATACCGCAGTTTTCAACAGCTTTATAAGCTTCGTTGAAAATTCTGCCGTATGAAATAATCAGCGTGTCATTTCCCTCGCCGAAAAATTTATAGTCCGAATAGTTTCCGTTAAATTTATAGCTGATATCCTCCGCACCTCTTGGGTATCTTACTGCAACAAGGTTCTTTTCCTCATATATCGCCCTTTTCAGGCATATTTTCAGTTCCTCATAGCAGGCAGGAGAATATATAGTTGTGTTGGGAATTGAAGTGAGCATAGGCACATCAAATAAGCCTTGATGTGTTTCGCCGTCCTCGCCTACAATACCTGCACGGTCAATTCCGAGAACGAGATGAAGTTCACCAATGGCAACATCGTGTATAAGCTGGTCATATGCTCTCTGCAAAAATGTGGAATAAACCGCAAAAACAGGTATCTGCCCCATTGAAGCAAGTCCGCCGCCGAATGTAACAGCGTGCTGCTCCGCAATTCCCACATCGTAAAAGCGTTCAGGCAGTTTTTTGCCGAAATACTGCAAACCTGTACCGTATTTCATAGCCGCAGTTATAGCACAAATTCTCTGGTCATTTTCCGCAAGTCGCAAAAGTTCCTTTCCGAAAATGGTGGAATAGCTGTCACCTGCGGCAATTTCGGGATTTCCCGATTCAACGTCAAAACGGGATATACCGTGATATTCGCCGGGATTATTTTCAGCAGGGAGGTAGCCTTTGCCCTTAATTGTCTTGACATGGACAAAAACAGGGCGGTGATATGACTTAGCCATTCTCATAGCCTGCTCCAAATCATTAAGGCTGTGACCGTTTATAGGGCCGAGATAGATAAATCCCATATCCTCAAAGAGATTTCGTGGAAGTACCGTTGATTTTATAGCGTCCTTGACATATTTCATACCCTTTGCGGCTTTTGAGCCTACAACTGGGATTTTATTCAGTTTACGCTCAACCTTTCGCTTTGTATCGAGATATTCCTCGGAATTGCGGAGGGTTGTGAGGTACTTTTCAAGTGAACCCACGCTCTTTGAAATCGACATATTGTTGTCGTTGAGGATTACAATAAGGTTGCTGTCCGTATTCTGACAGCAGTTATTCATAGCCTCATAGACCATACCGCCTGTCATTGCTCCGTCACCGATTACGGCTACAGTATAATCCTCCTTGCCCTGCAAACGCATTGCCTGTGCTATGCCGAAAGCAGCGGAAATTGAAGTACTACTGTGACCTGCAATAACGGTGTCATGCTCCGATTCCGCAGGCTTCGGAAATCCCGATATACCGTCCTCCTGACGAAGTGTTGAAAATCTGTCTGCACGTCCTGTGAGAAGTTTGTGGACATATGCCTGATGACCTACGTCCCACACGATTTTATCTTTCGGGGAATTGAAATTCCTGTGGATTGACATAGTAAGTTCCACTACACCAAGATTTGATGCAAGATGACCGCCTGTGGAAGATACGGTATCAATAAGGATATTTCTGACTTCTCCGCAAAGCTGACGACATTGGGAAATTGACAGATTTTTTAAATCCTGTGGCAGCACCAGTTCAGAAAGCTTCACTCTGCCGCCATAGTTTTTTAATTCATTCATTTTATTGTTATGGGAAAGGACTTTCGCCCTTTCCCAAACTCCTTTTAATTTTTACGCTTGAGAAGGTTTTCCGTAAGCTCAACAAGGAACTCATTGTTAGGAATAGCATCAAGCCACTCAAGAGCCTCTGATGTTGCTCTGTCAGCAGCCAACTGTGCCTTTTCAATGCCGAAAAGTGATACATATGTATTCTTGTTGGATTTCGCATCACTTCCCGCAGGCTTTCCAAGTTGCTCAGTTGTGCCTGTTACATCGAGAATATCATCAATAATCTGGAATGCAAAGCCAAGACGCAAGCCGTATTCAGCCGCAGCTCTGATTGTTTCATTTTCTGCATCTGCACAAATTGCACCCATAACGCAGGATACAGCAATAAGCTGACCTGTTTTGCAGCGATAGAGATTGCGGAGATTATCCTCGTCAACGCAGTCGCAGTTTTCATTTTCAAGGTCGATAACCTGACCGCCAATCATACCATCTCTGCCCACGGAATTTGCAAGAACTGAAATGATAAGAACCTTCTGGTCAGCTGTAAGATGAGGTGTATCGGCAATTATCTCAAACGGGAGAACTGCAAGGGCATCGCCTGCAAGAATTGCCATTGCCTCGCCGAATGCCTTATGGCAAGAGGGCTTTCCTCTGCGGAAATCGTCATTGTCCATAGCAGGGAGGTCATCGTGGATAAGTGAAAATGTGTGGAGCATTTCAATTGCACAAGCCGGTGCAGCAGCTTTTTCCATTTCGCCGCCCAATGCCTCACAGAAAGCGTAAACAAGGGCAGGACGAAGTCTTTTTCCGCCGGCTCTCAGAGAATAGTTCATAGCGTCAATGAGCTTTACCTGCGGTCTGTTTTCATGACTGTAGTTGTTGAATTTTTTAAGTTCCTTTTCTGTGTACTCAATGTAACGATAAAGGGTTTCATTAAAATTACTCATAGCTTATTTAACCTCCGTTATTTTAATTTTTGCATTATCAAGCTGATTTTTGCAAAGAGCAGAAAGCTTCACGCCCTCGCCGTACAGCTCAACTGATTTTTCAAGTGGAATATCGCCTTTTTCAAGCTCTGAAACTATTTCAGAAAGCTTTTTCATATTTTCTTCAAAGGATAGATTATTGTCCATTGCTATCACCGTCAATTCTTATAATTTTAGCTTCCGCTCTGCCTTTGTCAAATCTCAGGGAAACGCTCTGCCCCTCTGACAAATCATCAGAATTGCGTACAAGCTTATCACCGCTGTATACAAGAGAATATCCCCTTGCCATAACCTTTAAGGGACTAAGGCTGTCCAGCCTTGCAGCCTTTTCCGCAAGCATAGCCGAATGCCTGTCAAAACTGCGTAAAACTGCCGTTTCAGCACATTTTTCGAGATTTTCAAGCTTTTGTCCCATAAGCCGCAGTCTGTTTTCGGGAGATTGTGCTGTAAGCCGTGCGGATACAGAGTTAAACTGCGAGATTTTTCTCTCATAGGCTGAAATAGCTGCCTTTTCGCACCGTCTTTCCATAGCTGAAACTGTTTCCGCAAGCTGTAATATATCGGGAACCGCAAGTTCTGCCGCCGCCGAGGGCGTAGGGGCTCTCATATCAGCCGCAAGGTCAGCAAGTGAAAAGTCAACCTCATGTCCCACAGCGGATATAACAGGGACTTTACAGCCATATACCGCCCTTGCAACAGCTTCTGTGTTGAATGCAGATAAATCCTCGGAACTGCCGCCGCCTCTTCCTACAATTACAACATCGCAGTCAGCCGATTCAGCCTTTAAAATGCCCTGACAAATGGATAACGGAGCAGTTTCGCCCTGTACAAGACAATCCACCGCATATATTTCGCAAAGGGGATAACGTCTTGTCAGCACGTTGATTATATCCTGCACCGCCGCACCGCTGAGAGATGTGACAACTCCGATTTTCTTCGGCATATAAGGCAGACTCCGCTTATGCTCCTGTGCAAATATTCCCTCCGAAGCAAGCTTCTTTTTCAGCTGTTCAAGAGCAACGCTCTCTTTGCCTGCTCCCTCGGGGATTATATCGTTGACATAAAGCTGATACACACCATCACGCTCATATGCGGAAATACTTCCTGCGGCAACTACTGCCATACCGTCCTCGGGCTGAAATTTAAGCCTTACCGCCGCCGATGCAAACATAACAGCTTTCAGCGTACTTTCGCCGTCTTTCAAGGAAAAATAGCAATGACCGCTTTTATAGTGACGGACGAAATTGCTGATTTCGCCCTTTACCATAATTCCCTGCAAAACCCTGTCGCTTTTCAGCTTTGAGGCAATATATCTGTTGACCTGTGTTACTGTAATTATCGGCATTATTTCTCACGTCCTTTCAGATATGCGAATATTGCCGTTCCTGCCGCATTATCACAGGAAAACTGCGGCTGTGCAAAGGATGCATCCTCAAATCGGGAAATAATCTTGTTGCGTATAAGCACGTCAGACATAACTCCCCCTGCATATACAAGAGGAAGTCTGCCCTGCTTTTCTATGGCATAATCCGTCATTGAAATAATGGTTTCGGCAATAAAGTCAAGGCAATATGCCCCGATATTTTCATGGGATTCCCCTTTTTCAAGCATAGCCTTACACTTATTTTCAACACCCGAAAGACAGCAGTTTCCCTCTTTCAGAACAGCTTTCACCTTGTAGTGCTTGTCAGCCTTTTCAGCTAATTTTTCAAGCTCAATTCCGCATGGGAAATCAAGTCCGAGCATTAGTCCCACACGGTCAACTGCCTGTCCGCCGTTAAGGTCAAGAGATGTACCGATTGTACTGATTTTCAGCACCAATTCATCATCAGGCTCACAAAGCAGGCAATCGGTTGTTCCGCCGCTTACGTGAAAGGCTATAAATGGCTGATTTATAAGTTCAAGCCTGTCTGCCGAATAAAGGGCGGCAAGAATATGCCCCACCTGATGAGATGTGGTATACATGGGAATTTTCTCAATTGCCGCATAGGAACGGGCAAATCCCTCCCCACAGAGAAAACAGGGCATATAAGAACCCTCAATATTTCTCGGTCGGGCAGATGCCGCCACCGCCGCTATTGTGCCGATTTCATTTTCACCGAACAGCCCCTCAATCATATCGGGGAGCTGTTTTGTATGGTGGAAAACTGCGTCACTCTGGCGAAGTCCCAATGCACCGCTTTTTACGGGCAATAGCTTTTTACATTGTATTATGCGGTTTTCCTCGCTGATATATACAGCCGTTGAGGTTGTGTAATTGCTTGTATCAATACCGAGATATTCAGGCATTTTCCTGTTCCTTTATGCGGTCACGGGAAAATGCACCCAATACGCCGTTTATGAAATTGACATCCTCACGGTATGTGTACATTCCCGCAAGCTTGATTGCCTCGCTTATTGCCGCATTATCGGGAGTTTTATCGTCATAGATACACTCATATACAGCAATTCTCAAAATAGCGTGGTTAAGTTTGGAAATTCTTGAAAGCTTACGGGATTTACTATAACTCTCGATTATGCCGTCAAGCTCCTCAGCATGGGAAAGAGTACCGTTGACAATTGCCTTTACATCGTCATTTACGGTAATTTCCTCAATTTCCTCTGCAATTTCGTAAAGCTCCTCGATATTATCATCACGGAGAAGCTGCTCGAAAACAAGCTTGAATGCACTATCTCTGATTTCACTTCTTGTCATTTATTTTCTCCTATCTTTTAAAATACTACACCGTCAACAATTACATTGACTCTTGCCACAGCAACGCCTGTCATAGTCTGAATACTCTCCTTGACAGCGGACTGTACTTCCTGTGCCACCTGCATAGTTTTCACACCGCTTTTAACTTTGATTTTTATATCCAGAGCCGCAACGTCCTCATACATTTTAACTTTAATGGGACCGTTATTTTTCAGCTTGCTCATCTTGTTGACTTCTCCGCTTAACTCTGCAACCCCCTCAATATCAAGAGCCGCAAGCTTTGCCACGGTGATGATTACATCTTCCGAAATTTTAAGAACTCCCGAAGAAGATTTTTTAACATTGTCCATTTTTAACCTCCTGTTTAAAGGATATTTCTTGTATATACAGTTATCTCATTTAATCAATTGACTGCATATAACTTCACTCTTATATTATACCAAATAATTCACAAAATTTCAACTACTTTACCTCAAAAATTCTGATATTTTCTGCGGCAACATTACTTTCGCTGAGAATTATATCCTTGACCGATGCTGCCTGTGCCTTATCAAGCCCCTCTGTCTTGATTACAACCTTTGCAGTTTCGCCGTCAAGGTATGCTACACAGTCCTCAAAGCCCTGTGCTTTTACCAGAGATTCGATAGTTCCCTCGGATTCGATAAGCTTTGAAACCTCCACAGCGTCAATTGCATTGACTACCATTTCATCTTCCGTAAGGTCGCCGCCGCCCATAATGGTCTGCAATGTCTGAACAGCCTCGTCACGGTTGTTCATTCTGTCAAGCCTTGCCTGTGCAAAATAATCAGCCGATGTATTGTCTGCGGTTATATCGGTAATATCAGCGTTTACAAATTCCGTTTCGCCGTATTTTTCAGTTTCGCCCATTTCCGCAACTGACGCTGTATCGGGATTTTTCACCGAATCAGGTGCTGTGACATAGTTTATGTATACTGCCGCACCAAGCATAAGTGTAAGACATGACATAATAATCTGCTTTTTTCCTATAATCATTGATGGCTTTTTCATAATAACTGCTCCTTATTTCATTATAGTTACGTAAATATCTGCGGTTGGCAAATTGAGAGCCGCCGCCGCTGCTCTGTACATTCGTTCCTCAACAACAGGGCTGTTACAGCCTTTACAAATAATCACCGCCCCTGTTATCTGTGGAGTTTCCACGGTTTCCACAAGAGGCTCACGGCTGTTTCCCCCTACAAGGACGAATTTTTCCTCCGAATCCCTTTTATTTTCCGATTCGGCAAGCTTTTTTTCGGAGGCATAAATATATCTCTCCCCCGAACCTACTGTAAGATATACCTCAACCTCACCTGCCCCATCAATATTTTCAAGAAAGGCTTCAAGCCGTTCTTCGCTTTCCTTGCAAAAGCTCTGTGCAACGTCGGTGTAATCCCTTTCCTCAACTGTTACGGCTTTTTCTCCTCCGTTTGTCAGGTTGGATAATAGCAAAAGAAGAATTCCACCTGCTCCAAGGAGAATAATTTTAGCCGCAGAGCCTTTTTTACCTGCTCCTTTCAGTTTTTCAACAATTCCCATTTATAACCTCCGTTTCCATTCCAAGACTTTGTTTTACAACAATTGCCGCACTTAAAAAATCCTCTGCCTTTATCGTTACACTACTAATAGATATGCTGTAATCTGCTGAAATATTAACATCTGTTTCAACTGATGAAAAAATAATTCCCGCACTTTCCAGCTGCTGCATCAGAATATCGTTTATATTTCGCTCTGTTTCAGCCTTTAATGCCGCCCCGTATGCGTCATTTTCAAGGTCCTCCGAAGTGTAGGTATAGTACGATAAATCGGGAAATTCAAATGCTAAAGTTCCCTGTGCTATGGGAGTTATCAGCGTAAGTGCAAGAAATAAATCAAGCATAAGTATAACAGAGGATTTAAGCTTTGAGTCGGATAATATTCCGCCAACGATACTTCTTGCGGCAGATATTGCACATATCGCCATAACCGTTGATTTTATGCTTTCCATTTTAACCTCCGAAAGTTTTCATCAGAATTGCGGTACAAAGTACAAAAATCACCGAGTAGCAAATCATAAGGCATTGAGCAATGGCAAAGCCGCTGTCAATACATTTCAACAGCTTTGAAAGGGATTCCGTCCCGAACATATCCGCCGCCGCACCGCCAGCCCACATTACAAAGCGGTATATGAGAAGTTCAAGAAGAATTGGCAGAATAATAAGGACAATGGCAATTATTCCTGCCGCCCCCACAGTTCCCCCAATAACTTCAAAACTGCCCTTGACCGTGGAATATGCGTCGGAAACTGCTCCGCCAACTATAGGAACAAACCCCGATACAAGCATTTTTGCGGTCTTGACTGCCGCACCGTCTGCCCTGCCTGCAATGGTGCATTTCAACGTAACAAATCCCGAAAACAGCGTCATTGTAAGGGAAATTATCCACGTGACCGATTTTTTCAACAGATTTACAAGACTGTCAAGAGATGTGTTTGGGAATATACTTCCTGCCGTTCCCAATGAAGCGGTAATGCCGAGAATTGGCAGTAAATAGCTTTCCGACAGCTTTACAATGAGTTCCGATGCACCAAGCAATAGCATATGACAGATGCCGGCTGTGGAAAATCCTCCGCAGGCAACTGATACACCCGACAAAACAGGGACGAAAACTGAAATAAATCCGCCCATTCGCTGTACGGCATTAAGAATATCCCCATAAATCGAGGTTAATGGCGGAAGTATAACTGCAATTGAAGCTACCGAGCATACAATATTATACATCTCTCCGCACTCCACAGTTGATTTTACAACTGATGTAAACACAATGACGAGAAATATTGCCGACAGCAATTTCATTGGCATTGCAAGCCGTGAGGACATCTCATTCCGCAGTTTATTCCACAGTTTTTCAAGGGAAAGATTTTCCATATCGGCACTTTCAAGGTCAATGCCGAAATCTGAAAGTATGCCGTCAAGTTCATCACCGATTTCCTCGGTATAATCTGCGGAATTTTCGGCATATGCAAAATATGGCGAAATACATGGAAAAATCAGCCAAAGAGATATAACAATTACAATTAATTTTCTCATATTCACCTACATAAGACTTCCAATCTGCTCCAGAACTGCTTTCACCAAGGGCAGACTAAGCAGCGTTACCGCTCCTCTGCCCCACAATTCCGCCACAGATGCAATTGCTCCCTCACCGCTGTCACGGCAAAGTTCCGTAGTAATCCGAGTTATTATGCAGATTGCACCGCCCTTGTAAATCAGGGACAGATAGCTTTCGGAGATACCTGCGGAAACGAAAATATCCCTCAATTCACTCATAACAGGGGCGGCAAAGGCGGCAAAACTGCCCATAACTACGGTGCAGGCGGCAATGGCAAGGAGCATTGACTGCTCACGGCAATACTGACGGAGGACAACTGCAAGAATTGCGGAACAAATGCAGAAAGAAGCGGTCACAAAACTTCTGTCAATCATAATCCGAACACCCTTTTTACCGTTTCAAAGAGGTTTGCGATTTCCTCAACTATGAGCATAAGCACCACAATAAGCCCTGCAAGAGTTGTCATCATTGCCTGTTCTTCACGCTCCGCCCGTTTCAGCACAAGATTGAGAACCGCTACAATTATGCCTGTCCCTGCAATTTTAAAAATCAAATCAATATCCATTTCCACACCCCTTTACAGCACGAGAATTCCTGCCATTACGCCGAATAGCAATCCTGTACCACGATAAAGCCTGCCCTTTTTTAATAGTGCCTCACTCCGCAGATTTTCAATAGCTTCAAGTTCCCGTTCAAGGTTATGTATGGATTTCAACTGTGCCGCCGAATCGCTTCTGCCAAGGATTTCCCCCAGTTGCAGAATTAATCCCAGTTCCTCGGTATTCCCATGAAATCCATTTTCAACAGCTTCCTGCCATTGCTTGTGGAAATCCGCACCAAATCGGTATTCATCAGGGAGCAGCTGCACAAATCCAAGGCAGGCAAGATGTTTGTCCTCTTTCAGCTTTCGGCAAAAAGTATAAACATCATCGCCACGGCGGCAAATGTAATACTCCGCCTTGTGGAATAACTGCCCGATACCGCTGCAAATCCGCTTTGCCTCCCGAAGTCTGTCTGCAAGGGAATAGCCGATAACTCCCCCGATTGCCGTAAAAATCAATGCCGCCGCAACTCTAAAAATCATCTCCAAGCCTCCTTATTTCTTCAATTTCTCCAACTTTTCCGCCATTTTTCAGCATTACAGCGTAACCGAAAACTCCCTTTTTCAGCAGATATTTCATAACAGGGCGATTGCACATCTGACGGAAATTTTCAGCGTGAACCGTTGCACAAAAGTTCACACCACAGCCAAATCCCCCTATAATTGCAGCAGAATCCTCATCGGTGGAAATCTCGTCACAGAAAATATAATCGGGAGATAAGGTGCGGACAGCTGAAATTATTCCCTTTGCCCTTGTGCAGCCAGAAAGCACATTTGTAAGATTTCCAACATCGTTGTGAATTTTGCCATTCTCGGTAAATGCAATTTCATTCCGTTCATCTACAAGAACAGTTTTTCTGCTATTTCCCGTCAATCGGCACAAATCACGGAGCATTGTGGTCTTGCCGGAATTTACACCACCGCAAATCAGAATTCCGCAGTTATTCTCCTGCAAAATTGAATAAGCAGCCTCGCCGCAGCCAATAATATTCCTTGAAATGCGGAAATTCAGCCCAGTAATATCCGAAAGTGTGCCGTCATTTCCATATCGCCCCGACAATCCCACACGAATTCCCCCACGCAGAACGAAAACTCCCTCTCGCAGCTGTTCCCCACAGCTGTGAATTGAAAAATGGGATAGAGAATTTACCACAGCTTCAATATCCGCAGGTGAAACAATTATAGTTGCGGTATTGGCGGGATTTGCCGTTAATCCGCAGTTAGTCAGATACATCACTTTATCGGGAAAAATCAATGCCGCACCTCTACCCGAATTGAGCCGCAGTTCCGTTATATGCTCCCTTTCAAGGCGGCTTACGGAAAGAAACGGAATTCGCAGCCTGTCGGGAAGATATTCAGCAATTACATCACAGCTTGTACTATTAAACATTACATTCACCCCTTTCCCTATATCTTATGTGGACTTGCCGAAAATTATGACAAAAAAAACGCCCCTGAAACAGGGACGTTTTGAAAATATTCGGAAATTATTCCTTTACACCACCAAGTGCAACACCAGCGATGATGAATCTTGAAAGGAAAACGTAAGCAATGATGATTGGGATAATTGCAAGAGCAAGTGCGAGGTAAACAGCACCGAAATCATTAAGCTTATCGGAAGCCTGAATACCGGCAACCATCATAGGAAGTGTCTTTTCCTTAAGGTCAACGTTGATGAGAATCATATTAGGTGTATAGTAGTTGTTCCAGCTTGCGATGAAAGCGAAGATTGCCTGAACAGCAATAGCTGGCTTCATCATAGGAATAGCAATTGAAACAAATGTTCTGAACTCGTTACAGCCGTCAATACGTGCCGCTTCAACAATTTCCAGCGGGAATGATGACTTCATGTAAGAACGCATGAAGTATACTACCGAAGGAGCTGCAATTGCAGGAAGAATAAGCGGAATCTTTGTATTTGTAAGGTGAAGATCAGCCATAAATGATACGAAACCGGCAGATGTAACCTGCATAGGCACCATCATTACAAGAAGGATTACTGTATAAGAAATATCCTTGAGCTTGAAGTCATAAACATGAATACCGTATGCTGTCATAGCTGAGAAGAATACAGTAAGGAAACATGAAAGAACTGTAATAATCAAGCTGTTCTTATAACCATGGAAAGCATCATAGGCCATCTTCATTGTAGGGTTAGTATTGATTGTTTCCAGGTTCTTGAAGAAATGTGTACCCGGAATAAAGCTGAGTGAGTTAGCAATATCCTTATGCTCACGAGTAGCATTGATAATAAGTATGTAAATAGGTAACAGACAGATAACTGTCAGAATAATAAACCATATTACAAGAATTGTAGACTTAATTCTGATTTTAGCAGAGTAATTGTCTTTTGGTTCTCCATAAGTTGCTTTCATTTTACTCATATTGAAAAACCTCCAAACTGTTTACTTTCCTGCTTTAACTGCTTAGCAATCTTCTTTCTCTGCTTCTTCTTAGCAATTTCATCCTTATCTCTTGTGATATAGAAGGAAATAAGACCAAGAATAAGAGTGATAAAGAACAGGATAACTGATGCAGCACCAGCCAAGCCCATTTTGTTTTCATCCATCTGAGCGTGGAAATACTCATAAATAAGAACGGCAACTGTACGAAGATCCTCATCAGGTGCAACTGTTGCACTATAAAGCTTAGGAATATCGAACATCTGAAGTCCACCGATCATAGATGTTACGAGAGTGTAAGCCATAATAGGTGAAAGGAGGGGCAGAGTAATCTTTGTGAATACCTGACCTGAGCTTGCACCGTCGATGCTTGCAGCCTCGAAAAGTGATGGGTTAATACCCTGAATACCTGACATGAGCATGATCATTGTGTTACCGAACCACATCCATGTCTGAATAAACATAACAACAAATCTTGATTCCCAAACACCCTGAATCAAAGGAATTGTATCATAAAGCTTTGAAGCTTCATTATACTCAACAATACCCATTTTACTCAGCAAGAGGTTGATAAATCCGGGGTTAGACTCGGACTGACCGCAAAGCTGGAGGAAGAGTACAGCAACAGATGCTGCTGTGATGATGTTGGGAAGATACATAACAACCTTGAAGAATCCCTTTCCCGGAATCTTAAGGTTAGCCTCTGTAAACCATACAGCAAGTGAAAGTGAAAGTGCAATCTGGGGAATAAAGTTACCAATCCAAAGGATGAAAGTATTACCCAAAGACTTTAAAAATGCCTTGTGAATAGCATTTGCACGGCGGTCACCACCGAAAAGAATTGTCTTGTAGTTTTCAAAACCTACAGCTTCTTCTACATTAGGACCGTTACCGTAGAAACTTACTATGAATGTGTTAATCAGAGGATATAACTGGAAAAAGAAATAAACAATAAAAAACGGCAGAATGAATATATAGCCGTATTTTGCATAGCTGATTGATTTAATACGTCTCTGCGCAGCTGATGCCATAACACACACCCTCTCGGTATATTTTTTAACAATAGACAAATACACACCTACGGAATACACATGGTATTCCGTAGGGTATAATTGTTATTTAGATGTTAGACAATTCTGTCGCAGAAATTATTCAACGTCGATTGTTGTAATAGCCTCAGCAACCTTATCCTTGAATGTCTCAAGAGCATCCTCGTAAGACTTGCCGCCCATGAGGTAATCATCTCTGATTGCATCCTGGAATGCACCCTTGATTGTTGAGTCATAAGGTGTGATAAGTCCATTGAAGTCGATTGACTTAGCGTTCTCTGCAAGAACCTTGAAGTAGTTCTGATTATCCTTGAAGTTGCCGGAAATCTTCTCGTTGAAGATTGTATCAGCATTGATAAGGCTATCCATAACAGCTGTGTTGTTTACATACTCAGGCTTCTTAACAGCGTAGTCAGACATCTGAGCCTCGTCAGAAGTTGCAGAGATGATGAAGTCACGTGCTTCCTGACCGTTATCTGTAGCAGGGTTAACAACGATCCATGTACCACCCCAGTAGAAAGGTGTTGGGCCCTGTACGAGGTTCCAGTTACCGTACTCAGGACCGCCTTCGCCGCCTGCAGCGTCGAGGAAGAATCCACCGAAGCCCCATGTAGAAGCGAAGTAACCCATACATGCACCTGTTGTACCAGCAGCTGTCCATGAACCATCAGAAGCCCACTGGCTGTTCTTTGTAACACCGCCGCAGTCCCAAAGAGCCTTAGCTGTGTCAGCGTATGACTTGCAGAAATCGTCGATCTGGAGAGCGTTGTCAACTACCCAAGGAGTTGTACGTCCGCAAGCATATGCCTGCCAGAGACCACCGAGTGAGTCAGCGATTGCACAACCACCGTTAGAAGCCTCAGAAACTTCCTTAGCTGTAGCTACGAACTTATCCCAGTCAGCAACCTTAGCCTGCATCTCTTCAGGTGTCTTAACGCCGAGGTACTCTTCAGCAAGTCTTGCGTTGTAGCCGTAACCACCTGCAGCAGCCTGCCATGAAATACCCTTACGAACGCCGTTGCCGTCCTTACCGATTTCGTCTGTGTAGCTGTGGATGTTGGGGAAATCAGCGTCTGTAAGACCGAGCTTATCAAGAGCAAGTGTCTTTGTATCGTCGCCGATGTACTTGAGTGCCCAGTCAGCCTCGCAGAAGTAAACGTCGAGGTCACCACCGTCGTTGAAGAGCTGATCATAGTGCTCAGAAGCGTCACCACCGCCGCAGTTGAAGCATACGAAATCGATGCCCTCTACTTCGTCGTTAACGAGCTTATCAGCGATACCGTCGAAATCAAGACCCTTCCACTGAGCGATAAGGTAAGGAACGTCGTCTGTGTTCCAAGCAGCAACTGTGAATGTGTCGCCGCCCTGTCCTACTGAAGCGTCGATTGCGCTGGGATCAGCAGCAGGCTCATCGCTCTCAGCAGGTGTAGACTCCTCAGGTGCATCTGTAGCAGCCTCTGTAACCTCAGGTGTAGTTTCAGGCTCCTTCTCTTCTTCCTTAGGTCCGCAGCTTGCAAATGCTGTAGCAGCCATTGCAAGAGTAGCAACTAATGCTAATGTTCTCTTAAGTGTGTTCATTGGTTATTTCCTCCTTAATTATGTGTTATACTCACTTTGAGTATAATCTGTAAAAAAATAATGAATGACAGCCGATGCAACTTTATTTGATTTCCGACGATTGTTCTCACGGTTATTTATAAAATTGAACGGACTGTTTTTTACAAGACTTGATTTAAGCCATTGTAAGATAAGAGTTTAACCCTATGGGTGTCCCTCTTGTGTAATTCAAATATACTCTATTTTTCGTGTAAAGTCAATCCTTTGTAGCGTTCTTTAATATTTTTTGAACACTCTGTACATTTTCAACATATATTTTTTGTACATTTTCACATATTCTTTTTTCAATTATTACAAATCGGTAACATACTTTTTGTACTTTATTTTATATACAATTTTTGTATCTTTTATACTATTTAACCAAACATCAGTTTCTTAACAGCTTTTTCTGCCCTGTATTCGGTCATTTGGTTGAACGCTCTGCATAAATCTCCATTATGCGGCTTGCGTCTGAGGAATCTATAACCCCATCGCAATTAGCGTCGCTGTAGTCATTTATTGCTTTTCCAAGAATACCTTTGCCCCCTGTTGACACGTTTGCATAATGTGAAAGCACAAGGCTTGCATCGGAGGAATCTATTGCACCGTTTGCGTTTGCATCGCCCATTTCGGGAATGAAATCTGCACCTATAAATCCTCTTTCGGAGTAATTTTCAAAATCCACCGTTGATTTTATGCAGTTGTAACCGTTTATTTCCAAAGGCGATGTGTATTCAGTATATTCGCCCCCATTAACGGAATAGTACACTTTTTCACCGTTTCCGTCAGCAAGTTCAAGCTTTTCGCCCTTTGCAACAAATCCCGAATCAAGGCTGTAGCTTACGGTATTTACGGGATTTCCCAATACCTTTAGGGAAACATTTCCGATTGTAATTGACAGGTTATATAATTCAAAGGCTGATTTAAAGCCTGTGTAAAGTTCATCAGCTTCCGCAAGATATTCCGTTTCCTCGGGATAAATGTCATCATAAAGCTGCTCTCGGAGCTGTTCAAGAATATCGGCTTTTTCATCGTCATTATACGTATAATCCGACTCTGTGATGTCGTCCCAGTTCTTGCCGTCCATGCTGATAAAGCTTTCAAGCTTGCCTGTGTTATTCTGTATTCCCTCGTAATCCGTAAATGTGCCAAGGCTCATACTCTGGCTGTAGGAATCGTCGTGGAGATAAAGTGCGGATTCTATGGGAACTACATAGGGATTATCCTTGCAGTACATCTTTACAACTGCGGAAAAACGCTCCCCTGCCGCTATTTCAACGGCTTCATCGAGCTTAACGGTAACAGTTCCCGTAACATCTGCTATGCCCTTTGTAACTGTAGATGCCTTTCCTGAAACAGGGTTGCTTTCATCGGAAATTCCGCTGTATACCGTGATTTCGTATTCAGTTCCCGCCAATGGGAAATAGAGTGAAACCGCTTCAGCCTGCATTGTTTCCTCTGCTGTGAAAATATTCGCCATATATGAGGGCTTATTTTCGTTTGCATCTACACCTGCATAAAGCGATTGCAGCGGAACAAAAGTGTCGTGGTGATAATTATACTTATAGTTATTTTTATCTTCAAGTTCACAAACCGAAAATTCACACAATGAACGGTCATCATAGGAAATCCACATATATCCGTCATTGTACATATCCTTGCCCCAGCTGTTCTTTATAAACCATGCACCGTCATTTTCAGCAGGCAGAGCAAAATTCTCCTTGGGGAAATTATCGTCCCAACCTATGATTGTAACAGCGTGATTTGCATACTTTGGCTTACGGTTGCTGCGTGAAGAATTGAAGGAACTGTCATAAAATTTTGTGTCATTTGACTGATACGATACGCCTACCGCATTTCCCTCATAAATGAATTTTTTGACAAGGGCATTTACCTCGGCTGTATTTGTTCTGTCGTCGTCATATTCAAATATATAGCCGTTTTTCAAATGATAATCGCTGAGGTATCTCATCTCATCAACTGCATTTTTATCATTAAAAAAGCTCAAATTATCATAGGGCAGGCGGCTTTCATAAACAGGGCCTATCCATTGCGACCAAAGATTTACAGGCATATGACAAGTTCCGCCTCTGTCAATAATTTCCTTGGTTTCTTCTGAAAAACCCGGTACCTGATCATCTCCGTAATATGCGTAATATGCGGTGTGAAGTTCCGACAAATTCACAGAGGGATTGCTTTTTACAACTGAGGTTTCTCCCGATGCAACAGCGGAAAATGCCCAGCAAGTACCGTATGAACCCTGGTCTTTCATACTCGTTATTTTATCCGAATCACGCAAATCAAAGCTTTCGGGCAGCTTTTCTCCGCCCCTTTTCAGCGCAGGATTTCCGCTTATACCGCCCTTTCCGGGTGATATGGCGAGTACATTGCTCTCAATTGATTTCATTGTGTCAAGGCGTGGTGCGGAAAGTGAAAATCCGCTTACCGCCATTTCTTTCAGCTGCGGCTGAGTGTCAACTTTTACCGCTGCCGATGAATATAACGGCAATGCCGAACAAAAAACTCCTAATGCAGCAATTGCCGCAATTTTATTTTTCCTCATTATTATCCCTCCGATTTTTTATGATACTAATGCAGTATTATAACATTAATGCAGAGGATTTCCCTCTGCATTTATAAGTTTTATTTGAAAACAAGATAATAGGCAACTCCATATAATTCCCGTATCCAGTAGGTAGGCAGCAGCCATTTTTCCGTAGAAGCTGAAATATTACGTGCTTCAATGCCCTGCTTTTTCGCCAGTATATCCGCACGAAGCTGATGAAAACCGTCCGTAACTATGGTAATCTCGCCGCACAGCCCCTCTTTGTCAATTATCTCCTTTGAAAAGCGGAGATTTTCCTCGGTGCTTGTGGATTTATCCTCCATAAAAATACGGCTGTCCTCAATTCCTCTTTTCAGAAGATATTTCCGCATTACGTCAGCTTCACTTGTGACCTCATCGCTGCCCTGACCTCCCGATACAATGACTTTTACGTCACTATTCTCCGATAGATAGTCATAGGCGGCATCAAGTCTGCGTTTCAGCATACGGCTTGGAGTTTCCCCGTTAATCTGACAGCCGAGAACAACAACGGTAGTCTGACTGTTTTTCGGCTTATCATTCATAGCCTTAACCATAAAACAGCTTATAACAACTGCTCCAATCAAAGCTATACAGGCAATTCCCCCTGCTGTAAACAGGAAAATCCGCCCGCCCTTATGGGTCGCCATACGGCTGAACATTTGTGCAAATGTGCCACGGAATACCACCATAAAAAAGAGTATAACAGATACTGCCACACCTGTGATATTGCCGATATTCACAATAGCCGAAAGCATTGGCGTCATAAAATGAATTGCCAAAAAAACAAGCAAAACCGCAATAATTATTCTGATAATAATCTCAACTGTCAATTTCATTTCCTATCCTATTTCTTTTTTGATGTTAATTTAAGTATTTTTTCAATCTCCGAATATTCTGTGGATTCGCTGCCTATGAATGTGGGTACGGAATTGTACAAGCCGTGGAAATCAGAGCCGCCTGTGCGGATAAGTCCGTATTTGTCGGCAATTTCCGTCAGCTTTTCACGGTATGCCGCATCAGCCGAATAGTGACCGATTTCAACGCCGTCAATTTTTCCCTTTTCAGCCAGTTCCTCCAAGAGTTCAATGCTGTCATACTGGGCAGGGTGAGCAAGAACAGCTGCACCGCCTGAGAGATGAATAAGGTCGATTACAGAATGAACATCGGGATATTCACGCTCCACATAACAGCTGCCTGTTTTCGGATTGAACAGTTCCCTGTCAAGGTCGCCGTAGAATTCAAGGGCATAGCCGTAATCAATCAAAGCACGCATAATATGCTGTTTAAAAATGCTCTTTGAAGATGTGGTATGCTTCAATATACTTTCAATAGTAATGGGATATTTCGCCATTACCTTTTCAATCATTTCCTTTGAAGTCTGTTTACGGATTTCACAGCATTTGAGGCAAAGCACTTCAAGGCGGTCAGGCTTCTGGGGATTATAGCAGAGAACGTGAACCTTGCGGCCTCTTTCCCTGTCCCATGCGGAAAGCTCAACACCGTGGAGCATTTTAATTCCTGCACGCTGTCCGAGAACGTCGGCACGGGAAAAAGATGCCATAGTGTCGTGGTCGGTAATGGAAAGCCATTCCACACCTGTACGCTGAGCCTGCAAAATTACATCTTCAATTCCGAGAGAGCCGTCCGAAAGCTTTGTATGGCAATGTAAGTCGCAAATCATAATATACCTCCTATGTATATTTCCAATAAATTATATTCACAATTTCGGATAAATTTTACCGTCAAAAATTTTATGGATATAATTATATCATACTTCACGACAAATTGCAAGCTTTTTTGTGCCTTTTCACAATATTTTCATTTAGAGGTGCCCTTAAATATTAAAATCTGAATAATAGAATCTATAAGCACTATTCAAAGTTTCATCGTTATCAAATAAAGATATTTTCACATATTCACTATTATCCTCTATATTGTAATTACGTTCAGATAACTCCTTACCTTCGTTTTCAATTCGACAAGAAAATGACGCTATAAACTTCCCATTTATGTTGTCCTTAATTGTAATTAAAACCTTTGAATCTCCGTACCACCAAGGTGTACCAACCTCTTCAGCAATAATTGTATAGTCATCATTACTTATATCTTGAGAAAACCATGTTGATGACTTGTAATTGAAGAAGAAGTGAACAGCCGTGTAAGCACCGAACAATAAAGTTAAAATGCTCAGAATTGCAATTATGATTTTACTCGTTTTCAACCCTCTCATCATTTTCGCTCCCCTCAAATAAAAATACGTGTGAGCGTCTTTAGTGTCAACACACTCTAATTCAACGCCGCATACAGCTCCGATTTTCTGAATCCCGTTTCCTTTGCCACAGCTTTGCAGGCTTCCGTAGGCTTTTCGCCTTTTTCTATAAGCCGCTTCACCTGCTCCATAGCCTGTTCAAGGGTAATTTCCTCGCTGTCAGCGTTATTTTTCCCCTCTAAAACAAGTACAAATTCCCCTCTCGGCTCGGTAGTATTGTAATACTCCACCGCCTCTGAAAGGGTAAATCTGATAACTTCCTCATGAAGCTTTGTAATCTCACGGCAGATGGCTATTTTACGCTCTCCGCCGAAAAAATCCGCCATATCTGCAAGGGTATTTTTCAGCTTATGGGGAGCTTCGTAAATAATCATTACTGCCGTTTCATTCCGCAGAAGTTCAAGCCGTTCCTGTCGCTCCTTCTTCGGCACAGGGAGAAATCCCTCAAACGTAAAACGATTTATGTGCAGTCCCGACAATGCCGCCGCTGATGCCGCCGCAGTAGGTCCGGGAACTACTCTTACTTCAATTCCGTTTTCAGCACACATACGCACAAGAACTTCACCGGGGTCGGATATGCAGGGCATTCCCGCATCTGTTACAACTCCGCAGTTCTGTCCGCTTAAAATCCTGTCGATTATCCTCTGTGCCTCGCTTTTACTGCTATGCTCGTGAAAGCTGACAAGCTCATTTTTGATTTCACAGCGGTTGAGAAGTTTCAGCGTAACTCTCGTATCCTCGGCACATATAAAATCAACTTCCTCCAGCATACGCATCTGACGGAGGGTTATATCCTCCATATTTCCAATGGGCGTACCTATTATATATAGTATGCCTGTCATATTTCCTCAACCTCTTTTCCTGTGTTGTATATTTTCTGCAATTCCTCGGAAAATCCGTTTTCGCTCCTGATGTAAAGCTGCGGCTCAACCTGCATAAAAGGCTTTGAACCCTTTTTGCCCTCAATTAAAAACAGCCACGGTGCATCATCGGGAGTTTTAGAAACAAAGCGTATACGCTTAGGCTCGATATTGTGATTTTTCATTGCAAAAATCACGTCAGACAGCCTTTCGGGGCGGTTGCACAGACATAATCTGCCGCCGAATTTCAGCAGTTTTTCTGCCGCACCGCATACATCATCAATATTACACATAATCTCGTGGCGGGCAATTCTCTGTGCCGTTATAACGCTTTCAAATCCTGCATTTTCAGCCTTATATGGCGGATTGCAGGTCACAAGGTCAAGTCTGCCCAAGGGTGCGTCCTCCCACAGTTCCTTTAAATCGGCACAAATGGGAATAATTCCCGTAGTTTCGCTTTTTTCCATACCCATTTTAAGCTGGTCGATTGCTCCCTGCTGAATATCCACCGCATATGTAACCTGCGGCGGCATTTTCTTCTGCATAATAAGCGGAATAATTCCACAGCCTGTTCCCAGGTCGCAAGCCATATCTTTTCTGCGGTATCCCGAGAAATCCGCAAGAAGAAATGCGTCCGTGCCGAAGCGGTGGTCGCTGCTTGCACACACGTAAATTTTATCAGTTAACTTTTCAAAATTATATTCCATATTTCACCTTATACGATAGTTCCTCCGCCGACAACAATATCGCCGTCATAGAATACCACAGCCTGTCCCGATGTAACAGCTCTCTGCGGCTCATCAAATTCCACAAGATAATTTCCGTCCGTCATTTTTGAAAGAGTTGCGGCACAATCTCTCTGGGAATATCTCGCCTTTGCCGTAATCCGCATTGGCTCTGTAATTTCCTCAACGGAAATGAGATTTACATTTTCCGCAATAAGCGACATTGTGTATAAGTCCTTTTCCTCACCTAAAACAACAGTATTCGTCTTATAATCCTTTTCCACCACATAGGCAGGCTTTCCAAGGGCAATTCCAAGCCCTTTTCGCTGTCCCTTGGTGTAATTTATATGCCCCTTATGCTTGCCGAGAACCTTTCCCGATATGTCCGTATAATTTCCCGATACGGACTTTTTTCCTGTGAATTTCTCAATAAATTCCACATATTTTCCGTCGGGAACAAAGCATATATCCTGACTGTCGGGCTTATCCGCATTAATCAAGCCATTTTCTGCGGCAATTTCACGGACAGCCGATTTTTCAAGATTTCCCAAAGGAAAAAGAGTATGTGCAAGCTGTTCCTGCGTCAAAGAATAGAGCATATATGTCTGGTCCTTGCTCCTGTCGGCGGAGCGTTTCAGCAAATATCTGCCGCTTTTTTCGTCATATTCGCATACCGCATAATGACCTGTTGCTATGTAATCACAGCCCTTTTCCTTGGCGATTTTCAGCATATCACCGAATTTCACACAGCGGTTGCACTCAATACAAGGGTTTGGCGTTCTTCCGCAAAGATAGCTGTTACAAAAATATTCCATAACATTTTTGCGGAAACTGTCCTTCATATCAACAGTAAGATGCTGAAATCCCAGCCTTTCCGCTACGCCCTTTGCATCTCCTGCTCCCGATAAATTGCCGTTATTCCGTGCATTTCCGCATATTACAATATCCTCATCGGAAAACATTTCAAGGGTAACTCCCACCACGTCATATCCCTGATTTTTCAAAATCAGAGCCGCCGCAGAGCTGTCAACTCCCCCGCTCATTCCAATCATTACCTTTTTCATATAAAAAGCCTTTCAATTTCTTTCAGCGATGTAAAATAATAATCCGCAGTTTTTTCAAGTTCCGCCCTGTCAGGCTCTGACGACTTATCATAGACAGCCGCAGTTACAAAACCTGCATTTTTCGCCGTTTTTACGCTGTGGAGAGAATCCTCCGCCACAAGAATTTCTTCGGGAGCAAAACCTAAAATTTCTGCCGCACCCATAAATATATCGGGGAATTTTTTCCCTCTCGGATACTCCCTGTCCGTCAGCAGAAACTTCATTCTGTGGTACAATCCAAGTCTTTTCAGTACAGCTGTGGCAAGGGAGTTATATGTCGCCGTTGCGATGCCGTAGGGTATGCCCCTTTCATCAAGAAAATCAAGCAATTCCACCGCATAGGGTTTAAGAGGAATTCGCTCCTCATACTCAAACCGCACAAGCTCCTCAATGCGGTTTATCACGTATTCCTGCGAACATTTCAGATTGAACTGCTCAATGAAAAATGCCGAGGACTGCTCCACAGTCATACGCTTTACTTTTTCCGAAACCTCACGGGGCGGATTTTCAACGCCGTTTTCAAGAAGAAAATTCCTGTCAACGTCATACCACACCTGCATTGAGTCAATGAGAGTTCCGTCCAAGTCAAAAATAATGGATTTTATCATCAATTCGCTCCGTTATTCTTCATCTTTATTTTTAAACAGAAAATCAAGGTCAGTCGGCTTATTTTCTTCAAGCCAATCTTTTTTCTCCCTGTTAGTTGAATAATCCTGCCCTGCTGATTCGGGATTTCCGCAGAGAATTACTGCCTGTTTGCCCATTTCGTTATAGATACGCTCAAATCGTGCCATATCATAGGTAGCATTTCCCTCCATAGGGTCGGCAACGTGAACAACTCCCTCATCATTATCAAAACCGTAAACCGTAAGGCAATGCTGATAGCCGTTGAAGTAGAAATCTTCACCGCAGCCAAGTCTGAACTGGAAAGTCGCATGGGTTTCACGCTGTCCGATTGTTGACCATACAATAACAGGATAACCCTGCTCAACCTGATATAAAACCTCTTGCAAAGATATGCCTGTAAGTTCAAGGGCATACCAGTCAGAGCCGAGATAATCAAAATAATCATCGGCTACTTTTTTTATAACAGGAGAATTACAGCCAAAGCCGTTTGTTGCTCTGGGGTTGCCTAAATACACCTTATCCATATTGTAATATCCGTCAAAATCGGTTGGCATAAAGGTATCGCACAATGTCACCTTGTCAATGTCAAAGCCGTAGAAATTCAAAGTCTGGGTAAGGGCGGTGATTTCGCATCCCGTAGGAAGTTCGGGATTCTGCAATACAGCTTCAAATCCGTCTATAACACATTTTTTCGCCAACTCATACCCCTCGGGCATTTGCGGATTTACCTCAACAGGGGGCGGATTTCCCTCTGTAGTAGTCTCTGTTGGCGGTTCTGTAGGCGGCTCGGTTGCAGATTCTGTGGGGACAGTAAAATCCCCTACATCAGCACGTGGCACGGTAGTACCGCAGGAAAATGCCGATATACTTAAAAATAATGCCGCTAAGACAAGTTTTTTCATATTCTACTCCTGAAGTATAATCTTCGCAGTAAATTCCCTTTGTGTGGGAATGACGTTTTCAAATGCAAGTCCGTATATATCGGAGGCGGTGGATTCAAGTTCCGCAAATCTTCCCGATATACCGTCATTTCTTGATAATTTCGCAAGAGAGGTATCAAAGGGAATAAGGCTTTTTCCCTTTGCCTCTGCAAGTATTTCCCGTCCCCTGCCATTGAGGGCAATTATACGCCCGTATGGCGAAAGATTTTTTATATCTTCTTTTGTTATGCCTATAAGCAGCGATAAAACAATTCGTCTTATTCTCGCCATTGTAAAGCGTTTCGTCTTTACACTTTCAAAAAATTCGTCAAGGGAAGTCGCTCCCCTTGCGGAGTAAATCCGTTCTGCCAAGCCATCTGCACAATCGGCTGTTTTTTTGATTTCTTCCAGACCTGCCGTTCTGAGGCGATATAAAATTGCCCCTTCAAGGCGGTGTATATCTGCTCTATCTCCCATTATCAGTTCAGCGGAATTTTTCGGGAGAAAAGACGCAGAATCCGCAATATTCTCCCTTATATAGGAGGCACTTGCATAGCCGCCGCATATTTCTCCGCTGTCGTGGCATGCTCCTGCACGTTTAACTGTAAACGGCGATATATGGGAAGAAAAATACTTTATCGCCCTTATGTATTCAACTCCCAGCACATTATTAGGCTGTGAAATGATTTCTGCCGCTTTGGGATAAAGTTCACCAAGAACAGCGGAAACTGCCTTTGCATAGGTACACCCCTGCTCCGTAAGTTCACGGATTTTCGGGGAATTTTCAATTTCCGCAAGGGCATCTGCCGCTGAAATAAGTTCACCTACATCACCACATTCGCTGCCGAATGAAATTTCGTCCACTACTCCAAGGCTGTTGAGAAGATGAACTGCTCCCCTTGCAAAAAGTTCCGCAGGGGCAAGGCTGTACATCACAGGCAGTTCAATTACAAGGTCAGCACCGCAATTTACGGCGGTTTCGGCACGTCTGAATTTATCCGCAACGGCTAAATCCCCACGCTGAACGAAATTTCCGCTCATCACGGCAACAATATGAGTTGCACCGTTTTTTCGGGTTTCTTCAATGTGATACATATGACCATTATGGAAAGGATTATATTCGCATACAATTCCGCTTATTTTCATATTATTAACCTCCCACAATAGTATATACTCTTTTATTATACCTCTTTTCACATTAAATTGCAATACATTTGAAAAGATTTCCTCTGTTTGACATTTTTTTCACATAATTTTCCGAAAATTTCCAAAAAAGACTTGATTTTTTCTGAAAATAGTATATAATAGTATATGGTACTATAAACAAAGGGGCTTTTTCCCTTTGATGAAAGGAATTTTATAATGATTATTTTAGTTGTAAACGCAGGTAGTTCTTCTCTCAAGTATCAGCTCATTGATATGGCTGATGAAAGTGTTATCGCTAAGGGTAACTGTGACCGTATCGGTATCGACGGACACATCGCTCACAAGGCTGCTGACGGCAGAACACTTGATGAGGACTGTGCATTCCCCACACATACAGAAGCTTTCATGAAGCTTGTTGAGGCTCTTACTGTAAGCGATGCTAAGGTTATTGACAGCATGGATCAGATTTCAGCTGTTGGTCACCGTATCGTGCAGGGTGCTGATATTTTCGATAAGTCCGTTCTTGTTACAGATGAAATCATCGACAAGATTGACGAACTCCGTGAGCTTGCTCCTGTACACAACCACGCTCATGCACTTGCTCTCCGTGCTTGCAAGAGCGTAATTCCTGCAAATGTTCCTCAGGTTGTTGTATTCGATACAGCTTTCCACCAGACAATGCCACCCAAGGCTTATATGTTCGGTCTTCCCTATGAGGATTATGAGAGCCTCCACGTAAGAAAGTACGGTTTCCACGGTACATCTCACAGATTCGTTTCAGCTGCTCTTGCTGAGGCTATGGGCAAGGACATCAAGGATCTCAAGATTGTTTCATGCCACCTCGGAAACGGTTCTTCTATCACAGCTGTTGACGGCGGTAAGTCTGTTGATACTTCCATGGGCTTCACTCCCCTTGACGGTGTAGTTATGGGTACTCGTTCAGGTTCTGTTGACCCCTCTGCTGTTACTTTCGTAGCTGACAAGCACGGTTTCACACCTGCTGAAATGAGCGACTACATGAACAAGAAGTCAGGTTTCCTCGGAGTTTCAGGCGTTGGTTCTGACAACAGAGATATCACAGCTGCTGCTGAAAGCGGTAACAAGAGAGCTCAGCTCGTTTCTGATATGCTCGTTTACGAAATCAAGAAGTACATCGGTTCTTATGCTGCTGCTATGAACGGTCTTGATGCTGTTCTCTTTACAGGCGGTATCGGTGAGAACGCATTTGATGTTCGTGAGGAAGTTTGCGAAAATATGGAATTCTTCGGCATTAAGCTTGACAAGGCTGTTAACGACGGTTTAAGAGGTAAGCTTGCTAAGATTTCTGCTGCTGATTCTAAGGTTGATGTATGGGTTGTTCCTACAAATGAGGAGCTTCTCATTGCAAGAGATACACTTGCTCTTATTTCTAAGTAATTATATTATAGCAATATTTAACGCCACCGTTTTTGCGGTGGCGTTTTTGTCGTTATGCTGATTTTATGTTTCCTTAATAAGTTCAAATTCTTTCGCAAGTTCTTCGGAAGTCGCAGGAATTTCAAAGTCATTCGAGTCAAAATGGGGCATTGGTTCTTCAAAACCAAGACAAACTCCGTCACAAAGCTTGAATTCAAGATACTTTTCAACATCTCCTGTTTCAAGATTTTTACGTGACCTGCTATAATAGACAAGCGCTCCCATTCCGTTCACTTTGAATTCAAGAATTTCGCTGTAATCATTTTCCACTTCTGTATCGTCGTACTGTTCAATATACTCAATTTTAACAAAATCATTAGCCTGACCTACAGCATGGTTATAATCCAGCACATTCATATATTCATCATCTTTGCGTGTGAAAGTATAAAATGCGTCATTGTAAAGAATCTCATAGTCAATATTTATTGCATCGTAATTGTCATATCCGCCGCTTACAATATAATTATCTCTTGTGAAAAGACGATAGCCCTCATAATCCATGTCACCTCTGAAAAATCTCTTAGCAATTGAGCCGTTCTTTTCAACAAATGCCCAGTAGCGGTCCTGCTTGTAAAACTCTCCGATGTAATCGCTGTCAATTCCGTTAAGTGTCATATAATAATCGCTGGTGACATCCTTGCTTTCGCCGTATGTCTGATTCTGTAAATATAACATCCCCGTGCAGTTCACAGGCTTATTCTCCCCTGTTTCGTCCAATGGATCGTAATATATGCTTACTTCGCTTTCAAGGGTTGTAAAATTATCAGCTCTTGTACAAAGATTATATGCTGTACGAACTTCATCATTTACTCGGAGCAATCTTTGGAACTGTTCCTGCAATGCTGAAACATCTGCATTTTCTGCTCTGTAAAGCACGCCTTCTTCGTGGTCAAAAAGCTCACCTTTGTCGTTTACAGAAATTCCTATTAAATCAAATTCGCTCTGATAACTTATCCTTATAAAGTCGCTTCTCATATAGTCCGAATCCTCAGCAGGTACCCACTCATAGTCTGCAAGAAGTTTTATTAATTCATCTCCGCCAACTTCTCCTGCCTTTCCGATGTCAAATCCCTTGCTGAATTGTCCCTGTCCCGTACCGTAAAAAACATCGCCGTTTTCATTGAAATCGGGATTTGAAAGAACACTGTTAAGTTTCTCTTTTATATTCATTGGTTCCGGCGATAAATCAATTGCATAATTTTCATCCATAAGTTCATATACAGCCGTGACAAATTCAACAGGTGCCTGATATGTTACAGGGAAAATTTCTGAACCTATTCCAATTGAATAATACACTTGAATTGTACCGTTTTTATTAGCTTCAATAATAAAAGGCAAATTAGTATCTAATATAATAATATTGTCGCCAAGTTCAAGGTCAGATCTGACAATTTCATCTCTGTACTTATTAAGCAAGCTGCTGTATTCTTCGGAATATTTATCATTTACAACTTTCCAGTCATAACTGAATATATTCTCAGCAATCGTTTTGTTTATATCTCCATATAAATCCTTATCTCCGAAATACAGGGATTCTTCACCATTATCCGCAATAAATATAATATTATTATTACTTACTTTATAAAGCAAATCTTCGTCTGTATCGGAACATATTGTGAATACATAGTCTTTACATTCAGTATTCGGAACGCTGTCATGTTCAAACAAATTAATATCATATTTTGCTTCCTGAATATCGTTTTCGGCTGTTATTTCCTTATCGTATTCCCTCTTAATTCCGCTATTTATTCTTTCAATTAATTTCTCAGCAAGTTCATCGGGAAGTTCTCCCTCAACGCCCATTTCCAAACGGTAATATGTGTTATTTTCAAAGCTGAAATAATACTCCCCTGCTTCGTCATTGCTCTTATCTCCTGTTGCAGCTATGGGAGCATCTGATTCTCCGCTATGAGTTGGGGGAACTTCGGGAGCATCTTTCATTGTATGAACCGCTACACCGCCGATTCCCAGCAAAAGCACAGCAGAAGCCGCTAATCCCGACCAACGCTGAATATTAATTCTTCCTGCTCTTTCAACTGTGGTTACACTTTCCGCATATGTTTCCTGCGGCTCAGCCGAAAGCAGTTCCTCCATTTTTCTTCTGAATTCATCGCTGCATTTAATTTTGTCAAGGTGTAATTTATAATCGTCTTTTCTCATAATTATGTCCTCCTTACACTACCTTGTTTTGTCGTTTGGTTTTCATCTGCAAGCTCAATTTTAAGCTTCGCCTTTCCCCTGCGTATCAAGGATTTAACTGTGTTGATTTTTTTATCCAATAACGCAGCAATTTCCTCAACTGTCCGATTTTCGTATAAATACAGATACATTACCGCCCCATATTTTGGCGGTAAAGATGACAGAAGTTCCCTTACCTCCACATCTGTTGTATCCATATTATAACTCCCCTGATAATCCTCCTCCAGAGTTCCCGTATGACTTACTCGAAAACTCCTTTTGTAGTTTTTGCATTTGTTGGTTGTGACTTTCAACAGCCATGCTTTCAAATGTTCATCACTTTCAAAATCCACAGGATTTGAATGGAGATACAGGAATATATCCTGCGTTATATCCTCGGCTTCCGCATAATTTCCACAAGATGTATAAGCAACTCGCAATACCATATCTCCGAATTTTCTGAAAGCATACAATGAAATATTATCATTATCCAATTAAAACACCGTCCTCTCTTTTTGTCGTTTCAGAAGTTTTACGCTTCTACATATAACACAACTGTGAAGCTTGAAAAAATGCATTGAATATATATTTTTTTATTTTAATTTATTCACCCCTTGACATTTATAAGATTTTATGTTATAATATTATAGTAATTTACGCCATACGTAATACTTGCCGAAGTGGCGGAATGGCAGACGCAGCAGACTCAAAATCTGCCGGGAGCAATCTCGTACGGGTTCAAGTCCCGTCTTCGGCACCATATCAAAAGCACGAGAGAAATCCCGTGCTTTTTTTCGTTTATTCAATTATACATCATTTTTAATTTTATTTCAAGGGCTATACTACACAAAGCTTGTGCGGTTTGTGTAAATTCTGTAAAACATACTCATCATTCGTTACATAAGAACCTGTTTTATATTTTTTCCTGCAAAGCATTGCCATTTCAAAAAAAATATGTTATAATAAAAAAGATGTCATATGGGGTTCTCTAAAAACCGTTGATTAAAGAAAAAGCAAATGTCGTACATATATGCTTTTTTCAAAAGAGGTTTTTATACCAATCCATAAAATGTTAGTAGACAAAGATGACAAGCAGAAATGATGTATGCCAAGGCGGACGACGAAAGCATACCGTCGTATGGTGAGGAAGTCCAACGATGACATACATCATTTATGCCATTAGATTTGTCTACTGTTGTTTTAGGGATTGGTATTAGATGTTCCCTTATATTAAAGGAAAGGACACCGCTATGAAAGCACGTTTTCATCTGCCTGATTTTGCAGGCCATTTCAAATTCAATCTTGTTTTTGCGGAATTCCTCGCCCACTACCCCGAATTTTTCCGTGAGGGTGTTGAAATCGCCTCGGTTTATGGCGTATTTCCTCCCTCCTTGTGGAATGGCGGACGTACTCAGGGCGGAATCAGCGACAAAAATTTTGTAAAGGGAGTTATAAAAGCCTTCAACGACAGAGGAATTCCTCTAAGATTTACTTTTACAAATCCCGTCCTCGAAAAAAAGCATCTCAGCGATGATTTCTGCAATATGGTGCTTAATCTCGCCAATAACGGTCTTAACGAGGCTATTGTGGTTTCCCCTATTCTCGAGGATTACATAAGAAAAAATTTCCCAAAATACAAAATCACAAGTTCCACCTGCAAGCGTATAACCGACGGTGAACAGCTTTGCAGCGAAGTTGAAAAGGATTACCACATTGTGGTTATCGACTACGACCTCAACCACGATTTCGAAACTCTGGAGAAAATCACGGATAAGAGCAAATGTGAACTTCTTGTCAATGCCTGCTGTAATCCCAATTGCCCAATTCGCTCCGAGCATTACAACGCTATCGGACTCCAGCAGATTGCATATGCCAACCACGTGAGAAAAAACCGTGATGTGCCTTTCAATCAGGAGCGACTTCTCCGTGAACATCCCGAAATTCAGAAATTCGCCGACTGCAACTGTGCAGGCAGAAGCCTTTTCGACGTAAAGAAGCTGAAAAACCATATTTCTCCCGATGAAATCTGGGAAAAATATATTCGTATGGGATTTGAGCAGTTCAAAATCGAGGGACGTACTTTCGAAACATTCAATCTGCTTGAACATTATATGTACTATATGATAAAGCCCGAATGTCGTGACCAGGCACGTTTTGAGTTCCTCAGACTTCTCGAAACAAACGATGTTCTTAAAGTTCTGGAGTAAAATTTATGAGTATTATTCTTGCATCTGCATCTCCAAGACGGAGAGAGCTTATGAGCGTTATAACTCCCGATTTTTCGGCAGTTTCCATTGACGCTGACGAAACACTTCCACAGGGAATTCCTGCTTTGACAGCATCTGAATACCTTGCGGAAATCAAAGCAGCTGCCGCCGCTGAAATTTATCCCGATGATGTGGTAATCGGCTGTGATACAACTGTTATCTGCGGTGAGGAAATTCTCGGGAAACCCAAGGATAAAGAGGAATGCCGCCGATTTATGAATATGCTTTCAGGGCGTACTCATCAGGTTGCCACAGGCTGCTGCATTATCTCAAAGGGAGAAAAATTTTCCTTTACTGAAATAACCGATGTCACTTTCCGACAGCTTACAGCTGAGGAAATTGAGGACTATATTTCAACCGACGAGCCTTACGATAAGGCAGGAGGTTACGGTATACAGGGAAAAGCCGCCCTGCTTATCGAAAAAATCAACGGCGACTATTTCAACGTGGTAGGGCTTCCCCTGTCACGACTCAATCAAACGCTAAAAAATTACAAGGAGTAATAAAAATATGAAACAGACAGCATTTCACAACGGTAATATCCTTATCCCAAATTCTTCCGTGGATATGGAAAAATGGGCAGTTATTGCCTGCGACCAGTACACAAGCGAGCCTGAATACTGGGATGCGGTAAAGGCTGAAACAGAGGGCAGTCCCTCAACTCTCGGTCTTATTCTCCCCGAGCTTTATCTTGAGGAAAATGACGTAGCACAGCGTATTGACGCTATCCATGACAATATGGACAAGTGCCTTGAAATCGGAATTTTCACAGAGTACAAGGACGCTATGATTTATGTTGAGCGTATCCAGAGCAACGGCATTGTCCGCAAGGGACTCATCGGAACAATTGACCTTGAAGAATACGATTTCTCAAAGGGCAGCACTTCCGAAGTTCGTGCTACAGAGGCAACTGTAATTGAGCGTATTCCTCCCCGTATAAAAGTTCGTCAAGGTGCTGCTCTTGAACTCCCCCACATTATGATTCTCATTGACGACCCCGATGAAACAGTAATCGAGGCTGTTGATAAGGACGCTATGACTAAGCTTTACGACACAAAGCTTATGCAGAACGGCGGCAGCATCAGCGGTTATCTCGTTGACGAGGCTGCACAGGGCAAAATCAATGAAGCACTTGCTGCTCTCGGCGATGCTGATACATTCAACAAGAAGTACAACCTTGAAAATTCTCCCGTACTTCTTTATGCAATGGGTGACGGAAATCACTCCCTCGCTACTGCTAAGGAATTCTATGAGCAGCTTAAAAAGGCAAATCCCGATAAGGATATGTCAAATCATCCTGCACGTTATGCCCTTGCTGAAATCGTAAATCTCCACAGCGATGCACTTAAATTCGAGGCTATTTATCGCCTTGTATACGATGTTGACTGCGATAAGCTCATTGCAGGTCTTACAGATGCTCTTGCACTTTCCGATACACCTGCTGACCAGTGGGTTGAAATCGTATGCGGCGGCAAGGAGCAGAAGCTCTACATTCACAACACATCTTCCAACCTTTCAGTTGGCTCACTTCAGAATTATCTTGACGGTTATATCAAGGAAAATGGCGGAAAAATCGACTATATTCACGGTATCGACAACGTAAAGACACTTGCTGAAAAGCACAGCGGAATTGCATTTATCCTCCCTGATATGGACAAGGCACAGCTTTTCCCCACAGTTATCAAGGACGGTGCACTTCCAAGAAAGACATTCTCAATGGGACACGCTGACGACAAGCGTTTCTACATTGAAGCAAGAAAAATCAGCGAATAATCAGCAAATACGAAAACAACGGGCGAGAATTTCGCCCGTTGTTTTTTGATTATTCAGACTAATGTCGATAAACAAACCTTTTCGCTTACAACCACAACCATAGTTTCATAGGAATACTGATTAAGGTGAAGTCTTTCACGTTCACGCTCAGCCTCCCCGATTGTGTTGAAAATACGTGTATTCAGCTTTTCATCGCAAAGGTATGCACCCGTTCCCGTGTTGCGGATGACATAATTTAACTTAAAACGCTGATTGTGGTTGATATGCTCGGGCTTCTTCTCAAAATTTTTTCTGTTCATGGGTTTATACCTCCGTTATTTTTGTAGAATTTCATTCAACAATTGTATTATACCATACTGTTGAAGATTTGTCAACAGCTTTTAGAAATTTCTTTTGAATTTTCTATTTTTTGGCAATTTCGCATTAATTCACCTTTTTTATTTTTTACAAATACAGCATTTTGCTGAATTTCAACATTTCTGTTGATAACTTTCAAAAAGTTGTTGACAAAAAAGATACAGAATGTTATAATAAAGAAAATATTGCTCCACCAACTAACTCTTGAAGAATTATATGAAGCTTGGGGAGCAAAAGGCAAGGAAGAAAGCCGAAAGAATACTGCCGTATTGTGAGGTTTTCTGACGCAGAATTTTGCTCTCCAAGCAAAATAGAAAATTCAAG
>JAZQFV010000137.1:0-1845 GCA_045539715.1 Ruminococcus sp. | reverse complement strand
TTGGAACCTTTCGCGAACCATCTTGTGGTAGGAGGCGTACACCGATCCACAGCATCTTTTACAGTGTAGCACAGACCCTTGGAGAGGGGCTCTAATAACTACTACTCTATAATACAAGGAGGTTTTTGTGTGGATATCTATGTAACGCCAGAAGATGCGAAACATGAGGAAAAAACAAACAAACACACACACACACAGAGCGAAGTGCAAACAGCTGAAAAACTTGAAGTTTATACCATAGAAGAAGTTCAAAAGCTGTTAGATGAGTTGCAGAAGGAGGAAATTTGATTTTGGAGTTACCGATATCTTTGAAAATAGCCAACGCTAAGGGGAAAATACTGAGCGCCGTAAATCTCGCAAGCGTTGAGTACAATTTGCCGGCGTTTATCTTGGAAGGAATACTCGCTGATATTTTGTCAGACACTCGCGCTCAAGCCAGAATGGAAGCGCTAAATGACGTGAACGTGATTCTGGAAGAGAAAAATAAAAATGACCAGGAGGATGAGGAATGACAACTACTTTTATAACGCTCGATGTTTGGCAGCCGAGCAATATTCGGGTTAAGGTCAATCAGGGCGAAGTCAATTCGCGGTTCTTACAAGTGTGCGTGGCCGCACGGGACGAGTCGCGACGCGGAGCCCGCGCAGGCAACGTCGCGCTAAAGTTTTGAGCGAACATTAGTTCACTCGCGCGGCAGGAGTTTGTTCAGATACGTGGTTGCCGGAAAAAGATACCTTAAAGTTTGAAAGTGACTTAAAAACTAATTGGTTGCGCAATATGAATACCGCGTGAAATATAGCTTTTTGTTTACTTGTTGCTTAGAGCGCGAAACCGTTTCTTTTGCTAGCTTTTCTTTTCGGTGCGTGGCCGCACTGGACGAGTCGCGCCAAAGCTTGAGCAAACTTTAAAGCTAATTGGCCGCGAAATATGCAAAACGCGTGAAATGTAGCTTTTTGTTTACTTGTGGCTTGGAGCGCGAAATCGTTTCTTTTGCGAGCTTTTCTTTTCGTAAAGAAAAGCGGAAGAGCTTACAAAGCTCAAAGTAAAAGGCCTATCAATTGAAATTGCCCGCTGTACCGATTTTGAAAGCGCAATCGAAAGCACGACTGAATTTACGGCGCTAACTCAAGCCCTAGATGAAGTCAATAAGGTGATGGAGGCCTATTCTGAGGAAAATATTATGGGCAAAATTATGTCCATGGACGGCGAAGGCTGCGGGTTAGACGCTGATTTACTCGACAGAAAACACGGCTCAGAATACGCAACGGCCAAGCAAGGAGAGAAAGCCGACAGCGCGGTTCAAGGCATAAAGGCAAATGGTTTAGTGTTGCCGGTAGATTCCGCCAACGCGGTCAATTTGACGTCGGAGAACCTCAACGTTGTGCCGATTGGTAGAACCGTAAACAACAAGGCGCTGTCAAGCGACATAACGCTTTCTTATTCAGATGTTGGCGGAGCCTCAAGCACACAAGGGGTAAAAGCTGACAGTGCAATACAAGGAGTTCGCGGGAACGGAACTGCAATTTTGCCAGATGAAAGCCGAATTGTTAACATTACGCCTGAAAATATTGAAGCGGTTCCAATCACGCGGACCATAAACGAAAAAGCGCTGTCCAGCAACATAACAATAACTGCTCTCGACATTGGTGCGGCATCAATTGAGCAAGGAAACAAGGCAGATTCGGCGATACAATCAATTCAGGGTAACGGCAAAATCATTCAACCGGATTTTAATCGTTCTGTTGTAATAACGCCAGAAAACATAGGCGCGGTGCCGATTGAGCGAAAGATAAACGATAAAGCGTTGGATGAAGATATTACACTTTCAGCTTCAGATATAGGCGC
>JAZQFV010000136.1:0-2677 GCA_045539715.1 Ruminococcus sp. | reverse complement strand
TGAATATAACGACTATGAAGCAATTTCCGATTATGCACTTTCATCAATGACTTGGGCTGTTAATGCTGGTCTTCTAAAAGGCAAAGGAAATAACAATCTTGCACCACAGGACAATGCTACAAGAGCAGAAATAGCAGCAATTCTTCACAGATTTATCGAAGCGAATAAGTAAGCTAAAATCAAATCCGCCGGGGTGTAAAAACTCCGGCGGTATTTTTTTACAAAGTGCTGAAAATGCTCTGTTTGTATTGAATTATTCACTAATTTGTGGTATAATATTATAATAAAAATAATAGAAACTATCTGATAAACGATAATTACAGCTTAAATACTGTGCGATATAGAAAGCAAGGTGTTAAATATGCAGTTTGAACAGGCACAGCAAACGGCAGAACGGTTGGGGGTAACAACCCGTGCAATACAGAAATGGGCAAACGAGGGACGAATCCCAGGTGCTAAAAAGGTTGGTCGTGAATGGATGATCCCGGTCGGTCTTGTAAAGCCCTTGGATAAAGTTCAAATTTCAGACAAGCCGAGAAAAATACGAATGGCTATGCCGCTTTTGAACAGTTCCTTTACTCCCGGCAAATGCAGAGAATATATAGACTGTATTCCAGATGAGGACGACAGAAAAATAGCTCTCGGTGAATACTATTATTTCAGCGGACAGGCAGAGCTTTGTACAAAAACCGTTGAAGAATATCTTGACAGCGAGGATGAAGCCTTGCGTTATTCCGCAGCACTCCTTTGCTCCTTTGCAAATCTTTCAAGAGGACATATTCATCTTGCCCGTTTTGCAATGGACAGATTAAAGACGGATATGATAAAAGGACTCCGCAGAGAGGCAACCATTGAGCTTCACTCAATCGGCATATTTACCGCAACAACAGCCGCAGTTCTTTTACATTCACCCGTGCCCAACATTCCTCCGCTTGAAAAGTATTTGAAATACCTTCCGGCAGGTCTAAAGCTCTTTGCCTGCTATGTACTTGCACATAAGGCCTACCTTGAAAAGAATTATGAGGGTTGCCTTGCTATGGCGGAAATGAGCATTGATTTATGTCCGAATCAATATCCTATACCTGAAATATATTGCCGCAGTGTAATGGTTGTGGCACTTACAAATCTGAAGCGTATGGACGAAGCAAAGGTACAGATGGCAGAGCTGTGGAAATTAGCACAGCCTGATGGCTTAATCGAAGTGCTTGGAGAACATCATGGTCTTATGCAGGGCATGATTGAAATATTCTTTAAAACCGATTATCCCGAAGAGTATAAGAAAATTATAGAAATCGTGTATGCGTTTTCTGCCGGATGGCGAAAGATACATAACCCCGACACAAATCACGATGTTGCAGACAATCTCTCAACCATGGAGTTTACCATTGCAATGCTTTACAGTCGTGGCTGGAAGGCAAAGGAAATCGCTTTGCACATGGATATGTCGGAGCGAAGCATCAACACGCATATTCAGTGTATTTATGAGAAATTACAGGTCAATGATAAAAATTCACTCAGACAGTTTATGCTCACATAAATAATTAAATATTCGTTTTAGCTGTTCGTTAAACGAACGGCTATTTTTTTGCCCGAAAGTGGCGTAAATACGGAACTTTTTTGATTTTGTAAAATGAAACAGCGAACCAAATCAGGTAAAAACAGGCTGAAATTTGCAGATTTTTTCTTCAAAATTTACCTACCGCGCGGGAAAAAATTCCTTTATAATATAGCTATAATGAAAAATAATCAGCAAAAGGAGGTCTTGATATGGAAAAAGTAAAGCTTAAAACTTTTTCTTTGGATGGAGATATTATCGAGGTGAAATTTCGGTTAGATGCTGAATGTGATGTATGGCACGGCGATTATCCGGATTTTATCGAAAATCCGAGATATACACCCGGCGGCAGACCGTGGATCAATGTCACGAAAGATGATTGTGAGTATTCAACAAGTGAATACGGTGACTGCGGTGGATGCGAACACTTAATGAAGCAGGACGAATCAGACCTTATAGGTGTTTGCATGAGCAATAAAATGAAAACTCTTATAAAAAACGAGGGGGCGAACACAGAATGAAAATTAAAAAACTTTTATCAATGGTTATTTGCATGGCGATGCTTATTTCGCTGATTCCTGCATCTCTCTTTGTGCAGGCGGCGGATACATCGAAATACGAGTTTAAGTATGTTCTGTATTCGCAAACGGCAAAAGGCAAGCACTGTGGTACCGGAAGCAATAATCTGGTCTGCAGAGTGTATTACTATGAAGAATCTTCCTCCAAGGAAAATTACAGCGAAACAGAAAAAAATGCAGGTTACATTATGCCATTTGCTGTAAAGAACAGTCAGGACAATGCCGAAGCTAAAGGTACCTCCGGAAAAACCAAGATTCCGCCGTGGCGTATCAGCTCATACAGGCTTTATAACACTAATTCCGATGCGTACAGAGCGTATGCTCTCAAACTTTATGTTGAAGTGTATGACGGAGATAAAAGAGTTGGTTCCTATCAGATTGGCAATACATACTATCCGAAAGGTTCCTCGGACAATACAAAAGGTAAATGGATTGACTCAACCGATGAGCATGCGGATTACATTAGTGTGAACGTAGGCAGTGGTCAGGGACCGCAGACAAGAAAGCCCACAGAAATTAACGGTTGGGAAGCTTTTGGCAATAC
>JAZQFV010000135.1:0-6270 GCA_045539715.1 Ruminococcus sp. | reverse complement strand
GATTTTTCGGAATCTGAGATTATTGAATATCCCGAATTTGATGTTGGAGTGAATTATAATCTTACAGCTACTAATGACGGTACTATTGTGCTTTTTGTATGCCACGCTGATTACGGCGATTTACCGCCTATTCCGCTGTATGAATACCCCAACGAAGAAGAAATGAAAAAATATGACGAAGTGGCTGAATACTCGTTTATGATTAAGACGTATTCACCTGACGGAAAGCTTAAATCAGAAGTTACAGTTGAGGATTTTGGCGTAGTTCCCGATAAATCGGTAAATTTCAAGAACCTATATTCCGACGGTGAAATTGTAATTGCGGAAATCGGCGGCGGATTTGAAATGTTCGACATCAACGGAAAATATCTGGGAGAATTTTCAACGGACCAAGGCGAGGTTGACTGCTTCGGGCAGGATAATCAAGGAAATCTTATCTGTGCTTTGAAAAATGAAGTTGATGAAAAAGAAATCCTCACATTCTGCAAAGTTGAAAAAGACGGCAAGCTTACAGAATTAAATAATACCGAATACAATTTCGATGAAACGGTTTACGAAATGCAGGCTACAAGCGGAGAATACAGCCTGCTCCTGCGTACAAATTCACAGTTATACGGTGTAAAATCCGACACACAGGAAATCGTTTCGCTTTTTGACATTTCAACTTCGGGTTATTCCACAAATTATATCGAGGGTTACAGCGTTATGCCTGACGGAAATATAGCACTTATGCTGAATAATTCAAAGGAATGGAAAGTTGAACTGAAAAAGTTTATTCCACGTACAGAGGAAGAAATAGCGAATTTAAAGACAATCACTCTCGGTGTTGAGGGTGACGGTATGTTTATTGAAGAATATGTAAACGAGTGGAATGACGGCGGAAATGATTTTCTTGTGGAGGTCGTAAAATATAGTGCAGATTATGAAGACAGAGATGCTGTATTTGACCAGCTTCAACAGGATGCAATATCAGGTAATCTCCCAGATATGATGTGCTTTGAATATGATTATGGCGTAATGAACAATGTGGATTTTGTTTCTATGGGCGTCCTTGAAGATTTATATACATTTATGGATAAGGACGATTTATTTACCCGTGACTATTTTATGCCAAGTGTATTGTCATACTTTGAAAATGACGGTGAATTGCCTGTTATTCCGAATCGTGTTGCTCTTACATCGTTTGAAGTTGCAAAAACAAAGTTTGTGGGTGACGGCTCCGACTGGAATCTGGACAAAAAAGTTGAAATGTTAGTAAATCCGCCGATAGAAAGAGAAATAACAAATGACAGCAAATATACAAGAATGTCACTTGGAGTATGGTTCGGAGATTGGATAGATGAAACGGACGGTTCATGTCATTTTAACGATGATTCATTTATCCGCTATCTCAATTTTTGCAACGAGGCTGATGTAATTGAAATAGAGTATGTAGAAAAGACAGAGGCAGAATGGCAGGAATATCTCAATTCCGATGAACGCTATGATGAAATGCGAAGCGATGCTTTAAAATATATTGAGGACAGAGATATAATTTATACTGGAGGAATATTGAGATACGGCAATTATACCGAAATAGCAGAAGGAACATTCGGCGGCGAGCAGATTACAGTTTTGGGAGATATAACATTTGACGGTTTTCATCAGCTTGGTATAACAAAAACTTCTGAAAATAAAGAACTTGCATGGGAATTTATTAAATCTTGTCTGACTGACCAGTATTATATGGATAATATTAATTCAGGACCTTTTCCTGTTACAAAATCGGGATATAAGCTTTACAACGACAATGAAATAAAAAGTTGTAATAGTCAGACATATAGTGGATTTACAACTGAAGATTTAAATGAATTCTTAGAAGGATATGAGGGATTGATTTATCATATCACACCCTATGATGAAGTGCTTAAAATCGGGAAAATTACTGACGAACACGCAAAAGCTGTTGACACATTATTCAACAAGGCAACAAGAAAAGATAAAATTTTAAGTGCAGGTATAGATACTAAGATGCACGAAATTTACTATGAAGAAATTGAAAAGTTCTTTAATGGCGGTTACACAGCAGAAAAATGTGCTGAGGTTTTACAGGATAGAATAAGCACCTACATCTCCGAGCAATTCACCTGATTGTAACCATCTGTTCACTTCCAATTATAGTGCGGTATTGTAAAAATACCGCACTAATTTGTTTAATAATTTTTTTATTTATTTCTATTGACATTTGTGTTTTTTTGTGTTATAATATTATACGTGATAAGCCGCTGTGGTGGAATAGGCAGACACAAGGGACTTAAAATCCACTATGCCATTTTTGTGGATTCGTTCGTTTTGTTTGACTTTCATCTTCGGTATTTCTCAATAATTCGTTGTTTAACGTACATTTTTGTTAGATGGACTTTGTCCGGATTGGCACAACATCTAACGTGAAATCTAACGAAAATTTTCGTTAGAACTGATTTTTGTTAAGATTTAATGCTCCGTTGGATAAAAAATCCGTTGGAAATTAAATAATTTAATATTTGCCGCTGTGGTGGAATAGGCAGACACAAGGGACTTTAATGTTTGTACGCACACACATAATTGTGCGTCTGTGTTTTTACACAGAGAGTGCCTACAAAGAAATTTGTAGAGTAGAAGTCGGCTAAAACGGTGAAGGCGCAAACAGAACGCCGTGCTAACCCGTAAGGGTGAGTGTAGAGACTTTACACCGACTACCTAAGTCTTTAAAGATATGGTAAAGACAAAGTCCAGACTACAACATACATTCTTGTATGGCTATGGTAACATAGTGTGGTAAGAAAATCCCTCGCTGGCGACAGCGTACCGGTTCAAGTCCGGTCAGCGGCACCATAAGTTCAAGGCACGAGAGAAATCTCGTGCTTTTTTATTTGACGATATACATATCTACTCAGATACATATGGCTCATTTTTACTCGCTATCCCCTCCACCAAGTACTCTTGCTATTGTTTCTGCTGATTCAATTTTTGACTGATAGTCGAGATGACTGTAAAAATTCGCCGTAGTCCTCTTGCCAAATAGTAACACACTTTCGTATGATTGATAAATAACGTAAATACGCTTAAAACAGGCTTTTCTTGTCCTTCAGTGGTTCATCGAGCAGCTTATAGTAGATGTAGATCTCACGGGGCTGTCCTTCCACATAGGCATCAAGGGTGATATACTCGATGAGCTCCAGGCACATTTCACGGGTAAGCTCCTGCACATCGGTGTACTTTCTCAGTCGCTCTATGAACATAGCCACATCTTCCTCGTCCTGCCTGATCGTGGAGAACTTTTCTTCGAGGTCAGCAACTTCTGCGGACAGCTCTTTCTGTTCTGCCTCATATTTTGCCATCAGTTTCATCGCTACGTCCTCTGACACCTTTCCGAGTATTTTGTCCTCATAGATGTTCTGGATCAGCGTGTCAAGCTCCTGCAAGCGAAATTTGCCCTCTGTGAGCTTCTTGGTGTCAACGGAATACTGCTCCTCGTGGTGCTTAGACTTGCGTGCGAGGAATTCCGCCTTTGTCTTTTCTTCGTCCTCTACAACAAGCTGAGCGAGGCTACGAATATCTTCAAGCACAATAGCATCCATATCCTGCATTTTGATGTAATGGCTGGGACAGTAACGCTTTCCGAACCTCATGTAAGAGGTGCAGTTGTAATTGTGGCGAAGATACTTTCTCGGCTTCTTCTTACTGCCGTTCGTGGTGTTGTTCCACGCAAGGCGGACTTTGTTTCCGCAGTCCTGACAGTAGATCAAACCGCTGAGATTGGCTACATATCCGCTGCTGTTACGCTTGCCCTGCGATACCGACTGCTCCATCTCACGAACCCTGTCCCAAAGCTCCTGAGAAACAATAGGCTCGTGAGTATTCTTCACAACGATCATGTCTTCCTCGTCATTTTTGATGACTTTGTGATTCTTGTAAGATACCGTCCTTGTGCGGAGCTGAACAAGATGTCCGAGATAGGTGTAGTTGTGAAGTATCTGCCTGACAGTTTCAGGACTCCACATATGTCTTGTTCTGCGAGGATTAGGCTTGCCGAGCCTTGCATAGTAGTAATCCGAGGGAATCGGCACGCCGTCCTCATTGAGCTTATCAGCAATGTGGTGCGGACTGATACCGCTTGCTCGCATTTCAAAGATATTGCGGACGATAGGTGCGGCATCGGGATCGATCACAGGCAGATGATTCGGATCATCGCCTTTCGTGTAACCGAACGGGGCGCAGGTCGTGCGATACTTGCCTGCCTTTGCATTGGCTTCGATAACTGCCTTGATTTTCTTAGAAGTCGAAGCCGCGTGCCATTCATTGAACAAATTCACGATAGGCATCATGTCAAGTGCTGAGGTATCCTTGCTTGCGGTATCCACATTATCATTCAGTGCAATGAAGCGGATATTATAACTCGGAAAAATGTAATCCACATATCTGCCGACTTCGATATAGTTTCTTCCGAAACGGCTGAGGTCTTTGCAGATGATAAGATTGATCTTTCCCGACTGCGCATCAGACAGCAATCTATGCACCGCAGGTCTGTCGAAATCTGTACCGCTCCAACCGTCATCGACGTAGGTATCGACGAGATTCCAACCTTGCTCCTTGACATACTTGGTGAGGATAAGTTTCTGATTTTCTATTGACAGGGATTCGCCGGATCTCATATCCTCCTGCGAGAGGCGAACATAGAGCCCTGCATTGTAAATGGTCTGCTTTGCCATTATTACTCCTTTCAAATCAAAGCAGTACCATACCGACATCTTCAGTATAGCGCAAAATGTCGGTATAGTCAATGCTTTGCCGACAAAATTACGCCATTGTTTCTTTTACGGCTCTTTCAAAGGCGAGCCTGCCGATCACTTCGTCGATATTTTTCTCTCCGACGAAGCAGCTGTGAACGATGTACTTCTTCCCGTCGATCTCATATTCCGAGACACGTTCAGGGAAGTCCTTGTACTTCTCGTTCAGCTCAAACATCTTTCCTGCCTTTTCTTTCTCTACGGCAGTAGTGTTGTTATTCATAGCGAATTTTACTCCTTTAGCTTCTCTGTCTCTATGCTTTAGAGCCGAGGGCTTCGCTTTCTATCTCTCACCCTCATAATAGCCGTAAGCTCGGCTCAGTATTTTGAGCCGACTGAGTATTTTACGGCTACACTTTTTGTTACCGGATAGTTTTAATCCTCATAGGGATTCGCTTTGTCCGTAAAGATCATTTGCTGTCCGAAGTCTTCTGAGAAATCTACAGTATTGCTTTTCTCGCTTTCAGCATTTCCTCTGCCGACCAGTTTCAGAAGCTCGTCATCGGACAGACCGCTGGCTCTCAGTTTCTCCAGAAGCAGATGCTCCGAGGTGATGATCTCATCAAGCTCACGGGGCTTGCAGTTGTACTCCTCCGCCATCGCCAGACGAGAAACTTCTTTCAGCTTGTTCTCCAGCGTTTTCTTTTTCGCAGTATCGCTTGCGATACGCTTTTCCAAACCTTTGATCTTCTCAATGAGCTGATCTCTCTTTTCTGTATAGATGCCCATAGAAAAATCACAACCTTTCATTTTTGTTCTCAGCAGGCAGAATCGAGTGACCGAAGCTCACCTGCCATGATCCAATTATAGCGCGCTCTACATTTGAAATACAAGCCGCAATGCGCACAAACTTTTGTTCATACTTTGTCAACAAATATCCGGGGAATTTTGCGATTCAAAAAACTGAAAGTACGCTATTTCGCCGTTTATGCTATTCGGTTATTTTGACGAATCAAATTTCTGCGATTCTGATAAATTTGAAAATAGTTATTGACGTAAACCGAATTGCGCGCTATATTGATTATGGGGAGCGATGAAATAGAGAAAGTCGCACAGCTCCAATTCTCGGAATCGAGAAAAACGACCGAGCCGAAAGGCTCGGAAATGACATTCGCCCCACAGGGGCGAAACTAGAGTAGCAAGCCTTGTGAAGTGTGGGCGCAAAATGCGACTACACACACTTCACAAGGCTTGGCAGAGGGCGCTGCCCCTACGACCCCGAATTGATAAAAATAAAAATGGAGAACAAAAGAAAATGAAAGATGAAAAGAAGCGTACACTGTACCTGAAAGTCCGTGTCAGCCCCGAAGAAATGGCGACTATCAAGAAGAAGTTTGAGAACAGCGGTATGAGCAGTCTCAGCACATTTGTGAGAGCCATGATCTTCGAGGGTTACATCGTCCATATCGACGAGAACGAGCTAAAACGGCTCACTGTACTTGCGAATAATATCGCCAACAAT
>JAZQFV010000134.1:0-1837 GCA_045539715.1 Ruminococcus sp. | reverse complement strand
CGACTTCCTACTTTGGCACCGATGTTTTTTCATTGCTTGAACTCTCACAAATGCCGTAAACATGGGCTTTTTCGGTCGGCGTTGCCGTCCGATGAGAGTCGCATAGGTGGCGGACACGCCACCTATGCTTTCTCCTGCTTGATTTTCGACCCTTGAGTTCGGTCGAAATTGTCCAGTTTTTTCAGCACTTTTTGTCGGCATATCTCCGCTTCAAAGTGTGCGAGCTGCTGTTGGTAGCGGTACTCCACCGCCTCCTGAATCGGGCGGATAGTATAGAGCAAGGTGCCGTTGTGCTTTTGGCCTTTCTTCGTGATGACAGTGGTCGGCTCGGTGGTGATGAACTGCTTTGCGACCAGTCCGTCGATATGCTTTTTCACGGTATTCTTGCTCAGTCCTACCGCCGAGCCGATGGTCTTGTAGCTCGGGTGGCACTGAAATGTTTTCCTGTCCTCGCAGTACATCAGATAAGCGTACACCGCGATCTCGCCTGCCGAGAGATCCAAACAAAAAATTTCATTCGGCAGAGGAAAATAATTTTTCACCGCGTCGCGCTTTGGATATCGGTTGTACTTCATACGGCATCACCGCAATCTTTTTTCATCCCTCCTTCACTTTGAGAAGTGGCTGTCCACCCACTCTCTGAATTTTTCTTTCGGCACGATCAAGCGATTGCCCACACGGATGACCGGGAATCCTTTCTCATGCATCAGCTCATAGGCCGATGACGGTGCCACGCCCAGCACCTTGGCGATGAGCTCCGCATTGAGAAACAGCGGAAGGTCATCGTAGCTTTGGTAGATTGATTTTTTCATTCTGTTTACCTCCTGAAAGATTTTTTAGGCTCGCGCCTATGTATTGACGGCGTTAGAAAAAAGATCCCCTCACTTTTCATGGCAATTCGAAGGACGATTGAGCGGTAAAAATTTATCCTCTCACAAGTCCAAAGGAAAAAATCATATAGTTGACAACCAGAATTTTTGATTGTTTACAAAAAATTAATTTTCCCCTCTACATATACATGGGAATTCATAAAGCATCCTACAACCGCATTTTGAAAAGTTCCTTCACCAGTCCAAGGGAAAATATTAAATGGTTGAGCGGAAAAATATTTATCCCTCTACTTATACAAAGGAAAAATTGGGCACCTCTATGCGCAGACAAAACAAAAAGACCTATGCATCCACGCACAAAACGAGGGGTGCAGTCTGCATCCCAGCCAGTTCGTATTGTGCATGTATGTATAAGTCTTTGAATTGCCCCTTTTGTATTTCGATTTTTATCCCACGGCATCGTGGGTGCTCTATCTTAACACAGCGTTTTTTATTTGTCCAGTCAGAATGAAAAAATTGTTTTTCTTTGTCTACTGTGGAGCAGAATTTAATCCGCTAAAAGTCAACACCGCTATTGACCGACACAAAGAATAAGAGTATAATGTATTCCAAAAGCATACAATATTTATCCGCAAATTTTATGTATGCTTTTTGTGTATGCAAAATTAATATATCATTCTTTTGTCAGAAGATTTATAATAATCTCAGAACAAAAAAAGGCGGTATGCAATATGTTTAAAGTTGAAAAGAATAATCTTAAAATCGGAAAATACCTTGCTGATCTTATCGATCAAAAATATGAATCTCGACGGGCGTTTTGCCGAGCGTACATTCAAGCGACAGGCGAGGACCCCACAAACGAAACAGTAACCAATATGTCAAACCGTTTAGCTCAGATCGCCAAAGGAAACAAAGCCATACAGACGTATGACCTTCCATATTTCACTGACCTGCTCGGTGTTTCTTGTGAACAAATACTGAGTGCCGGAGAGTGCTCTGCGCCCATC
>JAZQFV010000133.1:0-4708 GCA_045539715.1 Ruminococcus sp. | reverse complement strand
TCACAGTTCATTCCGAATGCAAGAGCAATCGTTGAGGCGAATGACATTACTGCCGGAGAACATCAGCTCCACGCAGAGCTGAAAGCTATGGCAGATCGCATTGCAGAGCTTGCTCACACAGGTCAGAAGCACTTCGTCTTTGAAGATATGCTCGGCGATGAAGATTTGCGAGTTCTGATGATTCGAACGGTGGCAGAAATGCTTGACAGACGTGAAGATCTTGCAGAGGTTCGTGACCACTACCTCGGAATTACAGGTCAGGCAGATTTTACGGTAACCGTAAAGCCCACACAGGAGATGAAGCTCTACTGCTCCCTTGAAATTCAGGCTGAACCGCAGATTTATGAAACGGATTGGGATGCACCTTACGAAGATGACCTTGAGGTGATCCCCTCAAGGTGTGCCTGCGGGTGTGAGAATGAAATCAATGCTGCAATTCAGAAATATTCCGAGCCGAATGAAAAGTATCGTGGATTGATGATTTATTATGATGAGGATTCCCCCATCAATGAAAAAATCATTTCCGCATTCCCGTCAGTAGAGGTCAGAAACGGAGAGCTTGTGGGAGTCCTCACCTGCCAGATTACAGAACCGCTTACGGAAAGTGAAATGTCTGAATTCAAGAGCCAATGGACTGGACAATGCAGTGATGGGTGGGGTGAGATGTTCGAGCAGAAAGAGATCCGTACCGAGGCATTGGGTACAATTTACGTCAGCTTCTGGAATTCCTCCGACAGCTGGCAGATTGAAACAGAGATGACGGATATGACAGATACCGCCGATATTGAGGAAGAAGAAAGTCTCGATATAGGCGGTATCTCTATGTGAGGTGATATGAATGAATGATTATCCAAGTCAGAAAGAAGTAGAACGCATCAAAAAGATGTATCCCAAGGGTACAAGAATTCAGATTGAGAGGATGAACGATCCGTATCATCCGATTGAGCGTGGCACAAAAGGCACAGTTGACTATGTGGATGATATTGGCACACTCCATTGTACTTTCGACAACGGTCGTTGTCAGGGAGTTGTTACCGACACAGATATTTTCCATGTCATTGACAGGCTGAATGTTCCCATTGCTGAGCGTTACGCTTATTTGCTTGGCTCTGCGATTGATGGTAACAAACGACTCCATAACGTTCAGGAAGTTGCCGAATTCATCTGCAAGCACGGGCAGTACGGTGATGTGCGAATCACAACTATGGAGGGCAAAGAACTGCTTGACACCTTTGGAATCTATATCAACAAGATTTCGGACATGGAGTACCGAGAGGAGATTCTCAAGGTGCTGGTTCCGATGCAGCATGAAGTGGAAAATGCTGCGTTCTCGGATGATGAGAGCATGGACGAAACGGAAGATGTGGATATGATGATGTAAGACGATTGAGGTTGCAGGTTTCTTTATTGAAATTTGTAACCTCTAATCTATTGAAAATAGTGGTGGGATGTGATATAATATAATCAATATTTAAAAATATAGGAGGCATTATTATGAGCGAATCTATATTGAAATTTCCAATGAATGTTACTTTTGACACCAATATATTTGATGATTGCCAAATGGATTTAAGTGAAAACTCTCCTTTTTATCAGTTAGTTAGATATGCGCAGCAAGGGAAAATCAAAGTGTACGTCAGTAATATAGTATATCAAGAAATGAAACAGCATTGTATTGAGTATTCAGAAAAAGTATGTGCAAAAATAAGAAGAACTGGGAAGGATATATTAAAAGGGAAGTTAGAAGATAAAACTGGTCACCGTATTTCAAAAGCTTTTATTGATGCAATTGATCTCTCATATATACTGCGTATTCCTGATGAGGAAAGTGCTAAGCAGTTGTCCGAAAGATACTTATCCGATTTTTTTGAAAAAATTCATGTAGAAATGCTTGATTCTCAAGATGTAAATGTAGATTCTATTTTTGATTCGTATTTTCAGAAAAAGCCACCGTTTGAGAATTCCGATAAGAAGAAAAGTGAATTTCCGGATGCAGTCATTGCTGCACAAATTCAAGCTGCTTTTGATGAGGAAAATCCTGTATATGTTGTTTCAAAAGACAATGGATTTACCGAAGCATTATCAGACTCCCCCTATTGTCTGGTTTATTCTTCACTCAATAATTTATTTAAGATGATAACTGAACATGAAGATGAATGTGATGCGATTAAATCATTAATAACATCGAAATTATCGGATATTCAAATTATAATTGATCGTTTTTTAGATGACGAGAACAATATTACTCTTGAAGGATTAAGCTGCGATAATGATGGAATCCAAAGCGGCTTTGATTATGAAGAAATTTACATTAACAGCCATAAGATGATATCAACAGAACTTTTCTCTCTTGATAATTTCGATAACCAAACAATATACGCAACCATAAGATGCGTTGCGTATATTGAGGCTGAGTGTTTTTATTATGATTATGATAATAGTGTATGGGATTCAGAAGAAAAAGAGTATATCTTTCTTGAATCACATACAAACATTGAAGAACATAAAGCACGATTTGCTTGTAGTGTATCGATTAATAGAGAAACAAAAGAAATACAACTTGCCAAATGTCATGTTTATATAGGTGGAGATAGCTTGGTTAAAAGAAATGGAAGAAAATCGAAACCATATACAACTTGTCCTGATTGTGGAGAAGATATTTCTATTGATAATGATGGAGGGAATGGATTTTGTAATAAATGTGCCCCAAATCACTAATAAAGCTGAATATTTTGTACATAGCCGTTTGTGACTAACAATCACAGACGGCTTTTTGGTACTATAAAAGCGTAGTTGTAAAACATGAAAAGTGTTTGACATCTGCGCTTATTGTTTTATAATAAGGGAGTAATTGGCCAGGCGTACGGCTTTTTGGAGTTTGCCTCCGTTATAAAAACTGCCTGCCATCCCTTATTGTAAGCATTCGATTAAGCAGGTTGAAACCCAATAGGGCTTTCGTGTAACGAACCAAAATGAATTGCGATAAGTTGAGATGGATACAATTACAAAGTTATAGACACAGGAGGTTTTGTATGAATAGCGTAGGTATTGATGTCTCGAAAGAAAAAAGTACAGTATGTATTCTTCGTCCTTACGGTGAGATAGTGGTCGCTCCATATGATGTGTTACATACACAAGCGGGAATCACATCATTGATCCAAATCATAGAAGCTTTGGAAGGAGACACACGCGTCATAATGGAAGCAACAGGTGCATATCATCTTCCGATTCTTTTGGAGCTTCAAAGAGCAGGATTATTTGTTTCCGTGATCAATCCCCTTGCAATGAAGAAATATGCTTCTACGTCAATTCGCAAAGGAAAGACGGATAAAATGGATGCAATTCGAATTGCAAACTATGGAATTGATCATTGGTTTAAGTTGACAGAATTTAAGGCATCAGAAGAAGTTTATGCGCAACTTCGGCTGCTTGGCAGACAATATGCGCACTATATTAAGCTACGTGTTTCAGCTAAGCTTACGCTGACAAATCTTTTAGACCAGACAATGCCAGGAATTAAAAAGTTATTGACAGCTAAACGCCCTGATGCTCCGACAAGGGATAAGTTGAGCGACTTTGTGGAAACTTACTGGCATTACGATCTCATCACCCAGAAAAGCGAAAAGCAATTTGTCAACTGCTATGTGAAATGGGCAAGGAAGTGGGGATACCATGCATCTGAGAAAAAAGCACAAGCCATCTACGTTATGGCGATGAATGGCATCCCTACTCTTTCTTCCAATGACGCATCGACCAAAATGTTGACACTGGAAGCAGTCAGAGTCTTAAAAGAAATCAATAAGACTCTGGATATTATTATAGCAAAAATGCAGGAAATTGCAAGCTCTTTGCCCGAATACGAGACGGTACGCGCAATGCAGGGTGTCGGTCCTCTGCTGGCGATGCGCTTAATCGGTGAGATTGGAGATGTGAGACGGTTTCACAGTGGTAGCGCATTGGTTGCATATGCTGGGCTTGATGCTCCACCTTTTCAATCTGGAAACTTTCAAGGCGTGAACAGACATATTTCAAAGCGAGGATCAGCATTGCTACGTAAAAATGGTTACGAAGTCATGCAGTGTCTGAAGTCTATTAAGCCAACAGAAGATAATGCTGTGTATTTGTTCATGCTGAAAAAAGAGCAGGAAGGCAAATCCCTCAAGTGTGCCAAAATCGCAGCACTAAACAAATTCCTGAGGATTTATTATGCTCGAGTAAAGGAACTGTATGCAGATACCGTTGAACTGAAATAAGAATTTCTATCATTGGCTCTGAAATTGTTTGACAATTTTAATATAATTGAACAGGGCGCTTGAATTTTCAACATTCAGACGCCCTAAAGGTCGTGAATCTGGAAAAATTGCCTGATACTAATTATTTGGCTATTTTGCCTATTGACTTTTCTTAGCAGGTTTCTATACCCAAAACAGAAAAGAGGAGGTGACACCCGTATGATGCATCTTTTCGTTGGAATGCTCCTCGGCATCCTTGTAGGACTTGCTGTAGGCAGTGCCTGTGCGTCTCTTTCATGGGCAAAGGCAGAAATCCGCAGACTCAAGCGTGAGCTTAGAAAGGAATATGGCTATGCAGACGAGCAGAAGTAAAGCGAAACCCCACTACACCTTCACCGACAGCAGCATTCCCGTGATGCTCCGCAGCACAAAGGCTCTGCTTTCCCATAAGCAGTACAAGAACCTGTGCATTGCGG
>JAZQFV010000132.1:0-31261 GCA_045539715.1 Ruminococcus sp. | reverse complement strand
ATATGATGGAAGTCCACAGTTATTGAAAGCATAATCACCGATTTCATTAACAGGAATATCAGAATAATAGCCAACACTATTAACATTAATACAACCGTCATATGCGTGTGCACCAATTACAGAAGCAAGATGTATGGTTTCAAGGTTTGTACAGTTATAGAATGCATAAGCACCGATGCTTTCTACCTTCTTGCCAAGTTGAATATCCTTAATCATATCCGAATAGTCGCTCCAAGGATAATTACCTGCCTCATATTCAGGCATTTCGCCTACACCGTTGATTAAAATTGTATTGTCGTCGAAAATCGTCCACTCAAAACCATTGCCGAATTTGCCGCCTACAACTTCTGTTCTTATAGCTGTAAAGTGCATATTATACTTTTCAGCATAAGCCTGTGCGGAAGAATCACTATACGCATAAATATGTGTATTTGCAGGGAATACGTTATCAACATCAGCAATTACGCATTTACGATTTCTTATGTCTGCACTGCTAAGATTTACACAATCATCAAAAGCACCTGCGCTGATACTTGTTACATCCTCATGAACATATACATTTGTTATCTGATCAGCATACTCGTCCCAAGGATAAACTCCGTCAATCTCAATCATATCGCCGTTACCTAATATATTAAGAACACCGCTGCTCCAAAGGGACCAATAAAGATTATTACCTAATTCACCGTCAGCAATCATTTCAGATGTCGTTTCTGTAATATCAACAAACTCCAAGCCGTACTTTTCAGCATAGGCCTGTGCAGTTGAGCCAACATAACCCTCAATAATAGTACCTGCTGGGAATACAAATTCGCTGTCAGCAATAACACAGTCGGGATTAGTGAATTGATATGAGAAAAATCCGCAATTATTGAAAGCGTAATCACCGATTTCATTAACAGGAATATCAGAATAACTGCCAACACCGTAAACATTAATACAACCGTCATATGCGTGTTCGCCAATTACAGGAGCAAGATGTATAGTTTCGAGGTTTGTACAGTTATAGAATGCATAAGCACCGATGCTTTCTACCTCCTTGCCAAGTTGAATATCCTTAATCTTATCTGAAAATTCGCTCCAAGGATAGCCGCCTTCACCACATTCAAGCATTTCACCCTCGCCGTTGATGAAAATTGTACCGTCATTAAGGAGTTCCCATGTAAGATTTTCGCCTAATTCACCATATGCGATATATGATTCTTCTTCCTCCTCGGGAGCTGTAATTTCAGAAGATAAAGTCTTGAAGCTTCTGCCGAACAGCTGAGCATACATCAAAGCACTTGAACCCTCTGCAGCATAGATTACAGTATCTTCGGGAATTGCATCTTCGCTTTCAGCAAACTTACATTCGGGATTTAAAACAATCATTTCAGCGATGTTGTCACAACCCTCAAATGCAGATTTATCAATGCTTGTAACTTCCTCGTTAATCTGTACTCGTGTGATTTCGTCCTCATATTCGCCCCAAGGATTTACTCCGCCAAGGTCAATCATATCGCCCTCGCCGTAGATACGTAAAGAACCGCCATTGAAAAGAGTCCACGAGAGATTATCGCCGATTTCACCGCTTGCTGTAAAGAAGTTATATACATCGTGTGATAAATTATACTTGCTTGCATATTCTTCCGCTGTTGTGTCCGCACCAACCTGAAGCAAAACATCACTTGGGAATACATCAGCGCTGTCAGCAATTTTGCAGTCAGGAGTATACATCAATACACTTTCAAGACTTGTACACTTAGTGAAAGCATTTTCACCAATGCTTCTTACAGACGTATTGATTGTAATTGTTTTAATGCTGTCAGCAACTCTGTCCCATGGATAAACACCGTTTTCTGCAGCAATGTCGCCATATCCATAGAATGCAAGGTCACCGTTGCTCCAGAGTATCCATTCTAAACCATTGAAATCGCCTTCAGCTACATGATACTCGTCAGCTGTTCCAATTGAGTCACATTCTCTGCCATACTTTTCAGCATAAGCAAGTGCTGTTGATTCATCATATCCCCAGATTTCAGCACGTTCGGGAATAGCTGTTTCGCTGTCGGGAATTACACAATTCGGATTATCAACGACAAATAAAAATGCGTCAATTCCAGAAAAAGCATTTTCACTTACATTTTGTACACCACACTCAACACGTATTATTCCAACAGAATCACAGTGTTCAGCCCATGGTGTATCATCAAAACTTTCCCAATCAGGCATCTCGCCGTATCCGCTGACAGCAAGGCATACTTCATCCTGCGAAGATATCGTCCATTTGAGGTTTTCGCCGCAAGTACCCTCAGCAACAACACGATTTTCTTCAATCACAGTTGAATTACCTTCGCCAGCTGAACCTTCTGATTTGCCTAATGAAGAAAATTCTCTGCCGTACTTTTCAGCATAAACATGTGCTGTTGAATCGTCATATCCAATAATTGTAGCATATTCAGGTAAAAATGTTTCGCTGTCAGGAATTACGCAGTCATAGCCCTCAAAGAAGAACATGCTGGCACGCTTTGAAGATAAAAAGTTTTCGCTGAGGCTTCCGACAGTTTCTCTTACAACAACTATACCGATACGGTCGCCATATTCTGCCCATGGAGTATCCTCAGGGTTTTCCCAATTCGTCATATCTCCTGTACCGTCGATAATAAGAGCATCATCTACAGTATCAATTCTCCATGTGAGATTTTCGCCGCAGATACCACTGGCAAGAATATTATTTTCTTCAACCACAGGTGTATCATCTTCGGCAGTTGAACCCTCATACTCACCTTCTGAAGTAAATTCTCTGCCGTACTTTTCAGCATAAGCATGTGCAGTTGAATTGTCATATCCGTGAATTGAAGCATTTTCAGGTAAAAATGTTTCGCTGTCAGGAATTACACAGTCAAAGCCGTCGAAGTAGAATATTCTGCCACGGGTTGCACCAAAAGCGTTTTCGCTTATGCTTTCAACATTTTCTCTGATAACAATCAAAGAGATTCTGTCGCCGTATTCTGCCCATGGAGCATCCTCTGCGTTTTCCCATTCAGTCATAGCTCCTGTGCCGTCAATAACAAGAGAATCCTCCTCAGCGAAAACTTCCCATGTGAGATTTTCGCCGCACAAACCGGAAGCGATTGGTGCTTCTGCCTCAGGTTCAGCTGTTTCAACAGCATAAGCCGAAAGGCTGTTGTAAGGAGCAATAAGACTTGCTGCCGGAACTGATGTTGCTGCCATCATTGCAGCAAGGATAACGGATGATAAGTTTTTGAGTTTCATAATTTTTTCCCCTTTAATAATTTTTGTGTCGTTTTATGCAGCTTTTAATACCATTTCCTGAAATGTTAGCAGACAAAGATGAAGAGCAGAAATGTTGTATGTCAAGGCGGACGACGAAAGCATACTTCCGTATGGTGAGGAAGTCCAACGACGGCATACGTCATTTATGCCATTAGATTTGTCTGATGTTGTTTTAGGGATTGGTGTAGGTGCTGTCATTAATAATACCCCTCAGCACATCAAAAGGTTGCATAAAATTTAAAAAAAATTTTTCGACACTTTTTTCCAATTCGGCAACTCAACCGAATTTACATATATAATATCACATTTGTTATTTTTTGTCAAGTACCTATATATACTTTTCATATACACACTAAATACCACTGTGTAAAGCCATTTATTTTATGTATGATTAATAAAAAATCCCCCTCGGATTGCTCCGAGAGGGATTTGTAATAATCGTTACAGCATATTTGCAATGCCCCATATCACTATGAAGCACCGCTATTCAACGTCTTGAATTAGTCCTGTCCGTAGAGAGTTGTAAGACGTGTAAGATAATCGTATCTGTCCTTAGCGTTAGCAACAGCAGCGTCAAAGAGCTTTTCAGCACGCTCAGGGTTAGCACGTGCAAGTGAATTGTAACGTACTTCGCCCATGAGGAAGTTCTTGAACTCGTCTGTGTTAGGAGCCTTGGAATCAAGGATGAATGGGTTCTTGCCCTCCTCCTTGAGTGCAGGATTGTATCTGTAAAGGTGCCAGTAGCCAGCCTCAACAGCCTTCTTCTCCTCAGCCTGAGCTGTAGCCATACCTGTCTTGATACCGTGGTTGATACAAGGAGCATAGCAGATGATGATTGAAGGACCGTCATAAGCCTCAGCCTCAGCGAATGCCTTGATACACTGGTTCATATTTGCACCCATAGCAACGTGTGCAACGTATACGTAACCGTAGCTCATTGCGATACCAGCAAGATCCTTCTTCTTAACAACCTTACCAGCAGCAGCGAACTGTGCAATAGCACCTGTAGGTGTAGACTTGGAAGCCTGTCCACCTGTATTTGAGTAAACCTCAGTATCGAATACGAGGATATTTACGTTCTTACCGGAAGCGATAACGTGGTCAAGACCGCCGAAACCGATATCGTAAGCCCAACCGTCACCACCGAGAATCCACTGTGACTTCTTGGAGAGATAGAGTTTCTCAGCAAGGATAGCCTTAGCGTCATCACAGCCGCAAGCTTCGAGAGCAGCAACAAGCTTATCTGTTGCTACGCTGTTAGCAGCACCGTCATTGTATGTTTCAAAGTACTCAGCGATAGCAGCCTTAACGTCTGCACACTCAGTCTTAGCTTCGAGAGCCTTAACCTTCTCAGTAACTCTTGCTCTGAGTGTTTCCTGAGCGAGGTACATACCGTAACCGAACTCAGCGTTATCCTCAAAGAGTGAGTTAGACCAAGCTGGACCTCTGCCCTGCTTGTTAACTGTGTAAGGAGTTGAAGGAGCAGAACCACCCCAGATTGAAGAACAACCTGTAGCGTTAGCGATCATCATTCTGTCGCCGAAGAGCTGTGTAGCAAGCTTAGCGTAAGGTGTTTCACCACAACCAGCACAAGCACCTGAGAATTCGAGGAGTGGCTGTCTGAACTGTGAGCCCTTAACTGTGTCAGCCTTGAACTTAGCAGCAACCTCTGCCTTTTCGTCAATAGTTGTACCGTAAGCGAATACAGCCTGCTGATCCATCTGTGAAGCGATAGGCTTCATAACGAGAGCCTTCTCCTTAGCAGGACATACGTTAGCACAAACGCCGCATCCTGTACAGTCAAGTGTAGATACAGTCATCATGTACTTAAGACCGCCCAAAGCAGGCTTGAAGTCAACAATCTTAGCAGCCTCAGGAGCATTTGCAGCCTCCTCCTCTGTAAGAGCAACAGGTCTGATTACAGCGTGAGGACAAACGTAAGCACACTGGTTACACTGGATACAGTTTGCAGGAATCCACTCAGGAACATCTACAGCGATACCACGCTTTTCGAATGCAGCAGAACCCTGTGGGAATGTACCGTCAGCCATGTCTACGAATGTAGAAACAGGGAGAGTATCACCCTTCTGAGCGTTGCAAGGAATCTGAATCTTGTTTACGTAATCCTGGAGGTTCTTGTCCTCGCAAGTTACAGCAGCTACGCCCATCTGTGTATCAGCAGCGTCAGCCCATGAAGCAGGAACGTCAATCTTAACGATGTTCTGGTGACCAGCGTCGATAGCATTCCAGTTCTTCTCAACGATATCCTGTCCCTTCTTGCCGTAAGAAGCCTCAGCAGCAGCCTTCATGTAGCCAACTGCCTCCTCGAAAGGAATGATGTTAGCAAGCTTGAAGAAAGCAGACTGAAGGATAGTGTTGATACGTGTACCCATACCTGTTTCCTTACCAAGCTTTACACCGTCGATTGTGTAGAAGTTGATGTTGTTCTGAGCGATATATCTCTTAACCTGTCCGGGGAGGTTAGCGTCAAGCTCCTCAGGAGTCCAGATTGTGTTAAGGAGGAATGTACCGCCTGGCTTAATATCAGAAACCATATCATACTTGTCGATATAGCTCTGGTTGTGACAAGCTACGAAATCAGCCTTATTGATAAGGTATGTAGACTTGATAGGTGTTTTACCGAAACGGAGGTGGGAAATAGTTACACCGCCTGACTTCTTTGAGTCATATGCAAAGTAAGCCTGTGCATAGAGGTCTGTGTGGTCACCGATGATCTTGATAGAGTTCTTGTTAGCACCAACAGTACCGTCTGAACCGAGTCCCCAGAACTTACAAGCTGTTGTGCCTGCAGGAGCAGAGTCAGGGTTAGCCTCGAGAGGAAGTGAAAGGTTAGTAACATCGTCCTCGATACCGATTGTGAATCTTGCCTTAGTTTCGTTCTTGAATACAGCAACGATCTGAGCAGGAACTGTGTCCTTTGAACCAAGACCGTAACGGCCTGTGAATACAGGTGTATCATTGAACTTTGTACCCTTGAGAGCAGCTACTACGTCGAGGTAGAGAGGCTCGCCGAGTAAACCGGGCTCCTTAGTTCTGTCGAGAACAGAAATTCTCTTAACAGACTCAGGAATAACTTCAACAAGCTTTTCAGCAACGAAAGGTCTGTAAAGACGAACCTTAACAAGACCGTACTTGCCGCCAGCAGCGTTGAGGTAGTCAATTGTTTCTTCGATTGTCTCGTTAACTGAACCCATAGCGATGATGATATGCTCAGCATCAGCAGCACCGTAGTAGTTAAAGAGCTTATAATCTGTACCGATAAGGTCATTTACCTTGTTCATGTAATCCTCAACGATAGCAGGGAGAGCATCGTAGTACTTGTTGCAAGCCTCACGAGCCTGGAAGAAGATGTCAGGGTTCTGAGCTGTACCACGGAGAACAGGAGCCTCTGGGTGGAGAGCCTGATCACGGAATCTCTGTGCAGCATCCTTGTCGAGGAGTGAGTAGAGTGTTTCGTCATCCCATGTTTCAATCTTCTGGATTTCGTGTGATGTACGGAAACCGTCGAAGAAATGGTGGAAAGGAACTCTGCCCTTGATTGTGGAAAGGTGAGCTACAGCACCGAGGTCCATAACTTCCTGTGCAGAACCTGAGCAAAGCATTGCATAACCTGTCTGACGGCAAGCGTAAACGTCGGAGTGGTCACCGAAGATGTTAAGAGCGTGTGAAGATACGCAGCGAGCAGAAACGTGGATTACGTTAGGAAGAAGCTCACCTGCAATCTTGTACATATTAGGAATCATCAGGAGAAGTCCCTGTGATGCTGTGTATGTAGTTGTAAGTGCACCTGCGGAAAGTGAACCGTGAACTGTACCGGCAGCACCAGCCTCAGACTGCATTTCTGCAACTGTTACAGGCTGTCCGAAAAGGTTCTTCTTGTCCTTTGCAGACCAGCTGTCAGTAACCTCAGCCATAACAGATGAGGGAGTGATAGGATAAATAGCAGCAACGTCGGTAAAGGGATATGACACCCAAGCAGCGGCGTTATTACCATCCATGGTTTTCATTTTTCTTTTGATTGCCATTGGTAATGACCTCCATTAAAAAATTTTTTCAGTTTTTGCCTGTTAAAAATGTAACAATTAAGTTTCACTTTAACTCGGCATACAACTTCATTTATAATTATACCACAAAGTAACCGCTTTGTAAACAATTTTTCGTCACACAATTACAATTTTCGTTAGCATTATAAAACATTGTATTTTTGAAAAATTTGGCTAATTTGCTAAAAAGAAACAGCCGTTTGTTGTGAAAAGTTACAAATCGCAGATTTTTTTTAGAAATTTGCTTGACTGATTTCGGGAAATACTGTATAATATCAATAGTGGTAAATATTTTATGAACTATTTATCACTCGTTTTGTTGTCTCCTTTCTTTTGTTCTACACATTTATGTCTTTCTTATTTTTTAGAAGCCCGATTTTTCGGGCTTCTTTTTTTGTATGTAGATTTAAGGGTATCTCTAAAGCTTTTAGCTGTTAGCCGTTAGCCATTAGCTTTTTATGCGTTAGAATAATTTTCGCCCGCAAGATTACCGAAATTGCAGGCGGATAATATCCGCCAGCTAAAGGCAAAAGGCTAATAGCTAATAGCTAATGGCTATAAAACAAAACCTGCTAAGAAAAATCAATAGGCAAAATAACCAAATCTGAAAAAAGAAATAAGGCAAAAAACGGTATAGCAAAGCTGACGTTTGAAGGAAATATTCAAACGCCTAAAGAGTATGCACTTGGGACGATAGCCAACGTTCGGAGTAAAGCTCCATAACCTTGCCGTAGTAAACACGAAGAAACATGTTAAGTCCGGCAATCATAGCTTCTTTGTCGCATTTACCTTCGCCGCGTTTCTTTTGAATAAATTGATATACAGGATCATCGTCAGGCTTGTGCTTGATAAGCGATTGCATGATCTCATAGCCTGTCTTACGCAGATAAGCATTACCTCGTTTAGATATCTTACGTTCCGAAGCGTTGAATGCTCCGGATTGATATGGTGGTGCATCAATGCCAGCATAGGCAATAAGAGAATGCTTGTTTTTGAAACGGCGTACATCGCCTATCTCAGCAATGATACGAGGTGCAAGGACATCTCCGATACAGTTCATGTCTCTGACAACAGAATATTCAGGCAAAGTCTTGCAAAGCATCTGCATTTGTGCTAAAATGGTATTGCGTGATTCCTCTGTTGAGTGAATCAGCTTTATGGCTTCACTAATGGCAATTTTGACGGATTGGGAGTTAGGAAGCGATGGGATACCGTTTTGAGCAAGGGTGAAGATTTCAGTTGCCTTACGTTCATTACAGCGGTATCCCATTTTCTTTGCCCACTTGCAGTAATCGGCGGTAAACTTCTTTTCGCCCATATTAAGAATTGCTTGAAAATGAATGTATCGGCTTACGAATTCAGTCAGCTTGTGATTATCCCCTTGATTCTGAAGAATATCAGATATTCCCGGCATTACCTGATCAAGCAGATTGCTGAAATTTACTTTTGCTTTTACAAGAATAGCTGTGATCTGATAATACTGTCTGGCAAGAAAACGCAGTTCATCATATGTATCGAGAGATTCATAAGCTCGGATTAGTTCCGACCAGTAAGTGATGCCGAATGATGCAATTTGAATAGCATCAATTCTATCAGTCTTAGCACGGCGAATGCTTTGAGAGCAATATTTCTTCATCCGGAGTGCATTTACACAGCAGACAAAAATGCCGTGTGATGATAAATATGAAGCGACAGGAAGATGATAATGACCTGTATCTTCTAAAACAACACGGGTTTCCTCCTCAAATGAATTGATAAGGGAAACCAGAGAATCAAGTTCATCGGCAGTGTGCTCAATTTCAAAAGGCGGTTTGACAACTTCACCACCCGGCTTTAAAATACAAATCGTACTCTTTCCTTTTGAAACATCAATGCCTACACTGATCATAATGATACCTGCTTTCTGAAAATATTTGTAATGTTTCCGCTCAGGAGCTTATTAAAATTCATTTTGGTTAGTTACACGAACGCTGCTATGAATTTTCACAGCAGGTACAACCTGCTTAATCGAATTTGATAATAAGAAGGCGGCTGACACTTTCTTTTGCGAACGCAAAGTTCCAAGGACGGCCCGTCAGTCCATTACCTTCTCATTATACTAAAATAAGCATAGCCTGTCACTACTGAGTCAGCAGTTAAGACTATGCTAATATTGTACCAAAGGACGGCAGAAATAAATCCCACCGTCCTCAATTCTTAATTCTTAATTCTTAATTCTGAATTTAATTATGCATTAAACTCTTATTCGCCTATAAATTCAGTCTGACCGAAAATGAGAGTATTCAGAATAAACTCGAATTCATTGACATACTCATCATATTTATCCGTGCCAAAGAAATTATTTGAAACTACATAGCCGTTTTCATAGCCGTAGAACTGCCATTTCCCCTCTATGCTGTACTTTTCGGTATTGTAGCCGTTGACAGTCACAGGGAATACGTCATAGGATTCACGGACGGAAAATGAGCTGTGCCACGTTATGTCAATTCCCGTTTCTTCCCCTTTCGGAATAACTCTGAATCCCCAGTCGGTGAAATCGCCCTCTGTGGGGTAATCAATCTGCTTGACCGTCCAATCCTTTGGAAGAAGCACAGTAAATCCCTCGCTTACAGCAGGATTATCACAGACAAAACTATTGATTTTGCCCTCATATGCAGCCTTTGAAACTACCTCAGCATAATTTGCTTCACGCACCTGCCCGGGGTAACTTTCCATAATGATACCGTCATAGGACACACGCACCTCGTCGCCAAGACTAATACTGTCAATTATCGATTTATCCTTGAAGCCGATACTCAGCAGGGATAAATCTTTTTCTTTTATAAGTATATTCTGTGCTGATTTTCTGTAAACAACGCCCTCAAGGAAATATTCCTCCTGCTCCTCTGCGGGAGTTTCCGCAGATGTATCCCCCGAATTGTCCTGTGCAGGCTGTGTATTTTCGGGAGTTTCGGGAGTTTCGGGAGTTGCAGGAGTTTCGGGATTTTCAGAAGTTTCCGCAGCTGTCGTTGTGGAAACTTCCTTTTCATCGCCCTCATCAGCCGCTTTTGCTGTAGTTTTGGAGCTTTCTGCGGATTTGTCATCAGCTGCCGCAGTTTCCTTGCGTACTTCCTTAACTTTTGCCTTTGTGGTAACAGGCTCGGTTTCTATTACATGATAAGCATTTTCATTATGTTCCACAAGTACACCCGTATCATTTCCGCAGGCAGTCATAACTGCCGCAGATATAGCCATTGCCGACAAAGCAAAAATAATTTTTTTCATAGTATCACCTGAATTTCACTTAAAAATAGAAGCTGTCAACCTCGGTGAGAGTTTCAATATCAGCAGAAATAATGCATCCGCTTGATACAACATACACATAATCTCCGATATAAAGGGCACGGCCGCCGCCGTAACCATTAATATCCCCCAGGTTAATCTCGCCCTTAAAGACAAACTCACCATTTTCATAGGAGAAGAACATATATTTAGTATCCGCTGTAAAATGATACTCAGGACTATAGGTTTCTACAATAACAGGCACACCGATAAGATTCTTATTCGGAGCTATGAGAAGTGATTTTCTCTCCCACAACGCTCCCGAATAGATGTAGCTATCTCCCTCGTGATGAATGGAGTAAAGTCCAACTTCTTTAAGGTTGTAAGGGTCGGAATTATCAAACATAACAAGCTTTATGCCGTTTTCTACGCCGTTTTCATCGGCATCCGCACCAAATCCAAGGAGAAGTCCCTCGTCCCATTTCTGCATATATGTGCTGTAGCCTAAAATCTTGAATTCGTCCGTAATAAATGGATTTGCAGGATCTGAAAGGTCAATTGCAAAGAGAGGATCAGTCTGTTCATATGTTACAACATAACCCATATTTCCGCTGAAACTTACGGATTTAATGCTCTCATTCTCGCCAAATCCCTCAACGCTGCCCACAATATTCATATCCATATCAAGAACATAGACATTATTGTGGTTTACACGGCGGCTTTCATAGGGAATATCAAGTGCATCCTTTATGAAATTTCCGTTGTCAATCCATTTGTCAACAGTTGTCGCAACTCGAAGATAACCGTTATATTCGCTGAAAGAGAACTGGTCTTTCACAAATCCCTCAACAGTACCGCTTGCCTGTGGGACAATCTGTCCGCCGCCTATGGCAATTCGTGTAATATCGGCTTTCTCCCAGCCTGTTGCTGTGTAAAGATTATCCGCAGAGGAATATATGCTGCCGCTATATCCTGCAAGAGCCTTTGTATCGCAATGTGTAAACTCACCGCTTACTGTAAGGTCAATGCTTCCAATTACAGTATAGCTCATATATTCATAATTGTCAAGTTCATTTTCAGGAAGAAGTATACTTTCACAAGGAATATACGCAGAGTTATTAACCCCGCACTTGGGAACGTATCCCCCAAGGTCATCGCTGCCCTCAATTTCAGAGAAATAGTCCGTTGTGTATCCTGTGATAAGATACATATAACCGTCGGGAGTAATACGCACATCATTATAAACTCCGTCCTGTGTGTATGTGCCGAGGTGCTTAGGCTCATTCTCACGTGTATAGAAGGAAACAAATGTAGATGTTTCGTCGCCATAGAATTGGTACTCACCGTCATAATCCCAGCCGAATTCTGTGTAGGTATCGTGATAAGCGTCAGCTGCACCTACAACTATAAGCATATCATTGTAAACGTACATATCATTTACAGATATATTTTTCTCCCATTCGTCACCAAGACCGCAGTCAAACTCTATATCAAGAGTATATACATTTGAAATTTCACCGTCATCAACAGCGGCAACACGCATTGCGGCATAATTTCCGCCGAATTTTGACCCATTTTCAAAATCGTACTCATTGAACAGATAGTAAATTCTCTCACCGTCAGTTTTTACTACATCAGCTTCAAGGACATTTTCCTCCTGACTGTATGTGTCGGAAAAATCGTCCTCGTCCTCATCTTCTGCTTCTGTAACTTCTTCGGTGGGTTCCTCTGTAGTTTCTTCCGTCACTTCCTCAGTTGGAGCTTCTGTAGGCTCTGTAACAGTTTCCTCGGTGGCAGCTTCTGTAGTTTCCTCTGTTGCGGGTTCGGTTGTACCTTTAATAGAAGTTTTTTTATCTTCCTCTGTTGCGGATTCGGTTGGTTCTTCAACGGGAGGTAATTCAGGAGATTCCATTTCGGAGTCACTTCTGTTATTATCGTCACTTCCTATAATAAAATCCTGCTCAACCTCTGTTTCGCCGCCCATTCCGCCGCTTATGTCATTTGCAGGTGCGTCACCTTTATAGTCCCTATCAGCTTCAGGAACAGCCGATTCAATGCCATTTTCCTGAACCGCACCATTGACTATTGCACCGTCTGTCATAAAGTAGTATTTATCCATATTCTTCTTGGCTTTTTCCACAAGCTTAAATACCTGCTCGTAGGACTCAGCACCTTTCATATATGGACCTTTTGCCTCAATGTTACTATTATTAGATGTTGTAATCTCAACGCTGCTTACCTCGCTGTCAGCCTGTGAAGATTCGGGACGGCTGCAATTTTCACCGCCTTTTTTCTCACGCTGTATAAGACCTGCTGTCCCCACAGTTGCACCAACAATTACAGCACAAGCTGCGGCTGTTGCAGTTATACGTCCTGCCATAGAAATACGGCTTGAACGCTTCTTTGCAGGTGCTTTTTCGTCAAGCATCTTTTTCATATTTTCGGGAGAAATCTCCTCGGGGATTTCCACATTTTCCATTGCTTTTTTCACCTTATCGTCATTGTAATTCATAATAATTCTCCTTTAACCCTCAATTGCCATTCTCAGCTTTTTCTTTGCCCTTGATATGAGTGAACGGACGGTATTTGCGTTAATTCCGCATATTTTCGATATTTCGTCCCCTGTGTAGCCCTCAATTACCGACATTGAAAGGCACATTCTCGACTGCGGGTCAAGATTGTTCATTGCGTGTTTCAGTTCCGACATTTCGCTGTCAAATTCCACCGCAGGTTCAACCTCCTCCGTCAATTCCACCGTATCGGCAAAATATTCACGCTGTTTACGTTTGATTTTCGCCGAAAGAATCCGCATCATCCACATTCGGAAAGCCTTTTCATCACGAAGCTTACCGATTGAACAGAATGCGTCAAGCACCGTATCGCTGACCGCATCGCAGGCATCGTGGGTATTTCTTAAACTATACAGGGCAATCCTGTACATATCCTCATACATAAGAGCATAAAGTCGTGAAAATGCCGCAGTATCGCCATTTTTGGCAAGACGCACATCTTCATTGAAATTGTTGTTCATATTTTTCACATCCTTAAAGTACTTTAAAATATTGGTTTGAAAAATTCAGCTTTATTTATCGCTTTCATCAATAAGGTGTCGGATTAAGCTTAATTTGTTGCAGCTAAAGTTATTTTTCGGCATTATGCATAATTTTACAATCTGTTTATGGTGATATTTTACATAGATTTAACACTTTGTAAATCTCAGTGTAACATTAACTAATAGTATTATACAAAAAATCTGTAAAAAAATCAATACTTTTATGGATTTTTTTATTTTTTCTCTTGACAATTGAAAAAATATATTGTATAATATATTTTGTGAGATGTGGAAATTAACATTTTGATAATAAATTGCACAGAACTATCTGTGCAACATTTCCTCCGCTGATTAATTTTTGAAGAAATAGATAAAACTTGCGGAGCAATAATACAAGGGGTTCTCTAAAAACCGGAACACGAGCGAAATTTCGTACATGACAAATATCAGTTACAAGGCGTCAAGCCGCAGTAATACTTTGTGTATTGCAAGGTTTGTCAACGCAGTAAATGATGTTTGTCATAGAAAGTTCGCCGTGAGGGAGGTTTTTAGAGGTTCCCACAACTAAAAAGTTGTATAGTTGTATAAACGTGGTTATGAGGGTAGTAAAAATTGTACTAACGGCATTTAATGCCGAATAAACATAATAATTTGAAAAGAGGTTTTTTTAATGAACAATTTTGTCAAAAAAGTAACAAGTGCTTTATTATCTGCTGTTTTGGTTGCTACAGGAATTTTTCCTGCTCATTTTAAAGGAGAACTGAAAAATGCCGAAGCATATTCAAATGCTAAACTTTTTGTAGATACAGCTAAAAAGCTTGACTATATTTCGGGCAGACCTAACGAGGCAACAGCACATTATAACGCTCCTGCCTGTGATTGGTGTGCAATGTTCGTCCATCTGGCGGCATACCGCTGCGGTCTTGGAGATAAAATCCCGATGCTTTCATACTGTGATAACCAGTATTACACAATTGACGGAGTTCAAATGGACGGCTATAGAAGCTATTATGAAAGACGAGGTCAGTTCCTCTATGCAAGCAGTTATCTTCTTCCCGAAATCGGCGACCTCATTATTTTCGATTCAGCGTCTGCATATGACGGAAAAGGTGACCATATCGGAATTGTCATCAATGTGGATTCCTACACAGGCCTTATATATACTATAGAAGGAAACGGCAGAGGCGATAAGGTTGTTTATGAACAGTATCCCTATTTCGATTCCTCAATTATCGGCTATTGCCAGACTAATCTCGATTCATACACAGAAACAGTTACACCTGCACCTCCCGTTACACCGTCCCAGCCAACAGGTCCCGAACTTCCTGCTATTGATATGAACAATACTTCATGGGAAGTTACAAGTCCTATCGGATGCAATCTCAGATATACTCCCAACGGTGAAAAAATCGGCGTTATTACAACAGGCACTATTCTTAAAAGCGACCCTTCAAAAAATCAGGGCGAATGGATTTACGTAAAGGCTGCCAATATGGAAAACGGCGGAATTCACGACGGTTATGTTCATTGCTCTACAGTTTCACCCGAAAGCGATAAAAAACCCGTGACTACTACGGCTGTTTCCACAACTGCAACGGAAACAACTACAACTACAGCAGTTTCAACAGAAGCTGATACATCAGAAAGCACAACTGCAAGCACTACATCAGCTGTATCCGATTCAACTGCAATTTCAACAACAGAAGCAACAGCGACTACTGCACAGCCGCAGCCTCCTGCTGTACCCGAATATCCCACAACAGCTACACACTACATTTCAAGCCTTATCGGTGCAAACGGCAGAACAGCCCCCGAATTCGACGAAAATAACATAGCAAGAATTGTTGATACAGATACTCTGCTTATTGTAAATTACTACGAAAACGACTTTGCATACTGCACAATTCCCGACACAGGGGAAACTTATTTCATTCATTCATCGGTAATTTCACAGCTTCCCACAAGCGAAGATGACTATACAGAATGTGCAAGAGTGAACTACTATGTATCCTCTGACTGCGGTGTAAAACTCCGTGCATACGGCGATTACAACGGCGAAGTTCTCTGTATTCTCGATACATATCAGGATATCTCTGTCCTCACCTCCCCCAATGAACTGGGATTCGTGTTAGTAGAGTTCACATTCGGTGACGGAGTAATCCACAACGGTTACGTTCACATCGACCATATTACTGCATATTAATACTACTGCTCCCCAACTAACTTTGCTGTCATATACTCGGCAAGGTATCATTAGCGAAGTAATACTATTAACAAAACTACAAGTACAGGATGCGAAAACCTCCTAAAACACAACGCACTGCCGCACAGAAAATGTGCGGTAGTGCGTTTTTTAAGTGATTTTTCTTTGTGCATTTGTAACACATTTCTCAGGAATTTTATGTATATTTTCTACCGCAAAATCCGTTTTTCAATATTGAGAACAAGAGAGAAAAGGAGAAAAACAAAGAGAATTAAAGAGAAAGTAGGGTATAGATTAAAAAAAATCCAAAAAAACCATTGACAACTGCTGACTTTTCGTGTATAATAATTATTGTCGCTGTCAGAGATGCGTAAAATCGTCATTTTTGACCAAAGGAAGCTTTATGCTTCCCACCAACAAAAAATATTCAGGAGGAAAAAATTATGTCTACTACTATGGCAAAACCGGCTGAAGTAAGCAGAACTTGGTACATCCTTGACGCTGCCGGACAGCCCCTCGGTAGAGTTGCTGCTAAGGCTGCTCATATTCTCAGAGGCAAGCATAAGCCCACATACACTCCCCACGTTGACTGCGGAGATCACGTTATCGTTATCAACTGCGAAAAGGCTATCCTTACAGGAAGAAAGCTTGAGCAGAAGAAGTACTACTGGCACACAGGCTGGATTGGCGGTCTTAAGTCCATTTCTTACAAGGATATGATGGCTAATCAGGCTGACAGAGCTATGACAATCGCTGTAAACGGTATGCTCCCCAACAACTCCCTCGGCAGAACTCAGATCAAGCGTCTGAAGGCTTACAAGGGTGCAGAGCATAAGCACGAGGCTCAGAAGCCCGTTGCTTACACACTTTAAGGAGGTGCTTTAAAATGTACGAATCAAAGGTAAAATACTACTACGGAACAGGCAGAAGAAAGCACTCCGTTGCAAGAGTTAGAATCTACCCCGGTACAGGTAATGTTACAATCAACGGCAGAGGCATCGACGATTACTTCGGTCTTGAAACTCTCAAGCTCATCGTTCGTCAGCCCCTCGCTCTCACAGATAACCTCGACAAGTTCGACATCGTTTGCACTGTTACAGGCGGCGGTGTTACTGGTCAGGCTGGTGCTATCCGTCACGGTGTTTCCAGAGCTCTCCTCGAATTCGATGCTGAGCTTCGTCCTGCTCTCAAGAAGGCTGGATTCCTCACTCGTGACCCAAGAATGAAGGAGAGAAAGAAGTACGGTCTCAAGGCTGCTCGTCGTGCTCCTCAGTTCTCAAAGCGATAATAAAAATCGAATTGAAGAAAATCATAAAACCCTTGAAAACCCAGTGTTTTCAGGGGTTTTCTTTATGTTTGCACTTCTGTCAAAAACTGCTGAAAACTGGTCAAAATCCACTCGTTAGTAACAGGTTAGTAACAAGTTAGCAACAAAAATTCTTTCAAAACCCTTGTGTCTTGCGTAAGACTATGCTATAATGATGAAAAGCAGAAAAATCAAGGGAAAGCGGTGGTTTTATGGACAGAACATCATACAAGAATCAGCACATCAAGGAACACTATGACAGAATCAATTTGATAGTTCCCAAGGGGCAGAAAGAGAATATCAGGCGAATTGCCGAAGAAATGGAAATGTCTGTGAATGAATACATCTGCACCTTGATTTTCAAGGACACAGCAACAGGACACAGCTTGATGCAGGTTCACAAGGGACTGACCGAAGAACAGATTGAACAGCTTGACAGATGGCAGGTTGCAGCTAAATACAGACAGATGATTGAATCCTTTTCAGGCAGCATGACTGAAGGGTATGTCATCAGGCTGAAGAAGGGTTTCATCAATGATGTGTCAGGAAGCAACATGATTGTGGTCAGGACAACCAAAGAGATCAGACAGGTGATTGTCAAGTCACATGCAATAAAAGAAGCAGGGAATTGAATCCCTGCTTTCTTTATATCTTATTGATTGCTTCAAGCTTGATTGGAAGTTCAAGGTGTGTGTACACTGTTTCAGTGACACCCTGACCTTTGTGACCAACAATTTTCTTGATAATTCTGTCATCAACACCTGCTTCTGTCAGAAGGCTGATGCAAGTGTGTCTTGTGCAGTGCGGTGTGAATTCATCCAGTCCGAAGCTTTTCATCAATGGTGTCCAGTATGAATCATAATAGTTGCGATATTCAAAATGCTTGTTGTCAGGTGTGCAAAGCAGATATTCACAGTCCCTTGAAATCCAGTATTCAAAGAAAGGTACAATCTTTTCTGCAATTGGCACTTCTCTGATGCCTGATTCCGTCTTTGCTTCCCTGATATAGAACCATCTTTCATCAAGGTGGACATCTTCCTTCTTCAAGTCAAGCAGTTCACTGATTCTGCATCCAGTGTGGATCAGGATCAGGATGACAGACATATAAAGGTTTGAATCCTTTGCTTCCCAAAGCATCTTGACCTGCTTCTTTGTGAAAGGCTTTCTGTTGTATGCGTTCGGATTGCCTGCCTTGTTTATGTCCACATATCTGACCATATCCCTTTTGTCTTGTGTCAGGATTTCATGCATCACACAATAGTCCCACATCAAGCCCCACATGATCTTCAGCTTCTTCAGGGTTGGTGTGTTCTTGCCCGATTCATCCACAACCTTCTGAAGATGGTCAAGCTTGATGTCCACCATTCGCATCTTCTTCAGCTTGTCACAAAGCTTGTATGCTGCTTTATATCCTTGTACATTGGAATGACTGACTTCATCAAATTTGACTTCAGACCATCTGTCATAGACTTCTTCAAAGGTGATGGTTGCAATGTGAAGGTCAAATGGATCTTTGTTGAAATCAGCAAGTGCAATCATGGCTTCCTGCCTTGTAGGATAATAACCGACAACCTGATATATAGGATGTCCTTTTTCATTCCATCCTGATGTCTTTCTTGCACACCAAGGATTTCTTCTTTTGCCTGACAGTTTGAAAACACTGCCGAAACCATTCGGATTTTTCAAATATATTTCACTCCCTTCTGTTGAAAGAAAAGGTTGAATCTGATATAATGTAAGTTGCGGACATGTCAGAAACAACCTTTTCTGATGTGTTTAGGAAGTCATTGAATTGCAGTTCAGTGGCTTCCTTTTTTTTGTGCCTTTTTTCTTGCCTGTGCCTTTGCACACTTCATGCCATTGGCGAAGCCATAACAGAAATACTTATTTGCAACAGCAAGGGCATATTCAGGGAAACATCTTGCGACACCGCCACAGATAAAGTCAATTGCTTTGATTTCTTCTGTGTCGATATCGTATCTTGAAGGAATGTCAACAGTGTGGATTGCATCAAACATCTTTGCAAAATCATGATAAAGCTGATTTCTCTTTTCTTCTGCTCTCTGATCCGCTTCTGCCTGTGCCTGTTCCTTTGCCTGCTTTTCTTCCTGTTCCCTTTGAACCTTCAAAGCATCCAGTTCTGCAATGCGTTCAGGGGTTGTGGATGCCATCCATCTTTCTTTGTCAGGAATCAGCATGATGATATTGAAAAGGGCTTCAACACCTGCTTCATTCATTCCTTCAAAGCGGTTGGTTATGGTTGCAATCATTTCTTCTTTTTTCATGGTAAAACCATCCTTTCATATTGTTTATATTAAAAACAGTAAAATCACTGCTTTTTTCCTATATCAGACAATTTGTCCTGCACAACCTTCAGAACCTTTTCTCTGTGTTCTTCAGATTCCATCATGTCAAAGAACTGACCATCTGTCATTCCTTGTGGAAAAGCATCCTTGATGCCCTGCAAGCAATCCCCAAAGATTTCACCCAGTCCATCCCACACAACATCAATCTTTTCAGACTGTTCTTCAGGGATGTCTGTTGCAGCTATATATTTGAAGTATGTCTTGAAAGCATGTTCAATCTGTTCATCAAGGTATGCAATGAATGCAAAGCCTTCTGCAAGGGATTTTTCTGACCAGTCATCAGGCACACCATACACTTCCTGAAGCTTCTGAAAGACATCAGACAGTTCAGCAATCCTTGACATGCGTTCAAGCTTTCTTTGTGTTTCAGAATCGGTTGCAATCCTTCCTATTTCTTCAAGGGCAATCTGCCTTTTGTCAGGGAAGAAAACAGATTTGTCAACATTCAGAGCCTGTGCAATCCAGTCGATCACATCATCAGTGGGATATGCTTCCCCTTTCTTATATCTTGATATCATGTTTGGATGAACACCGACAACATCAGCAAATTCTGCCTGTGTGCTTTCATTGGCTTTGCACCATTCCTTCAACAAGCCGGAAAATACTTCCGAAAAATACTGATTTTTACTTTTCACACTAACATCCTTTCTGTTTGGTGTGATTTTTTCATTTTTAAGCCCTTTCAATCACATTTAACACTGTGATGACCGATTCCTGTCGGTTAGGCTGCTATATTGAATAACACCAAGCAATGTGATATAATTAAGACAACAACAAAAACTTGTTGCTAATAACATTGTACAGTGTTAGAACTCAAATGTCAATAGTTTTCCGAAAGAAAGGTTGGTTGAAATATGAAAAATATGAAAATCAGAAAGGCACTGATGGATGCAGGCATGAAAAATTATCAGTTGGCTGAACTGATGGGGATTTCTGAATTCACCCTGTCACGCAGACTGCGAAATGAACTTCCTGAAGCAGAACAGGAAAGGATCATTGCATTGATTCAGAACAACAGAAAGTAGGTGATGCGGATGAAAGGGAATCTTCCAGTTGCGGAAGCTGCAAGGCTGATGAATAAGAATCCCCAATTTGTCAGGGTTGGACTGCAAAGGGGCATTCTTCCCTTCGGTTATGCGGTGCAGACTTCTTCAAAATGGACTTATTTCATTTCACCTGTAAAATTCACCGAAGTCACAGGGATTCCTGTGAAAGTGGAAGAAGGTGAACTGAATGAGCAATGACAAGAAGTCCTTTGTGCTTTACACAGATTATGGCACATTCGTCAGTCAGCTTTCTGATGAACAGGCAGGTCAGGTGTTCAAGAAGATACTTGATTTTGCTGAAAATGGAACAGAAGAACCGATTGCTGATCCTATGGCAAACATGGCATGGACAATGATCAAAAATAATTTGGTTCGTGACATGGACAAGTGGCAGACTGCAAAAGCAGAAAGAGAATCCAAGGGAAAAATCGGTGGCATTGTCAGAGCATTGAAGGCAGGTCAGGAAGTCACACAGGAAAACATCAATTTCCTGAAGGCAGCAGGATATCTGAATCAAGAATATCTGACAAGTCAAGGTGTTTCCGAATCTACCATTGCACTGTTGCGAATGCGTTATGGCTTAAGTGACACCTAAGTATACTTAAGTGGACTTAAGGAAGCAACAAGGACACATAGGTGTTTTAAGCTGTGAATGTGAATGTCACTGTAATTGTGAATGTAATTGTAAATGTCACTGTTACTGTGAATGTGAATGCAAATGGTTTTATTTAAGGTGTGAAGGTGTGAAGGGTTCATTGCCGAAGGCAAGTGAACTGCACCCACACAGAAAGGAATACACATGTTTGATTTTTCAATACTGCTGAAGCAGATTGTGACAGCATACAACAAAGCAGATACATCATGGACAAAGCAGGAAGTGATTGACTTCTTCATGACCTTCTATGAAACATACATGTCTGCAACAGGCTATGAACATCCAAGGCTGAAAACAGACACGATTCTGACCATCATTGAAAAGCTGTCCTGTGATGATATGTTTGAATATTCTTTGGATGATTACAGGGAAATGATTCCAAAGTATTTTGACACAGATTTCCCTGATTGTGATTATTCACTGGTTCACTTCATGAGTGGCACTATCAGACAGATGCGATTCTTTGAAGTGTGTTATTGATGAAAGGCAGGTCAATATGAAAAAGACTTTATTTGAACAGGTATATGAAAAATATGGAATTGTCATTGGCAAAAGGCTGTGGTGTTCACAGATCGAAGAACTTCAGTGGGCATTTGATGCAGTGGAAAAGGGTGAAAAGGTTGAATTGTCTGATCCGTTCGTTCAGGTGGTGTTTGACCTTATTATCTGTGATTTGAAATGGCAGCAGAGAAAGGCAGGTGCTGAAGATGAAAAATAAAGTATATCCGATTATGCAACAGCTTCCTGTGGGAAAGGAAAATGCAATCAGCAGTGAAGCACTGGTTGAACAGCTTCACCTGACAAGCAAAAGAGAATTGCAGGCACAGATTGCAAAGGAAAGAAATGCAGGTGCTATCATCTTAAGCACCACAACAGGCGGTTACTATCAGAGCAGTGACAGGGATGAAATTGCAGAATTCATCAGGACACTTGAAAAAAGGGCAAAGAACACCATGAAAGTTCTGAAATCTGCAAGAAAGTTTCTGAAGAACATTGAAGGTCAGATGTCCATTGACACTGAAGATGTCGGTGCATAGAAAGGGGTGATATTATGGCAGGAAAAGGCAATGTTGACAATTTGGTGAAGGCTGAAGATTTAACTTCGGATGAACTTCGGAACAGGGCAAAAAAAGGCGGTAAAGCATCAGGCAAGGCACGCAGGGACAAAAGGGATCAGAAGCAGATCATCCTTGAAGTGCTGTCCATGCCCCTTGAAGATGGCAGTGTTGAAAAGATTACATCACTGGCTGCTGCCGAAGGTGCAAACCTGTCTATCAATCAGGCTATCGTGATTCAACAGGTGAAGAAAGCCCTGAATGGTGACACAAAGGCAGCAGAATATTTGCGTGACACAGCAGGACAGAAGCCTTCTGACAAGGTTCAGCTTGATACTGGTGTGAATATTGATGACACAATCAATCGCATTGACAGCTATCTGAAAGGCAGGGCAAAGCATGAAGAAGGAATATCTTGATTTGATATGTGATGAACCATATATCATAGGGCATGAATTGGGCTTCCCTGACCTGACCACACTGCACAACAAATGGATTCAGTCCATGATGTTCAGTGAACAGGATGAAACCATATTGGCACACAGGGGAAGCTTCAAGACAACCTGTCTGACACTTGCAATTGCCTTCCTGATGGTCATTAGACCGAATGACAATATAATCTTCATCAGAAAGACAGATGATGATGTGAAGGAAGTGGTCAATCAGGTTGGGAAAATCCTGAAAAGCAATCTGATGAAATACATTGTATATCAGTTGTATGGCTTGCAGCTTGAACTGATTGAAGATACTGCCTTCAGGATCACAACCAATCTGATGTCATCCACAAAGGGTGCTTCACAGCTTCTTGGACTTGGTATCAAGGCATCAATGACAGGCAAACATGCGGATTTGGTCATCACTGATGATATTGTCAATTTAAGGGACAGAATCAGCAAACCTGAAAGGGAACTGATAAAGACATCCTACATGGAATTGCAGAACATCAAGAACAGGGGTGGCAGAATCCTGAACACTGGCACACCTTGGCACAAGGAAGATGCAATTTCCAGTATGCCGAATGTGAAGATGTATGACTGTTATTCAACAGGGCTGATTGCAAGGGATGTGCTTGAACAAATCAGAAACACCATGACACCTTCCCTGTTCGCAGCGAACTATGAATTGAAGCACATTGCAGATGCAGATTCTATGTTCAGCAATCCGCAATTCACAGACAATGTGTCCCTGATCCACAATGGCATCTGTCACATTGATGCTTCCTATGGTGGCGGTGATGGCACTGCATTCACCATCATCAAGGAAAGGGGTGACAAGCTGATTGTGTTCGGCAAAAGGTTCAGCAAGCATGTTGATGACTGCCTGTCTGAAATACTGGCATACAGGGACATGTATCAAGCAGGTTCTGTCACTTGTGAAGATAATGCTGATAAAGGCTATCTGAAGAAAGAACTTCGCAAAATGGGTGTGGTGGCACATGGCTATCATGAATCAATGAATAAATTCGTGAAGATATCCACCTATTTGAAAAAGCACTGGACAAGCATCCTGTTCATTCAAGACACTGATCCTGAATACATCAATGAAATCCTTGACTATACGGAAAACGCAGCACATGATGATTCCCCTGATTCCCTTGCAAGCATTATCAGGAAGCTGAAGGGCAAAGGAACATGGTTGATATAGGAAGGCGGTGTGTGTAATGAAATCAAAGAATCAAGACACACTGGACTTCATGCGAAACATCATAGGCGAAGAAAAGTTCATGGAAGTTGTGTCTGCACTGGCAGGCGAAAGAATCACCTTTCCAAGAAGCTTTCAATGGTTGGACAAGAATGAAAGAAATCAGGCAATTCTGTGTGATTTCTATGATGGGGCTGACATTGCAGAACTGGCAAAAAAGTATGATTTAAGTGAATCACATATATATAAAATCGTTGAAAGGCGGTACTGATGAAAGGTCGGTGCTGCCTTTTATTATTCATGGCAAGAACGGCTAAACAGGGGGCAGAACTGCTGAAATACAGGGGGTGTCATGGTATAATATAGTTGTTATATAACACACGAAATAAAGCAAAGAAAGGGGCGAAAGTCAATGTTAAGAGAAGATGAAATCAAGCAGTTCATTGAAGATGACAGACTATCTGAAAAGAAAAGACTTGCATCCATTGGCAAGAAGTATTATGACGGACTGCATGACATCAGAAATTACAGATTGTTTTACTACAACGCTGACGGAAACCTTGTTGAAGATAGGTCACGAAGCAACATCAAAATCAGCCATCCATTTTTCACAGAAATTGTGGATCAGGCTGTACAGTATATGCTTTCGGGCAAGAATGGCTATGTGAAGTCGGATGATCCTGAACTGCAAAGACAGCTTGACCTGTATTTCAACAACAATGAAACCTTCACTTCTGAACTGTATGAAATGCTGACTGATTGCATGGTCAAGGGCTATTCCTACATGTACATGTACAAGGGTGCTGATGACAGACTGACATTCCAGTGTGCTGACAGCATGGGTGTCATTGAAGTCAGAGCAAAGGACACTGATGACCATTGTGAACATGTCATTTACTGGTATGTGGACAGAATTGCAAAAGGCAGAAAGGCAATTAAACGCATTCAGGTATGGGATGACAAGCAGATTTATTTCTATGTTCAAGATGGTGACGGAAAGATTCAGAAGGACTATTCTGTGGACTACAATCCGAAGCCACATGTGGTATATACACAGGATGGTCAGAAATATGGTTATGGTTTGGGATATATTCCTTTCTTCAGACTGGACAATTGCAAGGAACAGGTGTCAAGCCTTCACGCAATCAAGGGACTGATTGATGACTATGACCTGATGTCCTGTGGACTGTCAAACAACCTTCAGGATGCTTCTGAATATTTGGTGGTTGTGAAGGGATATGCAGGTGAAAACTTGGATGAACTTCAGCAGAACATCAAGGTCAAGAAGATGATCGGTGTTGATGGTGATGAAAATGGTGGTGTTGACTTCAAGACCGTTGACATTCCATATCAGGCACGAAAGGCAAAGATGGATGAAGATGAAAAGAATATTTACAGATTCGGCTTTGCTTTCAATTCTGCACAGGTCGGTGATGGAAACATCACAAACATTGTCATCAAGTCCAGATATGCCCTGCTCGACATGAAATGCAACAAGCTTGAAATCAAGCTGAAGGAATTCATGCGAAAGATTGTGAAGGTTGTGCTTCAGGAAATCAATGAAAAGATGAATGCACACTTCACACAGGCTGATGTGTACTTTGATTTCACAAGGGAAGTCATGACCAACGCAGCAGACAATGCACAGATTGAATTGATTCAGTCGCAGACAAGGGGACAGGATTTGACAAACATCCTGAATGTTGCTTCCAAGCTGGACAATGACACGATTGTAAAAAACATCTGTCAGGTGCTTGAACTGAACTATGAAGAAATTATGGCAAAGGTAAATGCTGACAGTGCGGAAGGCACACTGAAGGCAATTGAACAGATCGAAACCGAAGAATAAGAAAGGCGGTAAATAATATGTTGGAAAAGATTGTTAAACTTACAAACGATTTTCAGGAAAAATATGATGCTGAACTGGCAAAGTTCAAGGCAGAAGTTGCACGAATTCAGAAAACCTACAAGGAAACCAGTCAGGAATATCTTGACATGAAGGTGAAGGCAAGAAATGAATTCAATGCGGTGATTGAAGCTGAAAGACAGAAGGTCATTGATGAAATTCGTGCCTGTGCGGTACAGGACAGGGATGCACTTGCAGACATCACAAGCAAGCCTGCCCCTGCTGATGCAGTGACCACTATTGAACTTCTGAAGGCAGGTGATCCTGAACAGACTTCTGAATTTGAAGTGAAGTCCATCCTTGAAAAGTACAAGGAAAATTATTTGGCAACGAAGATGATTGTGCAGGTCACAAACGCAAAGAAGCGTTTCGGAATCATGTGCATTCCTGCTGACAGCATCATCAAGGACATTCAGGAAGTTGAAGAAATGGCTTGCAAAATGGTCAGACAGTACAATGGCAACCTGTCCTATGAGCAGGCGGTGCTTCTGAATGGAAAAATTGTCATGCATGTCAATGAGCAGGTGCAGAATTTCCTGAATTACAAGTATTGTGAAACTTTGTCTGAAACCATGCGAAAGGCAATGAATGCATAAAGCGGTGAAGGGGTGGCATGTTTGGACTGCTGCCCCTTTATTCGTAGAAAGGAAACAACATGAAAATATGGGATAAAATCAGAATCAAGCTGAAAATCAAGAAGATATGCAAAGTCCTTTATCAGTTGCCTGAAGCGGATCAGACTGAATGCATGAAGAAAATTGTGTATTGCTTGCGATTGTCTGATGACTGGAAGAAGAAAGAACACTTCCTTGACATGCTTGTGGAAAGGTTTGGTGCGATATGTCGATAGAATTCATTGATAATTCAGATAAAGTGCAGGCAATGCTTGAAGAAGCCCTGATTGCAGGCTTGCATGATGCAGGATCAATCATCATGTCGCAGACAAAGCAGAACAGCAGGGTTGCAACAGGTCAGACAAAGAATGCATGGGACTATGTTGTGGATGAAGGTGAAATGACTGCCACAATCGGAAACCCTGAAGAAAATGCGATCTGGGAAGAATTCGGCACAGGTGAATATGCACTTGAAGGCAAGGGCAGAAAAGGCGGTTGGTTCTACAAAGACGAAAAGGGCGAAGGTCATTTCACCTATGGCAAGAAGCCTATGCGAATGCTGCACAATGCCTTTGTGACGAAGAAAAACACTGTTATAAAGGCATTTGAACAGCATATCAAGGACAAATTCAGATAGGTGGTGAAAATATGAATAAAAGGCAAAAAGAAGTGCTTCTGAAGCAGTTCAAAACAGAAGAAGAATTCCTGAAGGAACTGGAAAAGATATATCAACAGGCACTGGATGACATCAATGACAAAATCAAGATCCTTCAGGCAAGTGACCTGCAAAGCAAGATATACCAAAGACAGTATCAGGAAGCCCTGAAGGTACAGGTGGAAGCAATCCTTGAAATGCTTCACAGTCAGGAATACACCAAGATTGAAGATTATCTTGATAATTGCTATCGTGATGCATTCATTGGTTCGCTTTATGACCTGCAAGGGCAGAATGTACCTTTGATTCTTCCGATAGATCAGGAACAGGTTGTGAAGGCATTGCAGCTTGATTCACAGATATCTGAAGGGCTGTACAAAAGACTTGGTGAAGATATCACCACACTGAAAAAGACCATTTCTGAAGAAATCAGCAGGGGAATTTCTTCTTCCCTGATGTATTCGGATATTGCAAGAAACATCAGCAATGTCACAAATACTGGATATAGCAACGCAAAAAGGATTGTGGTCACAGAAGGTCACAGAATTCAAAATGAATCTGCACTGGAATGTGCAAGGCAGGCAAAGAAGCGTGGTGCAGACAGTGTGAAGGTCTGGGACAGCACATTGGATGGAAAGACAAGGGACACACACAGACAACTTGACGGACAGATCAGAGAAGTTGAAGAACCCTTTGAAGTGGCAGGCAAGAAAGCTATGTATCCAGGGGGCTTCGGTGATCCTGCTGAAGATTGCAATTGCAGATGTGCTTTGCTTCAGAAGGCAAGATGGGCTTTGGATGATGATGAAACAAAATATCTTGGAAATGTTGACAACCTGTCTGATGCAGACCTGCAACCTTTGGCAGACAAGCTGCACATTCCTGTTTCTGAATTAAGGTCATACAGTGGTCAGATCATTCCTTTGAAGGCAAAAAATTATGAAGATTTCAAAAGGCAGTACAATCAGATTTGGCACTATGAAGGAAGTGACCTTCAGAAAGAAGCTGAAGCAAGGATTGCAGGCTACAAGAAAGGAAGGTCAAGCAAATGATCCTGACAGTTGCAGAATTAAGACAGTATATTGAAACAGAAGAAACTGATGCAGTGCTTGAAATGAAGCTTCAGGCACTGGAATCAGCAATTCAGAGATACACAAACAATGATTTCAAAAGATACCTGACTGCCGAAGGGGAATATCCTGCCGACATCAAGAAAGGCATTGTGGACATGATGCAGTGGGACTTGACACACAGGGCAAAAGTTGGCACTGCATCAGAAACGCTTTCAAGGCATTCTGTGACCTATTTTGACATGGGTGCAGACAATTCCACTATGGGATTTCCAAAGGCTCTGACAGGCTTTCTGAAGCCGTACAGAAGGGTTTTAGTGTAAGGGGGTGAAGATATATGATCGGTGGAAATATCACAGCTACATTTCAAAAATACACATCATACAAGAATGAAATCGGTGAAAATGTCCGTGAATGGTCGGATGTGCTTCAGAAGAAGGGCTTCCTTGATTACAAAAGCGGTGGTGCTGATTATGACTACAATGCAAAGCTTCAGGATTCAACGCATCTGTTCATGTGTGATTACTTTGATTACAAGGCACTGAAGCTTGCACCTGAAACAGCAAGAATGTTGATTGATGGTGAAATATATGATATCATGCTGATTGATGATCCTATGGGATTGCATCAGCATCTTGAAATTCACTTGGAATATTTGGGTGGTCAGTAAGGATTCAAAACCTTGTGGAAACTGCACAATGTCTTTCCATTAGTTACTGGTTAGTAACAAATGACCGAAAAACCCTTGATTTTAGGGCATTTGGAACTATGCAAGCGTTAAAAGATTTTTTCACAAACGCCTATATTACGGTATTTTCGAGAATATCTTACAAAGTTGTTCAACAGATTGTTCAACTAAATACTGTGAATGTAAACCTCTTTGTCGGGAAACTGACAAAGAGGTTTTTTGTGTTAGCTCAGTTCATCGGAAAGTTTATCGTCAATCGTGTCAGCAAGATGTATCTTCTGCTTCTGGAGTACATCAGCATAGACGTTTGCTGTAACTCGTATGTCGCAATGACCAAGATGTTCCGAGATCACTTTCAGATCTACCCCACTGTTCAACAAAAGCGTAGCATTACAGTGTCTCAGCTTATGTAGCGTCATATCCTCAAACTCCGTGCCTTTAGTCATACGCTTCAAAGAGTGATACACAGAGCTGCGGTCACGGTAGTTGCCAAGTCCTGAGGGAAAAACCATTTCAGTGTGAGCGTACTTATTTCCGAGAGCCATTTTCAATTGCTCAACATAGGCTTGCTGATCCCTGAGACACTTCTCAACAGTTGAATTCATAGCTATAAGACGAATACTGCTTTTTGTCTTTGGTGAATCAAGATAGCACTCTCCGTCAACGCAGGACAGCGTATGATGAATGAATATCGTTTTCTTTTCAAAGTCAACATCCTCCCATGCCAAACCAAGACACTCACCTATTCTCATACCTGTGAACAGCAGAACGATCAAGATACGCTTCACATCTTCGTCCCACGGCTTATCACGGATAAGGTGGAGGAATCGCTTTGTTTCTTCCTCCGAAAGAGAATAACGCTTACCGCTGTCACGCTTCTTTGGAATTATCACGTTCTGACAGGGATTTTCTCTTGCAAAGCCCTGCTGTAAAGCTCTGCGGTAAATACTCTGCACCACGACATAGACCTTTCTTACCGAGATAGGATTGAGATGATGCTCTTTACCAAGCACTTTCAGAAACTCTGTCAACATTGGTGTGGTAATTTCTTTGAGCTTCTTATTGCCGAGGATCGGAGCTATATGATTTCTGTACTGACTTTCGTAGTTCAGAATAGTAGTCGGCTTCAATTCTTCGGGAGCATAGTTCTCAAAATACCATTCAGCCAACTCAGAGAAACGCATATTCTCATTAAGCTGAGCATAACCCTTGCAGTGTCTCTCAAACTCAAAAGCATACTCCTGAGCCAGCTTTTCAGCCTTTTTCGGTGATGTACCTTCCGGTGGTACGTAAGTAGTGGACTTGACTATCTGCTTTCCGCTGATGTCACGACCTGTGAAAACTCTTATAAGAAACTTTCCGTTTCTGTTTGTTATATTTGCCATATTATCTCCTTTGCGGACTATGGCACATCTCGCATTATAATAGTAGCGTACTTTTCTCTGTTTGTCAAGATATGCATAGCTTTTCGTCTTTTATTCTAATTCTGAACCTCTTGTTTTGTTGAACTTATACCGGGCAAAATCTTCCGCCAGCCCATAGTCAGAAATAAAAGCCTTAGCCTTTCTCAGTTCACGGGACAACTCGTCCTCTCTACTGATTCGCTTGGATTCTTTACTCAGATTTTCCCGTGAGAAAGTCGCAGGCTGTCTGTATTTTTCAAGTTCAGCATTTTGCTTTTCTGCAAGCTTTCTCAACTCTGCATTTTCTTTGCGAAGTTCAGCATTTTCGGATTTCAGCTTTTTTGTTTGTTTTGTACTTGTAACGTGCTTTTTCGCCAAGTCAGATAGAGTTTCATAATCCTCTTTTGAAACAGTAACCTTACCGCCAAAAACAGACTTTTTCGTTTCAACGCTGTCAATATCTATCAGCTTAACTTGTTTTTTCTCTACAGCATCAAGTTCTGCATTGATTTCCACAAGTTTATCAGCTTTTTCATCCATTTCTGATTCAAGATATGCAACAGCTGACCTCTTTTCTTTTTCAATGGAAGCAAGTTCATCAACCTTTTTCATTTGTTCCTTGTACTCAGCTACTTCAAGGCTTCCTCTGGACTTTTCAGGCGGCAGCGGTTCAATTCCGTGTTCACGGCATATCTTATTCAGCACTTCAACCTCAGTTGCTCGCCAACGGGCAATAGCTTGTTTACCCGTACCGTATCCCATTTCTTCCAAAGCCTTTGCAATACCATTCTGGATATCCTGCCCACGTTTGTGGTGTGCTATGGGGATATAGTCAATGTGCAGATGCGGTGTAGCTTCGTCCATATGCAGAACTGCATTGAAAACATAAAAGTTTGGATTTCTTGATTGAAAATCTTTCATATATTCTTTCAGACATTCTGCAACAAGTTCAGCATCCTCTGTACCGACTCCCGAATCATCCATTTTACCGATTTGTACA
>JAZQFV010000131.1:0-4972 GCA_045539715.1 Ruminococcus sp. | reverse complement strand
TATGATCGCACACAATAACATTCACAGATGCGCAGGCGGTAAAATGATTAACCCCGTACTGGCGGAGTATTATCAGCAAAAATGCACCTGTAAGAGCGCAAAAACAGCCGAATGTGCGGTAATGCGAAAGTTGGTTGGCATCATCTTTGCTGTCATGCGTGACCGCAAACCCTTTGAACTGCGGACACCGGAAGAGCATCGGAACATTATGAAGCAAAACTGTATTTCGGCGGTTGCAATATCCGCATAATATCATCATTTTCATAACGTTGCAGACCTTTTGAAACGTGAATCTCAAAAGGTCTTTTTGTCGTGCATCGGTGTTTTTTTCTTCTCAGACAGAAATTTCTTTCAAAAACACTTGACTTTGCTTTGCCGGTCTAATCCAAAGGATTAACTCTCGGTGAGTCCCGAATCCCTGTATTTTCATTGCGGGTATCATCCGCCCACAAACGCTCCACGTTCGCCTGTGCGGCGTTCTGTGCCGATTCCCGATAACCTGTCCTACGATCAATCTGAGGGCACAAATCGCTTACAGTGCCGACAGGGTCAACAGAAATATTACAACCAGATTTTCTCTTGTCGGCACGGCTGTATTCACGCTGTTTCGACGTTTCTCACAGGGTCAACAGCAGAGGAAGAAGACACATCGGTTTTGTCGTCACTGTCGTCACGATCGTCACCGAAGTACTGCGCCTGTATCTTTCGGATACCATTGCTGCGCTTCATCTCGAACAGCACATCCTGTTCCAGCAGTCGCTGTGCGCTTTGCAGAATCTTTCTTGAAACAACATTCGGAATATACTGTTTCTTTGTGTGCTGATTGATTTTATCCGTCAGCTCCGTCGGTGTTCCAAGAAAACTTTTTACCTCTTTCATGACAATAACCATTGCAGTAATGATTTCATCATCAAATTGCTCCGGCGATACACAGCTATCCGCAATCAGATTCCAACGATGCGCTGTTCTCTGCAATATCAGTTCACGGCTTTCGATGTCACGTCCCTCACAATATAGAGTTGCCCAAGCAGATTTTCCACGCTGAACGGAATCGGCGCAATGGGTGTGGACATAATTTCCTCACAGGAAATGGTTTGTAATGTTTTCATTTGCATTCCTTCTTTCTTTTATAGATTTCTTGGTCTTTACAGATGGGCAACAGCGTATTGCCTGACCGGGAGGGTTGTATCCCGATTACCTTACATCAAGTTTCATCGCCGACTGCAAGTGCTGCCTGCAGGTCTGAAAGTATCTTGTTCGCTCGCTCTTTCGAGGTCTTGGCGGATTTCTCATGTGGCTGGTACGGCCCCCCACCCCACCCTTGATGCGCAGTTCTGTAAAGGATCCTATTCAGTTTTTAAGATGCTATGTAATTCACTGCCCCCATATTCTTCTAGGGACATTTTGAGATTTGACAAAAAATTTCTTTGCAACTTTGTATGCTTGCACAATTTTCAGGTTCGTTTTTATGCATTTTGCTTTTTGCAATGCCCTCTACTTAAAGGGGAACGGCACGCCCCTCTATATAGCCCTGTTTTCAAAAAGTTCTTTCAAACTTCATATGAATGCACAATCAAAGAAGTATCAGCTATTATTTTGTTATGCAGTATCACAATAAATGAAACCAAAATAGTCTGTGAGAAGTCGTTGACATCCCATTCTTTTCATGATAAAATAGAATCAGTCATATCGTAATATGATGAAAGGAGAGCGTAGCTATGAATTTGAATATTGAATCGGAGCGTATAGAACTGCAAAAAGATATTGCTGCTCATGTGCGTTATTGCCATCGTGAGAATATCTGTGATCGTATCATCAAAATATGCGGCATTTCGGGTACAGGCAAGACACAGCTTGCGCTAAGCTTTGCACAGAATACCAAATGCAGTATGTATTTCAGCTTTCGAGGACTTGATCATCGAACTGCACTTGCACAGTTTAAACGCACGTTCAGTGAGTGGGGTGACTTATCCTCTGCGGCATCATGGCAGGAAGCATTTCAGTGCCTTATCCCGTTTTTCAAAAAGCACTATACAAGAATCGTTCTTGATGACTTGGAACACAGTAAGTCGGAATCCGAAGTCATCGCTGCAATTGAACAGCTTTCCGAATCGTTGACTGATATGAAGAATCTGTTTTTATTGCCGTGTCGGTGCGAGGCTTCATTCGGGAAACACGAACTGTTCATAGTACCGCTGTACACATCCTCGGACATAAAAAAACACGCTCGAAAAATGAGCGCAGTGGATATTGCAAGGTTATGTGCAGTCACAGGTGGGCTGTCTGCTTTGCTGAATGATTATGATGAAACCAGCTCCTTTTCCGATAACCTGAATGACTGGACTTCAACAGACTCCATGTTGTATCGTTTGATGCCGCAGATGCTTAGTGAGCAGTTCCGCACGCCTGAATCCTATCATGCGATTCTGTATGCAATTGCGACAGGGAAGCACCGCTTAAGTGAAATTGCAAAGCACATGGCTGTTCCGAATAACCAGTGCAAGAAATATCTTGACGCACTGATTGCAGTAAGTTTGATTGAAGTCAAAGAGCACCACTACTCTATCCTCAACTCCTATGTGGATTTCTGGCACAGATTCTTTTATCTGAACGCGGGCAGATTGGTTACAGCGCCGAGTGATGTTACAAGTGAAGTTCTGTCACAGCTTGATGAATTTGCACTGGAGAAACAGCTCTCCGAATGCATAAAGAAACTGCCGTTTGACATCCCGAAGGAAGCAAAACGGCAGTACAACACTGTATTTGATTATATTTTCCAAAGCGGCAGTCACACAGTTCTGATAAAACTTCCCGAATCACTTGACTGGCACTGCACGAAGCAGGAGCTTGATACGATACTGGATCATGTTACCGACTACTGCGGTGCGTTCTATGAAGCGGAGATCTGTGTTGTGAGCTTCAACAGATTCAGTAATTACTGTGTGAACCAGTCTGGTCAACTGGATAATCTGCATTTGATATCGTGCTGATATACATGTTTAGGATCAAGCGCATCGTACCCCTTTTGAGAATTATGCTCTAGAACAAAGCCGAACTTCTCTGCGACTAGCCACTCTGCGTAATCACCAACAGGACTGTTATATGTACGCACCACATTACGACTGTTCAGTTCTGCGTACATGTTCATAAGTTCAATGGAACTTTTTCCTTTTATAGGCATGTGACAACCTCGCTATAAATCATTTTCACCAATCCATATTAGACTGATTATTGATATCAAACCACATTTTTCCGATCAACCATTCCGCCTGCTCTACACTATCGACATTTTGGGTGTAGCGGTCTGTGTCGACGGAAATGGGCAATCCGCTACGTACAAACAACATTGGAATCTCATAGGTGGTATCTAGCGTTTTCCAGAATTCAGAAAACACTTTTTTAGCATCAAGGTACATCTCATAGGAAATCTTATCCGAGTATCCGTCCACAAATCCCTTCAAATACTCCTTACCGACATACATGGGGAAGCGTCCGAAATTAGGGATCTGTACATAGGCCATCATTTCTCGTGAAAAGCCTCCATGCGCATTGTGATTTCGATAAACTTCTTTGATGCGTCGCAATGCCGATATAATTCTTTCGGGCATCGAAGCTCCGCACATGTCTTGTATTTTGTTTTCCCAGTGCCATTTAGTGTTTCTGATGTAGCTCTTATAATAAGATTTGGTTGTTGCAAATCTGTCTGTAAACGGGTATAGCAGCGTCAATACATGCTCCAGCGCAGAGAAGAATGTATCGATATATGCCTCGATATCATACGTTATTTCTGATTCGAGTGCTCGAAGATAGTCGCTGCCCTTCATTCGCATGCACTTATACTTACCGTCGGTTTCGATTATATCGTATTTGCCATGGCACTTTTCTCCAACGATTTTTTGGCGCTGAACGAGGCTTTCTATCCGTTTTTCATAAAAAGCCAGTTTGGAAAAGTAATCGCACGATTCGTTTTCCATCGAGAAATCATTGCTGATCAGAGCTTTCTCTCCGATTAGCATAAACAACTGTTCCAATAGAGGGTGCACCTTTTCGAAACTGGCGATAATTTCGTTGCGGTACTGCTTTTGTATAGACAGCCGGTAACTCATCTTAAAATGTCCAACTGTAGCAAAAGTACCTTTATAATCGAAATCGATAACATAGTTGACTTTTTCAAAGATTCTGTATCTAACATCAAAACCAAGAATTACATCGAAACAATAGGCCAGCAAATTTGGGTGGAGAGGATTTTCAAAAAAGTTGATTTCGACGCACTGATCGTCAATGCGCTGTGTAGTATCTTTTATTACAGATATGTCCTCTAGTAGCGTTTTTATTTCTTCGGTTAGGAATTCTATAGTTTTCCAGTTTTACTTTCTTCAGGTTCATCGCTCTTTCCTCCCAAAGCGTAATTTACAGTGTCTGATATTCCTCACGCTCAATGCAATAACACACCTCACCATGAGGAGATACACCTTCTCTGACAAACCGCTGTACTGTATCCGTTACATGCATTGCTGACTTCTGCAGCACTCTGCCGGATTTCGTATTTTCAGCCCTATGATAGGCTTCCAGCTTCTGAAAATCTGTGCTGCAGAATATATGGTCGATTAGTCCGGCTAAGGCTTCCGTTGCATATCCCTTACCCCAGAATGATTCGCCGATACAGTATTCAATTTCTGCTGTCCGGCAATCGGAATAGACTCTGCAGAATGCAATCTGCCCGATGTTCTCGCCGCTATTCTTTTCAATGATCGCCCAACGGTAAAATTCAGGCTTCTGATAATTCCTGATATATTCATTCAGAAGCGTTTCCACCTCCTGAATCGTTGTGTAAACAGGCTCGCCGTATTCTGACTGCACATTGGGATTGGCTATCCAGTTTTTCAGCATATCCTCGCAGTCTTCTTGTTTGAATGGTCTGCAAAGAAGTCTTTCAGTTTCAAAGGCTATTGTTCCGGTATGATGCATGGTG
>JAZQFV010000130.1:0-1898 GCA_045539715.1 Ruminococcus sp. | reverse complement strand
GATATAGCACCTGTTAAACTTGACATTTCCATTGCACAGAAATCCGTTGAAGGTGCAACGGTAGGTACATTCGTTGCTATGACTTACACCGAAAATGCACAGACACCTGCTGCAACCGTTACGATTGATGGTCTTACAGCGACAGGTACATGGAGCAATGTGACAAATGTTGCTGACACAACGACGTTTACAGCAGACGGCAACTTTACAGGAACGATTACAGAACAGTCAACAGGTATGGCAAAAGCAACACCGACTGTAACAGCACCGGTTGCAAAGGCAAGTCTAATTTATAACACATCTGCTCAGACTCTTGTGGATGCAGGTTCAACCACAGGTGGTACAATGCAGTATAGCATTGACAATACAAACTGGAGCAAGGATGTTCCGACAGGAACAAATGCCGGTGACTACACTGTTTACTACAAGGTAGTCGGCAATGACAATTATAATGGTGTTGAAGCTCAGTCGATTGCAGTAAGCATTGCAAATGCAAATATGTCAGCAGACATTACAGCAGTCGGATATAATGCTGTATTTGATAATCAGGCACACACCATAAGTGTTAATATTCCTGAAGGTGCTTCCATCAAATACGGAATAACAGAAGGCACGTACAATCTTGACGTTGCTCCCGAATACACCAACGCAGGAACCAGCACAGTTTACTATAAGGTGGAAAAAGCGAACTACAATGCAGTTACAGGCAGCGCAGATGTTGTAATTACTGCAAAGGACATCTCAAATGCTGAAATTACCCTTGGAGAAGCTCTTACCTACACAGATAGCGAACAGACAAGAGATTTTACGGTTGCTCCTCTTGACGGACTTGAAATTGACTACACAGTTTCAGGAAACACCGGAAAAGATGCCGGTGTTTATACACTTACTATCAGCGGTCAGGGTAATTTTACAGGTTCTAAATCTGTGAGCTGGTCTATCAGCAAGGCATCACAGCCTGCTCCCGAAACACCTGCTGCGGTTAATGAAACAATAAAAGCCAAGGCAGACGGCAAGATTACAGGCGTAAACTTCGATATGGAATATAAGCTCGAAGGTGCAAGCGAATACATTGCGATTTCCGAAACAGAAATTGCAAACCTTGCCGCAGGAACATATCTTGTAAGATATAAGGAAAATGCGAACTTCCTTGCAGGTGCAGACAAGCAGCTTGTTATAGCAGATGGTGCTATGATTACTGTTTATTTTAATTCAAACGAAGGCACAGCAGTAGATAGCATAACCTGCGAATATAATCAGGCAATTACTGCTCCGGCTGAGCCTACAAAGGAAAACTTTATTTTTGCAGGCTGGTATAAGGATGCAGAGTGTCTTGACCTTTGGAATTTTGGTAACGCATTGACAGAAGATATTACCCTTTATGCAAAATGGAATGATAAGCCTGTTTACTCTGTAAGCGGCAAAGTAACAGATGGAGAATCCGGTCTTGGCGGCATTACTGTAACATTGAAGCAAGGTAATACCATTATTGCAACAACTACAACGGCAGCAGACGGCAGTTATTCCTTCATTACAGAGGACGGACTTTATAACATCGTTGCTGAAAAGGAAGAAAACGATAACAGCACTATAAAGACTGTTAAAATCGAAGTAACTGAAAGCGCTAATGTAAATGATGTTGTATTCGTTGCAACTGACATCAATTCCGAGCTTGAAATCAAGCCTGATACACCGCAGATTATTGTCGGCGGACTTGATGAAGAAGCACAGACAGTATCATCGAACAACGGAAATGTTGATGTTACGGTGAAAATGACTGTTGAAAGTGCAGAAGACATCACCGGAAGCGATGATGCTACAGGACAGGAGCAGAGACAGACTGAGCAAAAAGAAATCAAGAAAGTGTCCGGCAACAGATATATTCAGTTTATTGAAAT
>JAZQFV010000129.1:0-16970 GCA_045539715.1 Ruminococcus sp. | reverse complement strand
TCGGTAATCTCCCTTTACGTCAAGTACACCGCCGTTTATTACTATTTCTCCGCCTGACTGTATCAGATTTCCGTTGATTGTCAATGTCTTTCCGTTAAGGTCAAGTACTCCTGCTGCTAAACAATAGTCGCCTTCTATTTCAATATCTTCCGATAAAGTTTCACCAACAATTGCTGCACCACCAAAATTCACTACACAATCGCCTGAAATAATACTTTGATTGGCAGGAACAGGAGTAGCAGAAACTACACCTTCCTTACTTGTATTGCTTAACTCAAGTATATTGAAACATGTAGTATTATTTCCAATACTAATAGTCTGTTTTTCAGTTCCGTTAAACACAACCTTATGTTCTTTTTCAGGTCTGAAATATGATGAATTTGAAGTAAAATCTCCGTTTAATACAATAGTACCTGCCGTAGCATATGATGTATAGAAGTATCCGCCATTAAATTTAAAATCACCGCTAACATTCAGATAATCGTTTACATTATTCATATACATATAAGAATATTGACTCATGGTGAAATTATTACAATACAATTCACCCTTATTAAACGACAATTTACCATCATTTTTAAGTATTACATCACCATGTACATTTAATTTATTTCCATTAAGATTAAGTGTACCTGCACTAATGGTGAGATTGTTGACATCTTTAGCCTCTGACAATGTAACATTCGAAGTTACAGACCAATCTTCATAAACAATTTCCGATTCAGTAGTTGTTTCTACTTCAGTAGTTGTTTCTACTGTTTCATCAACAGTTACTTCTTCAGATTCCGAGTTATCAACTGAAGGCTCTGCTAATTCTGACTCCGTAACTTCTTCCTGCACTTCTATTCCCTTTGCATAATTCCTTACATGTGGAATTATCGGATAACTATACTGACTTATTAATTGAGTTGAAAATGTAATAGCAAGCAACTGGCTTAATACTCTTTTAAAAACCTTATTCATTTTATTCTCCCTAATATTTATTGTAAAATTATTCCGTTTTCTACAACTGTGACTTTGGTAATATTTCCATTAGAATCATAATCATATTGTATATAATTCTTATCGTCATATATTACCTTAACAACTCTGTTCAAACTATCATATTCATAGCTTACAACTGCATTGTAATCTATCGGCGGTTTACCCGTCAAACTATTCATATAGTCAGAAGCAGAATTACCATAGCTGTAAAGTGCCTTTGCAAGCGATACCATACTATCTGTTGAAGCTTTTTTCGACATAGCATAACAATAATCGTTTATACTGTACTCAAGTTCAACATCGCCATCATCTCCTGTGTATGTCAATACAATAGGTGTATCAAAATCGTATGGTGCAATAGGTTCGCTGATAACTGTATAATATCCATCAGAAACGATACCGCTTACCGCTTTGCCATTAAGTTTTACCTTTCCCTCAATCTCCGAGGAATCACCTGATGTCTTTAATTTGAACATAAGATAATTTACTGAACTGAATTTAACATTTGCAGAGTAAATATCTACCTTTTCAGAATTATCAACCTTCGTAAATTTACTTTCAGCTACAGTAATATCAGGCACTTTAAACCCTTTGTTTACAAGGGAATCCGTTTTATAATCTTTGTATGTCTGTGCCGCCGCACCATAATGAAGCAAATCTTCGATAAGTTTTTTGAGCTTTGCATCGGCAGTTTTATACTGTGTATCAAGATATTGTTTTACACTATATCCGTTGTTGCTATCTGTAAGCTTTTCATTCACATAAAGTTCCGCTGAAATATTATCGCCTATAGCCTGAGGTGCAATATTTCCGAAAGCAAACATACGATACGCTATGCCACCAACATTAACCGCTGTGCTTTCAGTTATTTCGGTTTCCATTCCGTGGAAGTTAACTTTCATTTTAATGTCATCAGCACTAACATTAGTGTCATTGACAGATACAAGATACCGCATTTCAACATCTCCGCCGACGTTAATATACTGACCTTTTATTTCAGCCGCAGAAGATGTATCAGTTGCCGACGCATGTACAGCAGACGATAAAAATGTAAATGCTGTAACTGCTGAAATAACCAATCCAAAATATTTGAATTTCTTTGTTTTTTTCATAATTTAAACCTCCTCACAATCAATTCCAGTCAATAGGAAGGTCAATGCCTTCATTTTCATCCAAAGTAACTCCTTCAAGATTTAACCGGCAATTGTCATTGTCACATAAAAAATCATTGTTATTGTCGATATGTTCAGTCATACCGGCTTTAACAACTTTACCGCACACAGAACAATTCACATCGGTAAGACAATTGTTGTCATCAACTCCTATGCTATGTTCCTTTCCCTCAACAATAACATATCCACAGTCTTTACATTGTAAAGGAGTGACACAATCATTGTCATCGGCTTCATCAGAATGTGAACTTACAGAATTTTCATCTATCTCACCACACAGGCATTTATTCCAATGTGACGATTCATCAGCTTCAATTACATTGAATACATGGCTGTGTGATGAAGGAATATCAATAATATATCCGCACACTTCACATACACCGTCATTGTTCTTTATGTGTTCAGCAGCTGCTTCAATATGACTGCACCCGTTATTTGAACATATACGCCAATGTTCCGAATTATTATATTTCCATGTATCACTATAGCTGTGTTTTTGGGCTTCAATTACTGCATAATCGCAGTAATTACAGTATACGGGACTTGTACAATCCCCGTCATCAATTTCGGGGATATGCTCACTTCTGCCCGCAGTAAAAACAATTCCACAGGTTTTGCATATAATTGCCGAAGTACAATCTCCGTCATCATCATCAGGCGCATGACAATGCTGGCTATCATCACCATCAAAAATATGTTCAACGCCGCCTTCAGAATACTTTGTATTTTCTTCCGAAGGCTGTACAGCCTCGGTAGTTTCATTTACGCTTTCATGATTATCCTCCTCTTTGACTACCGATTCTTTTGGCACATCATCAAGGGAGCTATTATCCTTATTGCTGCATGAAATATGCGTACAATTCAGCAATAACAGCATTATTAATATACTTATTTTTTTCATAGATTCATTCCTTACCCAAAAAATATCAAAGCAATACCGCACAACGCCTATGCAAAAGATGAAAAATCAAGTTTCATGCTAAACAGTCAAGGGAATTTGTGCGGTATTGCATTAATTATCAAAAATATCTTCTTCACCTGTAAATATTCCGGATGTGGTAATAATATCCTCGGTTTCAAAGATTATAATTTCCATTTCGGGTTCTTCGTATTTAATTTTATCCATTTTCTACTCCTCCATATCAAATATTGGTAATTTAATTATACCATTTTGCTTTAGTAAAGTCAATATAATTATTCAATCATTTCACATTTTATTAATTATTACATAAAAACGCAAATAAATCGCAATAAAAAATAGCAGACATTGCAAAAAACACAACGTCTGCCACTATTCTGTCTAACAAAATTCTCTTATGGGCATCTCTAAAAACCCGTTTGATTAAAGAAAAAACAGATAGGTGCGGTAGCTGCAAGGAAACCTTCCGAAGGCGTGCTACCGCACTCCGAGGGAGGTTGACGCAGCAGATGTCGTGCATAGCTGTTTTTTCTCAAAAGGGGTTTTTAGAGATGCCCTTATATCTTCTTTAAAAACTGTATTTCCTTTAAAGCCGCTTTTCTTTTCTTTTTACTGAATATCATATGTAAAAGTCTGTAAATCCAACCTATGGGCAAAAGCCATTTATGCTTGTAAAAGAATGGATAATCCGACTTGTATTTGTCAGCACTCGGAAAGATTCTATTTAATAAATATTTAAACTTTGATGCATTTCCATTTTCCCTGCTGAAATTATCTGCACGATTTTTAATTCCACGCTCCATTGTTCCATGCACACCCGATGAGAAATAATATTCAAGCATTTCAATCTCGCCATCAGAAAGACTATTGACAAACTTATCAAAATCTGTTGATATGTCTTTACCAAAAACTTTTTTACATAGCACCCTGTTGGCAAACTCAAAATCTGCTATCTCAAGACATTCACATTCTCTTTGTATATACTCAAAATCCATATTTTTTTCTTCAACAGAAAGATACATATAGAAATCGAGAAGTGAACGAATACCTGTACCGCCTTTTTGATAGTGTTTATAAGCATGTGCGAGAATGTAAATGTAAAAATCCTCCCTTGAAAAATGATATTCACATTCTGAATTGTCATTTTTCAACAATCGGCTTTTTATGTTTTTATAATATCTGAACATATTACCTTGAACGCTTTCATTAAACAGCGTCCTGTGCAATTCAAAATTAAAAACAGGTTTCTTCTTGTAGACATCATGAGTACCTTTTCCGATGTTTTCTCCTACATATCCCTGCGATTCCATATATTCCTGAACTTTCCGACTGTATTTTTCATCAAACAAAATATCGTTATCGGTCATCTGCCGCATTCCCACAGCAGGATAATATTCTTTCAATACAGCACCTTTTAACGGAATATGCCATATCTGTTCCCGTTCCATGAAATCAAAAAGCTTTGTTCGCTCACTATCGAATAATATATTTTTTCGTATAGATTTTGCAAGTTTCTGATTCCACTTATCAGATAAAACAAATCCTTCATTTTTTAATGCCGTTCCAACCAGAACCTCCAGAAAATGCAGTTTACAGAAATGGTAAAGCTTCTCCATATCAATATCTTCAATATATTTCTTTTCAGGCTTTATCTGATTAACCTCACAGGAGATGAGATAAATCATGCCATAATACAATTTTTCCATACATAACCCTTTATTTATCAGCGAAATCAAATTGTTTGCTGCATATTTGCAGTGCCTCTTTTCTGTGCGTTACAATAAAAACCGTCTTATCTGTCAGTTGTCTGAGATTATTCAGAAAAAGCTTCTCCGTTTCAGCATCAAGAGCGCTTGTAGCTTCATCAAGTATCAGAACAGGCGAGTCTGTATATAACGCTCTTGCAATTGATATTCTCTGCATCTGCCCTTCTGAAAGTCCAAATCCTCTTTCCCCAAGTTCCGTATCAAGACTATCCGTAAGCTCATAGATAAATTCCGCACAAGCAATAGTTATTGAATTTTTTAATCGTTCAATATCAACTTCCTTTGCCCCAAATGTAATCACATCACGGATTGTTCCTCTCATAAGGCAATTTCCCTGCGGAACATATGCAAAAAGCTTTTTTACGGCATTTGTGGGTAAACGTCTGTTATCATTTAACACTATATCAACAGTTCCGCCAGACGGCTCGAAAACTCCCATAAGCAGTTTTAAAAGAGTAGACTTGCCACAGCCAGACAAACCTGTAATTGCAGCAAATTCCCCCTTGACAACAGATAAATTCATATTATGTAAAACTTTTTCTCCTTCAATGTAACTGAACGAAACATCTCTAAATTCAAAAGCCTTAATATCGCTGTTGTAAAGTTTTTTGATTTCCATATCAGAATTCAGAATATCAGCTTTGATATTTTCAAATTTCTCCACTTCCATTAATCGTTCCGCACTGGCAAGCATAGCATAAAATTTCGGAACAAATCCACCTATACCAAGAAGCGGAGTCTGAAGCTGTCCAACAAGCTGAATAACCGCTGTTAATGTTCCAAGGGTTGCGGTTTTGTTCAATATTCCAAATCCGCATACAAGTATTCCGATAAAAAACAATCCATTTATCGCTAAGAAAAAAAGCATACTGCACATATTAGAAACGAAACTTTTCTTTACTCTTGCATTTTTATGCTCTTTGAATACACTATCTGCGTCAGAAAGCGTTTGTTCTTCTTTTCTGAATGTATGTAAAATCAGCATACTACTGATATGCTCTTGCAAAAATACTCTGACTTCTCCATCTTTTTCCTGAACATTTTTATGCTGTTTCTTTAAATATTTTCGCAGCACAAAAGTAATCGGTAGAATAATCAGACCACAGGAAAGGAATATGTAAAAAAGTTTCTTTTCAAGTGTAAATATTACAGCCAGAACTGCAATTATACGAACAAACATACCTGCAAAACTGGGAATAATCTCCGTAATACCATTGGCACATACAACTGTATCAGAGGTCATACGATTCATCCAATCCCCAGAATGAACCGAACTTACCTTTTCATAATTTTTATTAAGAAGCTTTTTAAAAAGGCGTTCCTTGAAACTGTTTTCTAATCCGCTTTTTACCGCTTCATCTATCTGACGAATCAATATATTAAGTGTAATTATTGAGAAAAGCAAAATTCCGAAAATTACAATTCCACTCAAAAAACCCGATTCATCTTGTATCGCTGCACTATCCACCGCTTTTTTCATTGCAAGAGCATAGCAAACAGTACCGATATTTGCAATAACACGAAGAAAAATCAACAAAAACACGTCAGCCTTTTTTTTAGAAGCTGTTTCTATAAGCCAGGAAATAGTTTTTCTATCTGTCATTTTTTCTTTTCCTTATAAATATTTTCAACCTCATTAAGACTTTTCTGAAAGGATATAAATAATACCACACCCTTGAGTAGATTTTATAACCGAAATGAGTTACAGTATATTCCTTTCCATTTCTCACAAAAGATTTCAAAACCCCGATAATTTCATCATCTTTTATATTATATTCCTTGTTAATACAATTATCGCCCAGTATGACATAATCATTTTCGCAAACCTTCACAACCCTGTGAAGAACATAGCTTCTTGGCGGTCTTTTGTATAATACAACATCGTATTTTCTGCATCTGCCAATTTTTTTCTCAACAGTAAACAAATCCCGTCCCTGCTTTAGCATTGGCATCATACTTTCACCTATATTTGTATAAGTGAAAGAACCCATTCTGTTCAATTCATCTTCATAGGTCGTTTTAATCATCTATTGCACCTATCTGATAAAGTCGTTTTATAACACTATCAACATCCTTTTCTATCTGTTCTTTTGATGCGTCAAATTTCACAAGCATTTTAAGAACGATTTCCTCTTTTGTTATCTCCTCTTTCAAACACTCCAATATAAAACCGGCAGTCATATTACTTCTTATTATTCCATTAAAATCAGTATTTCCTGCTGTAACGGTTATATGTTCGCCTGCACTTTCGTGTGTTATAAATCCGTTTTTTAATTTCATTTCAACCCTCCATTCATTCCTTCAAACGCCACTTCAACCGCTTCATATGAAATATTACAGCCAAGCCTGTAAAATTTCATATTATCAATAAGCATATCTATTAGCGTCATAGTTTTCATCATAGCCTCACTATCAGCAGGGCGATAGGTCTGCTGTAAAATCATGTGATACGCTTCTCTTGCCGATATTTCCTCGATATGATTTTTTTCACTTCTTGTAAGTATACATATTGCTTTCAAAGGAACTGACATATTTGTGCTTAATCTGTGTTTGCCATTCCACGGTGTTCCGTATGCAATTGCACCGCAATCAGTAATTCTTAAAAGGGGCTTATCATCATTAATCATAACAACCCTTTCACCAAACATCTCACGCCATAAACGAGTATGTGTTGATTTTCCTGTACCGCTTCCTGCTGTAAAAAGATATCCGTCATTATCAAGAGCTATAACAGAACCATGAAACAATAATACATTCAAAAACGGCATTCGTTCAGCAATCTTACGATATACAGACAATGTTTCAAGATACCCATCAGTAAAATTCACCGTTTCAGTTTTCTCGGGATCAGAATTCTTCTTTGCACGCTGACGCTCAAATGCAATATCTGTCGCTTCTGTTTTGATAGTGAAATCTGCTTTCTCATCAGTAATATATTCCTTACAAAAGTCTTTGACATATTGATACATTGAATCTATACATATAACTGTATCCGCCAGCTTAATATTGAATTTCCCTGCCATAAACTATTTTCCCTTTATTTTATTGAAATCTATTGCTCCACCAATTAAACCTTGCCCAAAAGGCGAAGGCAGAAAGGAAATTTATCAAGGAAGAAAAACGCAGGAATACTGCCGCATTTCAAGCTTTTCTGACGCAGAGAAATTTTCTTTATGTCGAGTATTTGCTGGTAAGGCTTAGTTGGGGGAGCAATATATACACTCTTGAACTTATTTTGACCGAGGTGACACAGTCGTGTTTAGGGCATCTCTAAAAACTCTTTTGATTAAAGAAAAAACAGATAGGTATGACAGCTGCAAGGAAACCTACCGAAGGCGTGCTGTCGCACTCCGAGGGAGGTTGACGAAGCAGATGACATGCATAGCTGTTTTTTCTCAAAAGGGGTTTTTAGAGATGCCCTTTAGTTATTATATCATAAATTATACGTTTTGACAAGTAGAACAAAAGAAAATCGTCCGCACCAAACTACGCTGCATACCAATCACCTTGATCTTATCGGCAAAAACAGCGTAGATTTTATTATTACCTCCCCGCATATCCGCACCATTACAAGCATATTTTTTATTAAAAATAATTTTAAGGAGTATAACTATGAGAAATCCCAAAAGAAAAATTATTGCAGGTGCAGTCTTTTTCACCTGCGGAGTTATCGCTATTGCAGGAGGTAACGCAATCGCAAAAAAAGCCGATTCCGTTCCCGTTTCCGCTATAGGGCTTACCGATGAAACTCCCGTAATTGTCCTTGACGCAGGGCATGGCGGCATAGACGGCGGATGTGTTTCAGCCGCAGGTATTCCTGAAAAGGGAATAAATCTGAATATCCTACTCCGCCTCCGTGATTTGCTGGAGGTGAACGGCTACAAGGTGGAAGTCACCCGTGACAGCGATACATCAATTCACGATAAGGGCATTGAGGGCATTGCCAATCAGAAAAGCTCCGATATGGACAATCGCCTTGAAATTTTCAACAAAAACAAAAATGCCATTTGCATTTCAATTCATCAGAATCAGTTCACAGACCCAATTTACAGCGGTGCACAGATGTTCTATTCCGCCACAGACAGCCGAAGCGAAAAGCTTGCCAAGAATTTGCAGGATAGTTTCCGTGAGCTTATTCAGCCAGACAATGAACGTGAAATAAAGCTGTGCGGCAAGGAGCTTTTTCTGTGCTATTTCAGCAATAATCCAACGGTTATGGTTGAATGTGGATTTCTTTCAAATCCCGATGAAGCCGCCCTGCTCAACACCGAGGAATATCAGCAAAAAGTGGCTATGACTATTTTCAAGGGCATTACCGATTATCTCAATGAATAAAATTAATGTATTTTATATAACGGACACGGCTCAACCTGTCACTATAAATCAGCTATATATCGTAATTTTGTGTAGGGGCGGATATTATCCGCCCGCAATTTTTATACAGAATTTTCGTTTCTTGACAATCTCAAGCAACAGCAAGTTGCTTGATTGCAATTCGGATATGTGATATAATCTTATTGAGGTGATAAACAATGGAAACGAAAGAAATTTTATTAAAACTTCGCACAAAAAAGGGACTGTCACAGGACGAACTTGCAGAGAAGATTTACGTAACCCGTCAGGCGGTTTCACGTTGGGAAAACGGCGAAACTACTCCCAATACAGAAACGCTGAAACTTCTCTCAAAGCTGTTTGACGTTTCAATCAATACCCTTCTTGGCTCTCCGAGAGAGCTTATCTGCCAATGCTGCGGAATGCCCCTTGAAGATTCTGTTATCAGTAAGGAAAAAGACGGCGATTTCAATGAGGATTACTGCAAATGGTGCTATGCTGACGGCGAATATATGTACAGCAATATAGATGATTTGATTGATGTATGCGTGAAAAATATGGTCAGCGAGGAACACTCCGAAACAGAAGTTCGTTCCTATCTGAAAGCGACTTTGCCGAAACTAAATTACTGGAGCCGATATAAAGAACTGGGCGGCAATGAAGCCTTTGAGCAGTTTAAGAAAACTCTTATTGATGAAATCAACGCTCTGAACATTGAGGGTATGCCCAAACTTGAAAAGCTTAATGCACTTGTGGGAAGATATATCAACCTTGAATACAGACTCCCCAACGGAAAAATGGTGAAATATCTGGACGACAACGCTACATATCTCGGCAATCAGCTTGAATGTATATTCGGCGGTGACAGATGTTTTGGCATTGCTGCAAATATGGATTTTATTCTTATATGCACCTATGAAGAAAACGGCGAAAATCCTGAACTTGTTCTGTACAAGAAAAGATAATATTCATTCTCAAATTAAGCCCGATTTTTCGGGATTTTATACCAATCCCCGAAATAACAGCATAAAATTATCCCCCACGATTTGTGGGGGATTCATATTTATTGTAAATTTTTTATTTAACAGGCATCATAAGCACTTTACCTGTGCCACGATATACGTTTACAAGTCCCTCGCCCGATGCAGCTGAACCGATAAGGCTCTTTCCAGAACGCTCAACGGTGAAATTCAGAGTATTGCTCCATGCAATAACAAAATTTCCGTCAACCTTGAGAACATCATTTTCCAGAGTGATTTCAATAAGTTCCTCTCTTGGACAAGCGGACTCAATACAGAAAAATCCCGAACCATTGAGGCTGAGGTTGAAAAGTCCCTCTCCGCCTGCTACAGCAGAAGAAAGATTTGTTCTCATAACAGCTTTCTGACTCAATGCAGAATCGCAGGCAAGGAAAAGTCCGTCATCAAGTACAACTGAGCCGTTCCAATCTGCTGTATTGAGAAGAATAGGATATTTATAAGTAGGCTCTAAAACAAGCACGCCGTTTCCTGTGTATTCAGGCTTAATTGCGGATTCTCCCGTAACCTTGCCACGCAAAGCCTTGCCGAATAAATCGCCTACACCCTTAACACCTGTAGTTGCATTAACATCGCCAAGCATCCACTGCATAGCACCCGCCTGTGTTGTAATATTTGCTTTTTTGAGATCGCAGATTACCTGACGCTTACGCACGTTCATATGTGCGCTGAAAAAAGCTGTTGACGCTGTTGCAGGTGTCACGCTGAGGTCACGCTTATACTCGATAACCGTGAAAGGTCCTTGCTGTGCGATGATATTTACATCATCATTGTCTGTGAAATTCTTGATTGTGTACATAATTTTTCTCCCTATATTACATATTTGCCGACAAAATGCCGACACCAATATTATACAACATTTTTCCTGAAATGTAAAGATGTTCATAAAAAATTTACAAAAAATCCCCCTTCCGAAGAAGGGGGAAATTTTTTGCTTTTCAGTCAGATGATTAAGGAATTATTCCTCATCCTCTCTCTTTCTTCTGAGAACGAATGCACCTGCTGCTGCCATAGCCAGAACGAGTGCGGGAACTGCTGCTCCAACATCGCCTGTCTTAGGTGAACTATTGCTATTTGATGTTGGTTTCTTTGCAGTAGTTGTTGTTCTTGTTGTTGTGGTGGTTGTTGTAGTTGTAGTTGTAGTAGAAGTTGTTGTATCTGAATCAGTTGTATCTGTTGTTGTAACACCGCCGTCAACTGTAGCTGTTGTTGTTGTAGTTGTAGCATTATCGTCAGTTGTAGCTGTTGTAGTAGTTGTTGTAATCATATCATCAATCATAACAACTGAGTTGCTTGTAACATTAACGTCACCAACAAGCTTGCTGTTTTCGATTGTGAATGTGATATCTGTTGCTACTTCATAGCCGTTAGGAGCTGCAACCTCGTGGAGTACATATGTACCGTCAGGAAGATTCTTTACAAGTGTAGGTGTTGTTCCTGAAATGAATGTGAGAGATTCGCCGTCAGATACGAACTTCGCCTCATCGCCGAATTCTACGCTATTCTTTGTGAACTGTACCTTTTCACCTGTGAAGTCAACGCCTGTAAGTGTAAGAGTTGCACCTGCAATTTCCTCGCTGAATACATTCTGCTTGCTGATGTAAACATCAGTTGCAGCCATATTATCCATCATTGTAACGGAATCGCTGTCAACTCCAACGCCGCCGCTGAGTTTGCCGTCCTTGATTGTGAATGTGATGTCTGTTGCTACCTCGTAACCGTCGGGAGCTGCAACTTCGTGGAGTACATATGTACCGTCAGGAAGTGACTTCACTACAGAAGCTGTTGTTCCTGATACCCATGTAAGAGCATTTCCGTCAGATACGAATTCCGCACCATTTCCGAGAACCATAGCTGCCTCGGAGAATTTAACTGCATTGCCTGCTAAATCTGTACCTGTAAGAGTAAGAGTTGCGCCTGCAATTTCCTTGCCATAGAGATTCTGCTTGCTGATTTCCACATCTGTGAGAACCATATCGTCAACCATTGTTACAGAGTTGCTGTGAACGCCTACCTCACCGCTTACAACACCATTTTCAATTACGAATGTGATGTCTGTTGTTGTGAGATAACCGCTTGGAGCAGCATCCTCGTGAAGTACATAAGTACCGTCTGGGAGATTATTAATCATAGTGCCTGATGTGCCTGAAATCCAAACAAGCGCTGTGCCGTCGGATACAAGCTCTGCACCTGTACCGAATGTAACATCTCTGCCATTGAATTCAACCTTTCTTCCTGTGAAGTCAACACCTGTAAGTGTCAGCTTAGCACCCGGGATTTCCTGGCTGTAAACATTCTGCTTGCTGATTGTTACATCAGTCTTAATCATATCATCTACCATTGTAACAGAATCGCTGTCAACGCCGACTTCACCGCTGATTACACCATTATCTACAGTAAATGTAATATCAGTTGTAACCTCATAGCCGCTTGGAGCAGCTGTTTCGTGGAGTACGTATGTACCGTTAATGAGATTCTTAATAAATGTAGGAGTTGAACCGCTTATCCAAGTAAGTTCTGTGCTGTTCTCTGATGTGATAAGCTGTGCATTATTTCCTGCAACTACGTTTTTAAGTGCGAATACGATGTCATTTCCGTCAGCGTCCTTACCTGTGAGAGTAAGTGTTGCACCAACGATTTCTTCGCCGTATACGTTCTGCTTGCTGATTTCAACTTCACCAAGTAATCCGGCAACAAGTGTAGCCATATCACCGATATTACCTACAACCTTACCGTCTGAAATTGTGAATCTGATATCGCTTGCAGGCTTGTATCCTTCAGGAACTACTACCTGCTGGAGTACATAATCACCGTCAGGGAGGTTTTTAACAAATGTAGGACCGTCACCTGAGCTAATCTTCAGCTGATTACCGTCATCGATAAATTCAACATTGTCACCGAATACTACGTCAACCTTGTTGAACTGAATCTGGTTACCGTTTGTATCTGTACCGTTAAGTACGAGAACTGCGTCATTAATCTGAGTGCCGTTTGTATCAACGATGTTGATATAAATGCTTCCCTTTGGTGCTGTTGTAGTAGTTGTTGTTGTGGTAGGCTCTGTAGTTGTAGTTGTAGTAGTTGTAGGCTTTGTTGTAGTGGTTGTTGTGGTGGTTGTAGGCTTTGTTGTAGTAGTTGTTGTTGTAGTTGTTGGCTTTGTTGTTGTAGTAGTTGTTGTAGTGGTTGTTGTTGTAGGCTTTGTTGTTGTAGTTGTGGTTGTTGTTGTAGTTGTTGTAGTAGTAGTGGTTGTAGTTGTAGTTGTAGTTGTGGTTGTAGTTGTAGTTGTGGTTGTTGTTGTGGTTGTAGTGGTTGTAGTTGTAGTTGTGGTTGTAGTAGTTGTAGTAGTTGTTGTAGTTGTTGTAGTTGTTGTGGTTGTAGTTGTAGTTGTGGTTGTTGTGGTAGTTGTTGTAGTTGTTGTTGTAGGCTTTGTTGTTGTAGTTGTAGTTGTAGTAGTTGTAATCTTCTCATCAACCATATTGATTGAATCAACAAGCTTACCGTCTACAAATACTTCGCCATTCTTCACTACAAATTCAATATCTGTAGCCTTTAAGTAACCATTAGGAGCTGCCTCCTCATGGAGTGTGTATGTACCATTCTTAACAGTAACATTTGTTGTACCGCTTCCGCTGATCCATACAAGTGTTTCGCCAACACCGTTTATAAGCTCTGCACCTTCGCCAAGTGAAATTGCTCCCTTGCCAAATGTGATTGCATTGCCCTTTTCATCAACACCGCTGAGTTCCAGTCTTGCACCGACTACTTCTGTTCCGCCTGCATCAATCTTATTGATGTTTACAACAAATGTAGTAGTCGTTGTAGTTGTAGCCTTTGTTGTGGTTGTAGTTGTAGTTGTAGTAGCCTTTGTAGTTGTGGTTGTTGTCTTTGTTGTAGGCTTTGTAGTTGTAGTTGTTGTCTTTGTTGTAGGCTTTGTAGTTGTAGTTGTTGTCTTTGTTGTAGGCTTTGTAGTTGTAGTTGTTGTCTTTGTAGTAGGCTTTGTAGTTGTGGTTGTTGTCTTTGTTGTAGGCTTTGTAGTTGTAGTAGTTGTCTTTGTTGTTGTAGTTGTTGTCTTTGTTGTAGGCTTTGCAGTTGTGGTTGTTGTCTTTGTTGTAGGCTTTGTGGTTGTAGTTGTTGTCTTTGTAGTAGGCTTTGTAGTTGTGGTTGTTGTCTTTGTTGTAGGCTTTGTAGTTGTAGTTGTTGTCTTTGTTGTAGGCTTTGTAGTTGTAGTAGTTGTTTTTGTTGTAGGCTTTGTAGTTGTAGTTGTTGTCTTTGTAGTAGGCTTTGTGGTTGTAGTTGTTGTCTTTGTTGTAGGCTTTGCTGTTGTGGTTGTTGTCTTTTCAGTTGTGGGCTTTGTTGTCTTTGTTGTTGCAGTTGTAGTTGCTGTTGTCTTTTCTGCTGTAGGCTTTGCTGTTGTCTTTGTTGTTGAAGTTGTAGTAGTTGTTGTGTTGTCACGCATTACTACGCCTGTAACTGCTGTACCCTTAGCAATCTTGTTGTCATCTTCTGAATAGTTTGCACTATCCTTTTCTGACATTGTAATTGCTGTAACTACGCCATTTTTGATTGTAAAGCCGATATTTTCAGCCTTGAGGTGGCTGTCATTACCCTCTGCATCCTTAGGAGTCTGGAACTCAATAAGAGTATACTTACCGTCAGGAAGCATTGAAATAACTGTGTCACACTCTGCAACTGATGTGAAGCTGATTGACATCTTATCTTCGCCAATCTTGAAGCCCTTTGCTGTCTTTCCATTCTGAGTAGCCTTTACTCCGCTGAGGTCTGCATTCTTTGCATCAGCCTCGTCAAGAACAACCTTGAGAATTGCTCCGGGAAGCTCTGCTGACTTAGCAATTTCCTTCTTGGAGATGTGGATTTCAGAATTTGCATCTTCCATATGTACAATACCGTCTTCTACAGTAACATACATTGTATTGCCGTTGCCGTCATCTTTGTTCAATGAAACTCTGACTGTACCGTCACTTTCAATTGTGAAAACGATTGATTCTTCCTTCAATGTGTAACCGTCGGGAGCTGTGATTTCTGTAAGCTCATACATTCCGACTTGGAGCATTGAAAGTTCTGTAGGAACATTTCCTGATACAAAGCTGATTTCGGATTTGTTCTCGCTTAATGCGAGTTCAATTTCCTTATCACCTTGTACTGCTGTAATGCCTGAAAGGTCTAACTTATCAAGGCTCTTAATTACAAGTTTTGCTCCGGGAAGTTCTGCTCCGCCGCCTGCTGCTGTCTTGCTGATTGTTGCCTTGAGAACTTTGTCATTTACCTTAATTGTGCTGTTTTCTACAGGTGTGAACTTGTCGCCCACGCCCTTTACAGAGATTGAACCGTCAGCCTCAACCTTGAATGTAACATCTGTGAACTTTGTATAGCCGAGAGGTGCTGTGTCCTCAATAAGCTTATACTCACCAACAGGAAGTCCGCTGATTATTGCTGATTTTTCTGTTGATACGTATGTAAAGTATGACTTATCGTCCTCGTTGAACTTGATTTCCGCATTTTCGATTGTAACATTAGTTAAATCTGCATCCTTGTCTGCTGCTTCAATCTTGATTACTGCTCCTGCAAGTTCCTTATCGTTTGTGATATCCCACTTGCTGATTGTAACCTTTTTGAATGCTTCGTCAAGTGCTGTAATGAAATCGCCAGGCTCATTAACCTTAACATCATCATCATTGCCCTTTGTTGTAACTATGCCACCTTCTACTACGAAAGTGAACTTTGTAATTACATCGTAGCCGTCAGGTGCTACTGTTTCTTCAAGTGTGTACTTACCGTCTGGAAGTCCTGTGAGTTTCAGTTCTTCTTCCGCTGTTGTCCATGTGATTTCTGTGTTTGCTTCATTCTTGGCAACCTTATCTCCGCCTGCTGTTGCTACCTTTTCAAGAGTTTCACCCTTTTCAGTTGCTTCAACAAGTGTAAGCTTCATCTGTGCATTGGGAAGTTCAGTTCCTTCGTTGCTCATATCCTGCTTGGAAATGCTGATTGTCTTGAATGCTTCGTCAAATGCTGTGATGAAATCGCCAGGCTCATTAACCTTAATATCATCATTGCCCTTTGTTGTAACTATGCCGCCTTCAACTACGAAAGTGAACTTTGTAATTACATCAAATCCGTCAGGTGCAACGATTTCTTCAAGTGTGTATTCACCGTCAGGAAGTCCTGTGAGTTTCAGTTCTTCCTCTGCTGTTGTCCATGTAATCTCTGTGTTTTCGTCATTCTTGGCAACCTTATCTCCGCCTGCTGTTGCTACATTTTCAAGAGTTTTACCCTTTTCAGTTGCTTCAATAAGTGTAAGCTTCATCTGTGCATTTGGAAGTTCACTTCCTGCATTGCTCATATCCTGCTTGGATATGCTGATTGTCTTTAATGCTTCGTCAAGGGCTGTAATGAAATCGCCCTCTTCATTTACCTTTACATCATCAACAGATGTTGTGATAACCTTGCCGTCCTTGATTGTAAAGTTAAATGTTGTGATTACATCGTAGCCATTTGGTGCTACTGTTTCTTCAAGTGCATAGTCACCGTCAGGAAGTCCTGTGAGTTTCAGTTCTTCCTCTGCTGTTGTCCATGTGATTTCTGTAAATGCTTCGTTCTTAGCTACCTTATCTCCGCCTGATGTTGCTACCTTTTCAAGAGTTTTGCCCTCTTCTGTTGCTTCAACAAGTGTAAGCTTCATCTGAGCGTTTGGAAGTTCAGTTCCCTTATCGCTCATATCCTGCTTGGAAATGCTGATTGTCTT
>JAZQFV010000128.1:0-2523 GCA_045539715.1 Ruminococcus sp. | reverse complement strand
TTCGGGATATTCAATAATCTCAGATTCCGAAAAATCCCCTTTGACTTTCCATATCTCAGGTGTACGTGTGCTTGTACCAAGCATAAGAAAGTCTTTGCCGTTGTTGTATGGCATAATTGTATACACCATTTGCATATTTTCTGGCAAGGGCAAAGCTTCCTTTTTGTAAGCCGCAACGCTCATTTTCTCAGCGGTGTAGCTTTTTTTCGGCTCTGATTTCTTTTCACCTGTTTCATTACAGGAAACTGCTGAAATCAGCATAGCAAGGGTAAGAGTTAATGATAATAATTTTTTCATAGTAAAGCCTCCTTAGCTTATTTGCTCAGAAATATAAGTAGAAATCCTATCCTGTAATACCTCAGCACATTCCTCAGCAGTACATCCTCCGCTAAAGAAACGGTCGAGTTCTTCATAGAAAATTTCATACATCTTATCTTCTTTAAAGGTGATTTTATGTTTTCTTGTTGCCATATTGAAATATTTATCAACAGCCGCTGCATCTTCTTCTGTAACCTTGCCTATTTTCATTAATTCCTCATCGTTTATATGGTAAACAAGTCCAACATAGCCTCTTATATCTTCATCATAGTAATCACCGGAGAAGTCGAAATATTCATTATAAAAATGGTGGTCGTTGTAAAGCTTATATCCTGTTTTAGTTACAGGGAAAGGTGCTGTTTGTAAATTATCCCTGTAATATTCGTCAGTCATACGGGATTTTATAAATTCCCAGGCAAGCTCCTTGTTTTCTGATGTCTTTGTAATTGCAAGCTGGTCATGGGCATTGAGTGTAATATCACCAAGAACTGTTATAGGCTCACCGCCGAATGTACCTTTCGTCATTTCTGTATAGTTGCCATAAGAGAGAATACTTTCATGCGAAAAAATTTCCCTGTCCTCAATATATTTTAAAGCCTCACGTCGCATATCTTCCTTATGCTCATCTGAATTAAAATACTCTTGCCATTCAGCATCTGTCTTTGGCACAAATTCAACATCAATTACATCAGCCTCATTGCAGAAATTGAGATAACGTATAAATGAATCATCAGTAAAATGACATGAGCCGTCTGTATAATCAATCCAGTCATCCCATGAAACACCAAGTCCAAGACGTGTATTCTTTGAATCGTTTTGGATTTCTCTGTCAATTGGCGGATTTATCGTCATATCAAGATGTTTATCAAAGCTCCAGTCAGAGCCGTCACCGACAAATTTTGTCTTTGCTACTGTTCCAAGATTAAGATATACACGATTTGGAAGCACAGGAAGTTCGCCGTTATGTTCAAAACAATTCAGTACGCTGGGCATAAAATAGTCACGGGTAAAGACTTCATCCTTGTCAATATATGTGTATAAGTCTTCAAGAACATTCAGAGTTGTAAAATCTATATCATTCATTATAGCATAGCTGTAACTAAAGCACATAATATCGGGAAGATTGCCTGAAATAGCGTCTTGTCTTAACTGGTCGAATACTGCGTCCTTGTCCTCGTAATCTGCACTATATTTTACGACCTCCACAAGAAAATCATTTCCGCTGTCATTCCACTCGTTTACATATTCTTCGATAAACATACCGTCACCCTCAACACCGAGAGTAATCGTCTTTAAATTCGCAATTTCTTCCTCTGTACGTGGAATAAACTTTTTTAGTTCAACTTTCCATTCTTTTGAATTATTCAGCATAAGTGCTATATTTCCGTCAGGCATAACGCTGTAGCCCTCAATATAATTTGTGGAATAACCCGAAGTTGAAATGTCAAAAAGTGAAACGATTTCCTGTGTGTCGGATTTTACACCGTACAACTGTGAATTTGTACGCAGGAGCAGGCTGTATTCTCCGCTTGTAGCCTGCATTTCATATACAGTTTCATCGAAATTGTATTCGGTATTATTTAATTCTGTTAGCTTGCCGTCCTTTTCAACCTTGCAGAATGTGAGGATTTCTTTTTCATCAACTTCATTTTTCAATGCACAGATAAGATTTCCTTGATTATCCTGCCCGAAGCAATCAACCTCACCTTTGTCTGTTTTGAATTCTCCGAGATATTTTCCGTTGAAGTCGAACATTTCAAATCCGCCGTTGATTTCAGCAATTACAATTTCACCGTCGGAATAAAGGTTCTTGAAATTTACCGATTTATCGGGAACTACACCGAAATCCTCAACTGTAACTTCTGATTTAAGCTTTCCGTCAGGTGAATACGTCTTAATCATAAACGAGTATTCAGCCACATCGTCATATTTTTTCATTTCTTCTTCGTTGGGGTATTCATACAGCGGAATTGGCGGTAAATCGCCGTAATCAGCGTGGCATACAAAAAGCACAATAGTACCGTCATTAGTAGCTGTAAGATTATAATTCACTCCAACATCAAATTCGGGATATTCAATAATCTCAGATTCCGAAAAATCCCCTTTGACTTTCCATATCTCAGGTGTACGTGTGCTTGTACCAAGCATAAGAAAGTCTTTGCCGTTGTTGTATGGCATAATTGTATACACCATTTGCATATTTTC
>JAZQFV010000127.1:0-10812 GCA_045539715.1 Ruminococcus sp. | reverse complement strand
TCATTATCATACACACTTTCATCATATGTATCTCTTAACTCTAATTCAGTTGCAAATACAGTATGAAATTCCTTACCGATTTTAACTATTGGAAACTTATTAAATACCCATAACAGAATTAGTATTAACAGAAACGAGACGATAATTAGCACCTTGTATTTTTTAGTTTTCGTATTCATTATAAAGTTTTCCTTTCAGCTAAAATAATTAATCCTTATTATTTTTAAACTCTATCCCCACATTTTTTAATGTGCGGTTAATGGCATTTGTCCTTGTTCCGATGAGAGTTTCAAGGTCTTTGTCAGCCATTCTGAGCCTGTTTCTTGCAGATTCCAGAACAGTTTCAAAATTGGAAAATTCAGCTTTGGCTTCTTCAAGAATTTTCCACACCTCGCCGCTTTTCTTCTGAATGGCAAGGGTACGGAATCCCATTTGCAGGCTGTTCAGCATAGCCGCCATAGTTGACGGACCTGCAATATTTATGCGGAAATCACGCTGTAAAGTTTCCACAAGTCCCATATTCACAACCTCGGCGTAAAGTCCCTCAAAGGGCAGGAACATTATTGCGAAATCTGTAGTATATGGCGGTTTTACGTACTTTGTGCGGATACTTCTTGCACAGCGTTTCATTTCAAGTTCAAGGGCGGAACGGGCAGATTTCAATTCAACGGCATTGCCCGACTCATAAGCCGCCGCAATTTTTGCATATGTATCGCCTGGGAATTTGGAGTCAATGGGCAGATATACGCTGTCATTTTCCTTTCCGGGGAGTTTTACGGCAAAGTCAACACGCTCCGAAGAATCGGGAATAACAGCCGCCTGCTCCTCATATTGTTCGGGAGCGAGAATTTCCGCAAGAATTGCTCCAAGCTGAATTTCTCCCATAATTCCACGGGTTTTCACGTTGGAGAGAACTTTTTTCAAATCGGATACACCTGACGCAACAGCTTTCATTTCGCCAAGTCCCGCATATACCTCTGTAAGCCGCTTATTTACGGATTCAAAGGATTGAGAAATGCGGTCATTCAGCGTTTTTTGCAGCTTTTCGCTGACGGTATTATTGATTTTATCAAGGCTTTCGCTGTTTTCACGGCGGAGCTTTTCCATACTGTCAAAATTTGCTGTCATCAGCTTTTCAAGTCCCTCACGGTTATCACGGTCAAGGGCTTTCATTTCCGCTTCAATTTTCTCCAGAACTTCCACGGATTTGCTCTGCTGTGCCTCATTGGAACGGCGTAGCTCGCTGCCTAAATTGTTGACCTGATAGACGAGGGATTCATTCATACGCACAAGCTGTTCAAGCATAAGGCGGTTTTGATTTTCGGCAGTTTTTCCCAGTATTTCCACCTTTTTCTGAACTTCCGCAATCTGTTTTCTTCCGTTTCCTTTGTTTTTGGCAATTTTCATAAGCATCATAATTGCGATTAATAATAGTCCGATGGTTATAATTGCGAGAATGGTTAAAAGTATATCCATAATAACACCTCCATAACGGCAACACCCCACAGATGTGGGGTGTAATACCAATCCATAAAATGTTGTCTACTGTTGTTTTAGGGATTGGTATAAGTTTTCAGTTCTTGATCTGTGATGCTACAAGACTTTCACCGCAGTAAATCTCACGAAGCTTTGGTTTCTCAATCTTTCCTGTGGGATTTCTTGGAACATCAGCAAAAATAATCTTGTGAGGACGCTTATACCTTGGCATTTTCTGGCTGAATGTGTTGATGTCCTCCTCTGTGCAGGTCATATCCTCCTTAACGGAGATAATAGCAGCTGCAATTTCGCCTAAACGCTTGTCGGGAAGTCCGATAACAGCAACGTCCTTGACAGCAGGATGTGAACGGAGGAAGTCCTCAATCTGAACAGGGTAGAGGTTTTCACCGCCGCTGATGATAACATCTTTTTTACGGTCAACGAGGAAAATGAAGCCGTCCTCGTCCTCCTGTGCCATATCGCCTGTGAGAAGCCAACCGTCCTTGATTGTATCGGCAGTAGCCTTTTCGTCACGGTAGTAGCAAGTCATAACTCCGGGGCCTTTTACGTAAAGTTCGCCAACCTGACCACGCTCAACAGCGTTGCCGTTTTCATCGGCAATTTTAGTTTCCCAGCCGTAGCCAGCCTTGCCGATTGCACCAACTTTATGTATATTCTCAACGCCCAGATGAACGCAGCCGGGGCCTATAGACTCGCTAAGACCGTAGTTTGTGTCATACTGATGCTTGGGGAATTTCTCTTTCCAGCGTGCAATAAGAGAGGGGGGGACAGGCTGAGCGCCGATGTGCATAAGCCGCCATGCGGAGAGATTGTAATTTTCAAGATTAATTTCTCCTCTGTCGATAGCATCGAGAATATCCTGTGCCCACGGAACAAGAAGCCACACGATAGAGCAGTTTTCAGCAGACGCAGTTTCAATAATTGACTTTGGCTTTACACCTTTAAGAAGAACAGCCTTGCTGCCTGACTGTAAGCTGCCGAACCAGTGCATTTTTGCACCTGTGTGGTAGAGTGGGGGAATACAAAGGAATACGTCATCACGGTTCTGACCGTGGTGATTTTGCTCAACTAATGCGGAATGAACAAGGCTTTCGTGGTTGTGGAGGATAGCCTTGGGGAATCCTGTTGTACCCGATGAGAAGTAAATAGCCGCATTGTCCTCGTTAGTAAGAGTGATTTCGGGAGCTGTACTGGAGCAGTTTGCAACATTGCTGTCGTAATGCTCAGCAAATGAGGGGCAGCCCTCGCCTACGAAGAAAAGGAGGCGGTTTTTGCTGATTTCCTCGGCGATTTCTTCAACTCTGCCTATAAATTCAGGGCCGAACATAAGAATATCAACTTCAGCAAGGTCAAGGCAGTACTTGATTTCATCGGCTGTATAGCGGAAATTCAGCGGAACAGCCAGTGCACCTGTTTTGAGGATACCGAAGTAAATGGGGAGCCATTCAAGGCAGTTCATAAGGAGAATTCCCACTTTATCGCCCTTCTGAACACCTCTTTCAAGGAGCATATTTGCGAAACGGTTAGCCTTTTCGTTGAAAACCGACCATGTGATTTCACGGCGGTATGGGCTGTCGGGAGCTGACTCAATAAGATTGTATTCTTTCCATGTTACACGGCGATTTTCAGTGATTTCGGGATTAACCTCCACGAGAGCAATGTCGCTGCCGTATAAATTGGCATTTCTTTCAAGTAATTCTGTAATTGGCATTTTATCTTTCCTTTCAAATATTGCTCAGAATTAGTCATGGAGCAACAGTATACTATATATTATTTTAACACAAAAAAGCGGAAAAGTAAATACTTTACCGCTTGTTATTTTAGCCAAAAAATCCTACGAATATTTGGTGGAAATGACATTATATAATTCCGAACAGTATAAAACCCACGGTATTTATAGCAAAATTGGCAAACATATGGACAAACCACGAGGGATAAATGTTGTCATTTCGTTCATTGAGAAAATTGAAAATACAGCCGCCCATAATTAATCCGAACATCAAAAGGAGCAGAACGCCGATGTTGAACATCTCAAAAAGCATACCGATGTGGTATACCGCAAATACGGCAGAACTGAAAATATAGGCTATTTTCCGTGAAGTGTGCTTTTTCAGCGTCATAAATCCGAATCCACGGAAGAAAAATTCCTCCAGAAATGAATTGCAAAGGGAAATATACAGGGAAACATAGAGAAAATTATCAGCGGTTATGCCCATACCCGATGTAAGACTTGATGTTACATTGGAATAGTCGAATACATTTCGTGTGAGAAGAAATGCGGTTAAAATCACGGCATATACGGCAATTCCCAGCAGCAGCGACTTGAAAATTCCGTTTTTTCTGAATACGAAAAGGCTTTTGAAATCCTTGAAATCCTCTTTGTTTCTGATAAAGAAAATCATGGGCAAAGCTAAGAAAAATACTATTTTTATGGGGATTTTAACAAAGTAATTGGGCTGTAAAACTGCATCAATAAGGCATACTATAATTGAAAATGCAAGGACAGCCGCCATAATCAGATATTTTTTCACGTTGTTTTCTCCTGTTCTTATCCAATATTAAACACACTCTTGACATATGCCGCAAATCCTCCCATAAAACAAACACACAGCACAGCAAGCAGAAAATATAGAGCTATAAGCAAAAACAAATATTTTTTATCTTTTTTTCTTAGTTTTAAAAAAATATAAATACTCGACGGAAGTGCAATAGCAAGCCATATAATCAATTCAATAAATCCCAGCAGTACAGATACATCCTTTTCGCCGCCTAAATCGTAGTTGTATCCCTTTGCGTGTCCTGTTATATTCAGATAAATCAATCCGAAGCAAATCGGAAATGTAAACGCTATGAAACACGACCACAGAAAATTAAGCCAATATAAAATTTTAGCTTTCACAAAATCGCCTCCGCAATAATTATTTTACACATTATACCATATTAAAACAGGAAAGTCAACAATATTTGCTCCACCAACTAAACCTTGCCGTCAAATACTCGGCATAAAGAAAATTTCTCTGCGTCAGAAAAAACTTGAAATGCGAAAGCATTCCTGCATTTTTCTTCCTTGATAAATTTCCTTTCTGCTTTCGTCTTTTTTGGCAAGATATAATTGGTGTCGCAAAAAAAGGTCTGCCCGAAAGCAGACCTTTTATATGAGTAATTGAATTACTTGATCATCTTAGCAACTTCGTCAGCGAGGTTGTCTTCCTTCTTCTCAACGCCTTCGCCTCTCTCGTAACGAACAACGTCAGTTACAGCGATTGTGCCGCCGAGCTTCTTAGCCTCTGCATCAACATAGCCCTGAACGCTGAGCTTGTCATCCTTAACGAATGACTGTTCAAGGAGGCAGTTCTCAGAGTAGTACTTGTTGATCTTACCGTTGATGATGCCTTCCTTAACCTTCTCAGGCTTAGATGCCATCTTAGGATCCTCAGCCATCTGAGCGAGCATGATCTCCTTTTCCTTCTCAACAACCTCAGCAGGAACGTCTGCACGGCAGAGATAAGGAGCATTAAGAGCTGCGGACTGCATAGCAACGTCCTTACCGATTGCAGCAACTGCATCAGCATCAAGCTCTGTGTCCATCTTTACGAGAACACCGATGCTGCCGCCGTTGTGGATGTAAGAAGCAAGCTTACCTTCCATTCTAACGAAACGACGGATAACGATATTCTCTCTGATCTTCATACCTGCAAGTTCTGTAAGAACATCGCCGATTGTAGATGTACCGCCGCTGATAACCTCAGCCTTGAGAGCCTCAACGTCAGCAGGATTCTTCTCAATGATTGTATTTGCAACGCCTGCAACAAAGTTCTTGATATCATCTGTGTTTGCAGCGAAGTCTGTTTCTGTGTTTACTTCGAGGAGTACACCAACATTGCCGTTTACAACAGCTGTTACGATACCCTCAGCAGCAGCTCTGCCGCTCTTCTTAGCCTGTGTAGCAAGACCTTTTTCTCTGAGGAATTCGATAGCCTTATCCATATCGCCATCGTTAGCTTCGAGAGCCTTCTTACAGTCCATCATACCAACGCCTGTAGTGCTCATAAGTTCTTTAATCTCTGCAACGGAAACCTTTCCCATTGTTATTACCTCCTGATATTTAATAGTTATATAATCCGCAAAAACCCGAACATAATATTCGGGTTTTTGATTGTATTACTTGAATTATTCAGCCTCTGCCTCGTCAGCAGCAGCTTCTTCTGCGGGAGCTTCAACAGCCTCAGCAGCGTCATCGCCCTGTCTGCCTTCGATAACAGCGTTAGCGATTGTACCGGCAATAAGCTTTACAGCACGGATAGCGTCGTCGTTACCGGGGATAACGTAATCAACTTCATCGGGATCGCAGTTTGTATCAACGATAGCAACGATCGGGATATTGAGCTTCTTAGCCTCAGCAACAGCAATCTTTTCCTTGCGGGGGTCTACGATAAAGAGAGCTGCAGGGAGCTTCTTCATTGTCTTGATACCGCCGAGGAACTTCTCAAGCTTCTCGATTTCGAGGTTAAGCTTAACAACTTCCTTCTTGGGGAGAAGGTCAAATGTGCCGTCTTCTTCCATTGTGTGGAGCTGCTCTAATCTCTTGATACGAGTCTGGATTGTCTTGAAGTTTGTGAGCATACCGCCGAGCCATCTTGCGTTTACGTAGTGAGCACCTGCACGTGTAGCCTCCTCCTTAACGGAATCTCCAGCCTGCTTCTTTGTACCTACGAAAAGAACTTCGCCGCCCTGAGCTGCAATGTCACGAACGAACATATAAGCATCTTCGAGCTTCTTTACTGTCTTCTGAAGGTCAATGATATAAATACCATTTCTCTCTGTGAAGATGTAGGGTGCCATTTTGGGGTTCCAGCGTCTTGTCTGATGTCCGAAGTGAACGCCAGCTTCAAGAAGCTGCTTCATTGAAACTACTGCCATTGTGGTAGTCCTCCTTAAAATTGGTTAATATTTAATCCTCCGCAGAATTTAGCTTATATGCCACGTCCGCAGACGCACCGACCTATAAAAACTCTGCGTGTGAATTGCCTAATTATTATACCATATTTCCGTAAATTTGGCAATATCTAACCGAACAAACTTTTAAAACACCAAAATTTATTTTTTGTGCATTTTGCAACAGAAGAATCAACCAGAATTGTTTCGCTGCCGATTACCTTAATGGAAGTGCAGGGGAGTTCTACGTCATCTTCCTTGCCGAAAAGTCCGAAAAATCGGTATCCGCCGTAGATTATAACGGAGAGGATTTCGGATTTTTCCGTATCCATACGCACATCGTCGATATAGCCGAGCCGTTCGCCTGTTTTTACGTCAATGACTTCTTTTTTCTTGATTTCTTCAAGACTGCATATCATAAAAATCGCCCCTTTTGGCTATTTTATGCAAATATGCTTGTCTTTTATCCACGGTATTGCTCCACCAATTATACCTTGCCAAAAAGACGAAAGTAGAAAGGAAATTTATCAAGGAAGAAAAATGCAGGAATGCTACCGCATTTCAAGTTTTTCTGACGCAGAGAAATTTTCTTTATACCGAGTATTTGACGGCAAGGTTTAGTTGGTGGAGCAATAAATTTCAATTGCCGCAGCCATAAATTCAGCCGTGCCCTCGCCGTGCTTGTTGATGTTTTCTTTGAATCGTTCATCTGCGGTGTACATTTTGCCAAGCCCCGATAAAATTTCCTTTGTGCAGTTGTAGTAATTGGCGGAAATGAAGTCCTGCCACTTTTTAACAAGTGCCTGTGTTTCGGCATTTTCGGGAGCAAATCCATTGCTTTTGCATTGTGCAAATTCCGCCATAAGGCTGTCCATTCCGCTGTTTAAATCATTCCATTTTTCCTGTGAATAGGATTTTGTTTTCTCGGCACTTTCTTTATAAGCGGCGGTATTTCCCCATTTTTCCTGTGCCTCCTTAGCGTATTCTTCACGCTTTTTCTCAAATTCGCTGTTGTCAAATATGTTCATAGCTATTTTTTCTCCTTTCATAGCTTGGTCAAGAGCCGAAATCAGCCTTTCAAGCCGCTGTTTTTTCAGCGTCAGTAGATTTTTCTGCTCTTTTAATGCGGATTTTTTATTGTAATCGGGGGAGCTGAGAATTGACATTATACTTTTAAGAGGAAAGTCGAGTTCCCGATAAAAGAGGATTTCCTGCATACGTTCAAGATTTTCCTCATCATAGAAACGGTAGCCGTTTTGTTCGTCAACAATGGACGGCTTCAAAAGCTCGATTTCGTCATAATAGTGAAGTGTGCGTATACTCACACCCGTTAGTTTTGCAAAATCTCTTATCAGCATTTTCATCAAATCATCTCCTTAATATTGCTCCGCCAATTATATTATACACTATGACGTAACGTCAATGTCAATAGTTTTTTGAAAAAAATTTCGGAAATTTTCAGAGAATATTCGCTAAAATATATAACAAGAAATTGTTGAAAACTATTGTAAGTAATAAATAAAATATGATGTTTGTGATTAGTGAAAAGGTAGAAATAAAAAATTATTTTTCAATATTCAACCATTTTTGGTTGAAAAAAGCCCCGATTCTGCCCATTAGTGAAGGGGTGTGTTACAGTTGGGAGGCTGAAACATCCCCTCGGAAAGGAGTGAGAAAAGTTATAAGCACAATCATTGTTGCCCTTATTTCTCTTGTGGGAACTCTCGCAGGCTCACTTGGAGGAATAATGGTAAGCTCCAAGCTGACGAATTACCGCATTGAACAGCTGGAGAAAAAAGTTGACAAGCACAACAATTTCGCCGAGAAAATACCTCTTATTAACGAGCGTATGGACGAAATCACAAGGCGGCTGGAGGTGGTTGAACGTGATAGGGAAAATTATTAAGCTGATTGACGTAAAAAGTATTGTGACGCTTACTCTGACGGCTGCATATGTAAAAATGTCGGTAAATGGGCTGATTTCCCCTGAACAGTTTCAGACGGTTTTTACAACGGTAATTGCATTTTATTTCGGAGTGCAGTTCAACAAGAAAAGTTCGGCAAATCCAAATAAAGAAAGGTGAGATTTGATTTATGGCTTTAATGATGCGAAGTGAAGAACATATTAAATATGAAGACGGCAAGGATATTGTAAGAGTGGAATTTGATGTGGATACGCTTACGGAACTTCCTGTTCCTGCTGAAATCGGAGATAAGAAGTTCTGTATAGGCTCAACTGCTCTTATTGTTAAGGAAGGCTTGCTTGTAATTCTCAACGGAAGCGGAGTCTGGGTAGACTGTAGCGGTGCATCTGTAAAGGGGTGATAATATGAATTTACATGATATATTCTGCATTTCAGGTATGGTGGAAGCGTCCTCGGGAGGCGGTGCGGCTGTAACCGAAGAGAACTATTCGCTGATTGATAAAATTAATGTTAGTGATAGTGACCTTTCTATGATAATGCGTACTTGCGAGCCTGACGGAACGCCCTATGATTTCGAAAAAATACTTGTAAAGGTTATTGTTCCGACAGGTATAGGCAAGGCGGCGGGACAAATCAACATAAATACCGATTGTGTTGCTTTATGGCGTGAGGATTTGATTAATGATGAAAAACAGACTGCCAGCGTAGTAAGGGCGGTTGTTGAGAATGGAAATATAAACATATTGCCGTTATGTTCATACGCAATAGATGAACGTACAGCACCGTCATACAGGCCCGATTACTTTTTTAGAAAAATTGAAAATATAAAGGCATTATCGGTGTTTGTTAATACAAGTTCCATTGGCTTTCCCCTTGGAACAAGCATAGAAATTCACGCAATAAGACGTAGAGGTGAAGTATGAGTAAAATTGATTTGAATGGAGTAATCCGTGATATGACAGCGGAGGAAGAAGAAAATCACTTTGGCGAAAAAGTAGAGGAGCATAACGAAAATGATGTTGATGACGTACAAGCACAATAATAATGAAAGGCTTACGGCTCATTTTTCCGTGGGGGAATTCCGCTGTAAATGCGGAAAAAGTCACGATATAAAAATTGACGGTGAGTTGGTGGAAAAGCTTGAAGAACTTTACAACCTGCTTGATTGCTCGAAAATAATCGTCAATTCGGGTTATCGCTGTCCCGACCACGATAAAAACGTAGGCGGCAGCGGCGGCGGTATGCACACAAAGGGGCAGGCGGCGGATATTGTCTGCTATGATAAGGAGGGGAAAATTTTCCCCGCAGGAGTTGTATGCTGTGCCGCACAGGAAATCGGATTTAGCGGAATTGCCAACATTGACAGTACGTATACCGCAGTTCATGTTGATACCAGAAGCGGCAATAAATGGTATGGTGACGAGGCTGTTCCCGGAGGAACTTCCGCCAGCGTGTGTACGGATTTCCGCAGTTATTACGGCTTAGACAAGGCTGAAAATAACGTGAAATCGGGAATTGTTGAGATTGACGGAGTAAAATACAAGTACACTCTTGAAAAGGTGTAAGGCATAAAATTTACCGCACAGGGCAGAAATGAATTGCTCTGTGCGGTAATTCATTAGAGTGAACTCATAAAATAAACGGCTTTTCCGAGAATTCGTATACTATTCAACTCCTCGCCTGTATATACAAATGGCTCGTATCGTGGATTTTCCGGGAAAAGTACAAGACGTGATTTTTCGGGATAGTAGTAGACTTTTTTCAGCGTAGCTTCATCGTCAATAATCACAGCGGCAATATCCCCATTGTTCACCATTGGCATTTCCTTTATAAATACAAGGTCGCCGTCGTTAATTCGGGCATTTATCATACTGTCGCCTTTGGCACGGAGGCAGAAATCCGCAGTAATATCCATATCCGCCATAACGTAGCTGCTTTTGTCCTCGTCGGCAAAAATCGGCTCACCGCAGGCAATTTCGCCCAAAAGGGGAAAACGCTTCATATGAATAGGGCGAATGTTGCTGTATTTTTCGCATAAATCCTCGATTGTCATTTCGGTTGATTCGTCGTTGAGGAAATAAGCCTGCGGGACGTTAAGTGCCTTGGCGAAAAGCTCGATTTTGTTTCTCGGCAGGTCATTCAACCCCTTTTCGATTTTATTGACCGAGGAACGTGTTTTGTAGCCTGTTTTTTCAGCAAGTTCATCCTGCGTCATTCCCAGTTCAATGCGTCTTTCTTTTATGAGATTTCCTAAATCTGCCATAAAAACAACTCCTTTTTGTTGATATTACTTCTATTGCTCCCCAAATTAACTCTTGAATTTTCTATTTTGCTTGGAGAGCAAAATTCTGCGTCAGAAAACCTCACAATACGGCAGTATTCTTTCGGCTTTCTTCCTTGCCTTTTGCTCCCCAAGCTTCATATAATTCTTCAAGAGTTAGTTGGTGGAGCAATA
>JAZQFV010000126.1:0-63343 GCA_045539715.1 Ruminococcus sp. | reverse complement strand
ATTTAATTTTCTCAGAGGTTATTTTTCATTCCCTCTTTCAAAAATCATTTCAAACTTTCTCCACTCTCTCATCTCATCTATGCGATTTTTAAGTTTCCGCTGTCGTTCCCTGACGACAGTATTTATTATATCACACTTTTTACGGCTTGTCAACACTTTGTCAATTCAAAGTTTGTATTTATTTTCGACAACATTTTGTATAATATGCACACGTATTCCAAAATGTACAAAAAACAGCACGGATAAACCGTGCTGTAATTAGTGTTATGTAATTGAATTAGTTTCAGCTCAAGTTGCAAATTCGCCTAAATCTACATCTCTTACGTTAGTATGCTTCAAATCATCCGTGTCAACATCCTGTGCATCAAGGTCGTAAATTGTAACAGGATGAGCACCGATAAATCTGCTGTTTGGTCTTTCTGCACAAGCAACACTCTTTACAATATAGCCGTCAACCCATATTTTAAATACAGCATCTTTGCCGGCAATACGTGTTATACCGCTTTCAAGCTTATTCTGCCAATCCAAAACAGCCTTTGCCTGAGTACTCTGATAACTTCCGCCTTCAGTAATTGTATTATCTGAGCTAACTATTGAGTTTCCAGAAGCATCACAGATACATCCGTTTTTACCGTTATAATAGAAGTACCATTCACCTCTTGCAGCACCACTTCCGGGAGTAGCGATATTGCCATAAAGAGTTGCTTTTTCGGTTGCGGTAACACCATCGGAAGTAAGTCTTGAAACGTACTGTTTTTCTGAGAATTCCATTTCCGTAACGACAATCTGTGCGGCATTAAATATAGTTTTCGCTCTTTGATTATACGTTCTGAATTTTGAACGATTCAAAAAACTCATCCACGCAGGAGTTATAATCGTAATCAAAATACCGAAAATCGTTATAACCACCATAATTTCCGTAAGGGTGAAGCCCTTTTTCTTCATAATTCTCTCTCCTCTTTTACAGGCAATTTCCTGTGTATTATCCTACTACTATTATAACAAATTATTCACAATTTGTCAACAATATACCGAAGAAATATTGCACAACTTTTACGTTTTTATATTGTATAAATTAACAGTTATTTAGCATTTTTCACCAATCATGAACTTTGAAGCGCCGAAACCTCACTACAAGCAACATCCAGAGCCTTTTTCATTGTATTAACTGTCATGTATTTATCATAATTTTTGTTATCCAATACCATAGGAAAAGTTCCGTAATATTTACCGTTTTCGGCAGCTGCTGCAACAACAATTCCATCTTTGATATATACGGCAAATTTTTCCGATGCAAGCGAATCACTATAAGTGCTTATGTAGTCAGAAATCTTGTTATTCTCATCGTCCACAATGGTTTCAATAGCAGTTCCGACGTTCGACTTAAAGCCATATTCACCGTCAGTAAATTTAGCTGTAAAACTGTCATACTGAGCATCATCTGCAAGTATAGCATTCATAGACTTTGCAACCTCTGATGCCGCAGCATTCGCCGCAGTAATTCTGGATTTCTTTATCCAACCAAGCATAGCAGGCACAAGAATTGCCGCAAGAACGCCGACGATAGTGATAACAACTATCAATTCAATAAGTGTAAATCCCTTTTTTTTCATGGTATTTTCCCCCAATAAATATAATATATACTGTACTTCCATTTTAACAGATTATTCACAATTTGTCAATCTACATTCGGTAGATTTTAGCACCTCAATGCCACGGCAAATTGTACAAATTTCACATATACAGCTATATTTTCCCAACGGAACAAAGCATAGATTTTAACTGTTAGTATATATAAATATATATTCTACAATGCATCATATAAATTCGATATAATATCACTTCAAAAGTTCCAGAGCCTTTTCAAGCTGAACATCCTTATCCGTTCCGATATAATCGCTGTCCATATCAATTTCCACATCGGGTTTTATACCCTTTCCGTGATAACATTCCCAATCACCAACTGTATAGTAGCCTGCGGTATATCTTATACTCTCGCCGTAAAACAGACCTCTATTCTGGAAAACACCCTTGCCAAAGGTATTCGTACCCACAAGTGTTGCATCGCCGTACTGTTTAAGCAAGGCCGTTAAAATCTCTGCCGCACTTGCTGTTTTCTCGTTTATCAGAACAACTATAGGCACATCATATACTATTTCTTCATCTGTTTTGTAAACCTCACTGTCGCTGTTATTCTTAGCGTGCATAACAGTTTCCGAAGTGCCAATAAATAAATCCGCTGCAGCAATTGCGGTTTGAGTGTAGCCGCCGACATTTTCCCGTAAATCAATTACAATTGACTTAAAATCGTTTTCGGAAAGCTTTTTTTCAAAAAAACTAACATTCTCATATTCCATACTGTCAATGGAAATATACAGCGTATCTCCGTACATTTTAGAAGAAACACCCTCAATTTTTTCCATATTGGAACTGCGGATAAAGTCAATCGCTATTTCCTCACCGCCACGCTCCACAATAACCTCAGCTTTTTTGCCGTCTTCTCCAACAAGACGGATTGCGTGTTTATATTCCGTAACATCAAAATCATCGACGTTTTTAATAATATCGCCAACTTTTATGCCCTGTCTATCAGCAGGCATATCCTCAACAACAGCCGAAAAATAGGGCTGTCCACTTTCATTGAACCCTATCTTAAATCCACTTTCTTTTGCAGTTGATGAATTATTTACGTTTTCAAGTGCGTATTCTTTCGACTCTGGACTTAAACTTTCCTCAACAAAAGTATATTTATCGTCATAAAGTCTGAAATACGCATCAGCAACTATTCTCTTATCAGCATTTTCAGGCACACCTATTTCAAGGCTATCCTTTGCATATTCATCAACTTCAAGAAATTCAGGGTACCTGTTCATAAAATCAATTTTCTTATAGTTAGCAAGATACACCAACCCTGCACCTACGGTCATTGAAATCATTATGCAGATAATTGATTTTAAACTTTTTTCCTTTTTATCCATTTTTTCTCCTATGAAAAATCCCCCTCTGATTGAGGGGGATTTATGTTAATTCTTATTAAATAGAATTAGTGAGCTGAAGCAGCTTTATTATTAGCAGCTGTAATCTGTGATTCTGTATCACGACCTGTGTTGTACTGAGCGATAGCATACTCCTTAGCATTTGCAAGAGTAGCAGGATCATCTAAACCAGTAGAAGCAGTTACAGCAGTAGCAACATTAGCTACCTTATCCTTGTTGTAGTTCTTGTTTGTAAGACCAGCAGGATATGTACCATAGTACTTACCGCTCTTAGCAACGCAGCATACTACAACGCCATCCTTAACATATGCAGCATAATGAGATGTTGTGATTGTATCGCTGTATTCCTTAACATAGCTAATTACCTCAGCCCATGTGCTAACAGTAGTAGATGCTGCTGGTGCAGCTGTTGTACCACCACCTGTGATGCTGTTATCATGCCAACCAGTCATACCAGCAGCAAGTGTTCTGCCTTCTTCGTCGATTTCCTCAAGACCAGCATTAAGGTTAGTCATGATTGTCTTAGCGTCTGCGTTAGCAGCCTGAATCTTGGACTTCTTTACCCAACCGAGCATAGCGGGTACGAGGATTGCTGCGAGAACACCGATGATAGCAATAACAACGATGAGCTCAATGAGTGTAAAACCTTTTCTTGTTGTTTTCATGATAGAAAACCTCCTTAAAAATATAATATAGTTTTGTGCTTTCGCACTGTCAATTTCGGGGTAAGTTTCTTTCTATTCCCTTATCCCCTTTCGGTAATTATAGTATACCACTTCATTCACAAATTGTCAATAGTTTCTTGCAACTTTTTTCAAAAAAAATTCATTTTTTACATCAAAACGGTAAATCGGCATTTATTTTATGCCGTTTTCGTCAAAATGCACAACAGTCTGTGAACTTTTTAAGTAATTTAACTTTCGTATCTCTTTTAAACTGTCCGTACAAATCTACCTATTTTTCTTATAGTAATATAGGGTTTTATCTTTACTATTTGTATATTACCGTTTTTTTATTATTTCTTCTTTTAATTTTCATCATTTTTTCACATTAGAAAAATCTGAATTCTTACAATTTATGTATTTCATAAGTATTAATTAAAATTTATTTCCGTCACGTTGGGTTATTGAATAAAAGAATTACAAAATTGACTTTTCTTAACATTCATGATATAATTATATTGTCGATTTTTCAGACTGCTAATGGGGTGGAATACATAAACATTCGTTATTTCTGTTTTCGCAGGTATAGCAAGCCACTATATCTGCAAATACATAGACAGAAAGTAAGACCGACAAATTAACGAAAAAACTCGGAGCTGCAACTCCGAGTTTTTTCTGTCATCAGTAGACTTAATCGCTTTCTGGTTTTCACCATACTTATATTATACTCTTTTTTTCTCCGTTTGTCAACCGTTTTGTAAATTCAAGTTTGACATATTTCAGCCAATATGATATAATTGCATTGTCGGTTTCCTCCGTCAGGGAGGAGGTGTTATTAATGGAGTACATTATTGCGTTTTTAATTTCTGTCCTTGCAGGTATAATCAGTCATTATATCTGTAAATACATAGACAGAAAGTAAACCGACAAAGCAAACGAAAAAACCCGGAGGTGCAACTCCGGGTTTTTTCTGTCATCAATGGACATTATTGCGTTTCTGGTTTTCACCATACTTATATTATACTCTTTTTTTCTCCGTTTGTCAACCATTTGCAAAAAAACAGACGGCAATTTCTGCCGCCTGTAGTTTTTTTATGACATACCGCCTGTGGGAACACCGCCAAGCTGTGTGAGGAAACGATAGAATTCCTGCTTATCAAGACACTTATCAAGAGCGTCAACTTCGCTGATGATGCCCTTAGCTGTAAGACGTGCAAGTTCCTGGTCGAGGGACATCATTCCCTGCTGCTTACCTGTCTGGATTGCAGACTGGATAAGGTGAATCTTGTTATCACGAATCATAGCCGCAATAGCATCTGTTACGTTGAGGATTTCCATTACAGCAATACGTCCTGTGCCGTCTTTTCTCGGAATAAGTGTCTGAGAAATAACTGCAACAAGGTTGTTTGCAAGCTGTGTACGAATCTGCTGCTGCTGATGCTCAGGGTAAACGTCGATGATACGGTTGATTGTATCAGCTGCTGATGTTGTATGAAGTGTAGACATTACAAGGTGACCTGTTTCAGCAGCAGTTACAGCAGCCTGAATTGTTTCAAAGTCACGCATTTCTCCTACGAGGATAACATCGGGATCTTCACGGAGAGCAGCTCTCAGCGCAAGTGAGAATGATGGAACGTCATCACCGATTTCACGCTGGTTAACCATACATCTCTTATGCTCGTGAACGTACTCGATAGGATCCTCTACAGTAATAATATGTGCGGATCTGTTGAGGTTTACGAAGTCAATCATACCTGCAAGAGTTGTAGACTTACCCGAACCTGTAGGGCCTGTTACAAGAACAAGTCCACGTGGACGCATTGCAAAATCTGCGAGAATTGGTGGAAGTCCTAAATCCTCAAGTGTAGGAATATCGTTACGGAGAAGACGGATAGCAATACCCGGCTTACCCTTCTGGAAATACACGTTTACACGGTGACGGTAGCCGCTTTTCGTCTGGAATGAAAAGTCGGTATCAATATGATTGTTGATCTGTGTCTGCTGTGCCTCGTTAGTCATCTGGTTGATGATATCAAGTATTTCTTCCTCATCCATTTCGGGATACTGTGAACGCATTGTTCTGAGTGTACCGTTAAGACGTACAACAGGAGCAATAGCGTTTGTGAAATGAAGGTCCGAACAGCCCAAAAGACGAACCTCATCAAGAATTCTATGAATGTTAATTATACCCATTTTATTTTCCTCCTAATTAGTTCCCGAATTATACGGAGAATGTGCTTCTTACAAGCTCATCAATTGAAGTCTGACCTGCCTGTACAAGCTCAGCTGCGTTATCACGGAGAAGCTTTGTACCGTTAGCCTTAGCTGCTGCCTCAATTTCTTCCTTACCGCCGCCTGCAGCGATGATAGCAGAAACCTTAGCTGTACAATGGATAATTTCGTGAATAGCAGTTCTTCCCTTATATCCTGTATTGTTACATGAAGGACAACCAACAGGCTCATAAATCTGAATGGAAGAAGGAATCTTCATAAGCTCATTTTCTTCCTCAGTTGACATTCTGGGACGCTTACAATCGGGACAAAGCACCTTAACAAGTCGCTGAGCAATAACACCGATAAGTGATGTAGCAACCATGTATGAAGCAACGCCCATATCTACAAGACGGACAACTGTTGAAGCAGCATCGTTTGTATGAAGTGTTGAAAGAACAAGGTGTCCTGTGATAGCGGCACGGATACCGATATCGGCTGTTTCCGTATCACGCATCTCACCGATCATAACGATATCAGGGTCCTGACGGAGGATTGAACGAAGGGCAGCTGCGAATGTCATACCTGCCTTTACGTTAACCTGACACTGGTTAATGCCGTCGATAGCTTTTTCGACAGGGTCCTCAACTGTAACTACGTTTACGTTAGGACGAGCGATTTCACCGAGAGCAGCATAAAGAGTTGTTGTTTTACCGGAACCGGTAGGTCCTGTTACGAGGATAACGCCGTGAGGTACACGAAGCATTGACTCGAACAGCTGATAGTTATAGTCTGACATACCGAGGTCAGTAATCTTACGAAGTGCAATCTGACCTGTGGAAAGAATTCGAATAACGATTTTTTCACCGTGAACCATAGGAAGTGAGGATACACGGACATCAAGTGTACAGCCGTCAACAACCTGTGTGAAACGACCGTCCTGTGGGATTCTCTTTTCAGCGATGTTCATTCCGCTGATGAGCTTGAAACGTGTTGTAAGTGCGCTGTGTACAGCAGATGAAATGTTCATAAGCTCAACAAGGTCACCATTTACACGGATACGAATTCTTGTATACTTATCAAAAGGTTCAATATGAATATCGGTAGCGTCTGCTCTGAATGAGTTTTCTACGATTGTTGTAGCAAGCTTAACGATAGGAGCTGATTCAACTCTGTCCTGTGACTCCTGATCCTCAAGGTTTCCGCCGAGGTCATTTGCCATAGCATTAACACCTTCGAGAACGTTATCTACGTTCTGCATTGAATAGCACTTACCGATAGCCTTGTTAATAGCTGATGTAGTTGCAAGTACAGGAACTGTATCCATACCTGTAGATACCTTAATATCTTCAAGTACGATAAAGTTTACAGGGTCATTTGTTGCAACAGTAAGACGCTTACCCTGAATGTTGATAGCGATTACCGTATGTTTTCTTGCCAGCTGCTCAGGCACCTTCTGTACAGCGTCTGTGTTGATGTCGATGTTATCAAGATCAACATACTGTACTCTCAGCTTTCCTGCAAGAGCTTTTGTGAAGTTGACTTCTGTCATAAATCCAAGCTCTACAACAACATCACCGAATTTTTTGGCACCATTTGACTCCTTCTGAGCCTGAAGAACCTTGGTAAGCTGTTCTTCATTAAGCAAGCCCTGACTAACAAGGTAGTCGCCGATTCTCTCGTTTCTCATATTCAAACCTCCGCTAATTTTTTAAAGCTGCCCCATTTTTTTGGAACAATCTTAAATTATACTTGAAAAATAAAAATAAATGTGATATAATTATTGTGTTAAATAATTATGTAAGGAGGTCAAAAACAATGTCTGATTTTTTGAACATGCTCCATGATCCATACACGGAGTTGTCATTCATACTTGTGTTTTTAACCATTATCTTTCTCTTTGGCATCTGTATCGGAAGCTTCCTGAATGTCGTTATCATCAGGCTTCCAATGGAAAAACCCGAGGACCGTTCCTTAACAAAACGTGCCTCCCACTGTATGACCTGCGGAACAAAGATAAGACCAATTGATCTTATCCCTGTTTTCAGCTGGATTTTCCTCAGAGGAAAATGCCACAGCTGCGGCGAAAAAATATCCGCACGGTATCCTGTGGTTGAGTCCCTCAATGGTCTGCTTTACGTTCTGACATTCTGGGTGCTCGATATTAATGCTAAAGCCATAATAACCTGCGTTCTGATGTCCCTTCTTATTGTAATAGCATTTATGGATTGGGACACTCAGGAAATCGACCTTGTTATTGTCGGTCTTATTCTGCTTCTTGCTGTTCCTGCCGCAATCTTTACAGATGATGTAACTCTCAAACACAGAATTATCGGCGCTCTGATTATCAGCGTTCCCTTCTTTATTATCGGGGAAGTAAGCAGACCGATTATTCGTAAAAGATGTGGCGAAGATTTCCGAGCTATTGAACAGGGCGACACGGCTTTGATGTTTGCCGCCGGCGCACTCCTCGGAACACAGGCTGTTATCGTTTCAGCATTTATTGGTGTTATTGCCGCTGCCATTGGCGGAATCATTATCAAGGTTATCACAAAGGATTCAAAATTTGCCTTTGGTCCATACCTTTCAATGGGAATAGCCGTCGCAATGCTTTGGGGCAATGAAATTGCAAACTGGTACATATCACTCCTTACCGCCCAGCCACAGTAAGAGTAAAATAATTACAGGCAGCAGCATTTAACTGCTGCCTGTTTTTATTTCATTTAGTTTCGTTTTAAACGCTGGTTGTAGGCTCTGTTGCAGGGGTTGAAGCACTTGGTGTTGATACTCCCGGTGCACTGCTATTGCCGCCATAATTGATATTTACATCTGACATTTCGTTAGGCATAATGTAAACAACATAGAGGTTGTCAGCTACGCCTGTGAATGTTGGAGTATATTCACGAAATGCATCTCCATAATCACCGTTTACAGCGTGGATGAATGTTTTCGGCTCAAGAGGTAATCCTGTATTCTCATTTCTACCAGGTTTCACAAACATAACAGCCTGATTTTCTTTAACCTTCTTAGCATTTACAAGTGCCATACTTGCAGAATTCAAATGCGCAGGTGCTCTGAAAAGAGTAACTTTTTCAGAAGTAGTCTTGTCTTCAACATCCTTAATTTTTCCACCCTTATCCTTTGCGTATGAAATTACGCTGATATTAAGAGTGTAATCCATTTCTGAAATGTTACGGATTTTGTTAAGAGCGTTGTAGTACACAACTGGAACCGGTGCAAAACTTGTAATACCTTCCTTGGAATAGTTATCCGGATCTTCGATAGGATCGAGTGTATAATAACCATTCTTATAGTAGTAACAGTAATCCTCGAAATGCTCAGGATTGATTACATCACGGTTAATTACGGGAACGTGATTAGAATCATTAAGTATCAGAGGTGCATCATTTACCAACTCAACCTGAATCTTAGATCCTGGATTTGCGGGGTCATCTTTATTTACAACAAACTTTGCTCCAGCTTGAAAATCATAAACAGATTCATAAATTTTACCTTCTTCAAGGTTAACGTCAGCATCGGAAACAGGTGTATTGATGAACTTCAATATGTGTACCTTACCTGTAACAGGATTTCCGTTTCTGTCACAAGCGTCGTTAAGCATTTCGCCAACGAGATCAAGTGCAGCCTCCTGTTCCTGTGCAAGAAGTGTACCGGAAAGAGGTGATTCAGTAGCGTCGTTTACACAGAAACCACCATCATAGACACGAATAAACTTTGCATAAGTAATTGAATTTGTTATGTATTCTGAAATATTATCAGCATACGCAGCAGTTCGCTCTCGTGTAGAAGCTTTTTTCATAATCTTTGATGCTGGATCAAGAAGTGACATTACAACAGAAAGAATTACGCCAAAAATCGCAAGAACGATAATTAATTCAATTAAGGTGAAGCCTTTAAGCTTCTTTTGTTTTTTCATCATTATCCCTCCTGTGCTTATGAAGTAGCCTCAACAGTAGGCATTGCCGCTGTTGTTGCTGGTGTGCTGGCCTTAGTCGTACCTGTTGTAGTCTGAATATTATTAATAAACTTCATATTCAAATTACGACCGACTTCATCTGCGTGATCTGACATTTCATTATCTTTGTAAACCTGATATAAATCTCCTTCAAGAGGAATTGTCACAGAAGGATTATTTGTTGAAGGTATGATATCGATACGAATCTTATCCAGATATGTTCCTGCAACATTATCTCCTGCTTGAGCGACAGGTGCCTGTACGGCAACTCTGTCGTTCATATCGCCTGCTGCTCGCAGATAGTTTTGAATTGAAGTTGAAACGGCAACAAGCACAGTAGTCATAACAGCAAGCACAGCTATGGAAATGATGATTTCCACCAGCGTCATACCCTTGAAGATTTTCTTCTTAAACACTTTTTTCTTCATAGCTGTCCTCCCTTAGAATTCACTATAGTAGTATGGTCTGTACCAGAAGTTGTTCAACTGGTCAATAACGACTTTCTTTTTGCCACCATCCTCCGGAATAAATACAACACGGAGCTGGTTTTCTGCTGGCTCAGCTTCCTTAACATTGAAGCAGCCAATAAGCAGCTGTTTTACATTAGCACCATCAGCACCAACGATTACATCATATCCGTTATAAAGGAAACTGTCAGCCATAGCTCCTGTACCACCGCCGATGCTCGTAGAAATTTCAGGCGATTTTACATACATGGACATCGTATCACAGTTTGCGATATTAAGTTTTGCATCCTTAATTCCGAATACCTGAACATTGGGCTTCATTCTATCATCAAGAGCTTTTTCGATACTTGTATAGCCGTCCTTTTCAGGTGTGTTATAGCTGATTTTCTTTGTTGTTTTAAAAAGATCCCAATAACCACGTGTAAGGAGAATATTACCCTTAAAATCCAATGTTGCATTATTGTCAATATAAAAGTAAACATCTCCGCCTTCAGCATCGTCTACAAAAATATTGCCTTTGCCTTTTTCAGCATTGCCATCGCTTTTGGCGAATGTCAATGTTTTTCCACTGTCAACACCAATTACAATGCTCTTTGAGCCGGGATCAATGATTACACCCTTGGGGATTTCAAAACCACCCAATCTACAGCTTTCGCTGATAAACATTGAAGCATTTTTTACAACATCTGCCCACTGACCGTTACTCTCTTCCTTTTTGACATGGTAATATGTTTCACCATTAAATTCATACTTTTGCTTGCCGGCAGCTGTAGTACCAAGAGTTGTCAGCTGGTCTGCTGTAGCAGCAATACCTTGCTCATCAGCAAGTTGCAGTAACGACTCGATACAAGTTTCGTTGTCATAAATACTCTTCATACCACCAGGAAGTACTTGGTTATAAGGGTTTGCAACATCTGTAAGAACTTCTTCAATAGTTTTTACAATCTTTGTATCCTCGTTGTATCCCGAACCTGGATATGCCAAAACTGCTTTTCTTGTTGCATATTCGGGATAAACTTCATCTTCGCCAATTTTGTCAAGATACTTCTGGAGAGAACCTCCGATTGATACCATATGCTTTGAAGTTGGTGATTCAACCTTTGTGTAATAGTTTGTCTTTAATCTGTACTTGTACTCAGTATCACCAATTTTTATTACTTCGTAACCCTCAGTATTGCCGTCGGACGGCTGGAATCCTACGATTTTTGTCTCGCAATAGAAACAAGGATTTCCCTCTTCGTCAGTAAATTTATATTTATCAAGTTCATGGGAAACGCCATCGTAGAAGTAATCAGTACCAATTAAGTAACCTGTTACATCTGTTTCAATTCCATTAGCGTCAGGATTAGGAAATTCATTCTCATTCATTGTATGATAAATTTTTGGTATACTTTCGGGTAATGTTCCGTTAGGCACACCATTCTCCATATGATTGTCCTTAATAATTTCACCATTACAGAAGGTGTATCCAGTAACACCGTCAACTGTTCTTATGGTTGGATCATAAACATAGTAATATCCTTTCTTATTAGGAATTTCCAACTCTGTCTTTACTGTGCTTGCATCAAGACTATCACAGTAAATGTTGCCGCTAACGTATAATCCATTTGCATTCTCAGCACCGGGATTCTCTGTAAGAATTGTTCCGGTAATATTGCCTTCAACAGCAACATCACCATTTACAATTACTTTACCTGTAACTGTGAGATTGCCCTTAACACGAACATCACCGTCAATAACTATGTTTTCAAGTGTAAGATTGCCCATTGTGCAGATTTCTCCGCCAACTGAAGTGGTTCTCTTTTTACTTTCAATCTTATTGATTGTATCGCCAGCCCATGTATATAATAAAGTATGCTTAGAACCCTTGATAATACTGTCAAGTCCTTCATCCATACAATATATATTTGAGTTGATTATGCTGTCGGGATGTGTAGCTTCAATAGAAGCACAGAATGTGTTAAAGGGGAATGTTTCTTCGATGGTTGATACATTATTTTTGGTTTCTTTTGGACCAAGAACTACTACACCGTCTTTACCGGTAATCTTACCGTCTACATAAAGATAAGGTACTTCCTGGAAGCTGATATTACCGCTTGGCTTGTTTACCATTATATAGTTCAAGTGATCCTTTGCATTTGTATCAAATCTAAGGTCACCTAAAACAGTAATTCCTGTACCTGTATAAGGGAATACAAATCCGGACCAGTTTTGAATGTACATATCACTATTGACATATACATCAGCTTCTAAAACAGCACCAGAGTTATTCATCTCGAATTTCTTTACATCTTTACCTGGTTCTACCTTACGGAATGTTCTTGATGCCATTCTTGTAGCGTAATCGCCGACATAGTTATATTTTTTTGCTTCAGACAGTTCCGGAAGTGAGATATAAGCACCGCCGAAAACACTTGTCTGTGTTTTGAGATTAGCACCTGCTGTTGTAACGAATCCTGCACCGCCGCCGGTACCGCCTGCGGTGTCTTTGTCATAATGCTTTACAACATATACAGAAGATGTGCTAACAACACCAGCCATTTCAACATTTGCTGTAAATTTCAGAACATCTCTTGTTTCCCATCTATTTGTCACGGGATCATAGAAGTCTGTCGTACCAATGTGTGAAATTACAACATTGCTGACATCACCCATTGCGAGAGGTCCATCAGCATCACTTGAAAGCTGTACACCAACTTCTAAAGAATTTCTATCTTTAAGATTTGCAATTGCCGTAGCGTAAGCTTTACCATTTTCGCTGTTATTAGCAATAGCACTGATAGCACTCTCTGCAACAGCACGGGCAGTTACGCTTGTTTGTGCGCTTGAATAGTTAACGTGAGATCTGTTGCTTGCCGAAAGAGCAAGTGACAATGTTCCGAACATGAAAACAATGAGAATTGCCATTACGAAAACAACTGTTAAAAGAACTGAACCTTTTAGTTTTCTATTCTTTTCATTTTTCATTTTACATACCGCCTTTCCAGTTATATTAGACTTGCTTCGATCTCCACACTTACCTATGATTTCTTGTTTCACCGCAATAGCCATAGATTTGCGGAATCAAAACAAGTCTTGTATCATAACTTCAGCGTGGAAAATTATTTCATCTCCGTATCAGGCTCAGGCATTTCATATACTGAGTACAGAGAAACAACAAATGTAGCTTCAGGAAGCATTTCTTCTTCACCTTCCGCAGGCTGTGCATTTTCAACTTCCTTGATTTCTAAGTTTGAAAGAGTTACAGAATCGATAATCATTGTTTCCTTCTGCTGCTCCATTGCCTCCATATAGCTCCACAAGTTTTCCTTTTCTTCAGCAGTTACATTAATTGTGTAAGTTGCCTTCATAAGGTTTGCTGCTGATCTTCCTGCAAGAGCGTTGCTTTCTTTTCTTAACTCATCAATTTCTTTTTTGAGTTCGCCGTTGATATCATACTGTAAACGGAAATTTTCAGCAACTACAGGTGGAACAAAGTAGTAATAACCAAGGTTTGTAACACCTACATCACTTACACTCAAAGAAGTGATTGTTACTTCGTTTTCCTCTGCAAACTTCTGCATTAACTGGTCGAACTTACGTGTGTTATCGAAAGTTTCAAGTTCTACGAAATCTTCTGTGAACTTGATACCCTCAGCGTGGATATTCTTAATATCTGTCTTGAGTCCGGGGATCTCATCGATTTGTGACTGCACCTCAGCCTGTGATGCCTGAAGTGTAGCGAGTTGTGCCTTATTATCATCAATTTCTTGTTTCTTAGGCTTAATCAGAAGGAAAGCCACTATAAGTATTACTGACAAGGCAAGCAGCACACCTATAATAATACGATCTCTATAATTTAATTTCATTTTTCTCTACCTCCTTATTATGCTGCATCATCAGGATGATAAGCACTCTTTCTGCCCTTAATTGCAACAGATACCGCAAAATTTACAACCTTTTCTTCTTCAGTCTGACCTTCTTCGACTGATGTATCTACTGTATATCCGGTATATGAGCACTTTTCAAAATATCCCTTATTGTCAGTATATGATGGATCCTGAATATTATCAACATACATGGAAGGAAGTTTCTGAACGTATTCCTCTTCACCCTCGGCAGTAATGGTAAATGCCATCATGCCGCCTGCGTATGAAGGAGTAGAAATCTTACACTTGTCAACATCAAGATCAAGTTCCTCTGCTGTCTTATCGAGAATAAGCTGAAGTGTGTCAAACTTGTCGCCGATAATTACAGGCTGTGAGTAGAATGCATCATAGCAATTCTCCATCTTAACAGCATAATCCTGAACTGTCTGCTTCATATTGATAAGCTTTACACGGTGCTCAAGCTGATCCTTAACCTCCTGTGAGTCAAGGTATGCCTGAACTTCTTCAATATCTTTAACGATACCGTTATTAACGCCTGCCATAGCAAGCCAGATACCGCCTGAAACAACAACTGAACCGAGGAAAAGACCGAGCATAATTCCAAGACCTGCATTTTCGCCTCTTGCCTTACCGCCTGATGCAGCCTTCTTGATTGCAGCGGAGATTTCTGTTTCAAGGAGATTGATTTTCTCAGTTTCCTTGTTACGCTTGAACATCGCACCGATTGCGTTAGCATAAAGTGAGAATTCAAGATTTTCGTGACCGTGAATCTGTGGAGGTACGTTGATAAGGCTTGTGTTAAGATCAAGCTTTTCAAGCTCGTCTGTAAGCTTTACATAATCGTGAGTATCTCCGTAGAAGATTACGTTCTCAATAACCTCTCCTGTATTACGGCTTCTGTGGAACTGAAGCATACGGAAGATGTTTTCGTTTACAGCCTCGAATACATAGTCAGCGGTATTGCCGTAGTCATCGGGGTCGATGGAAGCAAAACGTGAGAATGAAAGCTGTCCCTGCTCATAAAGGTTGAGTGAGATGAAGTTGGGGTCAATCTGTACTGCAAGGAGTGGCATCTTGGACTTGATTTTTGTATCAGCAAGAAGTACCTTTGTAATACAGTTACATCCAACCATTACTGATTTAAGAGCGATACCGAGAAGCTTGAAAACTTCCTTATAGCTGTTAACGATTTCGTAAGGACAAGCTGTAGCAAGCACCTTGAGCATTGGTTCGCCGTTGTCGCCGTTTTCAGCAGCGTCACCCACGATAACATATGTAACTGAGAATGTATCATCAAGGCTGAGTTCTGCCTGCATCTGCTGCTTAACAGTTCTCTGCATATCCTGAGGTTTTACTCTTGGAACAACAAGCTCCTTGAAGATTGTAAGGTTTGAGGAAACAGAAATGATTGCCTCCTTGTCAGGCATTCTGTTTTTCTTGAGCGCACCATGAATAAGTGTAGCTACGTTTGCGGGTTCTTTAACGTGTCCGTTTACAATAAGCCCTTCCTCAAGATTAATTGTTGCCGCAGAGCTGATCTTAATTTTTCCGTTACTCTCAACGCCCTTAACGACACGTATATTTCTATCCGTAATATCAAATGAAAGCATTTTCTTTTTTTCCACCTTTCCGTGTTTATTCGTTTTCCATACCTTCCATAGCGCCGTAGAGTGCGGGGTAAATACCGCAAACAACAAGGGCTATGATAATACCCATGAATATGAGCATGATAGGCTCAACCATGTGAACAAGACGCTCAACAGCTGAATCTGATTCTTCCTCGTAGTATTCGGAAGTCTTTTCAAGGATTGAGTCAAGAGCACCTGACTCCTCACCAACGTAGATTACAGAGCAGAACATAGACTCGAAGATTTCTGTTCTTGTAATAGCTGCCGAAAGGGTTTCACCCTGTTTAACCTCATCAATAACACTTTCAAACTTATCATCAACATATAAGTTTCCAAGTATTGCTGAAGCTCTCTGGATACATTCAACCATTGGAATACCGCTTGAATAAAGTGAAGAAAGGGTTCTTGAAAAACGTGCTGTGTAAATTTTTGTAACGAGTGGTCCCCAGCCGGGTCCTTTAAGTATCATTCTGTCAATCTTATATCTGATCTTTGGCTCTCTCAACGCATAGTTGATACCAAGGACAGCAAGAATAACAAGAACAACGAGTATGTACCATTTTGTTCTGAGAAAGTCTGAAATAGCCTTCAGAATCTTAGTCAAGAATGGCATCTGACTTGGATCCTCATACATATCAATAAATGCAGGCATGATAAACGTAAAGAGGAAGATACAAACAACAACGCAGAGTACAGCAAGGATTATAGGATAAACCATAGCACTCTTTACTGTATTCGCAAGTTTGTTTTCCTTTGCGTACTGTTCCGAAAGACGAGTCATAATTACGTCAAGGGAACCGCTGGCTTCACCGGCGCCGACCATTGAAATAAGGAAGTCGGGGAATGAACCTCTGTGCATTTCCAGAGTTGAGGAGAAAGATTCACCCTTCTGAACATTTTCGTAAATGTCCTGCCAGATTGCCTTTGCCTTTTCATTCTCCTGCTCGTTTCTCATAATGTCGATTGACTTTACGAGGGTAAGTCCCGAAGTAAGCATAGCGCTCAACTGTCGGCAGGTAAATGCAAGTTCTTTCGTGCTGAACTTGTAGATTGATTTTGAAGTACCGACCTCTTCACCGTAATCTTTGATAAAAAGACCTCGTTCCTTCATCTTTTCGAGGAATTCCTGCTCATTCTCGGCGTTAGCCTTACCCTTTACCTGTTTGCCTCGGGCATCCTGAGCAATGTAGGAATAACTCTTCATGAAACCACCTCCGTGTTTTTTGATACGTACCCCGATACCGTGTCCGGAATCCATGAGTACAGGGGCACATATATACGCACTACCCTAATATAATTATTATAACATATTAGACTTAATTTTTCAATTGTGTTTTTGACTTAAATAATGGTAGTATTTTTATCAATATTAACCAAATTATATACAAATGGTATTAGTGATAAGGATTTTCCGCCATTTAAACTGTATTTTTCCGTCACTTTTAAAGTAACATACACTCATCAGAAACATAATTATTAATATGCGATATCGTGCCATATTATCGTAGATACATTATAACATATTTTTTGAAATACTGCAATATTTTTTTGATAGATTTCTAAAATTTTATTTAATTTATGAATGATAGTAATAATTTTAACATCAAAATTAACCCTGCATTGTAGAAATTTAACAAAGACAATGCAGGGTAAAAACAACTAAAGGCGGTTTGTTAGGCAACTCTAAACCTATTTAAGACTAATATTATATTTTTTAAACCAATAGTCGAGTTGCACAAAGTAGGCTATAGTCTGTGGAAGATTCATAAGCTGTCCATACCACGGGATATGCTCCGAATGGGTGAGAAGCTGTTCCAGAGCCTCTTTTTTCACGAAATCCGTGAGTGGAGTGGGATTTGACAGGATTTCACGGAGTTTTTCCGATACGGCGGTGAGAAATGCAGGGTTGTGAGTTTTTGGATAGGGGCTTTTCTTTCTGCGGAGAACACGCTCAGGAAGCCAATCCGCCATAGCTTCACGGAGCAAGCCTTTTTCCCTGCCGTTGTAGTCCTTGAATTCCCACGGCACATTGTAGAGATACTCCGCAAGACGATAGTCACAGAACGGCACACGCACCTCTAAACCGCTGTACATGGACATTCTGTCCTTGCGTTCAAGGAGATTTTGCATAAACCAATCAAAATTCAGCTTTGTCATCTCTTTCATACGGCTTTCAAGGGGCGAATCCGTAGGAAGTTTATCAGCGGAATCGGCAGTTCTGCGATATGCGGAATAGACGTATTCCTCCCCTTTTATTTCCTTGGCAATGTCATCACGGATAAATCCCATACGGTATGCGGTACTCTGTGCCCACGGGAAACCGTCAGTCATACGTATATCCTCGTCACGATACCACGGATAGCCGCCGAAAAGTTCATCGGCACATTCTCCCGAAAGTGCCACAGTTCCGTATTTCTTGATTTCACGGCAAAACAGGAGCAGTGACGCATCAACATCAGCCATTCCGGGAAGTCCTCTTGCATCTACGGCATCATAAAGAGCATCCACCAGTTCAGGCACATCAATTACCGTCCAATGATGAACTCCCCCAATGTAATCCTCCATAATTTTTATATATTCGTTGTCGCTGTCAGGCTGAAAATGGGACTTTGTGAAATATTTTCCGTTGTCCTTGTAATCCACGGAAAATGTGTGGAGAGTTTTCCCCTGCTTTTTCATTTCAGCTGCGGCAACTGAGGAAATTATGCTTGAATCAAGACCGCCCGAAAGGAATGTACACACAGGCACATCAGATACAAGCTGACGGCGGATTGAATCAAGAACAAGTTCACGGGTATGCTCTGCGGTTTCAGCGAAATTTTCCCTATGCTCTGCGGCTTTCAGTTCCCAATAAGGGTGAAGTTTCAAGCCGTCTTTGGTGAAATAGCCGCAATGACCTGCTTTGACCTCTTTAATTCCGCCGATTATTCCATAGCCTGCGGTTCTTCCCGGTGCTAAAAGAAGAAGTTCCGCCACTCCCTTTGTATCGATTTCATGGGGAATATCGGGATTTTCAAGCATTGCGGATATTTCCGAGGCAAAGGTGAAAACCTTCTCCCCCTCATGATAAAACAGCGGTTTTACGCCGATTCTGTCACGGGCAATGAATACACGGTGATTTTTTTCCTCGTAAATTGCAAAGGCGAAAATGCCGTTGAGCCGTGAAACGCAGTCCTCACCCCATTTCATATAGCTGCGGAGGACTACCTCGGTATCGGAAACGGTGGAAAATTCGCCGCCGATTTCCTGCCGCAGTTCCGCTGTATTGTACAGTTCGCCGTTATAAACAATAGTGTATCCGCCCACAGTCATAGGCTGCCTGCCGCCCTCGATGTCAATAACCGCAAGTCGGGTATGAACCAAAGCCGCCTCGGGACTTAAAAAAATTCCTCGCTGGTCAGGACCTCTCCGCAGCATTGCCCTCTGCATTTTACTGCAAATTTCTGCCTTTCCACGCATATCCTCTTTAAAACTTATCAATCCTGCAATTCCACACATACGCTGCTCCTTATTCACATAAATTTCAAGGCATATTTCATCCCCTATTATAATATGTAGGAATTTGCGAAAATGTGCTTTTTTTTAAGAAAGCCGTTAGCTGTCAGCCTTTAGCCATTAGCTAATGGGTGCAGTGAATATTGCAATATACCGTTATTCTGTGTAGGGGCGGATATTATCCGCCCGTATTTTCTGCACAAAAATAAACGGCTGAAATTTAATCTACCGTTCCAAAAAAGCTAACAGCTAACGGCTAAAGGCTAATGACTAAAAAAGCAACAACATAATTACGCGTTACGCATTATGAATTATACAAACCCTCTTTACAAATTGATAAAATTGTGGTAAAATATAAAGAGCATCTCTAAATATACTAAAAAGGAGAAACAAACACAAAATGGACGAATACATCACTTCAGAAGAACATAGAGCCGAAGTTACGGGCTATGTCCGTGAAATCTGCGACTTAAAAGCAACCATTGCAGAAAAAGATAAACTGCTTAACAAGAAAAACAGAGAACTTCTGAAAAATATCACTTCCGAAAAGAAAAACCCCTTTGATAATCCTACGGATTACAAGAAATACAGCGGAGATTACTCCGAAATTCAGCCACGTTTAGGCGAACCCGGATATAAAATTCCCGTGGAAATTGATGATGTGGAATTCAGAAATCTTCGCCGACAGTATTCTATCGGCGGCTGGTGTATGATTTTCCAGTTCATAGCGTCAATTGTTATGTCTATATTCCTGAGAATGGGTATCGAAAGCATAATTACCATTATCCACGGCGAGGATACAGGCGTATTTGACTATATGTACGGCTCGTCAATACTTGTTGGCATAAATATGCTTGTTTTCCTGTTCTGCAATGTTATGATTGCAAAAATCGGTATGAACTGGGCAGGAATTAAAACTACATCAATAATAAAAACCCGTGATTTTTCCTTTGGAAACGGCTTGCAATACTGCATAATTGCGCTGCTTTTGTGGCTTGGTTCTGCGTATATGGGAAGTATTGCCGAAACAATACTCAATAAATTCGGAATGACAGCCTTTGCGGACCAAGAGGGTTTAGGCGAAACTCCCGTTGCTTTGGCGGTGGGTTATATTTACTCCTGCATAATCGCTCCCCTTACAGAGGAACTGCTTTACCGTGGAATGCTGCTGAAAGTCTTTTCAAGGGCAAATCAGCGTTTCGGAATATTTGCCACAGCATTTTTCTTCGGCTTGGCTCACGGCAATATTGCACAATTCATACTTGCCTTTGTTCTCGGAATATTCCTTGCACAGATTACAATGAAGCACAATTCAATTATACCTGCAATAATAGTTCATATGTTTATCAATACGCTGTCAACTGTAACAGGACTTATATCTGATATCAGCGATTCTGCGTCGTTTATTTCAATGCTTGTATTAATGGTGCTGGCACTTCTGGGAATGATTTTACTTCTTGTATTCCGTTCCGACGGAAACAGACTCCCTGCCCCTACACCACAGCAGCACAGACGTGGCAGAGCTGTTGCTACAAGTTCCCTGCCATTCCTTACAGCAATTGTTATTCAAATGATTTATATGGCATATACCTTGAAGTTTAATTAATACTATGGCGGTGGGAAATTCCTGCCGCCTTTTTATTAAACGCCACGCAAATCAATTTTCAAAATTCCAGTAATTTAATGTGAGTATTTTTAATGTTTTGGATATTTTAAACAGACGGAATTTATTTGAAAAATATACCAAAATATTCAAAATTAATAGTAAATATCATAAATTAAATTATTCAATCAATAAAATTGATTTGCGTGATTAAACGCATTTAATTGTTGACTTTTATATGCGCTTTTGTTATAATAAAAAAGGATATTACCTCTCCAATTCGTTGACATAATAACAATACCGTTGCTTATCTGCGGTATTCCTTGGTTAAAATAAAAAAATATATATTTTTTGCGATTTTGACTGCGATAATTGAGGGGGGAAAGTTGTTTAATATATAGAAGGATGAAACAACGCCCGATAATATCACTAAACTTATTAAGGAGGCTCATATGGATAACGGTGCAAGTAGCTACCTCCGTTTCCTTAATGATGACCGAGAGGGTTTTGTTCAGATTGTTAAAGATTACAAGGACGGACTTGTAATGTTCCTCGACTGCCTTACAAACGATATTCACATTGCTGAGGAGGCTGCCGACGAAACCTTTCTGAAACTATATGTTGACAAGCCGAAATATAAGGCTTCTCATTCTTTCAAAACATGGCTCTATACCATTGGGAAAAATACTGCCCTGAACTATCTGAAAAAATACAGAAAGCACAAGAATATGCCTATAGAGGACTATTTCTATCTGTGCGACGAAGTGGATATTGAGGAAAATTACATACAGAGCGAGGAAAAACTCCGTGTTCGTCATGCGATAAGAAATCTCAAAAAGGAATATGCCCACGTGTTATATCTGGTCTATTTTGAGGATATGACCAACTCTGAAACAGCTCAAATTATGGGAAAATCTACAAAGCAAGTCGCCGATTTGCTGTACAGAGCGAAAAATGCCCTGAAATCTGAATTGGAAAAGGGGGAGCAGAATGGATAACTACAGAAAAAGCGCAGAAGAAATAATGCGTCGTGGCGATGAAATCCTTGCCGCAAGAAAACGCCGTTCTGCGATTTATAAAAAGACAGCCTTTGCAGTATCGGGACTTTGTGCCGCAATTATTGCAGGGGTGGGAATTTGGAATAATCCAAATTTACAAAATCTCATAAGCCAGACACCGCCCGACCTGCCGATTATATCGGAAACTACTGAAACGACGCAGAATAATAATTCTGCTTACACTTCAACAATAGAGAGAGAGGGAACTACGGCAGTTAAGGAAACAGTTACCACAAGTGTATCTGTTTCCACCGCTGTAGTTAGCGAAAATCAGCCTGTTTCTACAACGGCAGAAACATCTGCTGATTCTGAAAATTCAACGGCAGCCGTGACAACTTCTGTCACATCGAAAAACGCAGCTGCCACAACAATTACAACTGATTCCCCCACAGAGGGAAGCCCCATAACTACAAACACAACAAGAACTGCAACACCGTCTACAACAACAAGAAACACTACTACAAGACCGCCTTTGACTACAAAAACTACCGCAAGGCCGTCTACGCCAATAACTACAACTACCCGAAGAATAACTACCTATGAATATGCGACTACAACAATACCTCCTACCACACAAGGACCGTCTTTCACAACTACCTATCATTATGAACCACCAATGGAAACAAGAACTACTTCAAGAACGTCTACAACGAGAACTACTACTACACGAAGAACAACTTATACAACTACCAGACCTGCACCTCCTAAAACAACAATATTTACAACCACAAGAACTATAACTCCCTCTACAACAAGAACTGAACCACCGTCTACAACGAGAACTGAATCACCGTCTACAACGAGAACTACTACTACAACACGAAGAACAACTTATACAACTACCTATGAATATACAACACCAACTACCAAACCTACAATTGTAAAACCCTCATCACCGACAACAGTACCTACAAGAACTGCAACCGCCCTGCCAACATCACCTCCGACTACAAGACCAACAACTGCCAAACCAACATCAACTACAAGAGTTCCGAGTGTAGACCCTGCACCTCCCGAAACCGAAACAACAGACGAACCAATGAGTCCTATTGCATCTCAAACCGCAACAGCTACAGCAACATCTACCACAACAGCTTTGCCGACATCAACAAGTGTGATGACTACAAGCGTAAATCAGCAGACTACAACGGTAGCCGAAGTAGTTTCGGATACCTACGAGGTAACGATTATCTCATATGACGACACCCTGTATTATATCTCCGACCAACCGCTTGACGACACTTATCTTGACCGTGACAAGAGGAAATATCTGGGATATCTTTACCATAACGGAACAAACTGCGGTATGCTGTTCTATGTCTATGACTACAAGGAACAAGGTCAGCCTGCCTTGATTTTGGGACTTAATAACAGCAGCGAATACAAACTATTTCTTCCTTAATATTTAATACCAATCCCTAAAACAACAGTAGACAAATCTAATGGCAGAAATGCCGTATGTCATCTTTGTCTGCTAACATTTTAGGGATTGGTATAATTATAGGCGGTGGGGATTCCCTGCCGCCTGCAATTGTTATTGCTCCGCCGTCCAAAAAAAGCTGAAAGCTAACGGCTAACGGCTAAAAGCTAATATCTTAAAAATTCCCACAAATATGAACAAAAACCTATTGACTAAATCGACAAAAAATGATAAAATATATGTGTAAGCGTGCTGATAATTCAGCATGACTTAAATATAAATACAAAATGAAAGGGAACAAAACTATGGATTATCAGATTATTGGCGATACTGTGCCTGCTGTTGAAGTTACTCTCAATGCAGGCGAATCAATGTTTTCTCAGTCAGGCGGTATGATTTGGCAGACTGAGGGCATTAATATGTCCACAAACGCAAGAGGCGGTCTTGGCAGAAGCCTTGGCAGAATGTTCACAGGCGAATCAATTTTTATGGCGAATTACACCGCACAGACTCACGGTGCAAAAGTGGCTTTCGGTGCTACCTGCCCGGGCACAATCGTTCCCGTGGATATTTCCCGTGGCGAAATGATTGTACAGAAAGGCTCTTTCCTCTGTGCAGAGCAGACGGTTGACCTCAAAGCAACATTCACAAAGAAGCTTACATCTGGTCTTTTCGGCGGTGAGGGCTTTATTCTCCAGCGTCTTTTCGGCAAGGGTATGGCATTCCTTGAAGTTGACGGCGATATGGTTGAACGTGTTCTCGCTCCCGGTGAAGTTATAAAGGTTGATACAGGAAATGTTGTAGCATTTGACGCATCTGTAAGCTATGACGTTGAAACAGTAAAAGGACTTGGAAACATTTTCCTCGGCGGAGAGGGACTTTTCCTCACTCGCCTTACAGGTCCCGGTAAAATCATTCTCCAGACACAGAATTTCAACGACTTTGCAATGAGAGTTGCATCAAGAATTCCCACAAGAGGCTAATGGCAAGAGTATATCCGCTTTTCAGCTCCAGTAAGGGAAATTCTACATTTATAGGCACAGAAAAAAACGGTATTCTCATTGATTGCGGCGTAAGCTTTAAACGGCTTAACGCCGCACTTGATTGTAACGGCATACCGCTTTCGGCTATAAGGGGAGTTTTCATAACTCACGGTCATTCCGACCACGTAAGCGGTCTGAAAATGCTGACAAAGCATACGTCAATTCCCGTATATGGGCAAAAACGCACGTTACAGCAGTTGTGCGATGAGGATAAGATTTCTCCCACATCTCCTGTTATTGATATGACGGGGAAGAAAATAGCCTGCGGCGATTGTGAGTTGACCAACTTCAACACACCTCACGATACAATTCAAAGCTGCGGCTACAGAATTACAGCCGCTGACGGTAAAGTATGTGCTGTCTGCACGGATTTGGGGCATATCACTCCCGAAGTCGATGCAGCATTATACGGCTGTCGGCTGGTACTTCTTGAAGCAAATTATGATGAAGAAATGCTCCGCAGAGGTCCATACCCTCTTTATCTGAAAGAGCGAATTTTGTCCCCATTCGGGCATTTATCCAACGTAAACTGCGGACAGCAGGCGGCAAAGCTTATCCGACAGGGTACAACCCACATTCTTTTAGGGCATCTCAGTCAGGACAACAACCGCCCCGATATTGCCGACAGAACGGTGGAAAATGCCTTGTCGTCATTCGTCCGCAGCCGTGACTATCTTATGGGAGTTGCCCCTGTGGAAACTACGGGAGGAGCAGTAATTTTTTAGTATGAATATTAATCTTATTGTTATTGGCAAGCTTAAAGAGGACTATCTCCGTTCAGCCTGTGCCGAATACATAAAGCGTCTTGGCAGATACTGCACATTTGAGCTGCACGAATTAGATGAATGTCGTTTAAGTGACAAGCCCTCGGAAAAAGAAATAACCGCCGCTTTAAAAAAAGAGGCAGCGGCTATAAAAAAATATGCCAAAGGGTTGATTATACCCATGTGCATTGAGGGAAAACAGCTGAGCAGTCCCGAATTATCGGAGAAAATCACCTCCGCAGGGGTTAACGGTATGGGAACGGTGACTTTTATAATCGGCAGTTCCTTTGGTCTTGACGATGAAATCAAGCAAATGGGCAGTTTAAAGCTGTCTATGTCGAAAATGACTTTCCCCCACCAGCTGGCACGTGTAATGCTTTTAGAGCAGATTTACCGTGCATTTCAGATTGCCGAGGGCGGAAAATATCATAAGTGATTTAAGCTATTAGCTGTTAGCCAAATTAAAGCCATTAGCCGTTAGCCTTTAGCTGTTAGCTATAGGCTCTTTAAAATAATTACGCATTAGGTAAAGGCTCACAAAACGCAGCATATCAGCCAAACCGCGCAATTATACGACATAAATTTTAGTAAAATCCACTAAACATTATAAAATCCTCTTGACAAACATTTTTTTAGTGATATAATAAAATTGTAATAAAATTCAAATGCAATGAAGGGAAATAAAGCCTTTATTTGTTCCACAGAGAGTCGTTAAATGGTGAGAATACGGCAAACGGAAAAGGTTATAACTCCTCCCTGAGCAGTCGGGTGAAACGGCGGTATACAGCCGAATTAGCTCCGAACGGGTTCTCCCGTTACAGAGATATGCGTTAGCGGACGCAAAATGAGTGGGTGTATTTTTACACCAAGAAGAGTGGTACCACGGAATATAGAATTTCGTCTCTTCCATGCCTGTTGTGCATGGGAGAGATTTTTTATTTCTCCCGACAGCAGACTCCGCAAAAAAATTATTGCTCCACCAACTAACTCTTGAAGAATTATATGAAGCTTGGGGAGCAAAAGGCAAGGAAGAAAGCCGAAAGAATACTGTCGTATTGTGAGGTTTTCTGACGCAGAATTTTGCTCTCCAAGCAAAATAGAAAATTCAAGAGTTAATTGGGGGAGCAATGAAGGAGAGAATTATTATGAATGTTTCAAAGTACACACGACAGTTTTTCGGCATCCCCAATCCCCCTATGAAATGGGCGGAAAAAACTTACATTGACAATGCCCCCATATGGTGCAGCGTTGACCTCCGTGACGGAAATCAGGCACTTATCACGCCTATGAGCCTTGAAGAAAAACTGGAGTTTTTCAAGCTCCTCGTTGACATTGGATTCAAGGAAATTGAAATCGGTTTCCCTGCCGCCTCCGATACGGAATATGAATTCTGCCGCACTCTCATTGAGCAGAATATGATTCCCGATGATGTGGCAATTCAGGTTCTCACGCAGTCAAGAGAGCATATTATCGAAAAGACTTTCGAGGCACTCCGTGGCTGTAAAAACGCTATCGTCCACCTCTACAACTCCACCAGCGTGGCACAGCGTGAGCAGGTTTTCCGCAAATCAAAGGAGGAAATCATAAATATCGCAGTCACAGGTGCAAAACTGTGCAAGGAATACCGTGAAAAGTACGAGGGAAATTTCCGCTTTGAATACTCCCCCGAAAGTTTCACGGGAACTGAGCCTGAATTTGCCCTTGAAATAACAAATGCTGTCCTCGATATATGGCAGCCTACCCCCGAAGATAAAGTTATCATAAATCTCCCTGTTACGGTGCAGGTTTCAATGCCCCACGTCTATGCAAATCAGGTTGAATTTATGTGCGATAACGTGAAATATCGTGAAAATGTCATTATCTCAACTCACCCCCACAATGACCGTGGCTGTGCTGTTGCCGATGCGGAAATGGCTCTCCTTGCAGGTGCAGACAGAGTTGAGGGAACACTTTTCGGAAACGGCGAGCGTACAGGAAATGTTGACATTATCACTCTTGCTATGAATATGTATTCACAGGGTATTGACCCACAGCTGGATTTATCCGATATTCCGTCAATTACAGAGCTTTATACCCGTGTGACACGTATGAATGTGTATGAGCGTTCACCATATTCGGGAAAGCTTGTATTTGCAGCATTCAGCGGCTCACATCAGGACGCTATTGCAAAGGGTATGAAGTGGCGTGAGGAAGGTCACACGGACTTCTGGACAGTTCCCTATCTGCCAATCGACCCCAAGGACGTGGGCAAGGAGTACTCCGCAGATGTTATCCGTATCAACAGCCAGTCGGGCAAGGGCGGTATCGGATACATTCTCGAAACACGCTACGGCTATAATCTCCCCAAGAAAATGCGTGAAGTTGTGGGATATATGGTCAAGGGAATTTCAGACCGCAGCCACAAGGAACTTATGCCTGATGAAGTTTTCGGCATATTCAAGGAAAGCTTTATAAATATTGCAGCTCCGCTGAATGTTACGGAAACTCACTACAAGCAATGCAATGAGGGCATTGAAGCTACAGTATCGCTGAATTTCAACGGCAAGAGAGCAGCTGTAACCGATACAGGAAACGGACGACTAGACGCTGTAAGCAACGCTATACGCTCATATACTGAACTTGATTTCAGCGTCAACACCTATACCGAACACGCTTTACAGATCGGCTCAACCTCTGAGGCTGTTTCATATGTGGAAATCACCGATACACAGGGCAACAGCTACTGGGGAACAGGTATCGACAACGATATTATCGTTTCATCAATCAAGGCTCTTGTCAGTGCTGTAAATAATATGATGAAATAAAAAAGCTTTTAGCTTTTTTAAAAGCTGTTAGCTGTCAGCCGTTAGCTGTTAGCTATAGGCTCTTTAAAATAATTACGCATTGCCGAAAAGCTAAAGGCTAATAGCTAATAGCTAAAAAAGATAATATCCGCCCCTACACAGATTGACGGTATACGCAATATTCACCGCCCCAAATGGCTAATAGCTAAAAGCTAAAGGCTAATAGCTAAAAAAGATTGATATTTTCAATCGTCAAATTCACCAATTCATCGCCAAAATTCGCCCTGTCACTTCACATAATTTACAAATCACAAAAAAATACCACTCTCCTTATTGATTTTATATAAATAAAGTGGTACAATAGAAGTGTACAAAATCACTAAGGAGCATGAATTTATGAGAACGGTTTATATTTCTTCCGAAATCATAATTATTACAGGCGTGGTCATTAGCATTACAGGTCACCGCCCGTGTTCATTCTGCCCGAAAAGCAAAATTGCTTGATTATGTGATTTAGTCCTTAAAAGCAATGCAGCTTATGCCTCCGGCGGAATGTCGGAGGCTTTTTGTATAATTAATAAAAGGAATGATACTTATGAAAATATCAGGTGCAAAAATCGTTGTTGAAACGCTGATAGAACAGGGAGTTGATACCGTTTTCGGATACCCCGGCGGTCAGGTACTCAGCCTGTTTGATGAGCTTTATCAATGCAGCGACAGAATTAACCACATTCTCACCGCCCATGAACAGGGTGCATCTCACGCAGCTGACGGCTACGCAAGAACAACAGGCAAAGTCGGTGTATGTATCGCTACATCGGGACCGGGTGCAACTAACCTTGTAACAGGTATTGCTACGGCTTACCTCGATTCAATCCCAATGGTTGCTATCACAGGCAACGTGCCTACATCTATAATAGGCAGGGACAGTTTCCAAGAGGTTGACATTGTAGGCGTGACAATGCCAATCACAAAGCACAATTTCATTGTTAAGGATATCCGTGAACTTGCCGACACTCTCCGTTCCGCCTTTAAAATCGCAAAATCGGGCAGACCGGGACCTGTTCTTGTGGATATTCCAAAAGATGTTCAGGTGGCACAATGGGATTTCGAGCCAAAGAATGACCCTGTCCGCCCTTATCCCCTTAAATTCGCATCTGAACTGAAATTAAAACAGGCAGCTGAAATGATAAAGGCTTCAAAGCGTCCCTACATCTACTTCGGCGGCGGTATTATTTCGGGTAAGGCTTCGGCGGAAATCATTGAACTTGCAGAGAAAATTGACGCTCCAATCGGCTGTACCCTTATGGGACTTTCCGCAATTCCAAAGGATAACCCACGTTTCCTCGGTATGAACGGTATGCACGGTCAGTTTGCGTCATCAATTGCCCTTGACGAAGCGGATTTGGTAATTGCTCTCGGTGCAAGATTTTCCGACAGAGCAACAGGCGATAAACAGCGATTTAACAAGAATTTCAGCTTAATTCACATTGATATAGATTCAGCGGAACTTGACAAGAATATCACTTCAAATCTGTCAATTCAGGGCGATATAAAGGACTCCCTTTACAGACTTCTCCCAATGCTTGAAACAACGGAGAGAAGTGACTGGAGCAAGCGTATTGCTGAACTCAAAGAAGAGGAAATCCGCCGACTTGATAGTGCATATGCCGCTAAAAAGGATTTTGAAAAGAAGTGCGGCGACTGCACAAAGCCTTGCAGTATGTCGGGAATTCCTGCTGAAAACCGCCTTGACCCATACGCTATTATTGACATAATCAGCGGAAAGGCTGGGGAAAATGACATTGTTGTAACAGATGTAGGACAGCATCAGATGTGGACTGCACAGCGTTACCCATTCAAAAAGCCACGTACATTCCTCACAAGCGGAGGACTTGGCACAATGGGTTACGGTATGGGTGCGGCTATCGGTGCGGCAACTACAGGCAAGCGTTCAATCCTTTTCACAGGTGACGGAAGTTTCGGTATGAATCTGAACGAGCTTGCAACGGCAGCTGTACAGAATTCTCCCCTTGTTATTGTTATTATGAATAACGGCGTTCTCGGTATGGTTCGACAGTGGCAGACACTTTTCTTCAACAAGCACTACTCAAACACAACCCTCAACCGCCCCACAGATTTTGTAAAGCTTGCTGAAGCATTCGGCATAAAGGCTGCAAGGGCATTTACCGCTGAGGAACTTGAAAAGGCTGCTGCTGAGGCATTCTCCGAAAATCGCCCATATCTCATTGACTGTGCTGTGGACTGCAATGAATTTGTTCTTCCTATGCTCCCCCCAGGCGGCTCAATTGACGATATTATCACGGAAATAAAGTGAGGTGGATTGTATGAATCAGTATGTTATCGGTGCGATTGTTTCAAATATAAGCGGTGTGCTTAGCCGTGTATCGGGAATGTTTACACGCCGTGGCTTCAATATCGACTGTCTTACCGTAGGCGAAACGGAATCCGCTGAATTTTCACGTATTACCGTTGTTTTCCACGGAGATGAGGACATCAAGGATAAAATTATAAAACAGCTTGAAAAGCTTCACGATGTAAAGGAAGTGGAGGTTCTTGACCCTCACGAAACAGTTATCCGTGAACTGCTTCTCATAAAGGTGCGGAATACTCCCCAAACAAGACAGGATATTATGACTGCCGTTGAGATTTTCCGTTCAAAGATTGTTGACTATTCACCAACGGCTCTTGTGTGCGAACTGACAGGCGAAACTTCAAAAATCAACGCATTTATCGACCTTATGAAACCCTACGGCATTATGGAAATGTGCCGTACAGGTATTGTTGCTATCGAAAGAGGCGATAATTGCCTTACGACTGAAAGATAATCAGACGAATAATATTCGCCTGATTACAAGCCATTAGCTTTCAGCTTTTAGCCTTTAGCTTTTGTTCTGTAATTATACTGACAGCTAAAAGTAACGGCTTACATATTAAAACAGTTAAATAGCCATTAGCTTTCAGCTTTTAGCCTTTAGCTTTCGTTCTGTAATTATACTGACAGCTAAAAGCTAACGGCTGACGGCTAACAGCTTAAATATTATTTTAAAGGAGATTTTTCATCATGGAAAATACTGCAAAGGTTTTTTACGAACAGGACTGCGATTTATCACTTCTCTACGGCAAGACAATTGCTGTAATCGGCTACGGCTCACAGGGACACGCTCACGCTCTCAATGCTAAGGAATCCCTCGGCGATAAGGGCAGAGTTATCATCGGTCTTTACGAGGGTTCAAAGTCATGGGATAAGGCTGTAAAGCAGGGCTTTGAAGTTTTCACAGCTGCTGAGGCTGCTAAGCAGGCTGACATTATTATGATTCTCATTAACGACGAAAAGCAGGCTGCTCTCTACGAGAACGACATCAAGCCTAACCTTGAGGCTGGCAATATGCTTATGTTTGCTCACGGTTTCAATATCCACTTCGGCTGCATCGTTCCTCCTGCTGACGTTGACGTTACAATGATTGCTCCTAAGGGACCCGGCCACACAGTTCGTTCCGAGTATCAGGCTGGCAAGGGTGTTCCCTCACTTGTTGCTGTTCATCAGGACGCTACAGGCAAGGCTAAGGAAATCGCTCTTGCTTACGGTCTTGCTATCGGCGGTGCTCGTGCAGGCGTTCTTGAAACTACATTCAGAACAGAAACAGAAACTGACCTTTTCGGTGAACAGGCGGTTCTCTGCGGCGGTGTATGTGCTCTTATGCAGGCAGGCTATGAAACACTCGTTGAGGCAGGTTACGACCCAAGAAATGCTTACTTTGAGTGTATCCACGAGATGAAGCTCATCGTTGACCTTATCTATCAGAGTGGTTTTGCAGGCATGAGATATTCTATCTCAAATACAGCTGAGTACGGCGATTACATCACAGGTCCTAAGATTATCACTGAGGAAACAAAGAAGTCTATGAAGAAGATTCTCTCCGATATTCAGGACGGTTCATTTGCTAAGGAATTCCTCCTCGATATGTCTGACGCAGGTAAGCAGGTTCACTTCAAGGCTATGAGAAAGCTTGCTGCTGAACATCCCTCTGAGCAGGTTGGTGAGGAAATCAGAAAGCTTTACAGCTGGAACAACGAAGAAGACAAGTTCATTAATAATTAAGAATTAAGATTATGGATAATACCCACGCTGTAAAAACAGCCTCCCGAATAAAATTGATTGCATCGATTATATTTCTCTCTCTTTATCTTGTACTGATAATAAGCGGTGTACACAGGGGATTACGAGTAACAGGTCGATATAGTGAAACCGGTCTTACCTTTGAACCAGAGCTTATAGACGAAAATGAAAGCCTGTTGTTTTCACGTTCAAATCCTGTATACTGCGGAACTATAAAAAGCGGCTTTACCGATTACGAATGTTTTGTTGTTGATACAATACCGAACATTAGATATGCTGCTGTTAAAAAAGATTCCGATGAATATGAAAAATTCATCAACGGTGAGGAAGTTACAGGCTATTTTTCGAAGAAATTCAGCGATGAATTTTCAGAGCTTGCTCACGATAAAGAATATTCTGAACTGGGCATAATAATCGTTGACAGACAAAAGGAATTGCTGAGTTTTCTGTGGGGTATTCCATTTCTGATTATCGGTCTGATTCTTCTGAAAAAATGGCGATAATCATTATTTAATCTACAGCACAAACACATTCTGTAGGGACGCGGTTGTGCCGTGTCCCTATATTTATCAAATCATAAAATTACAGGAGTTATATATGGGATTTCTTGATATTTTAAAAAAGATTACAGATACAGCTTTAAACAGCAAGCCAACCGAAGCAAAAACCGCTTCAAATCCGCAGAATACAACAAAAAAGCCTGCTCCCACATTAAAAACACCGCAGGAAATTGTTGAATCGGGCAATACACCGCCGAAATCCCCTTTTCTCCATAAAGATGAATTCGGAGATAAAGAATACTCCTTTATGATTTCGGGAGATTTTATTGAATTCAACAGTCATTGTGAAGTTATGCCGTCTTTTCAGTATGAACCTTTCAATGACGATGATTACACGGAATACAACGAACTATTGCCTATAATCGGCATTGGTCCGAATGACGATATTTATTGTGCTGTTGAAGAATATGAGGAAAACGGCACTCTCCCCAATGAAAATTATGAGGAATGTGACAGCGAATATTTCGCTTTCAGATGCAGTTTCAAAGCTTACAACCGTAAATATTATGCTTACGGTTTCAGAAGTAATACTGCAAGAGAGCTTGAAATGCTCAGCGTTGATTATCTTCCCGATATTGAGGGAACTCCCCTTGAAAATAAGCTTAAAGCGGCTCTTGATGAAATCGCTTTATCTTATTCCGAAAACACTATGAATTAATGAGGTGAAAAAGAAATTATGAATGAAAATTTTTTCTGTAATGGTGTAGAGAAAGCTCCACAGCGTTCACTTTTCAACGCTCTTGGAATGACAAAGGAGGAAATGAAACGCCCTCTCGTTGGTATCGTTTCTTCCTATAATGAAATAGTGCCGGGTCACATGAACATCGACAAAATCGTTGAGGCTGTAAAGCTTGGCGTAGCTATGGGCGGCGGTACTCCTGTTGTATTCCCTGCAATTGCTGTTTGTGACGGTATCGCAATGGGACATCAGGGTATGAAATACTCCCTTGTAACCCGTGACCTTATTGCCGATTCTACTGAATGTATGGCTCTTGCACATCACTTTGACGCTCTTGTTATGGTTCCCAACTGCGATAAAAACGTACCCGGACTTCTTATGGCTGCGGCTCGTCTTAACGTCCCCACTATTTTCGTAAGCGGCGGCCCTATGCTTGCAGGTCACGTAAAGGGCAAAAAGACTTCCCTTTCCTCTATGTTTGAAGCTGTAGGCTCATACACAGCAGGCAAAATGTCAGTTGAAGATGTTGAAGAATACGAAAACAGCGCTTGTCCTACCTGCGGTTCATGCTCGGGTATGTATACCGCAAACTCTATGAACTGCCTTACAGAAGTTCTCGGTATGGGATTAAAGGGCAACGGCACAATTCCTGCTGTTTACTCCGACAGAATCAAGCTTGCTAAAATGGCAGGTATGCAGGTTATGGAGCTTTACAGACAGAATATCCGCCCTCTTGACATCATGACAGAAAAGGCTTTCATTAACGCTCTTACTGCTGATATGGCACTTGGCTGTTCAACTAACAGTATGCTCCACCTCCCTGCAATCGCTAATGAGTGCGGTGTAAATATCAACCTCGATATTGCCAATGAAATAAGTGCAAGAACTCCCAACCTCTGCCACCTTGCCCCCGCAGGTCATACCTATATGGAGGATTTGAACGAGGCTGGCGGTGTTTATGCAGTTCTCAATGAGCTTTCAAAGAAAAATCTCCTCAATTTCGACTGTATGACAGTTACAGGAAAGACTGTAGGCGAGAATATTTCAGGCTGTATCAATAAGGATACAGAAACTATCCGCCCCATTGACAATCCATACAGCGAAACTGGCGGAATTGCTGTTCTCCGTGGAAATCTTGCTCCCGACGGCTGTGTTGTAAAGAGAAGCGCTGTTGCTCCCGAAATGCTTTCACACAAGGGTACTGCAAGAGTATTCAACAGCGAGGAAGAAGCTATAAAGGTTATCTACGAGGGCGGTATCAAGGCAGGCGATGTTGTAGTTATCCGCTATGAGGGTCCAGCTGGCGGTCCCGGTATGCGTGAAATGCTCTCACCTACTTCCGCTATTCAGGGAGCAGGTCTTGGTTCATCTGTTGCTCTTATCACAGACGGACGTTTCAGCGGTGCTACCCGTGGTGCGGCTATCGGTCACGTATCTCCCGAAGCTGTAAACGGCGGTACTATCGCTTATGTCAAGGACGGCGATATTATTTCTATCGACATCCCCAACTACTCAATTAATCTCGAAGTTTCAGACGAAGAACTGGCAGAGCGTAAAAAGACTATGCCAATTCTCAGAAAAGAAAATATCACAGGCTACCTCAAACGCTATGCACAGCAGGTTTCCTCTGCTGATAAGGGTGCGATTATCAATAAATAATTGTTGAGCTTTTAGCTATTAGCTGTTAGCCTTTAGCTTTGTAGGGGCTGCCTTTGGCAGTCCGCCTACAGAATTATTGAATTTACATACATAACGTGCCATATAAGATATAAGCAAAAAGGTGAATTATAATGAATCAAATTGGACACAGTTTAAAAGAAGAAATTGAAATTATAAAGCTTTTAGCCGATAAATACTCCGATGACATTGATATTGATTTATATGAACCCGAAAATATAGAAACAATCAATTCATTTGAACAAAGTACAGGAGTATCATTGCCTGATGAACTTAAAGAATTTTATCAGCTGATTGGCGGCTTTGACAGTTTAATGGCATATATGCAGATGTGGAATCTGGAGGATATTGAAGAACGCTATCACGAAGGTTACTGCGACTGGATAGAAGAAGGCGACAGCGATAAATATATAGTGTTAGGCTCAACAGGCGGCGGTGAATATCTTCTTATGGAAAAAGCAACCGGTAATTATCTCCGCTACGGCGATGAGGGAGAGGTTATGAATATCCCCTCAATCAAGGATTTAATGTGCTGGAATATTGACAGTATGTATGAACAAGTTTCGGGTTTTGAGGAAGATGATACAATCAATAATTATCTTCAAAGAAATTCAGACCGTTTATAAAATATATTCCGAAATTGCAGGCGAATATTATCCGCCCGACACACAAGAAACGGAGAATTCAAAATGAGAAATATTATTGGTATCATTTGCCTTTTAATTTTAATTATCCTCAATCTGATTTCATTTATATCGGCTAAACAAAAAAAGAAAAAAGACATTGCTTATCTGATTGTATCTGTAATATGCTGTATTATAGGTATAATTTCTTTGATGCCAAATAAATGATGATACGAATAATCTTCCGAAATTGTGGGCGGATAATATCCGCCCCTACAAAAATAACATTCGCAAGAGGACAATATGATTAATAAATTTATTGAATGGGCGAAAAATAATAATTGGAATGTTACCTTAAATTCTGATGTAACAGATTTACCCGATATAATAAAAAAACGATATAATATACCCGAAAAATGGTATACTTTTATCTCACAGCTAAAAGTATGTGAAAATCAGTCTGCTACAAAGTGGTTTTTAACCCCTAATGACTATTTACCCAATGAAAACGGATTTCAATGGAATGAATTCGAAATCCAAAGCATTGAATACAGCGAAAATAACATTGACATTATTTCGTTTTGGAATAAGCATCTGCCTATATTTTTATCTGTTGACGGTGAATATTCATACTATGCAATAAATACTGAAACAGGTGAAGTTGTATCAGGTTATGAACCTGAATATGAAGATACAACAATTGCAGCAGAAGATTTCAGCATATTTATTGATAAAATTATTTCAGATGAAATAATATTATAATCTCCAATTTCCCAAGAAAAGAGGTTTTTACAATGGGAATGACAATGACACAGAAAATACTTGCGGCTCACGCAGGACTTGACAGCGTTGAAACAGGACAGCTTATCCTTGCCAATCTTGACTTAGTTCTCGGCAACGATATTACTTCCCCTGTAGCTATCAAGGAATTCGCAAAGCTGAATAAGGACGGAGTTTTTGACAAAGATAAGGTCACAATGGTAATGGACCACTTCGCTCCAAATAAGGACATAAAAGCGGCGGAGCAATGTAAAATGTGCCGTGAATTCTGCGGTGCTAACGATGTAACTCACTTCTACGATGTAGGCGAAATGGGTATTGAACACGCTCTCCTACCCGAAAAAGGTCTTGTTTCCGCTGGTTTCTGTGTTATCGGTGCTGACTCCCACACCTGTACATATGGTGCTGTAGGTGCATTCTCCACAGGTGTCGGCTCAACTGATATGGCTTGCGGTATGGCTATCGGTAAAGCGTGGTTCAAAGTCCCCTCGGCTATCCGCTTTAACCTTACAGGCAAGCTTAACAAGTACGTTTCGGGCAAAGATGTCATTCTCCATATTATAGGAAAAATCGGTGTTGACGGTGCATTGTACAAGTCAATGGAATTCGGCGGCGAGGGACTTTCTTCCCTTTCAATGGACGACCGCCTTTGTATCGCAAATATGGCAATTGAAGCAGGTGCAAAGAACGGCATTTTCGAGGTTGACGATATTACTCTCGACTACCTCAAAGCTCACAATGCCGCTGAACCTGTGATATACAAAGCTGACGAGGACGCTGTTTATGACGAGATAATCGACATTGACCTTTCAGCAATTGAGCCTACTGTGGCATTCCCTCATCTTCCCGAAAATGCAAGAACTTTCAGCGAAATCGGCGATATTAAAATTGACCAGGTTATTATCGGCTCCTGCACCAACGGCAGACTTGAAGATTTACAGCAGGCGGCTGAAATCCTCAAAGGCAGAAAATGTGCAAAGGGTGTACGTGTTATCATTATTCCTGCAACTCAGCAGATTTACCTTGACGCTATGGAGCAGGGACTTCTGAAAATCTTCATCGAATCGGGAGCAGTTGTTTCAACTCCAACCTGCGGTCCATGTCTTGGCGGTCATATGGGTATTCTTGCGGCAGGTGAACGTGCTGTAGCTACCACAAACCGCAATTTCGTGGGACGTATGGGACACGTTGAATCCGAAATTTATCTTGCAAGTCCTGCAACTGCCGCTGCAAGTGCAATTACAGGAAAAATCACAAGTCCTTGGGAGGTAATGAGCAAATGAAATATACAGGAAATGTTCTGAAATACGGCGATAACGTGGATACTGATGTTATTATCCCTGCCCGTTATCTCAACACAAGCGACCATAAGGAGCTTGCCTCCCATTGTATGGAGGATATTGACAAAACTTTTGTAACCCGTGTTCAGCAGGGTGATATTATTACAGCTGGTCAGAATTTCGGCTGCGGTTCTTCCCGTGAACACGCTCCCATTGCCATTAAGGCAAGCGGTGTTTCCCTTGTTATAGCCAAAAGCTTTGCTCGTATCTTCTACCGCAACGCTATAAATATCGGTCTTGCTATTGTGGAATGTCCCGAAGCTGCTGACAATATCTCCGAGGGCGATAAAGTCGAGGCTGATATGGATAACGGAATTATCCGCAACCTCACTACAGGTCAGGAGTTCAAAGCTGCACCATTCCCCGATTTTATTCAGAAAATCATCGAAAACGGCGGTCTTATGGAGTCAATTGCTAAAGGGAGTATTTAGTTGAGCTATTAGCTTTTAGCTGTTAGCCTTTAGCTAATGGCTTTTGGCTAACGGCTAAAGGCTCAAAAAGGAGAATAATTATGAATTTCAATATTGCTTTACTTAAAGGTGACGGCATAGGCCCTGAAATCGTTGACGGTGCTGTTGCCGTACTGGAGAAAATCGCCGATAAATTCGGTCATACATTTAATTTCACACCTTATCTCATTGGCGGCTGTGCTATTGATGCCTGCGGTATGCCTTTACCTCAGGAAACTGTTGACGGCTGTCTTGCTTCCGACAGCGTTCTTCTCGGTGCTGTAGGCGGTCCGAAATGGGACGACCAGCCAGGCGAAAATCGCCCTGAAAAGGCTCTTTTAGGTATCCGTTCCGCATTGGGACTGTACACAAATCTCCGCCCTGCTTCACTTTATCCTGCACTCCGTGGTGCATCTCCCCTTAAAGATGAAATCGTGGGTGACGGCTTTGATATTATGATTGTCCGTGAACTCACAGGCGGTATCTATTTCGGTGACCGTGGCTACCGTCAGGGCAAATACGGCGAGGAGGCATACGACACCGAGGCTTACAGCGTAACTGAAATTGAGCGTATCGGCAGAACTGCTTTTGAATCCGCTATGAAACGCAATAAAAAGCTTTGCAGTATCGACAAGGCTAATGTCCTTGAATCCTCACGTCTTTGGAGAAAGACAATGCACAGCCTTGCAGAGGAATATCCCGAAGTTGAATATTCCGATATGTTCGTTGACAATGCCGCTATGCAGCTTGTGAGAAATCCCCGACAGTTCGATGTTATCGTAACTTCAAATATGTTCGGTGACATTCTCTCCGACGAGGCTTCACAGATTACAGGCTCAATCGGTATGCTTGCATCTGCATCTCTCGGAGCGTCAACAAGAGGTATGTATGAACCTATTCACGGCTCTGCTCCCGATATTGCAGGAAAAAATATTGCAAACCCCATTGCTACAATTCTTTCAGCGGCTATGATGCTCCGCTATTCATTCAATCTCAACGATGAAGCCGCAGCTATTGAAAATGCCGTAAATAAGGTCCTTGACGAGGGCTGGAGAACTGCTGATCTTATGGGCTGTGCTGAGGGTACTCCCCTTTCCTGCACGGAAATGACTGAGAAAATCTGCGAGGCACTCAATGGCTAATATCCGTGAAAAACTGGACAATCTTCATTGCGGTCTTAATTCCCTTGCGGTATTCAGAAATATTCTGAAAAATGACGTTATATCGTCACTTTCCGCACTTCTTGAACTTCACGCAGAGGGAAAAAGCTTTGATGTAAATATTTACTCTCAATTCGTTTCACGACTTTACTGCCATAATGTAAATCTTTCGGAGTATATCTTCAAGCTTGTCTGCGAGGACGAAAACTTCTATATTTCGGGAAAATCCGAGGGTAAAACCTTTGATGAACTGATTGAATCCGCTGTGGTAAATGAACTTGAAATGCTCCGTGAAATCTCACAGCTTACCGCTGAGGAACTGCAATACGGCTATTACCGCCTTTATCAGCTGCCCCAATGGAAAACAGCTGACATTGATTTTGTAGCTGAATACAAAAACCGCATTGAAAATATCGGGATTTACGGTTGCGGAGTTTTTGCCGAATCTACGATGTTTATTCTCCGCAATGGCGAAATCGTTCCCGTAAAAGCTCCCGATACACAGCGGCTTGATATGCTTTTCGGCTATGAGCGTGAACGAAATGAGGTTATTGAAAATACCCTTGCTCTTGTAAAGGGCAGAACTGCACAGAATACTCTGCTTTACGGCGATGCAGGAACGGGAAAATCCTCAACTGTAAAGGCTGTTGTAAATGAGTTTTCACACATGGGACTGCGGCTTGTGGAAATTACAAAGGAGCAGTTACGTGAATTGCCTGAACTCATTGATAAATTAAGCGTAAATCCGCTGAAATTCATTATTTTTGTGGACGATTTAACTTTCACTTCGGGAGAAGATTGCTTCGGAGCGTTGAAAGCGGCTCTTGAGGGTTCAGTTTCCGCACGTTCCGACAATATCGCAATTTATGCCACAAGCAACCGTCGTCACCTCGTAAAGGAAAGCTTTTCCGACCGTGAGGGTGATGATGTTCACCGCAACGATACAATGCAGGAATTGCTCTCTTTGTCGGCACGTTTCGGACTTCGTGTGAATTTCAGCCGCCCCGACAAGAAGAATTACACCGCTATTGCTCTTGAACTTGCAAAGGCTAACGGCATTGATATGCCCGATGAGGAACTTTTCCTCAAAGCGGAACAATTCGCCATTTCTTCGGGAAACGGACGTTCACCCAGAACTGCACGGCAATTCATTAATCAATTAAGAATTATGAATTAAGAATTAAGAATTGTTGGTATATAGCTATATATTGTTGTTCGATGTAGGGGCGGATATTATCCGCACCTACCGATTTCTAACTTCTAACCTCTAACATCTAATTTCAAAAAAAGGAGTCTTTATTTATGATTACATTGGACAAAGTCTATCACGCAAAATATGTCCTTAAACAAGTTATACGGGAAACCGATGTCATACAGGCTCCCAAGATTAACCCCGACGCAAATATCTGGCTTAAAACCGAGAATTTGCAGATAACAGGCTCATTTAAGGTGCGTGGTGCGTACTATAAAATGTCCTGCCTTTCCGAGGAAGAAAAATCAAAGGGAGTTATTGCCTGCTCCGCAGGAAATCACGCACAGGGAGTTGCTCTTGCAGCAGCTAAAAACGGCATAAAATCAATTATCTGCCTCCCCGACGGTGCTCCCATTTCCAAGGTTGAAGCTACAAAAAGCTACGGTGCGGAAGTTTGCCTTGTAAAGGGCGTTTACGATGACGCATACAAAGAGGCTCTCCGTCAGCGTGACGAAATGGGCTATACTTTCATTCACCCCTTTGACGATGAATTTGTAATTGCAGGTCAGGGAACTATCGGTCTTGAACTTATTGAGCAGATACCCGATATGGACGCTGTTATTGTTCCAATCGGCGGCGGCGGTCTTATTTCGGGAGTTGCCTTTGCTATAAAGAGCCTTAACCCCAATATCAAGATTTACGGCGTTCAGGCAACAGGTGCTCCAAGTATGTACAACGCTGTCCGTGACGGCAAAATTGAAACGCTTTCGGGAGTTTCCACTATCGCTGACGGTATCGCTGTAAAAGCTCCCGGCGAAACTACTTTTGAACTCGTTTCACAATATGTTGATGAAATCGTAACTGTTACCGATGACGAAATTTCTGCCGCTATCCTTGCTCTTATGGAACAGCAGAAACTTGTTACCGAGGGTGCAGGTGCTGTTGCAGTAGCTGCGGCTATGTTCAATAAAGTGCCTGTCAAGGGCAAAAAAGTCGTATGCCTGCTTTCAGGCGGTAACATTGATGTTACTATCCTTTCAAAGGTAATCAAGCGTGGCTTGCTTATGTCAGGCAGAAATATTACCCTTACAATTGAACTTCTCGACAAACCGGGGCAGCTTTTCGAGGTTTCACGTATTATCGCTGAACTGGGCGGAAATGTTATTTCAATTCACCACGAACGTGCCAACGAGGGTTCAGCTGTAAACGGCTGTTATCTCCGACTTGTTCTTGAAACAAGAAATTACGAACATATTGAAGCTATCAAAAATGCGCTTATTTCAAACGGTTTTAAATTAACTAATGATTAAAAGGAGTAGAATACTATGATTAAAATTCACACAGAAAAAGCACCTGCCGCTGTAGGTCCTTACTCACAGGCTATTATCTCAAACGGTATGGTTTACACCAGCGGACAAATCGCTATAAATCCCGTAACAAACACAGTTGAGGCAACTACTATTGAGGAGCAGACAGAGCAGGTTATGAGAAATCTCGGTGCTGTTCTCGATACAGCAGGTTCATCATTTGAAAAGGCTGTCAAGACTACTTGTTTTCTTGCAGATATGAACGACTTTGCCGCTTTCAATGAAATCTACGGCAAATACTTTACAGGACTTCCTGCAAGAAGCTGTGTAGCTGTTAAGACTCTGCCTAAAAATGTTCTTGTAGAAGTTGAGGTTATTGCCGAAACAAGCCTATAAATCGGAGGTGAAAATTATGACTGTAAAAGAATTGCAGGCGAAAATTCTGGAACTTAAAAAAGAAACAAATACCGCTGTTCTCGCCCACAGCTACCAGTCCCGTGAAATCGTGGAAATTGCGGATTTCACAGGCGACAGCTATAAATTAAGCGTTGACGCTACAAAAATTCCCAATGAAAATATTCTTTTCTGCGGTGTTCACTTTATGGCTGAAACTGTAAAAATGCTCTCCCCCGAAAAGCGTGTTTACCTTGCAAATAAGGGTGCAGGCTGTCCTATGGCGGAGCAGATGGACAGGGATATGATTGCGGAAATCAAAGCAAAAGAGCCTGACAGAACTGTTGTGGCTTATATCAACACAACCGCTTCACTTAAAACTGTCTGCGATGTCTGCGTAACTTCTTCAAGTGCGTTGAAAATTGTGAAGAATATCGACTCCGACAAAATCCTCTTTATCCCCGACTGCAACCTTGGCGGCTGGGTTAAGTCACAGCTCCCCGAAAAGGATATTATGCTGCTCAACGGTGGCTGTCCTGCTCATTCTTCTATTACAGTTGAGGAAGTTTTGGCAGCTAAGGCTGAACATCCCGACGCTCTTTTCCTCGTTCATCCCGAATGTCGCCCCGAAGTTACTGCTCTTGCTGATTATGCAGGCTCTACAAGCGGCATTATGGATTTCGCTATGAAATCCGACGCTAAGGAATTTATTATCGGAACTGAAACTTCAATTGCAGAACATCTCCAGTATGACTGCCCCGAAAAGAAATTCTACCCTTTGACAAAAAAGCTTATCTGTACCGATATGAAGCTTACAACTCTCCCCGATGTTTATCGCTCACTTCTTGCAATTGCAGGAAAGCCCGAGGGTGAGGCTTTTGAGATACTTATGGACGAGGAGCAGATTTCTGCTGCCCGTAAATGTATCGACAAAATGATTGAACTGGGCGGCTGATATGGTTGAACTTATCCAAAAGCTTTATGACACAGGGAATTTGTCCGATGAGGAACTGAAAACTCTCATTGCTGACGAAAACGAGGACACAGCGGCTTATCTTGCAAGCCGTGCCGATGAAATCCGCAGAAAATACTACGGAAACAAAGTTTTCCTCCGTGGACTTATTGAGATTTCCTCATACTGCAAAAATGACTGCTTTTACTGCGGTATCAGAAGAAGCTGCAAATCGGCGGAGCGTTACCGCCTTGACCGTCAGCAGATACTGGATTGTGCTGAAATCGGCTATAAACTGGGACTACGCACCTTTGTTATGCAGGGCGGCGAGGACGCTTTTTTCAATGACGATTTTATGTGCGGCATAATTTCTGAACTCCGCACAAAATTTCCCGACTGTGCCATTACCCTTTCCCTTGGTGAACGCTCCCTTGAAAGCTATGAGAAAATGAAAGGGGCAGGGGCTGACAGATACCTGCTCCGCCACGAAACTGCCTCAGAGGAACTTTACAAAAAAATTCATCCCGAAGAAATGAGGCTTGACAACCGCATAAAATGTCTGTATAATTTAAAGAGAACAGGTTATCAGACAGGTTCGGGATTTATGGTTGGTGTGCCAAATCAGACCATTGACCATATTATTGAAGATATTCGGTTTTTGCAGGAATTACAGCCGCAGATGATTGGTATAGGTCCATTCATTCCCCATTGGGATACGCCTTTCCGCAATGAAAAGGGCGGAACTCTTGAACTTACCCTCCGTCTGCTTGGAATTCTCCGCCTTATGTTTCCGAAAGTGCTGCTCCCTGCCACTACGGCTCTTGGAAGTATCTCAGAAAATGGCAGAATTCTCGGTCTTAAAACAGGCTGCAATGTAATTATGCCGAATATTTCTCCCGAGGACGCAAGAAAAAAATATAACCTTTACGATAATAAGCTTATTTCAGGCAGCGAAACTGCTGAGGGAATTTCCCTGCTCAGACAGGAAATCGAGGCGGCAGGCTATGTAGTAGCTGACGAAAGAGGCGATTACGTCAATTAAGGAGTTTTTTATGAGAGTACGTTTTCATCTGCCCGATTTTTCGGGGCGATTCAAGCTGAATTTATTATTTGCGGATATGCTCAAACAGTATCCCCACTATTTCCGTGAGGGAGTTGAAATTGCTTCATTCTACGGTGTTTTTCCGCCCTCTATGTGGAATGGCGGCAGACCGCAGCCCGGTGTATGCGATTCCAATTATGTAAAGGCTGTTATCAAGGCTTTCAACGACAGAGGAATTCCCCTCCGCTTTACTTTTACCAATCCCGCATTGGAGAAAAAGCACCTCAACGACACTTTCTGCAATATGGTGCTTAACCTTGCCAATAACGGACTTAACGAGGCTATTGTTGTATCTCCCATTTTAGAGGAATACATCCGCACTAACTTCCCAAAATACAAGCTTACCAGTTCAACCTGCAAGAGAATTACTTCTCCCGAACTCCTTGAAGAAGAACTCGGAAAGGATTACAGCATTGTTGTTGTGGATTACGATTTCAACAACAATTTCGAAGTGCTGTCAAAGCTCCCCCGAAAAGAGGACTGCGAATTGCTTGTAAATGCCTGCTGTGAGCCGAATTGCCCACGACGTGCAGAGCATTACCACACAATCGGACTTATGCAGATAGCCTATAATGAGCATCTGAAAAAATATCCAAACAAGCCTTTCAATGCCAATGCAATTGACACAAAGGGACTTGAAAGATGTCCTTTCGGTCAGCGTGGAGTGTACGATATACGCAATCTCCGCACACATATCTCCCCCGATGATATTTGGGAAAAGTACGTACCTATGGGATTTGAGCAGTTCAAAATTGAGGGACGTTCATCAAGCAACCTCAATATTGCCGAAACCTATATGTACTATATGGCAAAACCCGAATACCGTGACGAGGCTCGTTTCACTCTCCTTAAAGCTATGGAGAACACAGGTGCATTGAAATTTCTATAATATGACATAAGGGCATCTCTAAAAAACCGTTTGATTAAAGAAAAAACAGATAGGTGCGGCAGCTGCAAGGAAACCTTCCGAAGGCGTGCTGCCGCACTCCAAGGGAGGTTGACGAAGCAGATGTCGTCCATAGCTGTTTTTTCTCAAAAGGGGTTTTTAGAGATGCCCATAAGCCTTTAGCAATCAGCCATTAGCCGTTAGCTGATAACGGCGGCGGCAATTGCATTATGGCTTTGATTTCTGACCTCCAACCTTTGATTTCTAATTTCTGACCGAAGGCGGTGTTTTATGTTACGACTGATTAAAACTATAAAAAGAGATATTGCCCTTATTCGTGAAAGCGACCCTGCGGCAAGAAATGCGGTGGAAATTCTGCTGACTTACCCCACTTTAAGGGCAATTCGTTCCTACCGCCTTGCCCATTGGTTCTATGTGCGGAAATATTACACCATTGCAAGAATTATTTCACAGCGTGCAAGAAATAAAACGGGCATTGAAATTCATCCAGGTGCAACTATCGGAAAAGGTCTTTTTATTGACCACGGTATGGGCGTTGTTATCGGAGAAACTGCGGTTATCGGTGATAATTGCCTGCTGTATCAGGGAGTTACTCTCGGCGGTACAGGTAAGGACAAGGGAAAACGTCACCCCACTCTCGGCAATAACGTGCTTGTAGGTGCTGGTGCAAAGGTGCTTGGACCTTTTACTGTGGGAAATAACGTAAAAATTGCCGCCAATGCCGTTGTACTCAACGCTATTCCCGATGATTGTACAGCTGTGGGCGTTCCTGCAAGAATTGTCCGCAGAAAGGGCGAAAAAGTCAATCAGCACAAGGTTACACAGGATATTGACCAGATTCATATTCCCGACCCTGTTTCCCTTGAACTTTGCAGACTTCAGGCGGAAGTTGACAGCCTTAAAAAGGAAATTGCAAGACTTAAAGAGAACTAAAGCTATTTGCTTTATAAAGCCTTTAGCCATTAGCTGTTAGGACGGTAGATTAATTTCTACCGTCCATTTTTGTAGGATAGTTTGCCAACGAAGTCACATCATAAATATAATAATCGAAATAGGTATATATAGCATATGATATACACCTATACAAATGCTATATGTGCATATATATAAATTTATTTGGAAAGTGTTGCATTTTGTTATATTATATGATATAATGCAATTAATAAAAGCAAACGAACAGCTAATTAATGGACGTTAGTATATGCTTACGACTTTTTGAAAATTTTTTCAGTTTTACTGCGATAATTGAGGGGGTTAAGTTGTTTAATATATAGCAGGCAAAACATAAACAAAATTCTTTGTCGTTTGCCAAAAAATAAAAAAGGATATGGAGGAAAAAATTATGTCCAAAATGAAAAAAATTGCAGCTATGACTGCGGCTTTGCTGATTAGTGCAAATACTATGGGTTATTTGCCACAGGATTCAATCAAAATCAGTAATGTCACAGCTAATGCGGCAGAAGAAGAAATCACAAGCGTTGAAATCAACGAAACTAACTTCCCCGACGCTATTTTCAGAAAGTATGTGACAAATCATTTCGACACAAACGAAGATATGGTGCTTTCTGACGAGGAAATTGACAAAGTAATAACAATTGATTTTGGAAATCACGAACTTTGTTGTACGCCGGGTAATAAAGAAAAGGTTTCAGATTTAAAAGGCGTTGAATTTTTCACCTCACTAAAGCAACTTTATTTTGAAAACAATAATATAGCAAAAATTGATTTGAGCAAAAATACAGAATTAATAGAACTAAATTGTAAATCGAATGATCTTACCAGCCTTGATGTAAGTGCAAATGTTAAATTAACAACCCTTAATTGCTGCTATAATGATCTTACTGCTCTTGATGTGACTAAAAACACAAAATTAAAGAATTTGTACTGTTATGAAAACAAAATTACTCAGCTTGATGTTAGCTATAATCCTGATTTGAGAAATATAGATTGCAGCAATAATGAACTCACGGCTCTTGATGTAAGTAATAACCCTCTGTTAGACGACCTGCATTGTGGTTATAATCATCTGACAACACTTGACCTGAGTAATAATACCGAATTAACAGTTCTGCATTACTCAGAAAATAATCTTACATCACTTGATCTTAGTAATAATGATAAAATAAGATTTCTTTATGTTGATAGAAACGACTACCCTATCACAGTTGTAGATAACAAATTTGACCTTTCAACTCTCCCGGCAGGCTTTGATGTTTCAAAGGCTTCTGGATGGAAAAATGGTACAGTTGAGGGCAATATTCTTACTGTTTCGGATACAGAAGGAGCAGTCTACTATATTTATGACTGCGGAAATAATGAAACATCACAATTCGTATTTTATCCCATAACATTTGTGAATTCTTCCGCAACTTCCGAAGCAACTACTACAGCTACTACCACTCCCAAAACAACAACTACCACTACAACAACTACTGCAACAACTACTACAACAGCAATGTTTACTACAACTACATTTGCACCACCCAGCTATTCCTGTAGTCTGAACGTCTATCCTTATGACGAAGCAGATACAATTTACGAAATCGGCGAAGAACTTGACTACAGCACTATTTGCGTCCATGGATATGGTACAATGACAAGTTTTGGCAGCACCACATATATGGATATTCCTTATATATCCTTGGATAGATGTAATTTAACAGTTGACGCTTCTGAATTTGACAACACAAAACCGGGTACTTATACTATCTATGTTGAATGGTATAATGCAAAGGATTCATTTGAAGTAACAGTAATTGAATCTGATAATGCAGAAACACCTGCTGCAACTACAACAACTGCTGCTCCCAAAACAACAGATACCACTACAACAACTACTGTTCCCCTAACAACAGCAATGTTTACTACAACTACATTTGCACCACCCAGTTATTCCTGGCATCTGAACGTTTATCCTTATGACAAAGCAGATACAATTTACGAAATCGGCGAAGAACTTGACTACAGCACTATTTGTGTTCACGGATACGGCGGCGGCGAAAATTTTCACGCTGATATTCCTTATATATCCTTGGATAGATGTAATTTAACAGTTGACGCTTCTGAATTTGACAACACAAAACCGGGTACTTATACTATCTATGTAAAATGGCATGATGCTGTTGATTCATTTGAAGTAACAGTAATTGACCCTGATAATCCAACGGCAATCCCAGGAGTAGAAATCAACGAAACTAACTTCCCTGACCCTGTTTTCAGACAGTATCTTGCAAAAAATTTCGATAAAAACAAAGACAGCAGACTTTCAGACAAAGAAATTGCAGCTGTAACAGATCTATCTTTAGGCGAGTTGGGTATTTCTGATTTAACAGGTATACAATATTTTAAAAATCTTTTCAGTCTGTGGTGTTATGATAATAATCTGACCACTCTTGATGTAAGTAACAATACTGAATTAGAAATACTGGCATGCGGCAATAATCAGCTTACAAGCCTTGATGTAAGTCATAATACATTGTTAACCGATTTGATGTGTAGCAATAATCAGCTTGCAAGTGTTGATTTGAGCAATACAAACTGCCTTGAAGGTTGGGAGTTTGGTGTTGGGCTTACTAACAACAAGCACAGAATTAAGATTACTGATAACACATTTGACCTTTCAACTCTCCCCACAGGCTTTGACATTTCAAAGACTTCTGAGTGGACAAACGGCACAGTTGACGGAAATATTCTCACAATTGAGGATATTACAAAGGAAGTAACATATACATATGACTGCGGTTTAGGATTCTCAGAAACATTCACTTTAATTCCACAGATTGAAGAAACACCTGTTGAAACTACAACTGCAACCACAACAGTTACAACTACTACCACAACTGCTGCTACTGAAACAACTATAACTACAACTGCAATAACTACAGTAACTACTACACCTGCTGCTAATGAAACTCCCGAAGAAGACCTCCCACAGACAGGTTTCTCAAAGCTCTACAATTGTATTCCTGTTTCCGCAGGTGCTTTGGTACTCTTAGGTATGTATGCTGTTAAAAAGAGCAAAAAAGAAGATGAAGAATAATTAATCTAATCAGAAATTCCCCGTGGCGAAAACTACGGGGAATTTTCTTATACTTTATTTACTTGCAATTATTTTTATTATATGATATAATGTATTTAATCGTATTACTACGATAAACTATCAAAACGAAATGGAGGAATTACAAATGTCCAAAATGAAAAGATTTGCAGCTATGACTGCGGCTCTGCTGATTTGTGCAGGAAATATGGGATATATGCCCGAAAGCACAATTTCAATCGGCGGCTTTACAGCTAATGCGGCAGAGGTTGCTGCGGAAAGCGTTGAAATCAACGAAACTAACTTCCCTGACGCTGTTTTCAGAAAGTATGTTGCCGATAATTTTGATAAAGACGGTGACGGTGTGCTTTCTGCGGAGGAAATTGCAGCTGTTACTGAACTAAATATCGATGCGTGCGGTATTTCTGACTTAACAGGTATAGAATATTTTACTGATTTAGCTTTTTTGAATTGCAATAAAAACAATCTTACAGCACTTGATGTAAACAATAATACAGCACTGCAAGCATTGTGGTGTTATAACAATCAGCTCACTTCACTCGATTTAAGCAATAATACTGCATTAGAGCAACTTTATTGCACTGAAAACAAGCTTTCAACTCTCGATTTAAGTAAAAATACAGAATTGATACAATTGATGTGTTCTAAAAATCAGCTCACCTCACTCGATGTAAGCAACAATGCAGTATTGAGAAATATAGAGTGTAATGAAAATCAACTCACTTCACTCGATGTAAGCAATAATCCTGCATTGACATCTTTAAATTGTTCTGAGAATCAACTCACTTCACTTGACACAAACACCTCTACTGCTTTAAGATTTTTAAATTGCTCATATAATCAGATTACCTCACTCGATGTAAGCAGCTGTCCTGCGTTGACACGTTTTGAATGTAATAGCAATCAACTCACTTCACTTGATGCAAGCGACTGTATTGCTTTAAACGAATTATCTTGTAATCATAATCAACTCACTTCACTTAATGTAAACAACTCTACTGCTTTAGCCAAAATATCTTGTTTTGATAATAACCTTACCTCACTTGATTTAAGCAGTAATACAGCGTTAACAAAGTTAGAATGTATTGCTAATAACCTAACTTCTCTTGATGTAAGCAACTGTACTGCATTAACTGAATTAGTTTGTTATGATAATCAGATCACTTCTCTTGATTTAAGCAAAAACACCGCATTAACTAAATTATATTGTGGTGGCAATGAGCTTACTTCTCTTGATTTAAGCAACAATACAGCATTGAAAGATTGGATAATTGATTTCCACATCTCTAAAATTGAACTCACTGACAACACATTTGACCTCTCAACTCTCCCAGCAGGCTTTGACATTTCAAAGACTTCTGAATGGACAAATGGTACAGTTGACGGAAATATCCTTACAGTTGAGGACGCTTCGAAATGGGTTACATACAAATATGACTGCGGAAATGGAGAATCTGAAACATTTACTTTAATTCCTACAAAATCCGCAGAAACTCCCGAAAAGCCTCCTGTTTCATTAGGCGATATAAACGCTGACGGCTTAATAAACTCCAGCGACGCTACCCTTATTCTTTCAAACTACTCAGCAATTGCAACAGGCGGCGATTCCGCATTCTCCGCTGAACAGACTAAAGCTGCCGATATAAACAACGACGGTAAATGCGATTCTATTGACGCTTCCCTTATTCTTGCCTACTATGCACATACCTCCACAGGCGGTACAGGTACAATTGAGGAGTATATTTCAAAGGCAAACGCTGATGAACAGCTTAAAGCTCTCAGAGAAAAGAAAGAGTCCGAAGTTCAGCTTTTTGCAGCAGCTTATATAGGCTTCGCCGACGATACGATTGGGGATGACGCTGTCACTTGGATAAAGGAAAACGGCCCTGTTTTCTACGAAAATTACAGCTTTGTAGAGGATATTCCGTCAGGACAGATTGCAGGAACACCTATGGGCGAGCTTTACTGCATTGTTCCCTTTGATGAAAATTCAACAGTTGCAATAAATAGTATTGTACGTGATGAAAACGGCAACGGTTCATATGAAAATGTCATCTACAGAAGTGAAAGCGGCGAGCCTGTATTGCTTTTCTGCAACAATACAGATGTTAACAAAGATACAATGGTAACTATTACCGATTCTGACGGAAACAAGGACGTATGGTTCCCCGGTCTTGATGAAAAGCTGATGATGAACTGCCCATATAATGCAAATTATGACACCTTTGTATACGATTTCTCACAGTATCAGGAAATACTTGAAAAAGAGCATACATCACGCAAAAACAGCGGCTGGAAGCTTCCGACTGCTGCCAACCTGCAATTCACTAACTGGTCAGGCGTTGATTACAGAGGTTCAGAAATTATAGGCTCTTACAAAATTGAATTCGGTGAAGATACAGCCTATATCAAGTGGGTTGACGGCGATGAGGAACACGAATTCAAGGACGTTGAATGGCAGCTTGAAGTTGAAAAGGACGCTGCTGTTGTAACCTTTAATTTCAACGAATTTGCAGGTATTCTCCAATATAATTTCCTTTTGAATGAAACTGGCGGTATGCTTTATACAGCGATAAACTTTACAAATGAAGATACTTTAGACGAAAATTTGAAGCTTTACAGAATACTTGACAGATACGAATACTCTGAACCGATTTCATAAAAAATTCAAGGAGAATTGAAATGGAAAACAATGAAAATACAATCGGCATAATCCCCGACAGCAGCGAAAATTCGGGATATTCCGCAAAACTTCTGCGGAAATCCTCCAACGGAAATTCCCTTATACTTATAATATTTACCGCATTTATGTTCCTCGGCTCAATTATATCCGCAAATATTGCAAATGCCGTGGTAGGCAAGGATTCGGAATATTTCAAGGGAATAGTATTAATCTTATCAATGATTATTCAGCATTTTATCGGCGTATTCCTTGCACTTTTCATTTTCAAAAAAACAAAAATCGGACAGGGAACTGATACAATAGGCTCAGTTTTCCGCAAGCCTCAGCAGTCGTTCTGGTGGGTGGTACGCTGGATATTTATTGCGGTTTTCTTCTGCTATGCCGCAAGTATGGGAACAAATATGTTCTTTATGCTCCTTGAAAAAATTACAGGTGTACAGCTTGTTCAAACGGATTTTTCAGCCGAAAACAATACCTTTTCACAAGTTGTAAACATCATCTCCATTACCTTTATGGCTCCGCTTTTTGAGGAAATCCTCATAAGAGGCGGTATGCTCAATAATATAAAACGCTTCGGCTCATGGTCAGCTGTAATTTCAACGGGTATTTTCTTCGGTCTGCTCCATATGAATTATCCGCAAGTACCATTTGCCGCTGTTATGGGAATTGTTACCGCATTTATCGCATTGAAAACAAAATCAATCATTCCAACTATTATTGTACATTTCATTGTAAACGGTATCGGCGGTGCAGCAAGCCTTATCACAGGAAAGCTGGATATTAAGGCAATGCAGTCGGGAGATTTCACCACTTTAATGGAAGATCCTAAAGTTATGGTTATATATATGGGTTTGACAGTTTTGGTTATGGGACTTATGTTTGTTGGACTTCTCCTTTTTATACTGGAAATTATTCTTCACCGTGACAGCTTTAAGCTTGAAAAGGTAAATCCCGAAGTTTCCGAGGGTAAAAAGCTTTGCCACTACTTCACTGCTCCCCTCACAATTCTCCTCACACTTTTCTATATCGGAATCACTATCTATAACGCTATTCCGCAATAAACAAAATTGCCCCGCAGCCAAAACTGTGGGGCAATTTTTATTGTAGGGCATCTCTAAAAGCTCGTTTGATTAAAGAAAAAACAGATAGGTGCGGCAGCTGCAAGGAAACCTTCCGAAGGCGTGCTTTCGCACTCCAAGGAAGGTTGACGCAGCAGATGTCGTGCATAGCTGTTTTTTCTCAAAAGGGGTTTTTAGAGATGCCCTGTATACAGTTGTCATAAAATTCAAGCATCTGCGTCATTATTTCGCTGTCAAGCTCAAAAAATTTCATTTTGTCAACATTTTCTTTTACAAATTCAGTATGCATTTCACCTGTAAAGTAAAACTCGCCTATCTCCTTACAGTATTCATCATATTCCGCTTCGACTTCATCCCTGTATTTAAGCCCATCAGCTGAATTGAATATATGATTATGTCCTCTATCCTCAAATCGGACGAAAGTAAATCTTTCATTATCCGCAAATTTCTCATAATATTTGTCATAACTGAGTTCAATTGGAATCATATCATCATCAGCGCTGTGATAAATCAGCACATCTGCTGTTGACTGTTCAAGACCTTCAAGGGCAGTCATTGTGGCAAAATTCCCGAATTTATCCTTTTCCAAATCCTCAAAAATCGGCATAGCATAATCAATTGCATCTCCTGCCATACCTCTGCCCACATTCTCAATCATATCAAGAGAGGAATTGAAACCTGCAACGGAAATAATGCCCTCAATTTCAGGGTGAAGCTTTGCCACGGAGCAAGCAGAATATCCGCCCCAGCTGTGACCCCAGAGCATAAGTGGTAAATCTGATAATTCCTCGTCAGCTTTTATGTAGTTCAAGGCATAGTCAAGGTCAATAACTCCCTGAGGCAAGCCCTTTACACTTTCGCCCTCGCTTTCATCATTGCCTGTTGCGTCATAGGCGAAAACATTGTAGCCATTTGATGCGAAATAATCAGCAACATCCATATAACTGCAATGACCGCCGCCGCCAAAACCGTGGGCAAGTACAATAAGTCCCTTTGGCTCTGTATCGCCCTTTGTGTAGACATAGCCTGTAATTTTCTGTCCCTCATTTGAGGTGAATACGTGCTTTTCACGTTCAAGTCCGTCAAATTCTGCTATATCCCTGCAATAGGGTTCAAATGATGTGAAACGTGTACCGAAATTCTGCTTGTAAATGGTTTTTACAATCATTTTCGGTGCAATAAGCAAAGCTGCGATAATCAATGCAAGTAAAATTCCCAGTATAATTAATGTGATTTTAAGCCCTTTTTTCATTTTTCCCTTTGCCATTTGTTAAATCCTCCAACATTCGCAATGATATATCATTATATCACAATTGAAAAGATATTTCAATGTACAGTTTAAACAAATTATTTTTTTATTGCACTTGCAATAATAACCACCGCAGGCGAAAGAACAGCCGCTATAACCCAGATTACCCAGCTGATATGCCAGTTGAAAGTGATAAAACTGTAGCCGAGGTACAAAGCGGTAACAATTGACCAGTAAATTACCATAACAGCTGCGGATTTGCCTACAGCTTTTTTTGTTCTCATTTTCTTCTCACGGTTGTATTTTTCTTCCTCTAAAAGCACCTCATAACCTTCATTGGTTATACTTGACCTTACAATGAGGAATACGCCTGCCGCTACAAAAATGAAAAGGAAAATTGCTCCAAAATCCTCTAAAGGCGAACCGCCGAAAAGCATATCGCAGACAACGGTGGGAACAATTGAAAGTATACAAAGTATTACGCCTATAATCAAATGGAATGTATTTTTTGAGTGGTCACGTTCACGCTTTTCCTTGACCATTCCGTCAACGCCGTATTCCGTATCAATGCACTCTTTTTCCATAAACTCAAACTTTTTCATAATGCTGCCCGAATAGATAAATAATCCCACAGCTGCCGCAACTAATAAAAATATAAATATGGCACTTAATTCTGACAAAACTGTATCCTCAAAAAGAATTTCAAAAAGTATTGCCGCAACAGGCGAGAGTATGCACAATGCAACTCCTGCCGCAACATAAAGTGCTTTTTTGCTGTTCTTTTCAAGATACTCCACAGCCTCTGCCATTGACACGGGGCGGAGAGGCGGTTCAGTTTCTACGTGAGCTTTTACGGATACTGTTTCAATATTCTCTGTGGAAATATTCTGCTCCAGTTCAAGTTCATCTTTTAAAAGTACGTCTGTGCTTACGGAAAAAATCTCCGCCAATTTAAGTATACGTGCAAGGTCGGGAGTTGACTGCGCACCCTCCCATTTTGAAACAGACTGTCTGCTTACTCCTAATTTTTCAGCAAGTTCATCCTGTGTCATTCCCGATTTTTTTCTGAGTTCAATAATCTTATCCGCTAATATCATAGTAGTTCCTCCATAGATTTAAAGTATAAATTTAGCATTTGATTTCACGATACCGGTTCCGTGTTTTCTATGGTTTTATTTTACCACATTTGCCCGTTGCAGTCAATAAAGTACGCTTTGAAATTTGTCAACCGGCAGTTGCAATGGCTATATTTCGTCATTTCAAGCCTTTAGCCAATAGCTGTAAATTATCTGTTACACCGCAAGCAAACCATCAGATGTCAGAAAATATCAATCTGCATAAAAAGGCAGCAGCAATTTCTCTTTTAATACTTGCTTTTTTTAAAGGAAAATGTTATAATAATTTTATAATTTTGATTGGAGGAATAAAAATGGAAATTAATTGGACTTTGTCAGAACCTACATCAAAAGCAGATTTGGATTACGCTGAAAAACAATTCAAAGTAACTTTTCCAAAAGAGTATTCGGAATTAGTTTTAAAGTATAATGCAGCTTATCCCGAACCGTATTGTGTTTATGTAAACGGAAAAGAAAGAGTATTTGAAAGCTTATTATCCATTAATGAATCCGACAGCGAAAATATATTTGAATATTCTGAAATTGTGAGCGAAAACTGCGGTAAAAATCTGATTGCTTTCGGCTCTGACCCTTTTGGAAATTATTGGTGCTTTGATTACAACAACGGAAGCGGCGAGCCTGTTATAGTTTACTATGACCACGAATCAGCTTTTGAATATGAAGATTATGAACCGCAATTTGTATGCAGTTCTTTCCGTGAGTTATTAGACAGCATAACCGAACCGCAGGAGGAATAAAAAAGAATTGGATAAAGGTGGTTCAAAATATGGACTTTATATCTGAAATTTATGAAAAAAACAAGAAATATAAATATATAAAAGAAATCCACTTTTCCAGAACTCTTGACAGCGAGGACGGCTTGCTTTATGATATGGAATTGATATTATCGGATTTCCCCTGTGAAAGTAGTGACACCTTTACAATTAATTTTAAAGGCTTACACGATATTGACATATTTGACCTTAATAATTGTTTAGCATTTGCAATTACAATAGAAGATGTATCATCTCATCAGCTTGAGGGCATAAGGTATAAGGTAACAGATGCTGAAAATGAATTGTTTTCCTTTTTCTGTAATTTCATAACTATAACCAAGTAATCATTTTACGCAGGCTCGTATTAATTATAAAGGGCGTAGAACTGTAAAATAAAATTTAATTGTGAACTCTTTAGATGAATTATTAGAGGTATTAAACTGATGGGATTAACTGGTTCTATTTTAAGAAAAAAACAATTTGTATCTTTTAAAGAAACAAAAACAATATCAATAAAAATCCTTTTATCGCTAGGGTATAATGTAAGGTCTTGGAATGAAGATTTTACTGGGAAAAATTATTGCTCAATAAGCGTTCAAAAAAACGACGCTTCTTGGTTTATAATGTACATTTATAGAAAAGAAAATTTGGCCGATGAGCATAATTTTTCTCACATATCTTCTGAACTCACAAGAGTTATTGACATTGAAGATATTTCAGAAGTTGAAGATATGGTATTAAATTTTTTGAAAGAATATTTCAAATATTATCCTAATGATTATTTTGATAATGAACATGATTGGTATTATACAAAGACTGATATTGATACAGCTTTTAAAAGCAATAATTATTATAAATGGTGCTATGAAACTACCAATAAAAACCTCTAATATCAACAGTTTTGTTCTATTAGACAAAACTATATAGAATTTAAAATCAACTTGCCGCTTTCGAATACCACTATATCGGAAACTGTAACAAATAAATATACTGTAAAAAAATCCCCGAAAGACCTGCGTCTATCGGGGATTTTTCAGATATTCACTTTACGACAACTCAAACATACCTGTATAAAGCTGATAGTATTTGCCCTTTTGAGCAATAAGGTCATCGTGTGAACCACGCTCGATAATCTTACCATTCTCCAGCACCATAATCGCCTTTGAGTTGCGGACAGTTGACAAACGGTGAGCAATTACAAATACGGTACGTCCCTCCATAAGAGAATCCATACCCTTTTCAATAAGGGCTTCCGTTCTTGTATCAATTGAACTTGTAGCCTCGTCAAGGATAAGCACAGGAGGATTTGCAATAGCTGCTCTTGCAATTGCAAGGAGCTGTCTTTGTCCCTGTGAAAGATTTGCTCCGTCAGCTGTAAGCATTGTATTATAGCCATTTTCAAGATGTGTTATAAAGCCGTGAGCATTTGCAAGCTTTGCAGCTGCATACACTTCTTCATCTGTTGCGTCAAGCTTACCATAGCGGATATTGTCCATAACCGTACCTGTGAAAAGGTGGGTATCCTGCAAAACTATTGACTGAGAGCGTCTTAAATCGCTCTTTTTTATTTTGTTGATGTTAATTCCGTCATATCTGATTTTTCCGTCGGGAACATCATAAAAACGGTTGATAAGATTTGTGATAGTCGTCTTGCCTGCTCCCGTTGAGCCTACAAAGGCAATTTTCTGTCCCGGATCGGCATAAAGGCTTATTCCGTTGAGTACGATTTTTTCAGGTTCATAGCCGAAAACTACATCATCAAATTCAACATGACCTCTTACCTCTGCATAAGTAACTGTTCCGTCAGCCTTATGTGGGTGCTTCCATGCCCATAAGCCTGTTTTTTCTGCGGATTCCGCAAGCTTTCCGTCAGCACCTCTTACAGCACTTACAAGAGTTACATATCCCTCGTCAGCTTCGGGTTCTTCGTCAATTACCGCAAAAATTCGCTCCGCACCTGCCAGAGCAGTAAGAACAGCGTTCAGCTGCTGTGAAACCTGCGTAATAGGCTGTGCAAACTGTCGTGTAAACTGGAGATATGATATAAGCTTTCCTACGTCCATTCCGCCAAAGCCGTTTACAGCCATAATTCCGCCAACAATAGCAGTTGCCGCATAGTGGAGATATGACAGATTATTCATAATCGGCATAAGGATATTGGCAAAAGTATTTGCTTTAGTTGCCGCCTCGCAAAGTTCATTGTTCAGCTTGTCAAATTCCTCATTTGCCGCATCTTCGTGACAGAATACCTTTACAACCTTTTGACCGTCAATAAGCTCCTCGATATAGCCGTTTGCCTTACCAATAGCTTTCTGCTGTGCAATAAATCCTGCTCCGCTGCGTGAACCAATTGCACCGATAACTCCTACAATTATAAAGAGCATCACAATTACAATTATTGTCAAAATCCAGCTGTATGCAATCATAAAGGCAAATACGCCTACAATTGTAATTGCGGAGCTGATAACATTTGCAATACTGTTGCTGAGCATTTCACGGAGAGTATCTGTATCATTTGTGTAAAGGGACATCAGTTCGCCGTGAGTGCGTTTGTCAAAGAATTTTACAGGCAGCGACTCCATTTTGTTGAACAGGTCGTTACGAATTCTCATAAGTGTAGTTGTGGAAATCTTCATCATCATTCGCTGGAAAAGCAATGAGGACAATGCTCCCACAAGGTAAACGCAGCCCATTAATGCCAATATACCGATGAATTTGCCCTTATCCCACGTTCCCGTGTTTACGGCATCTTCAACATTGTTTACAAGGGGTGTGAGAAGTGCATTTCCTGCAACTCCTGCAAATGCACTGAAAATAATTCCTGCTATAACAAGGAAAAACTGCACCTTAAAGCCGTACATATAGCCGAAAATTCGCTTGATTATGCCCTTTACGTCCTTGGGTTTCTGTACGGGTGCCATATTCTTCTTAGGAGGCATCAGCGTCACCGCCTTTCTGCTGTGAATCATATACCTCACGGTAAATTTCACTTGTTTTCAGAAGTTCATCGTGAGTTCCCACATCGGTGATTTTTCCGTCATCCATAACAACTATTCTGTCTGCGTCCTTGACGGAGGAAATTCGCTGTGCAATTATAAATGTGGTGACATCTCCGAGATTTTCACGGAATGCCTTTCTGATACTTGCATCGGTTGCGGTGTCAACTGCACTTGTAGAGTCGTCAAGAATAAGTATCTTCGGCTTTTTCAGCAATGCACGGGCAATACAAAGTCTTTGCTTTTGTCCTCCCGATACATTTACACCGCCCTGCCCTAAATTCTGGTCATAGCCGTCGGGAAATGATGTGATAAAATCGTGAGCACAAGCCTGTTTACAAGCCTCTATGATTTCTTCATCGGTAGCCTCGGCATTTCCCCATTTAAGGTTATCCTTAATAGTTCCCGAAAAGAGTACATTCTTCTGCAAAACCATTGCAACCTGATTTCTCAGGGACTCCAAATCATAATCACGGACATTTCGTCCGCCTACGAGAACTTCGCCCTCTGTTGTGTCGTAAAGTCGTGGAATAAGCTGAACAAGTGATGTTTTTGATGAACCTGTTCCGCCGATAATTCCGATAGTTTCCCCTGATTTTATGTCAAGGTTGATTTTGTCAAGTGCAAGATTGTTCATATCCTTGAAATAGCTGAAAGATACATTCTTAAAGCTTACAGAGCCGCTTTTCACCTCTGTTACGGCATTTTCGGGAGATACAATGTCAACTTCCTCGGTGAGAACCTCGTAAATACGCTGAATTGACGCTCTTGAAATGACGAACATCATAAAGAGGAACGAAAGCATCATAAGGGACATAAGAATTTGTGTCACATATGTGATGAACTGGGTTAAATCGCCTGTAAGCATATCGCCGCCCACAATCATATGACCGCCGAAAAAGAGAATTGCAATTGTACTTGCGTACATACACAGCTGCATAAAGGGCATTGTCATAATAACAAGCTTTTCAGCGTTGACCTGTGCCGCACGTACTGATTCAGAACAGTCGGTGAACTTCTTTTTCTCGTAATCCTCACGGACAAACGCCTTTACTGTGCGGATTCCTATGAGATTTTCCTGCACTCTGCCGTTCATATTGTCATAGAGTGACAGCATCTTTTTAAATCTTGGGTGAGCCTTTGTCATTACAATTGCTATGGCAATTGCAAGAACAGGAATTGCACACACAAAGACAAGCGAAAGCCTTGCGTTTGCCGTAAGTGCCATAATAAGGGCAAAAATCAGCATCATTGGTGCTCTTACAGCTGTTCTTATGAACATCATAAAGGACATCTGAACATTTGTTACATCGGTTGTAAGCCGTGTGGTAAGTGAGGCGGTGGAGAATTTATCCACGTTTGCAAAAGAAAACTGCTGCACCTTTTCAAAGAGTGCTTTTCGCAGATTTTTAGCAAATCCCACAGCCGCAACTGCGGAAAATCTGCCCGCAACTGCACCGAAAGCAAGGGAAACAAGTGCCATTCCCACCATTAAAACTCCCATTACTGCAACGTGTTTTACATCGCCTTTTTTTATACCCTCGTTGATGATTGACGCCATAACATAGGGTATCAGCACTTCCATAGCAACCTCTCCTAAAATGGTTACAGGTGACAAAATTGCTTCCTTTTTGTATTTGCCCACATAGGACAATATTTTTTTCAGCATTGTATCACTTCTCCTTTCCTGATACATTAGAGCATTATATAAATTTTTCCGTACTATAAAAGTATATCACTAATGGATTTTAATGTCAATGTTTATTTTGTGAAAATATAGTCCGATTTCCTTACAAAATATCTTGACAAACACGGTTAAATGTGATATAATTTACTACAGTACCACACAAAAACATTTTTATGTGGTATGTGGGGTGCAAAAATGATAAAGGGGGTTATATTTTATGAAAGTAGCTTTTAAGGTGATCAACATTCTATTGCTCGTGTTTACGGTTATTCCTGCGGCAATAGGTGCTGTCAGCGGTCTTATTCTTTCCACATCTGAGCTTGGCGGATTGGCATTCTTCGGAACAATCCTTGCTCTCATTCCTGCCGCTGTCACAATTTATATGGCGATCAAAGGCTTGCAGGGTGACTACGGAACAGCGTCTAAAATTGCATTTTTCATTCTTTTCATTGACGTTATTCTTCTTTTCATCTCATCATCAAGAGCAAGCTGCATTTTCCAGATTATTTTGCTTGGCGTTTACATCTATATGGCAAAAAGTTTGCAGAAAATTTGGTAACAATCATAGGCTGACGTTTATTGCGTCAGCCTTTGCTTTAGCCTGTATTATTAAATGATATAAGTATTTTCACATGCAGTTATAGCTTCTTATGTCAGATTTTAACAAAATTCAGAAGAAATGTATATATCATTGAACTTCCCTTGACAAAATTCACAGAATATGTTATAATGTATATACATACTCAAATTCAACTTAAAGTAATAACGAAAAAGGAGGACAAAAAATATGGGCTACGGCTTAATAGGACTTACACCTGAAATCATAGGACTTGCTGATAAATCTATTGAGGGTTATCGCATAGATCCGTCACTTTACACGATTTACGATGTTAAAAGAGGACTCCGTGACATTAACGGCAACGGAGTTATTGCAGGTCTGACAAATATCAGCACAATTAATGTTGACGAAAACGGACAGGGAAAACTCTTTTACCGTGGAATTGACGTTGAAGATATTGTAAACGGCTTCATCAAGGAAAAGCGTTTCGGCTTTGAGGAAACCATTTATCTCCTCCTTTTCGGAAAAATGCCTACAGCAGCAGAACTTGAGGAATTCAGAAAAATTCTCGTAGACGCAAGAAATCTGCCTACAACTTTTACAAGAGATATTATTATGAAATCCCCCAGCGACAATATGATGAATATTCTGGCAAAATCCGTCCTCGCTCTCTATTCTTATGACGAAAAAGCCAATGATATTACAATCCCCAACGTGTTAAGACAGAGCATTTCCCTTATCACTCTGTTCCCCATGCTGGCGGTTTACGGCTATCACACATACAGATACACACGCAACGGCGGCAGCTTCTTTATTCACGACCCCAACCCCAACCTTTCAATTGCAGAAAATCTTCTGTATATGCTCCGTGCTGATAAGAAATATACAGAACTGGAGGCTCGTATTCTCGATATGGCTCTCGTTCTTCACGCTGAACACGGCGGCGGAAATAACTCCACCTTTACCGTTCACGTTGTTTCATCTTCGGGAACTGACACATATTCCGCTATTGCGGCGGCTTTAGGCTCGCTCAAAGGACCTAAGCACGGCGGTGCAAATATCAAAGTTGCACTTATGTTTGACGATATGAAGAAAAATGTCAAGGACTGGACTGACGAAAACGAGGTTAAGGAATATCTGAAAAAGCTCCTCCACAAAGAGGCTTTTGACAAGGCAGGTCTTATCTACGGTATGGGACACGCTGTATATTCTCACTCCGACCCCAGAGCAACTGTATTCAAGGGATTTGTAGAGAAACTCAGCAACGAAAAGGGACTCCACGACGAATTCAACCTTTACTCTATGGTTGAACGGCTTGCTCCACAGGTTATCGCTGAGGAAAGACGCATTTACAAGGGCGTATGTGCAAACGTAGATTTCTACAGCGGCTTTGTTTATCGTATGCTGGGAATTCCCGATGAACTTTTCACTCCCCTTTTCGCTATTTCCCGTATTGCAGGCTGGTCTGCACATCGTATTGAGGAACTTATCAACTCCAATAAGATTATCCGCCCTGCTTACAAGGCAATTTCTCCCGTAAGAGAATACACAGATATGGAAAACAGAATGGACTAATTAAAAGCCACCGCAGGGTGGCTTTTATTTTGGGATTTCGTACCGAAATTGCGGGCGGATAAAAGCGTCCACTCATAGGGAAGAAATAAAAGCCGATTGAGAACAACTGATTTTTTTATCTGTAAACCACGACTGTGCCGAACAGAATATAAGCCCCATACACAATCTTTACGATTTTGTATGGGGCTCCAGTCTGTCGAAAAAGTCAAGCGAAAGCTTGGCTTTTTTGCATAAATGTGGTATAATATAATAAAAGGGAAGGTGAAGGAAATGCTAGCAACAAAAGCAGAAGAACGAGGACAGTATGAGATGATATGCATCGAGGAATTA
>JAZQFV010000125.1:0-7297 GCA_045539715.1 Ruminococcus sp. | reverse complement strand
TTTGATTAAAGAAAAAGCAGATAGGTACGGCAGCTGTAAGGAAACCTTCCGAAGGCGTGCTGTCGCACTCCAAGGGAGGTTGACGCAGCAGATGTCGTGCTTAGCTGTTTTTTCTAAAAAGGGGTTTTTAGAGATGCCCTTGAGTGCAACTTGTGTCAGAGGTGAAAAAAGCGTGGAAATCAGCGATATTTATAAACTGTAGCAGCCTCAAATCCGTCAAGGAGAGTTGTCATACTTCCGAATGCCATACCTGTTCCCTTGGCAACACAGTTTACAGCGTCCTTGGCGATAGTGCAGTTTATGCCGAGAGTACGCTTGATAAGCTGAGTAAGACCGCCCAGCAACGCACCGCCGCCTGTGAGAAGAAGTCCGTTGTCGTAAATATCGCCTACAAGTTCAGGGGGAGCATCTTCAAGAACTTTTCTGATAGCCTCCATTATGAGGAAAGTTTCGTCCTCAATTGCCTGATAAAGTTCAATTTCACTCAGCTGAATCTGTGCAGGGAGTCCCTTTGCAAGGCTTCTGCCCTTGACTGTATATGTTACCTCATCTGTGGGGTCATAGAGGTTGCAAAGCTCAATTTTCAGCTTTTCCGCTGTACGCTCGCCAATGAGAAGCTTGTACTTGTTCTGGAGATACTTGACAATAGCCTTGTCAATGGTATTTCCTGCATTTTTAATAGTGTGAGAAGTAACGACGCCATTCATTGAAACGATAGCCACATCGGTAGTACCGCCGCCAATATCAACAATCATATGTCCCTTTGCCTTGGCGATATTAACACCTGCACCAATCATAGCGGCGATAGGCTCCTGAATGAGATATACCTGACGTGAACCTGCACTTTTAGCGGCTTCAACAACGGCACGGCTCTCAATATCCGTAATAAATGAGGGAACGCAGATAATAATTCTGGGCTTTATAAGCTGTTTTCCCGTAACTTTTAAGATGAATTCACGAATCATACTGTGAGCAAGGTCATCATCGGAAATAACTCCGTTGCTGACAGGTCTTGCAACGCAGATATAATCGGGATTTTTGCCAATCATTTCATAAGCTTCCTTGCCAACTGCAAGAACTCGTTCTGTGCGTGTGTTGTAGGCAATAACTGAGGGTTCGCTGAGAATTACGCCCTTTTTGCCCATTGTCATAACTATATTGGATGTACCAAGGTCTATTCCGATATCTGTGTTTGCCATATTTCTTCCTTTCTGTGTGACAGCATATGTTTAAGACAGGTATAACGGCCTGTCCGTCTGTTATTATCAACCATTTTGTTTATGTATTCTTCCGAACCTACGAGAATCAGAAGTTTTTTTGCTCTTGTAACAGCGGTGTACAGCAGATTTCTGTAGCACAGCTTTTCAAATACGCCCATAACAGGCATAATTACAGCTTCAAATTCGCAGCCCTGACTTTTGTGAACGGTAATCGCATAGGCAAGTTCAACCTGCGACAGCAGTTCAAAGGTGTAAACCGCAAGTCTGCCGTCAAAGTTAATCTGAACGGTTTGTGCAGCAGGGGATATGGCTATAATTCTGCCAATATCGCCATTGAAAATGCCTGTTCCCTGCTCCTTGTCCTTTTTCCACACAATGTCGTAGTTGTTGCGTATCTGCATAACCTTGTCGCCTACACGGTAAGTATAGAGAAATCCTTTGTGTTCAGGCTTATCCTTTGCAGGGGGATTGAGTTTTTCCTGTAAAACCTTGTTCAGTTCAACTGTGCCTACTGTTCCCTTGCGAGAGGGAGCAATAATTTGTATATCGTCCATTGGCGAATATTTGTAGGCATTTGGCAGACGACGTTTCGCAAGGTCTACCACTAAATCTATTGCATTGGGGAATTCGGTTCTCTTGAAGAAAAAGAAATCGCTGTCCTTACGTGTAACATCGGGATAATCTCCCGATACGATTTTGTGGGCATTCATAACAATTGAACTCTGCTGAGCCTGACGGAAAATTTCAGTCAGCTGCACCACGGGAACGCATTTGCTTGCAATAATATCTTTCAGAAGATTTCCTGCACCAACTGAGGGCAGCTGGTGAAAATCCCCAACCATAATAAGACGGCAGCCAAGCCTTAATGCTCTTAAAAGCTTTTCAAAGAGAATGGAATCAACCATTGACATTTCGTCAATTACGATTACATCACAATCGAGGGGATTATTCTCATTATGGGCAAAAACAAGCCTGTCTGAGGTATCGAAAACCACTTCAAGAAGTCGGTGAATTGTCTTAGCCTCTCTGCCTGTTAGGTCAGACATACGTTTAGCGGCTCTGCCTGTGGGGGCGGCAAGGAAAACCTTGTCACCACGCTTTTCAAATATGGAAATTATAGCGTTAAGAGTGGTAGTCTTACCTGTACCCGGACCGCCCGTAAGCACCATAAGTCCACGTGAAACGGCAGTTGTAATAGCCTGACGCTGTTTTGCTTCATATTTTATATTTTTCTCCGCTTCCTCCATATCAATGAGGGTATCGTAATTGAAATCTTCGGGAGAAATGAAATCACGTATTACGTTGATTCTATCCGCAATCAGTTGTTCCGCATAATAGAAATCGGGGAGAAACACGAACTCATTATCATCAATAATATAGTTGAAAAGCTCGTTATCTTCCAGCCCTGCGTTATAGGAATCATAAAATTCCTTTTCGGAAATGTTCAGCTTATCCGAAACAACTTTAAGCAGGTGTTCAATAAGCATACAAGTGTGACCTCTTTCGGAAAATGCACGGAGAATATATTGAATTCCTGCAATAATTCTCTTGTCGGAATTTCGTGGAATATCAAGTTCACGGGCAACTGAATCGGCACGTGTAAATTCCACATCAATACCGTCGGAGCAGAGAATATAAGGATTCAGCTTGATAAGGTCAAGAGAATTTCCGCCATATCTGCGAAAAAGGTTCATAGCAAATTTAGGCTTTATATTGAATTGAGAAAGAAAGGAAGTGACGGCTCTGAGGGAAAACAGTTTTTTAGCCTCCTCAGCGATTTCGTCGCATTTTTTTCGGGAAATGCCTTTGATTTCGCTGAGTCGGTATGTATTATTTTCGATAATTTCAAGGGAAGCCGCCCCGAACATATTGACGATTTTCTTTGCAAGTCCGGGACCTATGCCCTTGATAGCACCTGAGGCAAGATATTTTTCAATGTTCACAGCATTTTCGGGCAGCTTTCTTTCGCAGTATTCAGCCTTGAACTGAGTGCCGTATTTCTGGGAAGTTGTATAGTTGCCCTCAAGAATAAGCACTTCGCCCTCCTCAATATCGCCCAGGTTGCCGAAAACAGGGATAAGTTCTCCGCCTGCATCAAGGTCAAGAACGATATAGCCGTTTACAGGGTTTTTGAAAAGTATATTTTCAACTGAGCCTTCAATGTGAAGAAATTCTCCAGCCATTTCCAAATTCCTTTCGTTTATTCATTCACTTCTATTATACTACATTTTTTCCTGAAATGCAAATATTTCAGCAAAAAAATTTTTCATTTCGGTATAATGAATAAAAGCGGCATCGGGATTATTGTCAACAAAGCGGCTGCACAGGTCAATCTGACGATTATTTGCAGAAAAATCCACAAGTACAACCTTTCTTCTGCCGCATCCCCAACGCATAAGATATTCCAGACGCATATCGAAAAGCTTATCGTCGGCATAGACAGGGAGAACTGTCACATAAGCAGGTGCACCGTCAATTGAAATATCCGTAAACAGGTTTACGATTTCGATAATGGCAATAACTGCGAGAATTACCGCAGCTGTTATAATAATTCCGTCCATAGCAAAAAACTCCTTTCTGCACATTATATGCAAAAAGGAGAATTTGTGTTATAGCGGATTGACTGCTTTTTTCTTTTTGAGATAAAAAAGAATAGCAAAGAGAATTATCTGCACCGCAAAAGTCATTGTCCAAGAAATGATATAGGAGATGTAGAGGACTTCAAGAGTATGGTATTCGGGTATTGCGAATACGGAGTAAATCCAGATAATTCGGAAAACGCAAACACCCATAACTGTAATTATCATAGGGAGAACGCTGCTGCCAAGTCCACGGAGTAAGCCTGTGGAAACGTCCATAATTCCGCAGAAACAGTAGGGAACAGCAATATAAAGCAGTCGGGTAATGCCGTATCTTATAGCTTCTTCCGAATCGGGAATGTAAATGGAAAGGAGAGGGCGGCTGAAAATATAGGAAGATACACCGAGAACTGTACCGACAGTAAATACAAATCCAAGGGAGATAAAAGCTGTCTTTTTCACACGGGTGAAATTATTTGCACCGTGATTTTGTCCTGTGAAGTTGAGAGCCGATTGAGTAACGGAATTCATGGCAGTATAGACAAATCCCTCAATATTTCCAGCGGCGGAATTGCCTGAAACCGCAATTGAGCCGAAAGAGTTGATAGAGGACTGAATAAGCACATTTGAAATTGAGAAAAGTGAGCCTTGAATACCCGCAGGCAGACCAATTCGCAGAATTTTCAAAAGGGGCTTCATATATAATTTCATTTTTTTAGGGATGAATTTGCAGGCATCTGTACGCTTCATCAGAGTGCGGATAATAAGCACCGATGAAAGACATTGTGAAATTGTAGTTGCAAGGGCAACACCTGCCACGTCCATTTTAAAGACGATTACGAAAAGCAGATTGAGGAGAACATTTACAACTCCTGCAACTGTGAGGTGAATGAGAGGGGAGCGAGTATCACCTGCGGCACGGAGAATTGATGCACCGAAGTTGTAAAGCATACTTCCGATAATTCCGCAGAAATAAATCTGCATATAAATGGTTGAAAGGCGAATTGTATCATCGGGAGTCTGCATCAGTCTGAGGATTGTTTCTGCTCCCGAAACTCCCACAATAGTGAGAATAAGGCCGCAAATAAGGGCAAGGGGAACTGATGTATGTACAATTCGGTGAATATCATCGTCTTTTCCTGCGCCGATTGCGTGAGCCACGGAAACACCTGAGCCTACGGAAAAACCGATAAAAAGATTTGTAATGAGGTTTATAACGGGGCCTGTTGCACCAACAGCACCAACTGAAACGCTTCCGCAGTATTGCCCGACTACGACTAAATCCGCCGCATTGAAAAGGAGCTGTAGAACACCTGTGAGAATTATGGGAATTGTATATGTTATGATTTGTTTCAGCAGAGGGCCACGAGTCATATCAATGGATTTGCTGTTCATATGAAAACCTCCTTATGTACAAGATGTACAAATATTACATCTCTGTTTTGTTGCTTATTACTATCATATTATATTTTACTCCTTTGATTTCAATTTGTAAAGACATAAAAAAATATTCTATGTATTATTCAGTTTTATGCGACTCTTATTAATATTTTATGTAGAGTTTTTATACAAAAATACCGCACAGAAATTCCGTGCGGTAGTCTGTTAAATTTCGAATTTTGATATAAAATCTTCAACCTTGTCCTGTTCAATGCCGAAAGCTATGGAAATCTCCTTGTCAATGAGTTTTTTTGCAAGTTCAAAATTTCTTCTGTCGGCTTTTATAAGCTGTTTTCCGCTTTTCTCACGGCTGATTTTTTTACAGTAAATTTCCTGCATAATGCTTATTAATGCCTTATAGTCGCCTTTTTTTACAGCGTCATTGAAATTTATATTTTTATCATATGGAGCAGCTGTGCCGTATTTCATCATTTTTATAAGTTCAATAAGAGTTTCCTTTGAAAGCATAGGACGGAGCATTTCGTCAGCCTTTTCCGAGGGAACATAAAAAGTTGTATTCAGTTCAAGAGGCGTAAGAACGATATATTCCCTGCTGCCGTTTCCGTCAAAATCCTTTTCCACCATATCGCCAATACTGCATATTTCCGTGCCGCCATAAATCACATTCTGACCTTTTTTAAAATTCAAATAATCTGCCCCTTTCATATTGCTCCCCCAACTAAACCTTGCCGTCAAATACTCGGCATAAAGAAAATTTCTCTGCGTCAGAAAATCTTGAAATGCGAAAGCATTCCTGCGTTTTTCTTCCTTGATAAATTTCCTTTCTGCCTTTGTCTTTTTTGCAAGGTATAATTGGTGGAGCAATAAAAGTGTATAATACAATTATACCACTTCGGGGAATTCTTTTCAAAGCCACTTTTGCACAAAAATCCCTGCTGTATTTTTGGTGAAAAAGCTCATATAAAGCCTGCCGAAATGCAAGGCTGAAGTTACATTTTCTTTTTGTAATATGTCTTAACTGCAACAGTAATAATTGCTCCGACCAAAACATCAATACAAAGTGTAATTGATACGATTTCGCTGAAAAATCCGCTTACAATGACAGCAATTGCAGTCAGATAGAGTGAAATAAGGCTTGAAGTATGCATGGTTTTCTTGGCTATTTCAGCATTTCGCTCATCGTTTTCCTCTATGTATTTCTTTTTCAGATATTCTTCATTTCGGAGAGTAACTCCCATACTTGTGCAGGCAGCTATAGCAGCCACCATCAGGGCAACAAACAGACCATGAACTAATCCCTGTGCGAACTCGCTTGTATTTTGTGAAAAATGACGTGCTGCAAAGAAAGCAGCAGGCAGAATACAACACATAATTGAAGTAAATCTGAATCTCTTTTCGTATTTTTTTCTGAATTCTTCCATTTTTATTCTCCTATTAAATTTTCATCGCCCTCAAATATAAAAAGCTCCTCAATGGTAATGCCGAAAAATTGTGCGGCTTTGTGGGCAAGGGTTAATGAAGCGTTATATTTCCCGTTTTCAAGGGAAATAATAGTCTGTCGTGTTACACAGAGAACGTCGGCAAGCTCCTGTTGCGTGACTTTTCGGCTTTTTCTCAATTCCTGTATTTTGTTTTTCAAGGCTTTTCCTCACTATTTCCACTGTATACTATAATAACTGCAATAGCTACAGCCATAGTAATCCACGGAAATGCAGCTTCGGTAAATTCCGCAAATGCACCGCCGATATGACTGCTGCTCAAACGGAGTATAACCGTTGCAGTTACAAAAATTGTTACGATATTTTTAACAATACTTCTGACTTTTTGATTAAACATAATAATTCTCCTTTCAAATTAATGTAAAGTTCACCTTACATTTATAGTATAGCACACTTTACATTAATTGTCAAGTGGACTTTACATTTTTTTGAAAAAATTTTTTAGAGCCGTTTTATAAAGGGCATCTCTAAAAACCCGTTTGATTAAAGAAAAAACAGATAGGTGCGGCAACTGCAAGGAAACCTTCCGAAGGCGTGCTGTCGCACTCCAAGGGAGGTTGACGAAGCAGATGACGTGCATAGCTGTTTTTTCTCAAAA
>JAZQFV010000124.1:0-16511 GCA_045539715.1 Ruminococcus sp. | reverse complement strand
TCTAAAAACCTCCCTCACGGCGAACTTTCTATGACAAATATCATTTCCTGCGTTGTCAAACCTTGCAATACACAAAGTATTACTGCGGTTTGCCGCCTTGTAACTGACATTTGTCATATACGAAATTTCGCTCGTGTTCCGATTTTTAGAGAACCCCTTTAGATAATGGTCTTAATTTTTTCCTTTTTCTTGTTTTTGCAATTCCGAAAATGCGGAAATATTCAAGAATAACAAGTCCCACAATGAAAATTCCGAGGGAAATTCCAATCCACAGACGGTTGGTGTTATCGGATTTTGCGGCGATATACACCACAATTCCTACAATTACAATTGCCCACACAAGAGTGATTTCACGGAGAGAAATTCTCAGACGGCGGAAGAAATTGCGGATTTTTGCCCCTTTGATTTCCATTAATTCCGTAACTGTTGAGATTACGGAGAGAATGAGCCATATAGCCGAAAGGGCGGTCAGGATATAGTAAAAAATCATAGCATTTTCCTCATGTATCAAGCTTGAGAACGCTCATAAATGCCTCCTGCGGCACTTCTACTGTGCCGAGCTGACGCATACGCTTTTTACCCTCTTTCTGCTTTTCAAGGAGCTTTTTCTTACGGGTAATATCACCGCCGTAGCACTTGGCAAGTACGTCCTTACGCATAGCCTTTACAGTTTCACGGGCAATGATTTTTCCGCCGATAGCCGCCTGAATAGGCACTTCAAAGAGCTGACGTGGAATATTTTCTTTCAGCTTTTCAGCGATTTTTCTTGCTCTGCCGTATGCCTTATCTGTGTGGATAATAAAGGAAAGAGCGTCCACAATATCGCCGTTGAGGAGAATATCAAGCTTAACAAGCTTTGAGGGAACATATCCCATCATTTCATAGTCAAAGCTTGCATATCCCTTTGTACGGGATTTCAGCACGTCAAAGAAATCGTAGACAATTTCGTTGAGGGGGAGTTCATAGTGGAGTTCAACACGGGTATCATCAAGATATTTCATATCCTTGAAAACTCCACGCCTGTCCTGACAAAGTTCCATAATGTTTCCCACATATTCAGAGGGGGAGAGGATATTTGCCTTAACCATAGGTTCTTCCGCAGTCTGAATAAGAGCAGGGTCGGGGTAATTTGTTGGGTTGTCGATGTATACAACTTCGCCGCTTGTCATTGTTACCTTATAAATAACAGAGGGGGCAGTTGTGATAAGGTCAAGGTTATACTCACGCTCCAGTCGCTCCTGAATGATTTCCATGTGGAGAAGTCCGAGGAATCCGCAGCGGAAGCCAAATCCCAGAGCAATTGAAGTTTCGGGTTCAAAGGAAAGTGAAGCGTCGTTAAGCTGCAATTTTTCAAGTGCCTCACGCAAATCGCCGTATTTCGCACCGTCAGCAGGGTAAATACCCGAGAATACCATAGGATTTACCTTACGATAGCCCGGGAGTGGCTCATCACAGGGATTGTCATTATTTGTAACGGTATCACCAACCTGAGTATCGCCGATACTCTTGATAGATGCTGAAATATAGCCAACTTCGCCTGCTTCAAGTGAGCCGTTGTTCACGAGATTTGAAGCGTCCATATAGCCTGCCTCAACAACGGTGAAAACTGCTCCTGTAGCCATAAGGCGGATATTATCGCCGACTTTTACACGTCCCTCCTTGACACGAACGTAGATAATAACGCCCTTGTAGGAGTCGTAGTAGCTGTCAAAAATCAAGGCTTTGAGGGGCTTTTCGGTATCACCTGTCGGTGCAGGAATATCGGTAACAATTCGCTCTAAAACTTCCTCAATGTTTGTACCCATTTTAGCGGAAATTCTTGGAGCGTCCATAGCAGGAATACCGATTACATTTTCCACTTCGTTGCACACTCTTTCGGGGTCGGCAGAGGGCAGGTCGATTTTATTGACAATCGGCACAACTTCAAGGTCATGTTCAATTGCAAGATAGGTATTGGCAAGAGTCTGTGCTTCAATTCCCTGTGAAGCGTCTACAACGAGAATTGCACCCTCGCAGGCAGCAAGGGAACGTGATACCTCATAGTTAAAGTCAACGTGGCCCGGAGTGTCAATGAGGTTGAAAATATAGTCCTCGCCGTCCTGTGCTTTATATTTCATACGAACTGCACGGGCTTTGATAGTAATTCCACGTTCACGCTCAATATCCATATTGTCAAGAAGCTGTTCTTCCATATCACGGATAGCAACAGTTTCTGTTTTTTCAAGAATACGGTCAGCAAGAGTAGATTTTCCGTGGTCAATGTGAGCCACAATGCAGAAGTTTCTGATTTTATCGTTAGCCAAAGTAATTCCTCCGTTATTGCATATTTATCTATTTTATATTATAGCAGATTTCTGCGGATTTGTAAAGAGGTTTTCAGCAGATTTCCTGTAAATCAGCAGGGAATCAAAATGGTATAAGGGTATCTCAAAAAATAAATCCCTGAAACAGCAGTTCAGGGATTGGTATGAGGGAATCTCTAAAAAACTCCCTCACGGCAGACTTCCTATACTAAATTCTGCACGTGTTCCGTTTTTAGATAACCCCATAATTTATTCTCCAAGAAATTCAAGGATTCTGTCAAGGTTATCAAGTGCCGCTTTTCTGCCTGCACGGTATACCTCTAAAAGCTTATCGGGGTTATGCTCAACGTGTCCGACTTCAAGCTTTTTCGGGGGAGCGATTACAAATGCCCTGCCCTCAGATTCGGTTTTTCGGATATATTCAAGCTGGTCATTGTACATTTTTGCACGCTCTGAATAAGTCTTTACAAGCTTTGGGTATTTCTTGTAAACTGATTTTACAAGCTTAATGCTTTTGCTTGGTTTTTTAGTATAATCCCTCGGCTGTGTGAGAATAACGATATTTCGCTCAAAACCGTGTCTTTCCATAAAACTCAGCGGAATAGAATCAGAAATTCCGCCGTCAAGGAATTTCCGTCCGTCAATTTCAACTATACGTGACGCAAGGGGCATTGATGCAGATGCACGAATCCACTCCAATCCCTCATAATCGGCTTTATTCAGCTTTTTATAGACAGGCTTTCCTGTTTCAACATCGGTGCAGACAACGTAAAATACCATAGGATTTCTGTTGAATTCATCGTAATCGAAAATATCAAGTTCATCGGGCATAGTGTGGTAGCAGAATTTTGCCCCGAACATATCACCTGTGGTTATGAGAGAATATAAGCTGCAATAGCGTTTATCACGGCAAAACCGCAGATTATAGCGGATTGCTCTGCCTTTCTGACGGGATTTGTAGTTGCAGCCGAAGCAAGCGCCTGCGGAAACTCCTGCCGCACCGTCAAAAACTATGTCATTTTCCATAAGCACATCAGTTACACCGGCGGTGAACATTCCACGCATTGCACCGCCCTCCATAACAAGACCGTATTTCATATGTATTTTCCTTTCGTTTATCTGATTCCTTCAAGGTCAAAGTGTGGCAGATATTCCTCACGTGCGGAGGTTATATCCTGCGTAAATCCCTTTATACCGAGGTTTTCTGCATATCTCACAACGGAGTTATACTCCATTTTTGTAATCCGCCGTTTCAGTTCGGGATAATCCGAACTTATAAAATCGAAGGGCGTATATTGGCTCATAATGCTTACAAGTCGGCTGTCCGAGGGAGTATTTTCCGCAATCCAGTCCAAAATCCGCATACTGTCATGGCGGCAGTTTGGCAGTACAAGATGACGTATTATCGTGCCTTTCAGCAGTTTTCCATTATCATCGTATTTTAGTTTCCCCACCTGTTCAATCATTTCCGTAACGGCATCAGCCGCCTGTTGAAAGTAATCGGGAGCAGATGAATATTTTCGGGAAATATCCGCTGAAAAATACTTTATATCGGGGAGATAAACGTCAATATAGCCGTCAAGTCGTTTAATTGTTTCCCTCAATTCATATCCGCCGCAGTTGTACACAACGGGGATTTTCAGTTGTGATTTCACCCTTTCAAGGGCGGAAATAATGTGTGGGAGGAAATGAGTTGCGGTTACAAGTTCAATATTTTCCGCACCTCTGTCCTGCAATTGAAGAAAGATTTCTCCCAGTTTTTCGGCAGTTACAGCCATTCCGTAGCCGTTATTGCTGATTTCGCTGTTCTGGCAGTAAACGCATCTTAGGCTGCAGCCCGAAAAAAATACAGTTCCTGCACCGTTTTCGCATGATATGCAGGGTTCTTCCCATTGGTGCAGAGATGCCTTTGCGGCTTTTAGTTCAGCTGACATTCCGCAATATCCCGTGGTTTCATAGCGGTTTATGCCGCATTTTCTGGGGCATAAGCGGCATGAAATATAATCGTCAAACATTGTCATTCACCGTTCATAAGTCTGAAAATTTCATCAGCCGTGGCAAGTCCAGAGGAAAAAGCAGTTGCTCCTCCGCAAGCTGTGCCGAGGTTGAGAGCGTAGTCATAGCCGCCCTTTTCGTAGCCTGCAATAAAGCCTGCAACCATTGAATCGCCTGCACCGACGGTATTTTTTACAGTTCCCGAAAATGCCGATTTTGTGCGGATTTCTCCGTTTTCATCAACAAGAACTGCCCCTGATTCACCCATAGATACGAGAACATTTACCGCCCCTGCCTCTTTCAGTTTCAAGGCATATTCAGCGGCTTTTTCAGTTGTATCAATGGTAACATTAAACAGATTTCCCAGTTCTATATTGTTGGGTTTGACGAGAAAAGGCTTATATTTAAGCACTTTAAGGAGAAGTTCTCCCGAAGCGTCAACGACTGCACGGATATTTTTCCCTTGAAGCCTTTCGAGGATTTTTTCGTATATATCATCAGAAAGTGAGGGCGGAATACTGCCTGCAAGAACGATTGTATCGCCGTTTCCGATTTTTTCAAGCTTTCGGAAAAGCTCATCAACCTTATTTTGGGGAATATCGGGTCCGTTTCCGTTCAGTTCCGTTTCCGTGGGGGCGTTGTTGCGAAGTTTTATATTAATTCGTGAAAATCCCTTTTCAAGGCGGACAAAATCAGTTTCAATGCCCATTTCGCCGATGCCTTTTTCAATTGCTTCCCCCGTGAAGCCAGCAACGAAACCTGTGGCAATTGAGGGGATTTCAAGCTGTTTCAGAACAAGAGAAACATTTATGCCCTTTCCGCCGAAGAATATTTCTCCGCCGCCAAGCCGATTTACCTGACCAATGGCGATTTCTCCGCAATCTGCGGCATAATCAACGGCAGGGTTGAGAGTTACTGTGTATATCATTTAATAATTCTCCTAAAAAATAGTTACATTTATTATATCACTATTTTGCAAAAAAAGCAATAGTTTTGAGTTTACTTAAATTTTTCTGAAATTCTTAAAAATTAAGCTTGATTTTTGCTGAAGGATGTGATATAATAAAATTAAGAGGGGATTTCCCTTGATTTTCGGGTGAAAAATTTAAGATTAATTAAATTAAGGAGTTAATTGCTATGAAAAATTATATTAAAAAATCCTTAACAATTATTTCTGCTGCAGTAACTGCTCTTTCTCTTACTGCAAGTCTGCCTGCTGCAACTGCCGCAGACAGCGGAGTGCTTAAATATGAGTTTGAGGACGGAAAATGCAGCGGCGGTGCAATTTATATGGGCGTTGAGGATGTTCCCTCGGATAAGATGCCTGAAAATGCCGATTTTTCGGGATATTCAGGCAATGGCTTTGCTTATCTCGACCAGAAAGGCACAACTCTTTCCGTTGAGGTTGATGTTCCCGAAGCAGGTCTTTATGAGTTGGCAATCAGCTACTGTGAACCAAGCGACCCAAATAAAAAGGTGCAGTATCTCAACGTAAACGGCGTTAATCAGGGAGAGGTAAGTTTTCCATATAATACGTCGTTTGAGGAAGCGTCGGGAGGAGTTGTAAATCTCAAGGAGGGCAAGAATACAATTGAATTGAAAGCCTACTGGGGATATACATATTACGACTATCTCACTATAAAACCTGCGGATAAGAGTCTTACAACTCTTTCACCTACAAGAACGCTGTCAAATCCCAATGCCTCCGATTCCGCAAAAAGGCTGTATAACTTCCTTTGCGACACCTACGGCAACCATATTATTGCAGGTCAGCAGGAATACTGCGGCTCTCATAACTACAATTCATGGAATGACCCCGATACTTATATTAAGGATAACGAGGCTGAATTCGACTATATAAAGGAGCAGACAGGGGAACTTCCTGCAATCCGTGGAATTGATTTTCTTGCCTATAATACGACATCTGACTGGCGTGACCAGGCTCCCGAAAGATGTATTGAATGGACTAACAAATACAAGGGAATTGCAACTGTAACATGGCATTGGAATGTTCCCTGCGAGGAGGGAAGTTCCGAAACTGCATTCTATGTTGAGTCCGCAAGTGCTACATATACCACATTCAGCATTTCAAAGGCACTCACCGAGGGTACATGGGAAAATGAAGTTCTCATGGCGGATATTGACCTTATTGCAAAGGAACTTACAAAGCTGAAAGAGGCTGACGTGCCGATTTTATGGCGTCCGCTTCACGAGGCTGAGGGTGCATGGTTCTGGTGGGGTGCGGAAGGCCCTGAGCCATGCAAGGAGTTATATCGCCTGCTTTATGACAAGCTGACCAACGAGTACGGCTTGGATAACCTCATCTGGACATGGACAAGCTATACATTTCCCACATCTGCCGCATGGTATCCCGGTGATGATGTGGTTGACCTTGTGGGCTACGACAAGTATAACGCAGTTGACGGAATGCCAAATTTAAGCTCAATTTCCTCAACTTTCTACAGCCTTGTGCAGAGTACAAAGGGTCAGAAAATGGTAGCTATGACGGAAAATGACAGTATTCCTTCTCTTGAAAATCTTGTAAATGATAAGGCGTCATGGCTTTATTTCTGCCCTTGGTATATGAATTATCTCACAAGTGAGCAGAATAATCCCGTGGAAAATCTTGTGGAAATTTATCAGAGCGAATACTGCATAACTCTCGATGAACTCCCCGACCTTAAAACATATCCCATAACTGAGGGTGAAGCACCTGTGCAGACTACCAAACCTGTCACAACCACTACAAAACCCGTAACAACAACGACAAAATCTACTATAAAGCCTGTTACAACAACTGCAAAGCCGCAGGATCCAACAGTTCCCGAAGATGTTAAATACGGCGATGCAAACTGTGACGGAGTTGTTACAATTGCCGATGCTGCTGCAATATTCCAGTATATCGCAAATCCCGACAGATACGGTTTATCTGAAAAAGGCAAAAAGAATGCCGATTGCTCCGATGTGGGAAGCGGTATTACAGCAGCCGACGGAATTGCAATTCAGAAATTTGATGCAAAGCAGATTGAAAAACTCCCCGAATAAATTAACATCATAGCTGTTTTTTTCAAAAGGGGTTTTTAGAGATGCCCTTAAGATTATTATTAAACCGTCGGCGGATAGTCGGCGGTTTTTTCATAAAAAAAGACCGTGTAATTATTTACACAGCCTTGATGTGTTTAATTATCTTTTTGCCGATATATGCGGAAAAAACGCACAGAATAATATCCCACGGCAGGGGTAGCAGGCAGTAGAAAATCACAATTGCCGCCGATTGCTCTTTGAGGTAAATTGACGTTATAAGGCAGTTATAAGCCGTACCTATTGCGAAAGTCGGCACAAGTCCAACGAGGCAGCCGATTAACAGCCGCTTGAAATCTGTATTTCCGCTGTGGCAGATTTTCCCCGTGATATATGCTCCGATTATCATACCAACGAGGAAGCCGAAAGTTGGCTGAAAAATATACCGTATACCGCCGCCGCCTGCAAATACGGGAAATCCCACAAGCCCTGTGAGAATATAGACAATGACGCTGATTGCACCGTTTTTACATCCTGCAATGACACCTGCAAGGGTAGTGAAAAGTATCTGCAAGGTAATGGGGCAGAGGGGAGTGGGGATTTTTATAAATGCACCCACGGTGATAAGTGCCGAAAACAGCGATATTAAAATTAAGTCTTTAGTTTTCAGCCTAATCACCTCATTTTAAAATAATTTTAAAATAAAAGGGTATCTTTGCGGATACCCTAAATATTTCAAATTTAATATTGGGCATCTCTAAAAACTCGTTTGATTAAAGAAAAAACAGATAGGTGCGGCAGCTGCAAGGAAACCTTCCGAAGGCGTGCTGCCGCACTCCGAGGGAGGTTGACGCAGCAGATGTCGTGCATAGCTGTTTTTTCTCAAAAGGGGTTTTTAGAGATGCCCTATTATATTTCAAACTCAAATTTCGGCATTAACTGCAATTTGTGCAGATTATTTCTGTGCATACGGTCGATTTTTTCCTTTAATTCAGGCTTGTCGCTTAAATCTGTAAGACCACGGATATAAGTGTCAAGTTCCGCATAAGTAAATCCGAGATTTTCCTCGTCAGTCTTGCCGCAAAGTCCGTCAATGGGAACTTTATGAACAAGGCTTTCGGGAAGTCCGAGATAATCGCCGATTTGCAGAATTTCCGTAACCGTCAGCATTGACAGGGGAGAGAAATCACCTGCCGCATCACCGTGCTTTGTGGAATATCCAACCCAATCCTCTGAAAGATTGCAGGTATTCACAACTCTGCCGTTAAGACAGGCAGCTGCCGCATAAAGAGTTGTCATTCTGATACGTGGGGGAGTGTTGATAACTGCCTGTGAATTCATAGGCATATGCTTTTCAAATTCCTCTGTGAAAGCGTCAACAGTTGTGCCGATATTAATTACATAATGCTCAATTCCGAGAGTTTCAACAAGGAGATGACTGCAATCAATATCGTGCTGTTCGCCCTTTGGCATAAGTATGCCCACAACTCTGTCTTTGCCCAATGCCTTAACGCATACAGCGGCGGCAACAGAGCTGTCCTTTCCGCCCGATATGCCGATAACGGCTTTTGTATCGGGAGAAGCGGTTGTATCAAAATAATCCTTAACCCATTTTATAAGGTCAGCTGTTGTTTTTTCAACATTGAAACAATAACTCATAGTTATCACCCTTATTCCGAAATATCATTTACAATAGCGTCAAAGAGAGGGAAATCCTTTTCATATAGTTCCTTCATTTTCTTTTCGCTGCAATGCATAAGCTTATGAGGTTCACGGATTCCGATAAACCATTCGCTTGTCAACACGTCATTTTCAATGCCGATTTTTTCGGCAAGAGATGAATTTTCAAGCATAAGTTTATCCCCCTTTACAAGTTCATTGTCGGGGTAAAGTCCAGTTAAATCCACTAAAACTTCATCGCTAAGCATATCAGCCGCTATTTTGTTGCCGATTATAATTGCACAGTTATCGCTTTGAAGTTCCGCAGAAAGTCGTGTAGCCGCAGCGTTTGCATAATCAGAAGTTTGTTCGCCTGTGTAGGGAATGTAGTGAATAGCTGCCTCAATTTTACCGTTTTCGTTATAATCTTCGATAAAAGTTTCGGCATATGCTTTCAGTTCACTTTCTTCTGCAAGGGTGTAATTAGTTCCGATAATGAGAATTGTAACATCGGGATTTGGTCGTGTCAGATAGCTGTGAAGAAGAATTCCTGCGATTGTACCGAAAACGGCGGTAAGTGTAAGCCACCATTTATTGAGATAGAAAAAGCTTGAAATCTTCTGTCCGAGAGTTCTTTTTACTTCTTCGGCTTCGGGTTCTTCGTCCTTGATAGTGTCGCTTTCTTCAATAATTCCCTGTTTAAGGCGAATTAATTCAAGTCGTTCTTCTTCAAGACGTTTTGCTCTTTCTTCTTCGGATTTTTTCTTTTTTTCAGCAAGAATTCTTTCACGTTCCGCCTGTTTTTTCAATTCTTCCTCGGCGGCTTTCTGCTTCATTTCACGATTAGTTTCAAAAATACTTTTTGATATATGAATTTTCTCATCTTCCTGTGGAGATGATTTGTTTTCGCTGTTATTCTTCATCTTCGTCCTTTTCAGGTCTGCCGCTGTTTGCAGGGAGGGGCTTCATTGTTGGGAAAAGAAGTACATCACGGATTGATGCACTGTCTGTAAGGAGCATTACAAGTCTGTCAAGACCAAGTCCAAGACCGCCCGTAGGTGGCAGACCGTATTCGAGAGCTGTTACGAAATCTTCATCAACCTCGCCAGTTGTATCGCCTAAAGCACGTCTTGCCTCAACCTGCTTGATGAAACGCTCCTTCTGGTCGATTGGGTCATTAAGCTCGGAGAAAGCATTACCCATTTCACGGCAGTAGATGAAGTACTCAAAACGCTCTGTAAATGCAGGGTCAGAGGGCTTTCTCTTAGCAAGTGGAGAATTCTCAACAGGATAATCGTAGATAATTGTAGGCTGAATAAGCTTATCTTCAACAAATGCGTCAAAGAATGCAATGAGAACGTGTCCCTTTGTAGCATTTTCGCCTTCTTCAACTTCTACATCCTTAGCCTTAGCACAAGCTCTTGCGTCCTCGTCAGTTGCCCATTCGTTATAGTCAACGCCTGCATACTTCTTAACAGCCTCAACCATAGTAAGACGCTGCCAAGGCTTGCCAAGTTCAATATCAACGCCCTGATATGTAATTGTATCGCTGCCGCAGATTTTGAATGCAAGGCTTCTGTACATATTTTCAATGAGATCCATCATTCCAATGTAGTCTGTGTAAGCCTGATACATTTCAATTGAAGTAAATTCAGGGTTGTGAGAAGTATCCATACCCTCGTTTCTGAAAATACGTCCAACCTCGTATACACGGTCAAATCCGCCTACTATAAGCTTTTTAAGGTTAAGCTCAGTTTCGATACGCATAAACATATCCATATCGAGAGTGTTGTGGTGAGTTACGAAAGGCTTTGCAGCAGCTGCAATCTGGATAGGAAGAAGAACAGGAGTTTCAACTTCGATATATCCGAGATTGTCAAGATAATTTCTGATTTCCTTTAAAATAAGGCTTCTCTTTACAAATGTATCCTTAACCTCAGGATTTACGATAAGGTCAAGGTATCTCTGACGGTAACGTGTATCCTGGTCCTTTAAGCCGTGCCACTTTTCGGGGAGTGGGAGAAGTGATTTTGAAAGAAGTTCAATTTTGTGTGCGTGAATTGAGATTTCGCCCTTTCTTGTTCTGAAAACGAAGCCCTCAACACCGATAATATCGCCTATATCCCACTTCTTCTTGAACTCTTTGAACTGGTCGGCACCAATATCATTTGAACGGATATAAACCTGAATACGGTCTGTGTTATCGCGAACATCAATGAAGTTAGCCTTACCCATATCACGCCAGCTCATAATTCTGCCTGCGATACGGATAATGTTGTCGTTAAGTGCCTCAAGTCCTGCCTTTACAGCTTCTTCATCGCCGTTTGCAGCAGCGATAATTTCAGCTTCCTTAGCTTCATATTCAGCCTTTAAAGCGGCAGCTTTGCCTGTTACATCATACTTTGTAGTCTGAAATGGGTCAAAACCGCCCTCACGGAGAGAATTGAGCTTGTCGATACGGTCCTTCTTTAATATATTTATATCCTGTATTTCCTCAGCTTCAACAGGAGTATTGTTCTGCATTTCGCTCATTTGAATCATCCTTTACTTAGAAATTTCAATTACCTCAAAACGAAGCTCGCCAACAGGAGCTTCAACGATGAAAATATCGCCGACTTTCTTCTTCATAGCAGCCTTGCCGATAGGGGATTCATCGGAGATTTTTCCGTTTTTAATGTCAACGTGGTTTGTGCCGACGATGTTGAAAGTTTCAACCTTATCGCTGCCTACACGTTTGATTTTAATGATAGAACCCATACCGATTTCGTCAACGGAAATGTTGGAATCCTCGATAATTTCAGCGTTATCAACAGTATACTGAAGTTCTGCAATCTGTGCTTCGAGAATAGCCTGTTCGTTTTTAGCCTCATCATACTCAGCATTTTCGGAAAGGTCACCGTAGGAACGTGCAACTTTAAGTCTTTCAGCAACTTCCTTACGTTTATTGATTTTAAGGTCATCAAGCTCTAAAATAAGTTTTTCATAGTTTGATCTTGACATCTGCTTGCCCATAATAAAACACTCCTTGAAGTATAATTATTTCGGGGATAATCTCATATTGCTCCATCAATTAAACCTTGCCAAAAAGACGAAGGCAGAAATTTTCCTTATGTCGAGTATTTGACGGTAAGGTTTAGTTGGGGGAGCAAAAATGACAGACTATCTCACGATACATACATTTTATTATACCCTATTTATTCGCCTTTGTCAAGGTTTTTGGATTTTTTCTTCACTTTTATAATAGGTGTTATATACAGTTAAAACTGTTATTTAGTGAATATGCTGTTATTGGTGCTGCGTGATTTTCTTAGAATTGTGAATAATTACAAATTTTGCCGTATCTATTGACAAATTGACGCAACTGTTATATACTGTATATATAACAGTTAAACAGTTGTGAACACCGTATAACAGTTACGACATAAAAATGATACAGGAGGTGCTGAATGAAAATTTATCAGAATTCAAATGAGCCTATCTATAAGCAGATAGCCTCACAGCTGCGGGAACAGATACTTTCGGGACAGCTTAAAGCAGGTGAACCGCTGCCGTCCATACGAGTACTGGCACAAAATCTGAAAATAAGCGTCATTACCACAATGAAAGCTTATGAGGAACTGACCGCAGAGGGGCTTGTAACTGCCACAAAGGGCAAGGGGTATTTCGTCAATTCGCAGGATGAAAAAATGCTGGCGGAACAGCATATGCGGCAGGTTGAGGAAAGCCTGACGGAGGCAATAAATTCCGCAAGAATAGCAGGGCTTGACGTTGAGGAGCTTTGCGAAACATTGAGAACATTATGGGAAATGGAAAACTGAAAGGAAGTTTAAATTATGGAAAATGCAATTAAAATAAACGGAATCACAAAAAAGTATAAGGGATTTACACTTGGTCCGATTAATCTTGAAATCCCCTGCGGATTTTCAACAGCGCTTATCGGTGCAAATGGTGCAGGTAAAACTACTTTAATTGATGTAGTGTGCGGAGTTACAGGCAAAAGCGGCGGCGAGTGCGTATACTTCGGGGATAAGACAGATATTGACGACAGCGAGTTGAGAAATCGTATCGGCTACTGTTCATCAATGAATTTCCTGCCTATGACATGGAATGCAAAAAATATTGCCGAGGCTATGGAAATCGGATTTGACAACTTTGACAGAAACAAATTTGACGAACTGTGCAAACGTTTCAAGCTTGAAGATTCTACTGTTAAAAAGGCAAAAAGAATTATTAAAATGTCCGACGGTAACAAAATGAGAATGTATCTTGCATCTGTTCTTGCGAGAGATACGGAACTGCTTGTTCTTGATGAACCTGCATCATCTCTTGACCCTCTTGCCCGTGATGTGCTTTGCGAAATTTTCAGAGAATACCTTGCAGTAGGTGACGGAAACCGTTCAATAATTTTCTCAACTCACAATATTGCCGATATGGAATTTGCTACGGATTACGCTGTATTTATGGCTGAGGGAAAAGTCGTTGAGCAGGGATTTGTTGAGGATTTGAAAGAAAAATACATACTCGTTCACGGTGACGCTGACAAGTGCGAAAAGGCAAAGCCCTATATGCTTTCCTGCACATCTAACAGCATGAATTTCGAGGGAATTGCCCTTTCCGAAAATCTTGTAAAGCTGACACAGCTTGACACAGCCGTTGAAAAGCCTAATTTACAGCAGTTAAGCGTTGGTATTCTCAGAAAGGCGGAGAAAGATGGAGAATAAAAAAACGAGTATATTTCAGGCTTACAAGCTTTATCACAGCATGGGGTTTGTGAAAGAAGTATTGCTTGCTGCAATTTTTTCGCTGGCGGGAAGTTTGTTTTTTGGTGTGTTTCTTCTTGATAAAAGTGAAGATGAAGAACTGCGGTTTGTTATACTCTTTTTCAACAGTTTCATGTGCTATATTGCATCGGCTATAAATGTATTTATGACAGCTGATACAAGAATAAGCGGTTTGGTTTACCGAACAGTAAAAGAGCCTATTGAAATGTATCAGAAGCAGCATATAGCAAGTGTATTGGCAGGTGTATCAGTAATACTGTTAAATCAGCTGATTGTGGGAATTGCTTTTTCCTGTTTGTGGGAAAGTATATATATGTCACTTGGTTTGATTTTTCTGAAAGCGGTTACTAATATATTCAGCGTAATCAAACACGATGCATTCAGAAGTATAGTTTATGTTATAAGCGGTTTGCCGTTATTTGTATATACAATATGTATGAAAAATTTATTTGAAAAAAAGTTTTTTGATTTTGAGTTCGGAATTGCACAAATAGTACTTGTTGTTTTATCGGCGGTAATCTTCTTTGTTTCTGAAAAAGTTGTGCTTAAATCAATCAGAAAGAAATGGTATAAGGATTAAGGTGAAGTTTATGAAAGACTTTTTAAAGGCATATAAGCTGTATGTTAAGGTAAATTATCCGCCTTTGATATTATGGTTTTACCTGTTTTTCACAGTGGTATCGTTAGGTTATATTTTCATTTGCAGTGTAAACGGTTTTGATAATTCAAAGGATTATATGTCTGCATTAAGCGTTGTTGGAATGTTTCATTTGGTATTCGGACTTACGGAGGTATTGAAGAATATCGGTAATTTACTGAAATTTTTTCAATCAACAAAATTTGCAAAGCTTTATCATACAAAGGTGAAAACCCTTGCAATATTTAGTTTTTGTATAGCCTATGATATTTTAACGGAACTTATGGCTGTTATATTTATTGGTACTGATTTTGCTCTTGATTTGCTTATAGTGAACGCAGTTTCAACTCTTTTGATATGTCTGTATGAAGTTTTAACAGTTGGTGACGGAGCTTTATGTACTTTGGGAATGGTATTGTGGATTGTTTATTGTGTCGGCGGTATTGGATTTCTTGAAAAGTTTTTCCCGAACAGCTATGGTTTTGATTTGCCTGATTATGCCCCTGTGCTTATAGCGGTGGGAATATACATAACAACAATTATTGTATCCGTGAAAATTCTTACTCATTGGTGGGAGAATTCGGAGAGAAATTTCAGATATGGAACAGTAATTGAAAGATAGAAAGAAAGTGGGATTTTATGAAAGACTTTTTTAAAGCGTGTAAGCTTTATATGAAAAATTATTATCCGCCTGCAGCAATTATAATCAGCATAGCCGTAATGTCAATCGGAATATTCTTTGCATTATTTGCAAAGGATATTGAAACTCCCCATAATTATATGAAAACACTTGTACTTATTACGGTTTTTCATTTTGGTATTTTTGTTGATAATCCTATAATGATGTTGTGTAAAAATTCGGGATATTTCTATTCAATACCTTTTGCAAAAAAATATCACACAATTGTACCTTTTTTTGCTGTATTTTCAATTTTATTCCTGTATGATATTATTCTGTTTTCAGCGGCTGCAAGTAATCTGGGATTTAAATTTGCCACGGATTTAATGGTGTGGAATGCTATTATTACTGTTGCAGCAAGCTTTTTTCAGGTAATTAATAAAGAACATAAGTCAATGCTTTTTTCAAATATTCCATTTTTTATAATTATCTTTTTTACACCTGTTGTTAAAAATTCAATTGCTGATAAATTCGGCTTTGGCTTGCCGTTATATGTTGATATACTCATTACAATGGCTGTATACATTGCAGGAAGTATTATTACAATTGCTATACTCAATCGTTTATGGAAAAAGAGAAGTATAAGGAGGACTTTATGAAAGACTTTTTAAAGGCATATAAGCTTTATTTCAAATCGGCATATAGTCCGATACTTATAGGCATCAGCGTAATTTTTAATGTATTTATATGCTTAGCTATGATATTTAGATATGCAAAGATAACAGATGAAGGTTATATGAGTATGATTGGCACTATAGGAATGTCAAATTTATTTCTGATTATATGGTTAATGGGCGGTAAACCTATAATAGCCAATAATAAATTCTTTTTGTCAGCAAGCTGTAATAAAGCCTTATTTACAACAGCACCAATAGCGGCAGGATTGACAGTAGAAATGATTTACAATACTATATTGATAACAGTTTCATATTTTGCTATTGAAAGAGCCGCATTGCCCGATGTTATAATAATACTTGCGTTTAATATGGTGTTTTCATCTTTTATAATATCAATGGCGAATATGCCAAAAATGTTTGTTCCGTTCATTATAAGCGATATACTGCTGTTTTCTCAGCCTGTTATATTCTCAAATGATAACTTTAAGTGGAAAAACGGCTTTGGCCTCGAACTTCCGCAGGCTGTTCTGATAGCCGCAGTTATGCTCGTTGTTGGCATTGGTCTGAATATTATTGTGATGAATTTATGGTGGAATAAATCGGGAAGAAGTTTTAAAATTGAACCGCAAAAAAATGTACTTGTATTTGGAAATAAATAATGGGGTTCTCTAAAAACCGGAACACGAGCGAAATTTCGTAAATGACAAATGTCAGTTACAAGGCGGCAAACCGCAGTAATACTTTGTGTATTGCAAGGTTTGACAACGCAGGAAATGATATTTGTCATAGAAAGTTCGCCGTGAGGGAGGTTTTTAGAGG
>JAZQFV010000123.1:0-51940 GCA_045539715.1 Ruminococcus sp. | reverse complement strand
AGCCATTTTTATAAGTGCAATTGATGTTGTATCTATTACAGGCTGATAATCGGAGGGACGTTTTCTGTATTTATTGATACGTTTTGCAAGCTGTTCATTAAATTCGTTTTCATCGCCATTCAGAATTGCAATATAAATCTGCTTAACATATGGCATATGTATGAAATAGGGTTCTTGGTCTTCATCGGTTTCTTCTGTATAATTTTCAAGTAATTCCTTAGCCAAATCATATTCTTCATTCAACATAGCCTGAATAATTGGACATGGAGATGCATTTTCTTTTGCCAATTCCCATTCATCTACAGAAATTGCCTGATATAGACATTTTTCATGTATTTCTATTTCATCGTTATATTTACTTTTCTTAGTCTGCATTTTTTGAGCATTATACCCCATTGCATAATAGATTACTCCCATTCGTAAATATTGAAATGTGGCGTCTATATCATTATAAATGTAACATTTGTATTCACTTGCTAAATTATATGTTGCTTCAAAAAAATGATACAATCTTGATACTTCATTTATGGTTCCGACAGGTGGATACTTTTCTTTGTTAAAAAAGCGATCCAGAGAATCATAAAGTTGTAATTCCATTGGTTCATCAATTTCTTTGGCATATTTTTCATATGCTTTTTTTACACTTATAATTTCCTTTGCACGTTTAAAAGATTCATATTTTATTTTAGTTTTCATAATATTCTCCTTATTCAATTCCAAATATAACTACTTACATTATATCATTCAATCCTATCAAAGTCAAATGAATTTAGATTTAATAAATTAAGACTAAATAGCTATAATCAGAAGTGTTTTCAACTAAATCTTGCAATAAAAAAGCAGATGTGATATAATTGATGTAGCTGCGATAGGTGAAATAAATCATTGCCTATCTAAAAAGAGCTTGGATATTAAAAGAAAAGAGAAAATTGATGAAAACTATAAATCTTAATGGAAAAGAAATAAGTTACGTTATTGAAAGAAAGACGGTTAAAAACATAAATATCAGGGTAAAGTCTGACGGAGTTGTGTATATATCCGCAAATAAAACAGTTCCTGAAAAATACATACTGGAACTGCTTGAACAGGACAAGGATAAAATCATATCAATAATTGAGAAAATAAAGAAGAATCAAGAAAAAGTTGATGATGATATAACAAGTACAATGTATCTTGGAGAGAAATTGCCAGTTGAAATTATCGATGATTGTCCTGAACGGGTACAGTTTGACGGTAAGAAAGTTGTTGTATACACCCTGACCCCCAAAAATAATCAGCATATCCGTGATATAATCTGGAATTGGAAATTCGATCAATGCAGAAATATTTTCATTGACATTAATATTGAAGTGCATAAGCGATTTATTGAAGCGGGATATAATGTGCCGTTATCTTTTATCACGGTCAAGCTTATGAAATCACGGTGGGGCAGCTGCAATGTAAAATCCGGAAAATTTTCAATTAATCTGCGGCTTATGGATTATCCGATTGAATGTATATACAGCGTATTTTATCACGAATATATGCACTATGTTCATCAGAATCATTCTGCTGATTTTCATCGTGATCTTAATAAAATTTATTCTGATTACGAAAAGTATGACAGGATTCTGAATGGAAAATAGTAATTATGCCACATAACAGTCGTACTGAACTTATTACTGTTTACATCTATGTCGTCAAAAAACGAAACAAACCCCGTTTTAGTAGCAGTTATATACAATTTTACAACACCTATCATAGGCGTCAAATAAAACCGCCCATCATTTTTCACAGATGGCAGATGTTCACATCAATAGTAAAAAGTAATGTTGCGTTGTATAATGCAGACTTTATGTTGCAGAGTCTGCACTGTGAATGAATTTACAAGGTCTTTACGAAAAATATCCCTCAGCAGTTTAATACCGCCGAGGGATATTTCATTTTAGTGAAACTGAATTTATGAAAGAACTGATGAGTGGATATAGCCGTAAACCTGCTGCTGGTTGACGTAAACGCTGCAATAGTAGAAATCCTGCTCAGCTGAAATAATGTTAACGGGAGTATAAGTGTCAAGAATATACATTACATTTGAATCATTCATATTTGGCTGTGAACGGAATTTACAGCCTATATCAGAGGAAACGTACTTGTAGTTAGTGTAGGGAATACAGCCGCAGGAACTGTATGAAGTTCCGCTGAGAATAATGCCGCTGCTGTTTGTGGTTGTATTTGTTGAAGTCTGAGAGATTGGAGAAATTACGTCGTTTTTAACATAGCCGTTATAGACATTGCCATTGTACATGACAACTTCGATGTAGGAATATTCGCTGCCCTGTGAAAGAAGTGTAAGTTTCTGATTTGCGTCGAGAATTTTTGAACTGCCTGTGCCGTTAGGTGAGTCGTATAAGTAGCAACCGTACTGTGAGGAAATATAATAGTTTTCTTTACAGCCGTAAGAATATGTGTTCTGACCTTTTTGAGAAACTGTGGAATAGTGAACGTAGCCGTATGTATCGGTATTTCCTACTCTTACATAGTAGAATGAACCACTTGTGCTGATGAGATGGAGGGTTGTATTCGTATCAAGAACTTGCATAATGTTATTTTCGTTGAATTCAGGCTGACTTCTGAGGTTGCAGCCGATGCTGCTTGATACGTAATAATCTGAACTGTTATAAGAGGGGGGAGTTACAGGATTTACGGCAACTGTTGTTGTAGTTGAAGTTGGAATAAAGGTTGAAACAGCTGTAGTTGTGACTACGGGAGTAGGTGCAGTTGTAACGGGAGGAGCAGAATAATTGCTGTCATTATAGTCAGGTCTGCAATATCCGAGTATTCTATAGTCATTAGCGTAATAATACTGTGGGAGCATTTGGTCATTTACATTACCCTCAATAGTATAGACGATATTAGTTGCACCGTTATATGACTTTACAAAACCGATATGGTCACCGTAGCCGTCACCGTTATAGTCAAAAATTATGAGGTCACCGGCACCTGGAATAAGCTCACCCTGATAATAGAATCTGCCTCTTTCCTCGAACCAATCTCTGAAACCTGGACCTAAGGTAGGATCCTTATAAATTCCACTTTTGTCAACGTAAGTGGAACGAGGGAAGCTATTGGGAACGCCTGTTTTATCGCCAACATAGAATACTGCCATTGCACACCATTCCGTTACTAAACGCCAGTAATCGGTGATAATATTCGGTCTGCCGGAAATACCTACCAAACCTTCAGCGTATTTGGCAACTTCTTCGCCTTTCTGAGATGCCATTGCAGTAGGAGCAATTGTATTGCCTGCGAGGGATAAAGCTGTAGCGGATGCCAATAAACCGCTTAAAATAGAATTTAATTTTTTCATGATAAAACTTCCTTTCAAGATATAATTTATATTTTATGCCAAACCGCAAATTTTATGTGGTTCAGATTACGATGCGTATTCTTTGAAATACGTAGTATTATTCAAAATGTGGTTATTCATTTTAATATGGTGCTTGCAGCATTGAGATGCAACCTGCTTGTGATTGCGGATATTTTTCAGATTGATAGTATGTACTTTATGTCCGTCTGTAACGTCAAAGCTTACGTTGCCTAATCCGAAAAGTCTTTGTACTAATGTAGCGGAACAACGAGGACTTGTCGTTATTGCCATATCATATGTATTGAGGGTTTCTGTAAGGAAACCGTTACTCAATTCGATATGACCGATTCCGTCAAAATCCAGAAGATAACAATTAAACGGATTAGGAAAAATTAATATGTAACTCTTGATTACTATACTCATAAATACTACTCCTTTTCTCTTTGAATTTTTTCAGTCCTTATTTATATTGTCCTACCAATTAATCTTCAAATACCGCATTTAATATATATAAATTTTTGTGATGAAGAAACAGACTTATACTTGACAAATGGATAAAAATTGGTTACAATATATAATATATAGCACCCTGCACATTTTAAGCCTCCTTTCTATAACAGAGATGCTTTTTCGAATTGTTTCCCTATGATTATATTATACATCAGCTAACATATTTAATTATATAGGGGTGGGTAAAAATGTGTATTGTTATTGAATTGTTAATAGTTTTGAAAAAGTATGATTAATGATTTAAGGTGCCTCGCACATCCGAAAACTTTAGTTTGCGAATGTGCGGATCGGCAAATAGCAAACGCCAAAAGATTTTGCCGTTTGCTATAATCCCTTGAAATAGCTTTTTTTCTGCTTTCTATTGATATTATATCATAGTGCTTTTATATAAACAAATACATAGGTTACAGCGTATTACATTGAAATGCACACTTATGTGTATTTGTGTTGCTCAACTTTAAAGAAATAGGTGATGGTTATGATCGATTATATTTCAATGGACGATTTTGACAGAGAATATCTTTCAATAAAAAAGATTAAAGATAAACTCCAGTCTGGCACATCAATAAGGTATGTAGATGGAGCATTTCTAAAAAAACTATTGGTAGATAGTGGGATTTTCAGTGATGACTATTTTGAAGAAGTTATTAAATCTAATTTCTTTTCCAGTTTAGTTAAACACGGTGGGCTTCGAGAAGATAAACACAATAAGAAGTATACTAGAGTTAATAAGAAAGTAAGAGATGACCTTAAAGCCAAGAATGATGAAGCACAAAATAACTTAGTTAATATTTTCGAAAGTGTTTTTAATGACATTATTATAGAAGAATTATCGGCAGCTTCTCACAGCGATCCTTACTCCTATAGAGATGGTCTTTTTAATCGCCTTTTAGATTTGGTGAAACCTAGCAATACATATTATATTGAATTATATAATGACATCGAGTATTCACTGACAGAAGATCCGGATTTAGCAAAGGCTTTGTCGCTTTTATGTTTAATTGCTATATTTCAGGACGAAATTTATGAGCTTTTTCCTGATAAGTATTATACTCGATGGTCAAAGAATGGTTTCTTTCCTTTTCAGCCTAAAATAAAACCACTTCCCGATGAGATTGAAGATGAAGTACAGGGTGATACTATACCTCTTACGACAAACGAATTATTTGAAACGGCTCTTTCCGGTACGACTGAATTAGGAAAGATATCTGCCGTTGATATGTGCTTTCATGAAGGAGCTCTTTGGCGAACAGACGGAACAAAAAACAGACTTTTAACAAAAGCCATTAACACAGGAGCTAAGATTAGAGTGATTGTAAATACTGCATTACAGGTTAAGGAAATTCGCTCTCATATGAAACAACCTAACTTAGAATATGTGGATTTTGAAAAAAACCTGGAAAACTGGGTCAAGCTTATGTTGAAATATCCTGATTCTGTGGAAATTCACATTGCTACTATACCATTGCTCCGTCGGTCATACATAATTAAAGGTGAGAAATCCAAAGGATGGACAAATATAACCTACTACTCATACGGTCGTGACGTCGATGAGTGTCAAAGATTGAACTACAGAAGTGGCTGTCAGGAATACAAGCTATATTGTGATGAGTTTGAATATATTTGGAAAAATGCAAGCGAAGTTTATTCTGAAGCATTGTTCATGGGTTCTAAACCTAAGATAAATGATGGCTTTAATGAATCAGATGAATATAACATTGCTTTCGTTCGTGAAACTCTGAAAAATCCCGATTGTCAGGCTCTCGATATTATATCAGTACTCGCATACTACTGTGCAAACGGGCGAATAAAAGAGTTAATCGAAAGTAGAATTAGTGATGACTCTAACTTTGTTATGCGTATGATATTGCCTGAGCCGAAAAATGGTGAAAATTTAGAAAAATGGTTTCTCAATTTTAACAAAGAAACAATGTCTATATTTAAGACGTTTGAGTCGTGGGCGAAACGATACCCTGGTAGATTTTTGTTGCGTTACACGGATCTGCCGATTGCTGACAGGATGTATATCAACAAAACTGAGAATAAAATGCTAGTTGAGCACTTGTCTATTCCGAGGAGTACAAACCAAGCTCTTCAAGAGGAATACAATAAGACAACCACACCACAGATATATGATGCTTTTGAAGAACAGTTTGAAAGAATTTGGACCGAGTTTTCTTATAGCTTCAAATAGTCTAATGCCTCGCTCTACTTGGTTTTAGCTGGATTAGTAACAACAGCCAAATAATACCAATCCCTAAAACAACAGTGGACAAATCTAATGGCATAAATACTGCCTGTCGTCGTTGTACTTCCTCAACATACAGACAGTATGCTGTCGTCGTTGGTATTATTATAATTGTCACAATATAGTTTGACTGGAAATAGTGAGAGAAGATTTCATTTTTAAAGGGGTTTGATGTTCCTGAGCTTTCAGATTTTTTTAATGTAGACGGCTCACTTGCAGACGAAAATGAATCATACGGAAATATAAATTTCGTAGTACACTCTTTTTCAAAAACAGGCGAAAAAAAGAAATATGGAGTTCATTTCGGAATATAAGGCGGATTACATTTTTGTATCTGTGGGAAGTGATGATTTTAATTTATCTCTTGCCAAAACCCTGAATGTTGCTTGTTATGTATGTGTTCCCCTTGAAAGAAATAAAGTTCGTCGTGGAATTCCCGAAAATATTATCCCCATATACATTACAAAGAATATAAGCAACGAGCCTTTCTTTGCAGAACTTGAAAGAATGGCGTTTAATGTGCATCTGATATGGCAGAAAAACCTCAATGTAGAGTATTCCGATATTCGTAAGGAGTATCGCAAACCCTATAATCACTACTCATGCGTTTAATTTGTATTGTCAATAAAATATAAACTGTATGGAATAGGTATAAAAATGGAAGGCGACCTTTCCGAGGTTGCAAAAGAATATCTTGCTTACATAAAAGAAAACAGAGAAAAGAAAAACGAACTTATTATGCTGGAGCATCGCCGCTGGGTTGCAGAAAAGCTTTGTCTTGGGTATACAAGAATAGTGGATTTGAATGAATGTGCAAGCGGTAAAACTAAAAATGAAAAGAAAAAACGTCATGTATGTATTGTAAAGAGCCGTGGGGATTCTCTTTTATCCTCTAAACCATGGGTAAAAGGTATATCACATATTCTTAATAAAGAAAAATGGGACAACCCTTCCGAGGCGGAGCTTAATTCCCTTGATGAGCTTGAACGTATGTCAGTAGAGCTTCATCTTATGTACAAGAAATATGCTGAGTCAGAATCCGCCAATAATCTTTTGTCGGGAGAATTTATATCGGCTTTGCATAAATCCGTTGAGAGAGATGTTTCAGCAATTGTGGCTTTGCAGGAATTGTTTACTTGTATGAAAGATATAAGCAATAATGATTCTGCACAGGTCAGACGATATAAAGGCTTGAAAAAGACTTTTCTTGATACTGTAAAAGAGTCGGTGATATTAACTGCTGTTGAAAAAAACTCCATTAAACAGCTTATGAATTCACTGCACGAAAGATTTGTTCCCATATTTTAAAGTCAGCAGTATCGTAATTATAAACTGGATGACCTTGAACTTATTGAGGGAATTCCGTTTATTCTTACTTATTCATCTGAATTGTATATGGTAATACCATTTGTTACAGGAAGTAACAATGATGGCTTTTCAAATATCGCTTCGGCAATAACCGTTAACCCATATAAAATAGTTTTTCTTGCTTCATGTTCGAAGAGAACTGAAATTGAAAATGTGAAAAAAGCATTGCCATATATTTCCGAATTTATGGTTAAAAAGAAGCTGAGGGCATCTATTAATTTTATTATTGAGTGTACCGACGGCTTGAAAGTTTCTGATGCTGAGAAAATTGAAAAGGAATTTTCTCAGATGAGCAGCAAAAGAGTGCAGAATGTCAGATTTATTAATTCGGAATACGGAACCGAGTATGTGGAGTATATTGAAGCATATGTTGATATACAGCTGAAAAAAGGACATAAGGTCATTATTGAAAAAATTCTTCACCTGTTTCACGTATGTTGGGATTGGTAGGAATGTATAAACGCTATCCCTCATATTCCTTCAATTCATCAAATAGTTCTTTCAACAATATAAATGCTTGCTCTGCCATAGAATATATCAGATTTAAGCCATATCTTACCGTATCCGATATGTTTGCATTTAATCTCTCAACAAGCACCACAAGCAATAAACCGGAATTTTATGAGGAATATGATGAACTTTGGAAAAAGTATAAGAACTATACTGCCGAATGGAAACAGATGTGCAAGTGCTTCAAGGATTATTTCGATGAAAAAGATGTTATTGCTGTTTTCAGCAGAAAAAATGCTCCCCACAACGGCGCTGTAAAAAAAGTGAAACCAAAAGTTCGAGTGGACCATTTCCATGGCTCACTCGGACTTTTGGTTTCACTTTTTTACAGCGCCTTTTTAAGTATGACGGGACTACTCGATCTAATCCGGTCTATGGAGTTGGTTGGAGTTGATGGGACACGGGATTATTGGGCGGGTACAAAACTCCGAGGATTTATTTTTTATATCCACTTGTATATTGATGTAACAGCTTTTATTATTGCTCCCCCAACTAAACCTTGCCATCAAATACTCGACATAAAGAAAATTTCTCTGCGTCAGAAAAACTTGAAATGCGAGAGCATTCCTGCGTTTTTCTTCCTTGATAAATTCCCTTTCTGCCTTCGTCTTTTTGGCAAGGTATAATTGGTGGAGCAATAAGCTGTCGAAAAAATTTTTTTAAAAACCTATTGACAAAGTGTAACATCAATGTTATAATTGTATACATAGAGATTATACAATTTATACTTGCGATGCTGTCCGGAAAGCTTACAGGTATTTAATCCCAAGGAGTGTACACTAAATGAATATTAACATCAGTAATGCAAACGGTGAGGCAATCTATATGCAGATTGTCAACCAGATAAAAACGCTGATACTCGAAGGTCAGATGAAAGAGGGCGAAATGCTGCCTTCTATGCGTAACCTCGCAGTAGAACTTCATATCAGCTTTATGACGACCAAACGTGCCTATGAGGAACTTGAACGTGAGGGGTTTATCGAATCCTTTACAGGTAAAGGCTCTTTTGTAAAGGCGCAGAATCTTGAATTGTTCCGTGAAGAACAGATTAAACAGATTGAGTCATTGCTTATGGAGGCAAGTGATAAAGCACGAAAAGCAGGACTTGATATGCAGGAACTTCACGAACTTCTCGATCTTGTAAATGAAGGAGAATAGTTATGGCTAATTATGAAAACGCAATTGAAATTTCAGGCGTTACAAAAAAATACAGCGGTTTTACACTGGATAACATCAGCTTTAAAGTGCCGAAAGGCTCTATTATGGGCTTTATCGGGCAAAATGGAGCAGGTAAAACAACTACTATACGCTCTTTGCTGAACCTCATTTCCATAGATAGCGGAGAAATAAAGCTGTTGGGACTTGATTACCTGAAAAATGAACAGGAAATCAAAGAACGTATTGCCGTTGTTTTTGATGAACTTCCATTCCATGATGTTTTCAATGCAAAGGATATGGCTCGTATTTTTGAGGGAATTTATCCCAAGTGGAGCAATGCCGAATATAATAGCTATTTAGAGCGTTTCAAGCTTCCCACAAAAAAGAAAATCGGCGAATTTTCAAAGGGTATGAAAATGAAGCTGCAAATTGCCTGTGCTTTGTCACATAGTGCGGAATTACTTGTAATGGATGAGGCTACAACTGGTCTTGACCCTGTTGTTCGTGATGAAATACTCCATATCTTTATGGAATATTTACAGGACGGAGAACATTCAATCCTTATGTCATCGCATATCACCTCAGACCTTGAAAAAATAGCTGATACCGTTACATTTATTGATAAGGGAAAACTGCTTGTTTCGGGATGTAAAGACGAAATTCTCGAATCTCACGGTATTCTCAAATGCGACAAAGGCGAAATTTCAAAAATTGCAGCCGAGGATATTGTAAGTATCCGTATGAACAGCTACGGTGCGGAAATTATGCTCAATAACCGACAGGAAGCATCATATAAATACAGCGGTGCAATAGTTGACCCTGCAAGCCTTGATGATATTATGCTTTACTATGTTCACAGCGGCGAAAGGGAGTGGTCATTATGACAAAATTCCGTTCACTTCTTTTTCGTGAAATAAAGCTTAATAAAAAGACAAATATTATGATGATAATACTGCTCATTGTTATGGCGGGATTCTATACAGTTGGAATTTATGCAGTAAAAAATGATCCCGAATCAGGCGAAACGGCAGAAAGTATGGTATTATTGTTATCATTAGTATTATCTATGCTTTGTTCAATGCCCGGAATAATGCAAAACGAATCATTCAAGAAAGACATCAATGTAAACTGGCTCAGGTATTCCTATACGCTTCCTGTAACCTCAAAGGACAGAGCAGCTGTTCAGGTTGTTTATAAAAACGGCGTATCCATTATCCTTATGTTGTTTTTCTATCTTCCTGTTATGGCGTTATATTGTCATATAGCGGAAACAGAATTTTTGGGAATTTATGTGATTATTTACTTGTTAGTGTATGCGTCAATGATGCTTGTTGGAATTTTCTCCAATTGCTTTATATTGAGTGCAAGAAGCGAAGATGAGTATAAGAAACAGGGTACTCGTTATCATCTGACATCTTTGGTTGTTTTAATCATAGTTGCACTTATCTTTTATAAAAAAATAAGATCTGTTTTTAATAATTACGTCAGGATTGAGCTTGATAAGATTTATAATTTTATAAATGCAAGCTGGCTTATCTGGCTTATTCCTGTTCTTATTCTGCTTATTTTTGCTGATTATCTTATTATAAAAAGGAAAATGAAAAGTGCATCTTCAGATATTTCCGTAAATAAAAAATCTGAAAAGACCACAGCTATCAGCGATACACACGATTATCCCACAGGCTTTTTCTATAAAGAACTTAAACAAAATCGTATATCCATACTTATTACAATCATTCAACCTCTTTTAGTAACTGCATTATCATTTGGAATGATATATAGTGTTTCACTCAGTGAGGATATATCATTTAAATCTGCAATGGCAGACAGCGAGTGGGTGCTTTTACATTATATTTGTATAGCTGTTGGCGTGATTACTGCAAGCGGTTTTATCATGAGCGTTTTCTCAGGAGATGACAATAAGCTCTGGGCATTCTTTGCCGCAAGTACTCCAAATGGTGTAAAGCGTTATATTTATAATAAGTATGTTCTTTGCTTTGCATTGACGGGAATTTATATGGTGATGTCGATTTTTTCGGAAAACCTTTATGATACAATAAGGTTTGTTGTTTCCGGTACGGAATCGGCAAGCATAACAAACGTTTTTATTTTAATGTTCTTCATGCTGATTTTCTTTAATTCAATAGATATTCCTTTGATGATAAGATTTGGTCAGAGAAAAGGAAGTATTATCAAAACAACTGCTACCCTTATAATTGCAACAGTCGGAGTTGTCATTTATGATAATATGCCTGACAAATATCAGGAGATATTTTTTAACGCTATTAACGGCGTTTTAAAAGGGCAGGCCAGTGATGAAATGCTTCTTATAACGCCGATTTGTATTCTGATATGTCTGGCTGCATATCCAATATCCTATAATATATCCTGCAAACTGTTTATGAAGGGGGTAAATAACTATGACAAATAAAAAAACAGAACTAAAACGGCTTTTAATATTTCTATTTTTTGCATTTGCCATAAGCTGGATACCCGCAATTATCTTCAATAAAACCCTTGGATATAACGACTGGTTTGAAACAAATAAATATCCTGTCCTTTTCTGGATAGGAGGATTTGCTCCCGCCCTTGCCAATGTTTTAACACGTGCAATCACAAAAGAGGGCTGGCACGACAGTATGCTCCACCTTAATTTAAAGGGAAATATAAAGTATTATGTGGCAGCATTTTTGATTGTTGTTGTTCTTGGAATTGCAGAGGGAATTACAACTACAATTATTTACGGAAACGGTGATTTTTCCGATATGGGAGCAGGCTTGAACGGTATGCAGATTGTAGGAACTATATTGACAGTACTTGTTACTGTTCCGCTTCTGGCATTCAATACATTTGGTGAAGAATTCGGCTGGCGAGGATATATGAATCAGAAAATGGAGCCTTTGCTGGGTACAACGGGAACTGTCATTGTCGGCGGTATTATATGGGGACTGTGGCACGCTGTACTTACGGTTGAAGGGCATAACTTCGGCAAGGATTACGACGGCTACCCATGGCTCGGTATTCTGCTTATGTGTATTTTCTGTACATATATGGGTATAGTTCTTATGTGGCTTACAAAAAAGACAGGCTCAATTTATCCTGCCGCCATTATGCACGCTGCTAATAATAACGGCGGAGGAATTGTCGGTCAACTCTTTATAAGCGGTGTACCCGAAGATTTCTCTCCCGATATTGCATATCGTGTAATTGTATCTATTCCGTCTATGCTCATCTGCTGTGTGTTCTTGGTACTTATGATAATAGACAAAAAAAGAAAAGCAAAAGCAAATTAAAAATTATCCCCTATACCACGAAATAACGTGATATAGGGGATTTCTTTAACCTATCAGAAGCTTTCTTATCATAATAAAATCATAAACATCAATTCTGCCGTCCTTGTATGCATCGCCTGCATTCCAATTTGTAAGCTCATCTGAACTTCCCAGCAGCCATTTCTGCATCATTACAAGGTCAGCCACATTAAGCACACCGTCAGCGTTGACATCTCCGTTAACTGAGTCGGGGACGGGCTGAGTTGTGGTAGTTGGAGGAGTTGTTGCAGGTGCAGTTGTCATTGTTTCAGCCGCCCATTTCTGACAATCGTTGTTTGTAGGCTCCCATTGCTGAATATTTGCACCCATATCGGTTTTTGCCGCTTCAATTTCAACATAGCAGGCATCATCTGAAGCTTTTGTATGTATGTAATATGTGCCGTCGGGATTTTTGCTGAACTTGAAAAGCATTGCACTATCATCTGCCGCAAATTCCGAAATAGCGATATTTCCGCCATTTTCCGAACTGCCTGCTTTAAGGGCGAATTCTGAATCAGATACGGAACGGATATAATAGTAATTTTCGTTTTCTGCCGATTCCTGCAAAGTCCATTTCTGACAGTCAAATCCATTGGACTCCCATTGCTGTACATTGGAATTGTTTTCCATTTTTCCGTCGGCAATATCCATAACAAAATTGCTGTTTACATTTGTAAAGGTATACATTACACTTGTATCCATTTTACAGCCGGGATTTGTTACTTCTTCAAGAATCCAGTCCTGACAGTTTGCACCGTTAATTTCCCATTGCTGTACATTTGCACCGCTTTCAATAGAGCCGTTAATTATCTCAACAGCAGACTGCTTATTTGAAATCTTTGTGCGTATTTTATATGAACCGTCTGAATTCTGAGATAAGGCGAATTTCTGATTATCCGCACCGTTGAAATTATAGATTTCAATATTTGTGCCATTGTCAGCTTTTTTGCCTTGTACATCAAGCATATATGTTCCGCCGTCACCAAGAGCAGAAGCGATATAATAATAGCCGTCGCCTGCTGAAATAAGTTTCCATATATCGTGGGTATTTGCAGCATCTGAACCCCATTGCTGAACATTTGCACCATTTTCAGCCTTTGCACCCTCAACTTGCATATAAAGTCCTGAGTTTACATTTTTGAATCGGTATGTTGAACCGTTTTTGAAAATTGCGGCTGTTCTGTCTGAACCTGTATAAGCTTTTGTCTGTGTGCCCCATATTGTCTGATTATTGCTGCCAACTGCGGTAAACGTCATAACTTTGTGTTCCTTGCCAGATTCGTCCTGCTGTGCAAGAAAAACGCCGTTATATTTCTGACCGCCTATATTGAAGCTTGCCTGTGGGGAATTCTCCGCCTGTGACCAAGTTCCCGTTGCACCGCCGCTTATAGTTCCGTCAGCGTTAAGCTTTATATTTACATAGTTGTGAATAGTCTTGCTTGTATCTGTGCCGTGATTGATGAATTCATATTCCCCAGCAATATCGGATTCGCTGTAACCGCCCTCTGAAATCGCATCTCCGCTGTATTCAAAAGGTGATACAACAGGCCAGCCGTCGCTGCTGAAATAAATATCATGAACTCGCACCTGATGAAATTCATATCCGTCATCAAAACGTGTGTGATTGAGAAGAAACCATTTTCCGTTATCGTCTTTCAATACGGAATTGTGACCGGGAGCCATATACGCCTGATTAAGACAGCTGAATTTATAGTTGCCCATTACTTTAAGTCCGATTGAATCAAGATTTGTATTCGCTCCTAAAACAGCAGACCTTCCCGCAGCGTCAACATATGGGCCGTCGGGATTTTTTGAACGGAACACACGCATATTATATCCGCCCTCGGAAGTAAGTCCGCCATATGTCACCCAAAGGTAATAATAGCCATTTTTCTCGTTATATTCAATAAACGGACCTTCTCCCGATTTGCCGTAACCGCCTGAAATCTTAGTTCCAAAGTAGCTGTCAACCATTCGTCCGTCGGAAGTTTTTCCGGATTTCGGATGAATACACTGACCTGTTTTTTTGTCAATTTCAATGGTAAATATACCGCCCGACCATGAGCCGTAAGTCATCCACATTCTGCCGTCGGGACTGTAGTAAATTGTAGGGTCAATGGCATTAGGGAACAGCTGATTGTTGAAATCTCCATTGCTGCTGAACCAGCTGTTATTCATTGTAACCTTGCCTGCCGCAATAAGTTCATCAATATTTGTGGAGGTATATTTTCGGTTAACTTTCTTTTTTCCGTCCTTGCTTGTCACCCAGCTGTCGTTGTTCCAGAAACCCGAATAAATGAGGGTATCAACCAATTCATAAGGGCCTTCGGCTTTCTGTGAAACTCCGTAACATATGACTGAACGCTTATAAGTTGAAGTTGTGCAGAAATACATCAGATATGCACCTTTTGAGCCGTCCTTGTTGATGTAATCGGGGTTGTAAATTACATCGGGAGCCCATACTGAAAATCCGCCGTCACAATCCTCAAGGTTTTCGCCTGCCCATGAAAATGCCTTGGAAAGATTTTGCGAAAGATTTCCGAAAATCTTATTATTTACAGGAGTATAGCCATTTGTAAAGGTATACCAGTTCTGCAAATCGTTGGATTTTGCCGCATCAATATGCGAGCCGAAGATGTAATATGTGCCGTTTGAATCTTTAAGCACAGACGGGTCATGAACCGATACTCGTGCCTTATTGACAACAGCAGATGAGTCGGTTGGTTGAATATTTCCTGAAAATGCCCCTGTAATCATCATACAGCCTGCAAGAACAGTTGATAACAGCGTTTTTAATTTCATAGTAATTTCCTCCGTTTAGTAATTTTCTTTAGAGATGCCCTTTAGAGATGTTCTTTACTTTTTGTTAATTATAACACATCAAAGACAATAAGTAAATGAATTATAGTGTCATTTTTATAACATTTTGAGTTATTTTCAAAGGTTGTGTTACATATAGTGTACTGCAATGTTTGAAACAGGAGATAATAGTGCATAACTTTTTTCTAGAAAGGGTTAAGTGAGTTAAGGATTTATAGTGAAAAATATTTTGATAATTCTTTAATTTATAAATAAAATTTAAGAAATACGGCATAAAATATAAGTTTTTTAAGCTTATTTTAAGAATTTGGATTTATAATGAAAAAAAGATATTGTTTTAGAGGTTTAATTTTAAGGGTTGATAAAAAAATAAAAAATGACTGCATTGAACGTGACTTGATTATGCAGTAAAAATTATGTTTATAACACAGCATATGAGGGAATGTTGTGTTTGAAAAAACAGCAATCGTGGGCGAGTTTTGCTGTTTTGTATTTTTAAAAAGGAGTGAAAGTTATGAACAAGAAAAAACTATTATCAGGGGTTTCATCGGCTTTTATTGCCGCAGCTGCAATTTCGCTGTCATCAGCGGCAGTTCAGGCTGCCGATGTGGTTTACGGCGATGCAAACTGTGACGGAGTTGTCACAATTGCCGATGCATCATCAGTTTTTCAGATGCTTGCAAATCCCGACAAATATCCATTGTCGGAGCAGGGAAAGTTAAACGCTGATGTTTGCAATCGTGGTGACGGAATTACAGCCGTTGACGCAATTTCTATCCAGAAGCTTGATGCGGGATTAATTTCAGCTCTCCCTGAAAGCTGGATGGACGGCAAGGGAGAGGAAGAAGAAACAAATCCTCCCGATGTTGAGGCGACAAAGACATATATCCACCTCAACGGCACATCAGCTGAAATTGAGGGCGATTATGCTCAGATGAATGGAAATGTTATCACAATTACCCATTCGGGTGAATTCTGGATTGACGGCACACTTTCTGACGGTCAGATTGCCGTAAATATCCCCGATGAAACAGTTGATGCGGAAACTGTAAAGCTTTTCCTCAACGGTGCATCAATTACAGGTAAATCAGCACCTGCAATTTACGTGGCAAACGCTGAAAATACATCTGTAAATCTTGTTGACGGAACAGAAAATATGCTGTCTGACGGTGATACGGCATATAGCGGAGATTGGCTTGAAGCCGCAGTAATTGAGGCTAAGGACGATATAACCATAAAAGGCGGCGAACTCGGAACAGGCAGCCTTAAACTTACAGCCAATATGCAGGACGGCATTTTCTGTAACAACGATTTGAAAATCACAGGCGGAAATATTGACATTTCAACTCTCAATGCAGAGCTGGAATCTGATGCTGTTAAGGGCAAATCATCTCTCACAATCAAGGGCGGAAATATCACAGTTGACGCTGAGGGCGACGCTCTGAAATCCTCAAAGGGCGATGTTGTAATTGAGGGCGGAGTTATTTCAGCAAAGGCAGGAAATGACGCTATTCAGGCGGAAACTACTCTCACAATTTCCGACGGTAAATTAGCTGTATGCGGTGACAGAGGTCTTAGAGCAACTGTAGATGTGAATATTACAGGCGGTGAAGTCCTTGCAACAGCTACCGATTATCAATGCGAAAATCTCACAGCGGCACAGGGTACATATCTTTTCGATTTCGTCAAGGAATGGGAAAAGAATAATCCTCTTACCCTTACGGATAGTTCAGGCGAAACAATTTTTGAGGAGAATACACGAAAGAAATTCAGCTATGCGGTTGTATCTTCTCCAGATATTGCTGCAAATACCGATTACAAGCTTTTCGCAGGCGGCATTGGAATGTTAAGCGATACAGGCTCGGATTTGTTCAAAGCTGATACCCCTGCTCACTATGTGGGAGTGAATAACAGCGACAGTTCAGAACTTCTTTATGCTAACTTATTCAGCACTAATAATGTCCACAAAATTGATATACAAATGGACGAAAGTCAATGGAGTGACCTTATAAAAAATGCCGATACAGAGGCTTATTATCCCTGTGATGTGGTAATTGACGGTGAGCTTTATGAAAATGTGGGAATCCGCACAAAGGGCAACAGCTCCCGAATGTTTGTTACACAGGCAGGCAAAGATAAGTACAGTTTCAGAATTAAAATGAATGAATACGACAAAACTCAGAATTACAACGGTCTTACCGAGTTTTGTATGAATAATATGTATTCCGACCCCTCTTGTATGAGAGATATACTGTGCTATGACGCAATGCACGAAATCGACGGCTATGCACCTGTTTGCAGCTATACAGATATGTATCTCAACGGTCAGCTTTACAGCTTTTATTTCCTTGCTGAACAGCCGGGAAAAACTCTTGCAGAGCGACTTGCTACAAATAATGATGCCTGTCTTTATAAGGCAGCTGAAAACGGCAATAACTACGACTGCACATTTACGACAACAATGTCCCTTGATAATTTCGATTTGAAATTTGGCGATGATGAGGAAAAAGTGCATATCAAAGAAGTTGTGGACGCAATAAACAGAGTTACTCCCTCGGATTATAAATTTATTGAGGATATACTTGATGTTGACAGCTTTTTAAAGGGATTTGCCGTAAATGCCGTAATGTGCAATTACGACAGCTATAACGGAATGATGGCACACAACTATTATGTTATGTACAACGAGGGTAAAATGCACTATGTAGGCTGGGATTACAATTTATCCCTTGGAAACTTTATGGATTACGGTGCATCTGTTAATTCCGACATTAAGACAGGTCTTTATCAGGCAGATGCAAATCAGCGTCCGCTTATAAATAATCTTTTGCAGATTCCCGAGTACTACGACAGATATATCGGTTATGTAAAGGAAATAACACGTATGTACACCAACCCACAGCAGAGCGTTGATAAGTATGCAGCACTTATCCGTGACCATGTAAAAGCAGACCCCAGAGCATTTTTCACCGCAGACCAGTTTGAAACAAATATTGCAAAGAGTGCAAACGGACTTCAGACAAATAACGGCGGCAACAATGGTATGTGGGGCGGCGGATTCGGCGGTATGTGGGGAGGCGGCTTTGGCGGCTTCGGCGGCGGATTTGGCGGAGCAGGCGGATTATTCTCCTACGGCGGCGATCAGGTTTCAATCGTTGACTTCCTCATAAAGCGTGTTGAAGTAATTAATCAGGCGGTTGGACGATAGGCAACCCAAATAATTAAATTTCTTTAAGCAATGGGTTTTTAGAGAGCATAGAAATTTCTAAAAACCCTTGCTTTTTTTAAAAATATAGTGTATAATAAAAGTACAATTTAACAGACGGGAGCTTGTGTTACAGGCTGAGAGGAAGGTGTTACCTTCGACCGATAACCTGATTTGGATAATGCCAACGTAGGGACGACTGTAAAGCACTGACGCTTACACGTCGGTGCATTTTTATGCCTTTTGGGAGCTGTCGAATCAGGTTTCGGCGGCTCCTTTTCTGTTTTCGGAGGTGATGAAAATTCTGCATAAATCAGTATATAATGAAATTGGACAATAAAAATAAATGGAGGAAATGAAATTATGAATTTTAACACACAGCTTTATTTTATAACCGACAGCACAGGACTTACCGAGGGTGAATTTTTATATCGTGTTGAGGAAGCCTGCAAGGGCGGAGTGACATTAATTCAGCTTAGGGAAAAGGATAAGACTACAAGGGAGTATATTTCAATTGCTGAAAAAGTACACGAAATCACACAGCGTTATGATATACCCCTCATAATTGACGACAGAGTTGATGTTGCACTTGCGATAAATGCTGAGGGTGTACACGTTGGGCAGTCTGATATGCCTGTAGATATGGCACGGAAACTTATGGGCAATGATAAAATTATAGGTGCAACTACAAAGACCGTTTCGCAGGCAGTTGAAGCTTATGAAAAAGGTGCGGATTATCTGGGAGTTGGTGCAATTTATCCCACAACTACAAAGGTGAAAACTGTGCTGACAAGCGTTGATACATTGAAAGAAATCGTAAAAGCTGTTCCTGTCAAGGTAAATGCTATCGGTGGACTTAATAAGGATAACATTCACGTGCTGAAAGACAGCGGAATTGACGGAATATGCGTTGTTTCGGCAATTATGAAATCGGAAAATCCAAGAACAGCCGCAGAGGAATTGAAAACAGCATTTGCGGAGGTAGTTGAATGAAAACGGCATTGACAATCGCAGGAAGTGACAGCTGCGGCGGTGCAGGAATACAGGCGGACATAAAAACAATGACCATGAACGGAGTATACGCAATGAGTGTTATAACTGCACTTACCGCACAGAATACCCTCGGAGTATCGGCGATTATGGAGGTTACACCTGAATTTCTCGGTGAGCAGATTACGGCGGTTATGGAGGATATACCGCCTGATTCGGTGAAAATAGGAATGGTATCATCAGCTGAATTGATTGAAGTAATTGCGGAAAGGCTTACATATTACAAAGTGAAAAATATTGTAGTTGATACGGTAATGGTTGCAACAAGCGGTGCAAGGCTTATTTCCCAAAATGCAGTTGCTGCTCTGAAAGAAAAGCTGCTGCCTATGGCGACGGTTGTTACGCCGAATATTCCCGAAGCACAGGTGTTGTCGGGAGTGGATATATCGGGCAAATCCGATATGGAAAAAGCGGCAGGAATAATCGGTGATACTTACGGCTGTGCGGTATTGCTTAAAGGCGGTCACAGCATTAGTAATGCCGATGATTTACTCTATACAAACGGGAAAATGATATGGATTGAGGGCAGGCGGATTGATAATCCGAACACTCATGGAACAGGCTGTACCTTGTCCAGTGCCGTTGCCGCCAATCTTGCTAAGGGGTATTCCCTTGAAAATTCTGTTGAGAGAGCAAAGGAATATATTACAAAAGTTCTTGAACTACAGCTTGATCTTGGCAAAGGTTCAGGTCCGCTTAATCATTTTGTGGAATATTATACCAATCCCTGAAACAACAGTAGATAAAGGGCATAAATGACGTATGCCGTCGTTGGACTTCCTCACCATACGGCAGTATGCTTTCGTCGTCCGCCTTGACATACATCATTTCTGCTTATCATCTTTGTCTACTAACATTTTAGGGATTGGTATTAAAACGACTTTAGAAAATCTGCTTATAAAATATTCCTTGTATCACAAATGACGTGATATAGGGGATTTTATGCTTTCGCATTGGGGAAATTATGACAATAATTGAAGTCGAAAATTACAGATGAAAAAATTTTTTGTGAAAATTTTCAAAAACCCCTTGACAAACTATTATTAATGTGATATTATTAAAATGGAAATAATGAAAAAGGGGGATTCTTATGGAAAACAAAGTCACTTACGAAACAGGATTGCTTTATCATCATTATGCTAATACAGCATATCCGCTGACACCGCACTCTTTTATGCAGTATAAGCTTACGGACAAAGGCGAAATTCTGGATTTTGTCACGGAGCAATGGAAAAATGTGGATGAACTCAGCTTGTACATTCATATTCCATTTTGCAAGAGCCGCTGTAAATTCTGCGAATATGTAGTTTTAGAGGGTACAGATGAAACAATTGAGGATGAATATGTAGATCTGCTTTTAAAAGAAATGGAGATGTATTCTCAAATCCTCAAAGGCAAAAAAATTGTTGGTTATGACCTTGGCGGCGGTACACCCACAAAGCTTTCGGTGGAAAATCTGAAAAGAATTACTGATGCGGTTAATACGCTTTTTAACATTGACGCAGACGTGATTTACAGCATTGAAACTACACCGCTTATTGCTGCAAATGAACCTGAAAAGATAAAGGCAGTTTATGATATGGGGTATAAGCGAATCAGTATGGGTGTGCAGACAGTATCGGAAAAACTGCTGTCGGAGCTTGGCAGGGACGGTTCAAAGAGCATTTATGAAAGGGCAGTTGAGAATATCCGAAAGGCTGGTTTTCAGCGGTTTAACATTGACCTTATGTATGGTTTTCTCTATCAGACTGATGTAGATTTTGATAATACCCTCAATTATGCTATTAAGCTTAATCCCGAATATATCACGCTTTACAGAAACCGTTACAAGGGAACGAAGCTTGAAAGTGAAGCAGGCGGCGTTTCCATTTATAAAGCAATGCACCAGTACCGCATAGCATACAGAATTCTTACTGATAACGGCTATATGGCGAATGTGGGAAAGAACACATTCAGCCGCATTGAGGGGGATTACGGTACAAGTGATTATCTCACAAAACGAGTAATTAACGGCACATCTTATGTGGGTATGGGACTTGGAGCACAATCCTTTGGCGACAGTTATCTTGCTTATAATCTTGGAGCTGCTGAGAAGAAAATGGAGCGATACCGCAAGGCTGTTAATGCAGGGGAACTGCCGTTTCAGGATATTTACAGACTGCCGCAGGATGAAGCAATTGCAAAAATGGTATCCGTTGCATTCTACTTTGCATTTGTGGATATGGACGCTTTTGAAAAGAGATTTCACATTGATTTCAAGGAAAAATTTGTAAGTGAAATTGAATTTGTTCTTGAAAACGGCTTAATGGAAATTAAGGGCAACCGAATTTATCTCACCGAAAGAGGTTCAGATTATATCAACGGTGTAATTCCGTTGTTCTATTCGGAACGGTCGAAAGAGGAACTCAAAACGGCATTCAGCAAAAAATCATTGGCAGCGGAAGATGATGAAAAACTCTTTTTATCTGCGTATAATGCAAATGATTACGACAGACCGTCAATTGCTGCTGATATCGTAGTTTTTTCTGTGACGAACCAAAAGGATATCGAGCCTAAGCGTTCTCCGGACCCGAAACTGAAAGTTCTGCTTATTAAACGTGGCGAACATCCCTTTATGAATCATTGGGCGTTACCCGGTGGATTTCTCAAAAATAATGAAACCATAGAAGAATGTGCATTCAGAGAGATTACTGAGGAAACTAATGTATCTCCCAAAGCGCTGCTTCCAATCGGGGTATTCAGCGAGCCTGACAGAGATGTGAGAACGAGAGTTGTTTCGAATGCATTTTTATCCGTGGTTGATGCGGAGGAATATCACGCTTTAGGCGGCGATGATGCTGTGGCTGCGGAATGGTTTGAGGTATCATTCAATGAGAGTGAGGATAATAAAGTTACGCTAAGCCTTTCAAAGGACGATACACAAATTGAATGTATTCTTGAAATGAAGATTAATCAATTTGGAAATGTAACATATACCATTTTAGAAAATGGCGGTCTTGCATTTGATCACGCAAAAATTATTGCAGCTGCATTCCGTATAATGCGTAGTCAGAAAGATGAATATGAGTTGGTATTCCGTTTTCTTCCTGAGAAATTCACTTTATCTTCAATGCAGAGGGTTTACGAAATTATCAACAATATTTTTGACCAGCCTGCAAATTTCAGAAGAAAATCTGCAAATTATGTGGTTGAAACGGATGAATATGAGGACTGTATCGGACACAGACCTGCAAAATTATATGAAAGAAAACTTTAACAAAGCCTAACAGGAGGAAATTTTATGAAACATTTATTAGTAGTTGTAGACATTCAGAAAGATTTTGTTGACGGTGCTCTTGGAACTGCCGAAGCAGTTGCAATTGTGGAGAATGCGGCAAAGAAAATCCGTGAATTTGACGGCGAAATTTTCGTAACTTACGATACACACTTTGAAAATTATATGGAAACTGCTGAGGGTGCAAAGCTTCCCGTTCCCCATTGTATCAAGGGAACTGAGGGCTGGGAACTCAATGCTGATATTGCAGATGCTTTAGCAGATAAGAAATATACTGCCGTTGAGAAAATCACTTTTGGTTCAACGGAACTTCCTGAACTTGTGAAAAAAGCTGTGGGCGATGAAGATTTTGACATAAGGCTTATTGGTCTTTGCACCGATATTTGCGTAGTATCAAACGCTCTCATTCTTAAAGCAAATTTCCCCGAAAAGGAGGTTTATGTAGATGCCGCTTGCTGTGCAGGTGTTACGGTTGATACACATAATGCTGCACTTACAACAATGAAAATGTGCCAGATTAACGTGATAGGTGAATAAAAATGATTGAGCTTAACGGAAAGAAAATCGAAATCGGCAATTTCCCTGACGGAACGCTTCTGATAAAGGAAAACGTGGAGAAAAGTTATGATACAGACCGTAGTGCGGCGATAAAATGGCATTTTGAAAATAACGAGGAACTGGTGGCACTTATCTATATTGTCAAGCATCTCAAATCCCACGGCATTAACAGAGTACACCTTGATATGCCATATATTCCAAACGCAAGACAGGACAGAGTAAAATCCGATGAAGATGTGTTCACTTTGAAATATTTTGCGGAAACAATCAATTGGCTTGGATTTGCCTCTGTAACGGTATTGGACCCGCATTCAACTGTCAGCGAAGCACTTTTTGACAATATAATTATCAAAACTCCAAAGGAAAATATCGCAAAGGTAATTGATGAAATCGGCGAAGAAAATCTGATGATGTTCTATCCCGATGAGGGTGCAATGAAACGATACAGTGCATTAGCAGATAAGCCCTTTGCCTTTGGTATCAAGAAAAGGGATTGGGCAACGGGCAAAATTAAGGGGCTTGATGTTTCAGGTGCAACTGAAATGATTGAGGGGAGCCGTGTGCTGATTGTAGACGATATATGCTCTAAAGGCGGTACATTCTACCACAGTGCAAAAAGACTCAAAGAGCTTGGTGCTGCCGAAGTTTATCTCTATGTATCCCATTGCGAAAATTCTATTTTGCAGGGTGAAGTGCTCACAAGCGGACTTATTGAAAGGGTATTCACAACAGACAGTATTCTGACTGAAAAACATGAAAAGATTACTGTTATAAAATAAGGGGAGAATTTGAAATGAATAAGAAAATTAATCCGATGCTTTTAATTGATTTTTACAAGGCAGTTCATGCTGAAATGCTGCCAAAGGATATTACAAAATCCGTGTCCTATTTCACTCCCAGAATGAGCAGAGTGAAGATGTGGGATAAGGTTGTAATGTTCGGTTTACAGGGATTTATCAAGACATATCTCATTGAATATTTCAACAGCGAATTTTTTGGCAGACCTTTTGACGAGGTAATGGGGGAGTACAGAAGAATTATGGACGCATCTCTCGGAAAGGATGCCTACAAAATCGAAAAGGTAGAAAAGCTTCATCAGCTTGGCTATCTGCCAATTGAAATTATCTCTCTGCCCGAGGGTACAAGAGTTCCCATGCATGTGCCGATGTTCGGAATTACAAATACACATCCTGATTTTGCATGGCTGCCACAATCTCTTGAAAGCCTTATTTCCGCTGAAAGCTGGCATCCGATGTTAGCGGCAACAGTTGGTGCAACCTACCGTGATATAGTTAACAGATATTATGCCAAAACCTGTGATGATAACGTATCTCGTGCAAGGGCATTGGGTGCATTTGATTTCAGAGGTGAGGAGTGTACGGAATCCGCAATTAAAGCAGGTGCAGGCTGGTGTCTGTCATTCCTCAATACCGCTACAGTTCCCACAATTCCCTATCTTGAAGCATATTACAACTGCGATTGCACAAAGGAGCAGGTAGCTTTTGGAAGTCCCAGCACAGAACATTCTGTAATGTGTTCGAATTTCGCCATTGACGGCGATGAAATCACACTTCTCCGCAGACTTCTTACAGAGATTTATCCCAATACAAGCTTTTCTGCGGTGCTGGATTCATACGATTACTGGAATATCATTGAAAATGTTTTGCCGCAGCTTAAAGAGGAAATCCTTGCTCATAATGGCTGTATGCTGATGCGTGGCGACAGCGGCGACTGCGTTGAAGTTGTCACACGGACAGTATTCAAGCTTTGGGAAATTTTCGGCGGAACTGTAAACAGCAAGGGTTATAAGGTGCTTGACCCTCATGTAAAGGCTATTTACGGCGATTCAATTACAATTCAAAGATGTGAGGCTATCTATAAAATCCTTGAAGAAAATGGATTTGCCTGCTCAAATGTTGCATTGGGCGTAGGTTCATTCTCAATGCAATGCGTGGAGGAGGACGGCATATTGAAGCCGTTTACAAGAGATACATTTTCTTCCTGCATTAAGGCGACATATTGCGAAATCGCAGATGTTCCCTATCCGATTTTCAAAAATCCCAAGGACGGCGGATTTAAGAAATCTCAGAAAGGCTGCTGTATCGTAACTTTTGAGGACGGCGAATATCGCTTTACCGACGGTCACACATGGGCAGAAGCATGTGCAGATGAAAATAATCAGCTTGTAACTGTATTCAAAGACGGAAATATGGTAAAAGAGCAGACTCTTGCAGAAATCCGAGGAGTTCTGCATAACGGTAATTTTTGATTGAAATGGTGGTGTATTGAATGTTTGATGTTAAAAAAGTAAAGGACGAATGTGTTCTTTGGATAAGAAAATTTTTCGAGGAAAATGGTGCAGGATGTAACGCTGTACTGGGAATTTCAGGTGGCAAGGACAGTTCTGTTGCAGCGGCACTCTGCGTTGAAGCGTTGGGAGCTGAACGTGTAATCGGTGTGCTTATGCCGCAGGGTGAGCAGCATGATATTGATATGGCGTATATGCTTGTAAATCATCTGAATATCAAGCATTATGTGGTGAATATCAAGGATGCGGTTGACGGTATTCTCAAAAATATTCCCGATGAACTTGCAATTACAGAACAGGCAAGAACAAATCTTCCACCACGAATCAGAATGTCAACTTTGTATGCCGTTTCTCAAAGCTGCAACGGCAGAGTATGCAATACCTGCAATTTATCCGAGGATTGGGTAGGTTATTCCACACGTTACGGCGATTCTGTAGGCGATTTCAGCCCATTGTCACAGCTGACTGTTGCAGAAGTCAAGGAAATCGGCAGATTATTGAATCTTCCCGATGTTTTGGTTGATAAAGTTCCGATTGACGGCTTATGCGGCAAAACTGACGAGGATAATCTCGGTTTCACATATGCAGAATTGGATAGATATATTCGCACAGGTGAAATTGAGGATATGGATAAAAAACAGCGTATTGATACAATGCATAAAAAGAATTTGTTTAAATTACAGCTTATGCCTTCTTTTGTACCGTCAAAATAATTTTCGGTATATCTGGAATGGTTTTTATGATTAAAAAAATTAAAGGGAGCATTTCGCTCCCTTTAATTTTTTGATTTATTTATTAATAAAATTGATTTTTCTTCTTTTGCACTTGGGAAATAGCAAACATAATTACAGTAAGAATTATACCTAAGAAAACGGTATAGAATATAACGCCCTTATAGTAATTGTAGCAAATAGCAGATACCATTGCTTTATTCTCTGTTACCTCTACATTTGTGTTTACAACTGTGAAGATGCCGAAAGATGTATCCGTATCACTTTGTTCACCGTTATCAAAAACTGCCTTATCTTTAAGAGAATTTACAATTTTACCCGTTTTTTTCATTCCGTCGTACACGTTATTCATCTTTTTGGCAAGTGATGAGCCGAATTCATCTACATCGTTATTGTTTTCGCTAAAATAAATATTTTCAGCATTTATTACTTCTCCGTTGGAAGGAAAACTCTTTGTAAACACCTCGTTATTAAATTTGTCAAGAACTGTAATTTCAACGGGGGTTATAACGTAGTTTTCACCAATTGTATAGCTGTCGAGTCTGAATTTATATTCCTTTTTCTTTATTTCCTTATAGAAATCTTTTGCTCCGTCAAGCTTACAGAAATCATCGACAATTATAATACCTATATTTCGTTGGAAATGGTCTAATGAACTACCTGTGTCGTTATATACATTAATAAATGTACCGCCGGAAAGTTCATTTGTTCCGTCTTTATCAAAAAATATGTGGGATTCTTCTATGATTACATTTGCAAACAGAAAATTGGTTAAAATATTATTACTGGTGCTGAACTTGCCGTTACATATCAAAGAACGTGTACCAAGTCCATGCAAGCCGTTTGTCTTATTTTTTTCGCCGGATTCCTGCAATTCGGGGTGTATGAATGTATCTGCTCTCTTCGACCAACCAAGTAAAGCAGGAGTGTAAGTATTGGCAAAAAAGACGTTGACTATTATTCCGCCGACGGTGTTAACAATAAAGAAAATTGCTATCATTGAGCAAATCCATATAATAATTTTTTTCATATTTAATACCTCCATTTTTAAATTATACAATATTTTAACACGGTTGTCAATAACTTTAAAAAATATTTTTATTCCTATGATACCGTGAATGTTTTTTGAAAAAACCCTTGACATTTTTCCCGAAATATGGTATAGTATAAACATACACTTTATTAATTTAAAGCTTTCAAGCTTTACACATTTGAAAGGACGTGATTTTATGAGTTCAAAAGCCGCTACCTTTATAATACTGGGCATTTATGTAGCAGTAATGATAGGTATAGGTTTTTACACCTCAAGAAAAACAAAATCCGCCAATGACTTTATGCTTGGCGGAAGAAATGTCGGCTCGTGGCTGACAGCATTTTCCTATGGTACAACTTATTTTTCAGCGGTTGTATTCATCGGTTATGCAGGACAGTTTGGCTGGAGTTATGGCGTATCTGCCGCATGGGTTGGTATAGGCAATGCGATAATCGGAAGCCTTATTCCATTCTTCCTCATCGGACGGCGTACCCGATTGATGACAAAGCATATGGGTGCAAAGACAATGCCTGAGTTTTTCGAAAAGCGTTTTGACTCCTCAACTCTTAAAACAGTTACATCACTTATTGTTTTCATCTTCCTCATTCCTTACACAGCGTCAGTTTACAACGGATTGTCAAGACTTTTCGGAATGGTATTTGACTTAGGCGAAAACGGCGGAACAATCATAATTGTGCTTATGGCACTTCTTTCCGCTATTTACGTAATCCTCGGCGGTTACAAGGCTACAGCTGTAAATGACTTTGTACAGGGAATTATTATGCTTATCGGTATTGCAACTGTAGTAATGCTTACAGTTCAGAAGAAAGACGGACTTTCAATGGCACTTGATTCTCTCAATGCTATTTCCGATAAGAGTACACCTGCAAATACTCTTGGTTCACTTTTCGGACCTGACCCCATAAATCTTATCGGAGTTGTAATTCTTACATCTCTCGGTACATGGGGACTTCCACAGATGGTGCAGAAGTTCTACGCAATCAGAGATGATGAGGCAATAAAAAAGGGTGCAATTATTTCCACATTCTTTGCAATTGTAGTTGCAGGCGGCTCATATTTTATGGGCGGATTTGTACGCCTTTACTGTACAACAAATGCCGAGGAAAGCGGCAAGACACTCATAGAAGTTGTAAACGGCAAGCCTGTATATGACACAATGGTACCTGCACTTATTCAGCAGGCACTTCCGAATATGCTTATCGGACTTGTAGTTGTACTTGTTCTTTCAGCTTCACTTTCAACTCTTTCATCACTCGTTCTCACATCAAGTTCAACTCTTACAAATGACCTTATCAAGCCAAGAGTGAAAGATTTCGATGATAAGAAACAGATGCTCTGTATCCGTATCTTTATTGCAGTATTCCTTGTAATTTCCGTAATTATTGCCTGCAACAAAAATGCCTCAATTTCAACTCTTATGTCATACTCATGGGGTGCATTATCAGGTGCATTCCTTGGTCCATTCCTCTACGGCTTATTTATGAAAAAGGCATCAATTGCCGCAGTTGTGGCAAGTTTTGTAACAGGTCTTGGAATTACAGTTGGCCATATGATTCTGTTCAGTATGAACATCTCTGCATTTGACGGCTTAAAGCAGGCAGTAATTGACCTCAACTGTCCGCTTAATCTTCTTTCACCTGTAAATGCAGGTGCGGTTGCAATGATAGTTTCACTTATTGTTGTTCCCGTAGTAAGCTCATTTACAAAGGCTCCTGCCGAAAAGGTTGTAGCTGATGCGTTCAGCAGCCTTGAAGAAAAATAAAATTATTTCCCCTTTGTCAGGCAGTTGATGTCAGGCAAAGGGGAGTTTTTATTGTGAATTAAAATCAGATACAAAAACAATCGCCACAGATTTCTCCGTGGCGATTTTGAATTATGTGATTATTTGCCTGCCTTGAAAGCGTTCTTGAGGAAGTTGTACATCAAAGGATTGATACAGCTTGCATCGTGACCGCCGCCCTGAATTTCCTGCCAGATATGAGGCTGACCGTTAGTTGTAAGCATTTCGTGATACTCCTTGGGGAATGTACCAACAACAGTATCATTTGTGCCGCCTGTAATCATAAGGAAGTATGGGTCATATGTGTGATCCTGAACCTTGAATTCGGAGGGCTGCATATTTCCGGGATGAGTCATAAACATATCCTGTGCAGGTGTGATACCGGGAGCAGGGGATGCAGCACCGATATATCCGAAGTACTGAGGTCTTGTAATACCGATGTAGAGGGATTCTCTGCCGCCCATTGAGAAGCCGCAGATACCTGTATTTTCTCTGCCTGTAGCTACGGAGTAATTTTCCTCCATATAAGGCATAAGGCACTCAATAAGGTCTTCTCGGAATGCGTCGTACTTAGCACATTCCTCAGCTGAAAAGCCTGCACACTGGTCGGAAGTCTGGCTTGTGTACATAGCACAGCTAACGAGAATCATTTCCTCAGCCTCGCCTGATGCCATAAGATTTCCGCCGATAGACTTGCAATAGCCTACCATATCGCTTTCAGTACCGAAAATACCGTGGTTTACATAAACAACAGGGTATTTTTTGCTTGTGCTGTAGTTAGGAGGAAGAATTACAACTGCCTTTTTATTCTTCTTGGCAACTGATGAATAGTATGTGATTTTTTCTTCCTTACAGCTGCTGTTTGCACCGCCTGTAATATTTGAAGGTACATTAGCTGTAATTGAATTTCTCAGAGAATCCATATAAGCTGCACCGTCAATATTGCCTGTGTTGGGCTTTGCAGTAGTTGTAGTAGTAACAACTGGTTTTGCAGTAGTGGTTGTTGTAGTAGTTGGCTTAGTAGTTGTTGTTGTAACTACAGGGAACTTGTCAATCTCGCCGAGAACAAACTTAGAGAGAAGAACAAGGTCATTTACATTAATTGAGCCGTTGCTGTCAATATCAGCGGCTTTGTTTAACGGGGCGCCTGTGAAAGCGTTAATGAGTTCTTTTCTTTCCAAAATAAGATCGTAAACGTTAATAACGCTGTCGCTATTAATGTCACCGACAACCAATTTGGAAGCAGGTGGCGTGACACTCCCGTTGCTGCCAACCACCCCCTTCAGAGCACCTACGGCATTGTCAATAAAGAAATCCGTTGTGGTGTCAACTGTTTCTACATAGAGAGAGCAGTTTTTAGCACCTTCGGGAATTGTGTATGCATTGTTTGAAAGTGTTGCCCATTCACCCTTGGAAGCTGAACCCTCAGCAACACAGAGATACTGTTCTTCGCCGTCAAGAGTACATTGTAATGTGAGCTTGAAATCCTCGGAAGAAGATTCGTTCTGCATTACATCAACACTAAAGCTGTATGTTTCGCCTGCCTTGAATGCGGCAGGGTCAAGGTATGTAGTTGCACCGTTCCATGACTCGGTTCTGCCTGTAACAGCAAGAGTACCATTGCTTGCCTTTACAGAAGCTGCACCTCTGCCTGACCAATCACCGACACCGCTTTCAAAGGTATCGTTGTAGTAGTAACCGTTTTCATCGGGTTCTACAGGTTCTGTAGGAATTTCAACTTTTCCCTCGTCGCCGTCACCCTTACCGTATGTAACAAGATTTGAATTAACCTTAGCTGAGCCGTTGGACTGATAGCCCTCAACATTGAGAGCAACTTCGTACATAACGCCGCTCATATCCATTCCTGCTTTTTCCCATGCATCAAAGTGCTTGGAAATACTGATTCTTCCTGCGATATGAGTTTCAGCATTATTTCTTGCAGGATTATCCTGACGAACACTCCAATACTGGTAGAAAGTTTCCGTACCGTGAATTGAAGGCTGGTTTATTCTCTCTGTTCTGTAAATATCGTATGTATTGCCGTTAGCCTCAACAGTTCCGAGAGGATTATTTGCTCCGGGCGGACGCCATGAACCCCATGCGTCAACGATATAATACTCAACAGTAGGATGAGTTCCCTTGCCGTTTTCAGTCCAGCCGTAAACGCACATATAGGAGTTGCCCTTGGGGAAATAATCTACATCGTAGTCGAGGTAGATGCCGTCGTACTGGTCATAAGTTTTTGTACTTCCCAATTTCTGACCTGTGCGGAAAAGACAGTTTTCGATACCGCTCCAGCTGCATGAGAAAGAGCCGTTATCGCCCACGTCCATACTGACTGAGCCTTTGCCGTCCTGATTCCACAGTTCCCAGTCATAACCGTCTTTTTTGCCTGTTTCCTGATAAGCGCTTGCAGTAAAAGTTGCAGGAATAAGTGCTGCACCAACAATTGCACTTAAAAATCCGCAGGCAGTTTTTCTGAATAATTTGTTCATGTAAAACCCCACTTTCTTTAGACGGGAATCTCAAAATGAATATTTAATATTTTTTACTTTACATTCGAGGATTCCGTTAAACAATTTAAGATTTTATAATCACCTTAGTCCCCCTAAAGAATAACAGCAAGAAGCAGAAATCAGCTTTTGCTGTTATTCTTTAATTATATTTTATTAATTTTTTATGAATTATACAAGTCGATTATTGCTATTTCCGGTATATATTCACCATTTATTGTGATATACTTGTTTTTTATAACAAAAACTATTGAAATCAGTTGATAAAATCTGAATTTTTCTTTATTTCAACTTTATGATTGTACATAGCTTTATCGCTTCGTGTTATGAGTGCTTTTATATCGGGACCGTCAAGGTCAATTTGCGGGTCATAGTTGGCAATTCCCACAGCTGCGGAGAATGGATATCCCTTGTAATCGAGGGATTCTCTTGCGAATTCCACTTTTACCGCATCCAGTAAATTTGAAGATGAGAAGCACATAAATTCATCGCCGCCGATACGATAAACCGTACCTTTTTTGCCATATACTCTCAAAAGAACAGCTGCACAGCGGATAATAGCCTTATCGCCGCAGTCGTGACCGTAGTTGTCGTTGATATATTTAAGGAAATTGACATCGCACGCCATAACATAGAGATGTTTGCATTTTTCGGGATTTTTTTCAAGTTCCTCAATATATTTTTCATAGGTATTACGATTGTTTGCCCCTGTCATAGCGTCAATTGCAGAAGCGAGTATTGCCTTTTTAGTTTCGTGTTGCTTTTTGATAAACCATTTCAGAAGAAAAATATTAACAGCTATAACAGCGAATGCTATAGCACACATAATAATTGTGTTTTGTCTGCGGGATTTCAATGCTGCGCTGCTGTCGGCAATTTTAACATTGTCCACATAAAAGGCAATATTTTCCGTCAAAAGACCTTGGTCCTCATCTGTAGAGATATAAAAGTATATATCGGTAGCGTTATGGGGGAGAATGTAATCTCCTGAAATTTTAGACCATGTACCGTTTTCGAGTCGTTTGCTTTTTATAGTAACGTAGGTTTCTTCGCCGTCGAGGTTGTACTGAAGTCTTATTGAGAAGAAATGGTCGTCGTCGCAATGTTTGTCGATATACATAACGTAAGCCGAATAGGTATAATTTATACCTGGGCTGACTTTAGTAATTCTGACCATGGGAGCATTCCAGATTTCTTTTTTATTAGAAACATACAATGATTTACTTCCTGAGTATTTGAAATCCTCGCTAAGTTCCAGAGAAATTTCTCCTCTTGGAATCCAGCCGTCTAAACTTGATTCAAAGTTGAATTCAAGGGATTCTTCGTTTTCTTCATAAACAATTTCCTGAAAAGGTTTATAGCCGTAAATTGAAACGTCATCAATATAAAACTCATCAGTTCCTTCTATTGTTTCTGTATAAAAAATAATATCCGTTGCATTTTCGGGTATAGTTGCGGTAGCTTCAATGAACTCCCATTTCTTATTAGTTACTGTAGCGGTTGTCATATTGACATAAGTTTCCGCACCTGCATCATCAACATATTTAAGAGTAATGGAAATTTCGATTTCAGGTGCTGTATCACTTATGGCATAGAGTCTGAAAAGGTATTCGTGACCGCCTTTTATAATATCGGTAATATTGAGAGCAGGGCCACTCCAGGCCTCCTCTCTTGTATGGGATTTGAGAGAAGAAAAACCGCCGTATGCTTTTTCGCTGCTGATAGAAATCTGCGACTTGTTGCCAAAAGATGACCAACCCTCAAATTCTCCCGATTCAAAACCCGTATCAATGAGGGCATTGTAATTCTCATTGGAGGAGTTAGCGGCAAAAGTATAAACGGGGGCGGAAATAAGCATAAAAACTGAAATAATAATTATGGAAATTAAAAAGTTGAATGTTTTTTTCACTTAAATCCCTCCTTATAGAGTATCTTTTGGTAGTGTGAAAAATGAATAGAAATAGTTAGCCTATGTTATTTCTATAAATATATTATATCAGAAAAATGCACAAATTTCAATTAACATTTTACAACAATTATCATTATTGTTTTTGTACATATTATACATAAGGTACAAGTATCTGTAACAAATCGTAATAAATGAAGTTTAAATACGAAATAATATTCCATATAGTATAATTGGCTATCGTCGGATTTTGCCATTATATTACAATCAATTAACAAATAAATCCGAACTTATACAGCAAAAATCCCGATTACAGAATTTTTGTAATCGGGATTTGGGATAGTATGGAAGTATTCAATTATTTTGGGGGAGTGATGAAAAAATTCCTGCATCAAGTTTCTGAATTGCTATAGCGTCAGATGTTGTAATTCCATCGCCAACATTATATACATCGGCATTTTTCTTGCCCTCTGCTGTTATTGTGTATTTATCGGGATTTGAGAGGTACTGGAAAATAGCTGCTGCATCGGCAATTGTAACCTTGCCGTCACAGTTTGCGTCACCATAACGAACATTTGTCTGAGGTGGCTGTGTGGGTGTTGTTGGCTGAGTTGTAGTGCTGGGTTTTGTAGGATTAGTTGTGGGCTGTGTAGGCTGAGTTGTAGGTTGTGTTGCAGGCTGCTCATTAGCTGCTGCTGCGAATACTGTGTAGTTTACAACATTTCCTGTCATATTGTTGTTTCCGAGAACAACCTTTTCGCCCTGATTGATAGTTTTCTTATATACTGAGAATACTACGTCATTGCTTGTTTCAGCTGTCATATCAGTTTTTGTCCAGCTGCCGAGCCAAGATGGAACATTGTTTTCAGTTTCAACTCTTGCATCGAGGAATACATAAACATCTGTCTTTGCACCTGCTGTGAATTCAGCGAGGTCGCCTGTTGCATTCTTTGAATCGCAAGCTGTAAGGAGGGATTCTGCACCATTGAGCTGTGCGGGGAACTTTGTATAAGTATAATCTCTGTCACCGAATACAAGACCGCCCTGTGAAGCTGTAACTATCTTCCAATCAGCTGCATTGTCAGTATCCTTAACACTCATATTAGTGATGTATTTACCCTGCTGAACGGGAGGATTTGTAGGTGGCTGTGTAGTGGGCTGAGTTGCAGGCTCTGTAGCAGGAGGAGTTGTGGGATTCTGTGAAGGAGGAGTTGTTGCACCCTTAATTGTAACAGCCGGTCTTTCGGGAAGCTTTTCGTCAGAACCGAGGTAGAAGCTTGGATGTGCAGGCTGATTGTAGCAGTTCTGCTCACCGGCTGCCTGACAACGATATTGAGGATCATGCATAAGAGTTGTAAGACGAGTATTTGTTGTATACTTTGTATTGTAAACTCTGAGGTACTTGCTGTCAGTTGTTCTTACAACAAGTTCTTCACGCCAGTCACCCATGATATCTGCTGCAAGACCTGGGTTGTTCTTTGAACCGTTATTAGCAGAACATCCGTCAGCTGTAAGAAGTCTGTTAAGCTTTCCGCTGTCTGTAAAGTCATCAATCTTTGTACCGTCGAGGATTTCACGCTCAAGGTCGCCGTCCCAGTAAATCATAAAGTTCTGAGCAGGCTTAGTTGTGGAAATAGTCTTACCTGTGCCGTCGAAAATATCGTTGCCTGTAGCACCCCAGAATTCAGCACCGGGATTCTTTGAATAGATATTACCGCAGCAAGCACGTCCTGTATCCTTTGTGTGGTTCTTGTGGAAAATATTCTTACCTGTCTTAGCGTCTATGAGAGATACGCCCCAAGGCTTTTCTTCGTGACACATCCAAAGCTCAAGTCCCTCTCTGTTGGGGAGGAAATCACCGAGGTGCATAGCGTCACCGTGTCCCTGTCCGTTACACCAGAGAAGCTTTCCGTTGTCATCAATACAAGTTGAACCGAGTACGAGTTCCTGTTTGCCGTCATTGTCAACATCGGCAGGCATACAGTTGTGGTTACCATTGTGGTAGCCCTTCTTAGCGTCATTGCCTGAGTCGTACTTCCAACGCTCAACAAGCTTTTTGTCAACAACATCATACGCAACAACTGTCATACGTGTGTAGTAACCTCTGTTTGAAACAGCTGAGGGCTTCTGACCGTCAAGATATACAACAGCACCATTGAAACGGTCAACACGGTTACCGTAGTTATCACCCCAATCGCTTACCTTGCCTCTGGGGAATGCGTAGTTGACAGTATCAAGCGCCTTACCTGTAGCACCCTCGAAAAGAGTGTAGTATTCGGGACCGCTGAGGACGTAACCGTCACCGTTACGGTAGTTCTTGCTTCCGTCACCGATAACCTTGCCGGTACCGTCCTTAGTTCCGTCAGCTGTCTTACAAGTCATTTCAGCCTTACCGTCGCAGTCGAAGTCAGCAACGAGGAACTGAGTATAGTGAGCACCGGCACGGATATTTCTTCCGAGGTCAATTCTCCAAAGCTGCTTTCCTGAAAGAGTATAGCAGTCGATGTAAACGTTTCCTGTATCACCTTTCTGTGAGTTATCCTTCTGGTTTGAAGGATCCCACTTTACGAAAATTTCGTATGTACCGTCACCGTCAACGTCACCAACGGAGCAGTCGTTTGCACTGTATGTGCAGCCTGAACCCTTAGGAATGTTGAGGGGAATATCGAAGTAATCTTTATTTGAAATAAGACTGCAATTCTCGGAGCTTACTACCTTACCGCCTGCAATATAGTCAACTCTGTACTTTGAACTGCTGCTGCCGCCCTTGTCGAGATAGCAGGTAGCCTGTCCTGTTTTACTTGTATAAATAAGCTCGTTTCCACGGTAAAGCTTGAATTCTGCATCATCAGCATCATTAGCAAGAAATCTCCAGCTTACAAGCATACCGTTGCCTGTGTTTATTGCAGAAATTCCTCTGTTCAGGTATTCCACAACATTTTTGCCTGTTCCGTATTTAGCTGCGGCAGACATTGTCTGTGAAACAGCAGGAACTACAAGACTTGTTGCAGCTGTCAGAACTGACATAGCAGCTGCGGCTGTACGCTTAAATTTGTTGTTCATAAAAAATGACCTCCCAAAATTAATTTTTCTACCAAAAATACATAAAGCGGATTATATGTGCAGTTTATATCCCCTTATGTATTTTTGATAAAAGGTTGATTGATATAATTCCTTAACGATTTCTTCATATTTCCTGCCTATATTATAACCTGTTTATATGAAAAAAACAATGATATTTTTGTATCTTTTTATGATGAATTTGATTATCTTATCATTGACAAACGGAAAAAATTAAGTTATAATTAAAGTATAGAAGTTAAATGATACAAAAAGGAGGCTTTTTATGTATATTTCACTTGCAGGCTATCATTGGAAACACGATGCAAATTTTAAAATTGAACGGAAAGACGGCTATAACGGTATGCAGCTTCTGCTTATTCAGACTCGTGCAAAAGTTGTAATATCGGGTGTGAACTACGATATATTTCCTAATACCGCCATACTTCTTGATAACTCTGTGCCTCATTGTCTGTATGCGGCAGGGGAGGAATATATGGATGACTGGGTGCGTTTTCAGCTTTCCCGTGAGGAAAGGCAGGAAATGGAGGAAATAAATATACCTTTTAATATTCCTGTTTACCTCGGTGAGGACGACACATTGGAACTTCTGATAAAGACTGCCTGTCAGATGTTTGACAATGAAAATCTCGATAAAAAGAGGATTCAGCATAACTTGCTTATGGCTATGCTTCTGTATATAGGTGGAGTTGGCAAAAACGCCCGTTCTGAGAAAAAAATTCCTTATGAAGCTGAATTGAAAAAGCTTCGAAAGGAAATTTACGAAAATCCGGGACTTGAAATGTCAGCACCGATGATTGCGAAAAAGCTTAATTTATCCGTGGGCTACTTAAATAAAATATATAACGATTTGTTTGGCACATCTTATATGAAAGACGTATTTTCAAGCCGTATGGAGTATGCACAAACGCTGTTAGCAACAAGTGATAAGACGGTAAACGAAATTGCGGAGTTGTGCGGATATAATTCCTCGGAGCATTTTTCACGCTCATTTAAAAAATACAGCTGTATGTCGCCCTTGCAGTACAGAAATACAGGGGGCAAACAAGGAACAACAACGGCTAAAAAGACAAAATAATAGCATAGGCTAACTTTTATTTTTAAAATTATTCATATAAATAGCTTTTAATTTTCGTTTATTTATGATATAATAAAAAGGTATACATTATTATATCAGGAGATGAAAATTATGACAAAGACAATCAAGAACATTTTAAATCAGCTGAGTTGGCGGAATTTCGTTGTTCTCTTAATTGCAGGCTGTATCAATGCCTTCGGAGTAACTATTTTCCTTGCTCCCGTAAAGCTGTACGACAGTGGCATTTCGGGAACTTCAATGCTCCTTTCGCAGCTGACATCGGGAAATGTTTCCCTTTCCGTATTCCTTGTAATTCTCAATATACCGCTGTTTTTGGTTGGTCTGAAGAAGCAGGGGAGAGCATTTACGATTTATTCCCTTTTTGCCGTTGCGGTCTATTCCATAATGGCGTGGCTGATTACCGATGTATTGCCTGTTGATGTTACAACGGCATCGCCCCTTGCGGAACAGGATTTGCTCCTTTGTGCGTTGTTCGGCGGTATTATCTCGGGTGTGGGAAGTGGTCTTACAATCCGTTTCGGCGGAGCAATTGACGGAATTGAAGTTATGTCGGTTATCTTTTCGAAAAAACTGGGAATAACCGTAGGCACATTTGTTATGATTTACAATGTTATTCTTTATATAATATGCGGATTTGTAATGGGAAGCTGGATTTTGCCTCTTTATTCCATTGTTACATATATGGCAGCCCTGAAAACCGTAGATTTCATTGTTGAGGGTATTGACCGTTCAAAGGGAGTTATGATTATCACCGAAAATCCTACAGAGGTTGCGGAAATTCTTATGACTACGTTTGAAACGGGAGCAACAATTATGCCTGCTATGGGCGGTTATTCAAAGGCAGAAAAGCATATTGTTTATTTTATTGTAAACCGTTTCCAGATTTCACGAATGAGAACGCTTGTTCACGCTGTTGACCCGAAAGCGTATATGACGATTTCAGAGGTTGCGGACGTTTTCACAAGTGTATAAATAGGAATTTTGAAATTGGCAATAATAGGGTGCTATAAATGAAAAAGATTAATAATAAAAATAATCCCGATTTTCTCAATGATTATCTTATGCATCTGAAAGTTGTGAAAATGCTTTCGGAGCGTACAATTGAGGAATATTATCTTGATATAAGGCTGTTTCTGAAATTTTACAGAGGAAATCAGCTTGATATTGACGGAGATGTGGAGGATATAGACATATCGGCAATGACCGTTGATGATATGCGGAAAATTACCGTAACCGATATTTACAACTTTATTTTCTATGCCGCAGGTGAGCGAAAAAATGCGGAAAAAGCACGATACAGAAAGCTTTCGGCATTGCGGAGCTTTTTCAAATATCTGACAAAGACAACTCATTTTCTCAAAGATGACCCCACAAAGGATATTGAAGTGCCGTCACCGAAAAAGTCCCTGCCAAAGCATCTTTCCCTTGATGAAAGCGTGAAATTGCTGGCAAATTCCAATGACAGCGACTCTGTCCGTGACTACTGCATATTGACGCTGTTTCTCAATTGCGGAATGCGATTGAGCGAACTTGTGGGAATAAATATCTCCCACATTGATTTCAGCGAATCCAGTATGACAGTTCTCGGCAAGGGCAACAAGGAGCGAATGGTGTACCTCAACAATGCCTGCATAGACGCATTGACAAAATATCTTGCTATTCGAGGTGAAAACGAAAAGGCGGCAGATGAGCCTGCACTTTTCATAAGCAACAGAAACAAGCGTATTTCAAAACGCCGTGTACAGCAGATTGTGGAGGATGCAATAGAGGCGGCAGGACTGGGCGGAAAGGGCATAACTACCCATAAACTCCGCCATACAGCGGCAACTCTTATGTATCAGTACGGCGGTGCGGATATGCTTACTCTGAAAGAATTGCTTGGTCATGCCCACGTAGCGACAACTGAAGTTTATACCCATATATCGGGAGAAAAAGTGCGTGATACCGTGGAAAGCCACCCCCTTGCAAACATTAATAAGACAAAGAAAACGTGACGTTCTTCACATAGAGCGTCACGTTTTTATGTATCATATGGAAATCATCAGATAATTGAGTGCCTGATTATAAAGTCGGCAGGGGTGAATTCTTGCCGTTATGAGCATTTCCGCAAAATCCACCGCATCTTCGATATTTCTCGAAAAATCGGAGATAATTTCCTTTTGCCCCGTTCTGGAATCCTCAACTTCAATGCCATAGGTGATTATTTCAGAGTCATCGTAATTCATTTTCCCCGAAGTCACCCGATATGATACCTTGTTGCCGCCGTAAATTTCCATGTAAACCGTCCTGTCCCTGACTTCCTGCTTTTTCTTTCTGATAAGTCCGAACATAAGCTTGCTCCTTTCAATTTTATACTAATGTCTAAGATTAGTATTATGGGCATCTCTAAAAACCCCTTTTGAGAAATAACAACTATGCACGACATCTGCTTCGTCAACCTCCCTCGGAGTGCGGCAGCACGCCTTCGGTAGGTTTCCTTGCAGCTGCCGCACCTATCTGTTTTTTTCTTTAATCAAACGGTTTTTTAGAGATGCCCTTATGAATCAATTATATCATATAACAGATACAATTGAAAGAGTGAAAAAAATCTCTTTTCAATATATTATAGCGATGAAAGTCGAGAAAACCGACAAAATTCTGATAAAATTTCCATTGTAATTTTCCGAATTCTTTACTGATTTCTAAGAAATTTCGTAAAATGAAAATTTTTTGTTAATAAAGTATTGACAAAATCAAATACATTAGGTATAATAATAATGTATTATTATATTTAATAGGGGGAATTTGTATGAAAAAGAAAACAATTACAAGACTTGCCTGCCTTATGGCTGTGGGATTGGCAGCAGGTATTGCAAAGCCTGTGTTCTTTGCCCATTCCGAGAAAAATGAGGACGGCACATTCAACATCACCGAGGACAATCGTGAGGAACTGTTGGGAATTGATAATCCCGATAACTATTTTCTCGGAGCTGCTTCTCAGTTCTCCGTATTTCTGAACGGCGATTTTGAAGCGGATCAATCGGACTGTGAGGGACGACTTGCGGCGGCAGGAAATGCTAATATGGGGCCTGAAACTCCATTTTATTCCGTCGGTGCAAAACTTGAAAATGCAGATGATGTTGCCCACGTAGTTATCGGCGGCGATACGCTGATAAATTTCAGTGCAGACGGTAAGAACTTCGTAATGGGGGAGAAACTTACAGTTGGCGGAGAAATTGCCACATATATGGAAAACGGTAACTGTAAAGTTTATGTTGGTGAACTTTTCGACTTTGAAGAAGAATTCCAAAGACTGAATGACAGAGCCAAATTCCTTACAGAACAGGATGACAACGCTGAGCTGATAATTGACCAGTATTATGAAAAAGGCTGGACAATCAAGGGCGAAGATACAAATTTGAATGTCATTACTCTTGATGCGGATCAGGCAAAAATATTCACTGACGGTTACATTGACCTTGCATTGGATATTCCCGATGGTTCATATATTGTAATCAATGTTCCGGGAACTCACGTTGAAATGCCAAGTACACAGGTTTCAATCATTGATGGAAACGGACAGAAAAAACCTACATTTGAAAATACACCCCTTCTTTACAACCTTTACGAAGCAACAAGCTTCCATTATACAGGTTCAATTCAGGGTTCAACACTTGCTCCAAATGCTGATGCAACTGGTGAGCAGGGCGGTCACGTAGCAGGTGCAACAATTGCGAAGTCCTTCAAGGGCGGAATTCAGTTTGGTTATTCCAAATTTGACCCTGAATTCCTTGAAGTTGTAGAAACAACAACTATTACAACAACTACCACAACAGAGCCTACCACAACTACAACAACCACAACGACTACAACCGAACCTACCACAACAACTACGACAACTACCACAACAGAGCCTACAACAACAACAACGACAACCACTACAACTACTACCACAACGACAACAACAACAACTACTACTACAACTACAGAACCTACCACAACAACTACAACAACAACGACTACAGAGCCAACAACAACAACTACAACGACTACTACTACAACAACCACAACCACAACCACGACTACTACGACAACTACAACCACAACAACAACGACTACAACAACTACTACGACAACCACAACTACTACGACAACCACAACTACTACGACAACAACGACCACAACTACCACAACTACCACAACTACAACAACTGAGGCTACAACCACTACAACAATGCGTGAAATTGTACTGCCCGGCAGTGAGGAATTAACAACTACTACAACAACGGAGCCTACAACAACTACTACAACCACAACTACAGAGGAAACAACTACAACAACTTCCACTACAACCACTACCACTACTACCACTACTACCACTACTACCACAACTACAACAACTACTACAACTACCACCACAACTACAACAACAACGACAACTACTACAACAACTTCCACCACCACAACAACTACAACAACAGGAAAAGCTACTGATTCACCTAAGACAGGCGACGGCAGAGGAATTGCAGTTGCAATGGCAGCACTTGTAGTTGCATCAGGCGTATTTGCAGCAACAAGAAAAAGAGATGAATAATTATAGCGAATGTCAAATATAATTTGACATTCACTATAATTAGTGATTTAAAGTGCCTCGCACATCCGCAAACTAAAGTTTGCTCCGTGCGGATCGGCAAATAGCAAACGCCAAAAGATTTTGTCGTTTGCTATAAATATATCCGTGCAGAATCCAAAAGGTTTTGCACGGATTTTTATTTTTCAAAATCATTGACAAAAATATAACAGTATGGTATAATGTATGTATAATCTTCGGGGCAGGGTGAAAATCCCTACCGACAGTACAGCCTGTGAGCCGCTTAGGCGGTTGATTCGGTGAAATTCCGAAGCCGACGGTGAGTGCGAAAACCTCGCATAAGTCCGGATGTGAGAGGATTATCTGCTGATAAGACAGATTTCGTCCCCGATTTTTCGGGGATTTTTTTGTTGAAGGAGGTATGTATGTACCACGAGAAGTTTATGGCGGCGGCACTTGAACTTGCGAAAAAAGGCATAGGATTTGTAAATCCAAACCCAATGGTGGGAGCAGTAATAGTCAGAAACGGTGAAATAATCGGACAAGGTTATCATCGTAAATGCGGAGAGCTTCACGCCGAGAGAAATGCTTTTGCGGATTGCGACAGCCGTGGAATTGACTGTACAGGGGCGGATATGTACGTTACCCTTGAACCCTGTTGTCACTATGGAAAAACGCCTCCTTGCACAGAAGCGATTATAGAGCATAAAATCAAGCGTGTATTTATAGGCTCATCTGACCCTAACCCACTTGTGGCAGGAAAGGGTGCCGCAATTCTCCGTGAAAAGGGAATTGAGGTTACTGAGGGAATTTTAAAAGAGGACTGCGACAGCCTTAACGAGATTTTTTTCCATTACATCACGAAAAAAACTCCCTTTGTAACTATGAAATACGCAATGACTATGGACGGGAAAATTGCTTGTTATACGGGGAAATCCCAATGGATAACAGGTGAAGCGGCAAGGGAAAATGTTCATCTTGACCGTTTGAAGCACATGGGAATTATGGTAGGAGTTGGGACAGTTCTTGCGGATAATCCAATGCTTACCTGCCGTATTGAGGGCGGAAAAAATCCTGTTCGTATTGTATGCGACACAAATCTGCGTACTCCATTGGACAGCAATATTGTCCGTACAGCTGGGGAAATTCCCACAATTATTGCCTGCTCAAAGGGCGATACAGCGGCATTTGAAGCGGCAGGCTGTCAGATTGTGCGAGTTTCCGAAAAGGACGGTCATATTGATTTGAATGAACTGATGATTATTTTAGGCAGGGATTTCAAAATCGACAGCATTCTTTTAGAGGGCGGCGGCGTGCTGAACTGGTCAGCCTTGAAATCGGGCATAGTCAGCAAGGTGCAGACTTATATTGCCCCTAAGATTTTCGGCGGAAAGACTGCTCCTACAGCCGTTTCGGGAATTGGTGCGGCTTCTCCCGACGAGTGCGTAATGCTGTATGACAGGCAGATTAAGACAATTGGCGGCGATATTCTCATAGAAAGCAGGGTGAAAAATGTTCACAGGGATAATTGAAGAAATTGGCACGGTGAAGAATATTCAGCGTAACGGCAGCAATTCTTTTATTGTCATTGAGGCAAAAAAAGTGCTGGAGGACGTTCACCTTGGGGATAGTATCGCTGTAAACGGCGTTTGCCTTACGGTGACGAAAACTGACGGAAGTATATTTCAGGCTGATGTTATGAATGAAACCCTCAGCCGTTCATCTTTAGGGGAACTCCGTCAGGGCAGCAAGGTTAACCTTGAACGTGCAATGGCGGCAAATGGGCGATTTGGCGGACATATTGTGTCGGGACATATTGACGGTACGGGAACAATCACCGATATTGTCAATGACGGAATTGCCATATGGTACACGATTTCAGCAAATGCCGATATTATGCGGTATATCGTGGAAAAAGGCTCAATTTCAATTGACGGTATCAGCCTTACCGTAGCAAGAGTTACTGACAGGGATTTCAGCGTATCTGTCATACCTCATACCGCAGAAATGACCATTCTTTCCACAAAATCAAAGGGACAGAGGGTCAATCTTGAAAATGATATTATAGGAAAATACGTGGAAAAGCTTATGAAGCCTGCTGAAAAATCGCAGAACAGCGGCATTGATATGTCTTTTCTTTCATCAAACGGGTTTGTTTAAAATTAAAGGGGATTTTATTATGAAAAAGTTTATTTTAGCATCAACAGTTTTAGCCGCAATGGCTTTAAGTTCTTGTTCCGTAAAAGTAAACGGCAATGATATTGAAGTGAACAATGACTGGAAATTCAAGCAAACTAAGTCGGAAACATTGAATATTGAGCCTGAAAAGGCAACAAAGCTTGATGTCAATATTAATGTGGGTAAAGTCAGCGTTGAATACGGCGATACAAAAAATGTTGACGTAGATGTGAAATTCACAAGCAATGGTGTAAATGAAGATAAGGTTAGTGCAGCTATTGAAAATGCAAAGATTATCACAGAAGTGAAAAATAAAACGGTTTATATCAAATCCGCTGAAAAGGATTTTGATACCCGTTTTGTAAATCTGACAGCTGACCTTGAAATCACCCTGCCAAGCGAATTTTCTGACTTTAATATTGAATCCGATGTGGGCGATATTCACCTCAATAAGCTGAAAGGTTCATTTGATGTTACGGCTGATGTGGGAAATGTCAAGCTTGACAGCCTTGTAGGCGATTTCAAAGTAGATGCTGATGTTGGAAATATTGATTGCGATAATTTAACAATTAACGGCAATTCCGAAATTAATGCCGATGTGGGAAATATTGACATCTCCCTTGAAAGCGTTGATGAATGTAATCTTCAGCTTGTTGCTGATGTAGGAGATATTGATGTAGATACACAGGGACTTGATTATGAAGAAAAATCCGAGTCGAAAGATTATGTTGGCAAGAAACAAGTAGTTGTAATTGATGATAAATGTAATGTTACTCTTAAAGCTGATGTGGGTAGTGTTAAAGTAAATAAATAAGATTGAGGAGAATTTTTAATGTTTCAGTATAATACCGTAGAGGAAGCTCTTGAAGCTTTAAGAAACGGCGAAATTATCCTTGTTACCGATGACGAGGACAGGGAAAACGAAGGCGATATGATTTGTGCCGCTGAATTTGCCACAACGGAAAATGTCAATTTTATGGCGGCTCAGGCAAAGGGGCTTATCTGTATGCCTATGAGCATTGAGCTGTGCCATAAGCTTCATTTAGGGCAAATGGTTGATTATAATACAGATAATCATAGCACAGCCTTTACTGTATCAATTGACCACGTTGAAACTACTACGGGAATTTCCGCAGAGGAGCGTGGATTTACAGCACGTATGGCAGTTTCAGATGACGCAAAGCCCGAAGATTTCCGCCGTCCCGGTCATATGTTTCCGCTTATGGCAAAGAAAAACGGCGTTCTTGAACGTGAGGGGCATACAGAAGCTACAGTTGACCTTATGCGTCTTGCAGGCTTGAAAGAATGTGGTCTTTGCTGTGAGATTATGCGTGATGACGGCACAATGATGCGTGCGGAGGAATTGCAGAAAAAGGCTGTGGAATGGGGAATGAAGTTCATTACCATTAAGGCTCTGAAAGAATACCGCAAGGTTAACGAAACCCTTGTAGAACTTGCCGCAGATACGAAACTGCCCACGAAATACGGTGAATTCCGTGCTGAATGCTTTGTTAATAAGCTTAACGGCGAACATCACGTTGCACTTGTAAAAGGCGATATCGGCAATGGCGAAGACATTCTCTGCCGTGTACACTCCGAGTGTCTGACAGGCGATGCTTTCGGCTCTCTCAAATGCGACTGCGGACAGCAGTTTGCCGCCGCTATGACGCAGATTGAAAAAGAGGGCAGGGGAATTCTGCTCTATATGCGTCAGGAGGGCAGAGGAATCGGACTTGTAAACAAGCTCCGTGCCTATGAATTGCAGGACGGCGGAATGGATACCCTTGACGCTAATCTTGCACTTGGCTTCCCTGGGGATATGCGTGAGTATTACATCGGCGCACAGATTTTGCGTGAACTTGGCTGTAAGACTCTCCGACTGCTGACGAACAATCCCGAAAAGATTTACGGTTTAAGCGGCTTTGGTCTTGAAATCAAGGAGCGTGTGGCTATTCAAATGGACGCTACGGCTTATGACTTGTTTTATCTCAAAACTAAGCGTGACAGAATGGGGCATATTCTTGATTACTGATTGGCGGTGAGTAATTATGAAAGTTTTGTCGATTATTATTTTATCGATAATGGCAATTATATTTGTATTATATTTTTGTGATTATTTTGTTTATCTCAAACGGGTAAAATATGCTGAAAATAAAGTAAAGCTAAATGGTACCAATTATAAAACGAGTATACTATGGTGTGCGTTGAGTATCGGCTGGATATTAATATCAAGTTCACGATATAAAGAGGCTCGTATATGCGGCGATAGGAATGAAGCAGAATGGAATCTGGTTGTTCTAATAGTCTGGAGTATATGCTTGTTCTGCTATCTTTTCAGACTTTTGTTTGTAAGGTATATTTACCTAACAGATAATTCTGTAATAGAATTCGGCAATTTTAAAAAGATGTGCCAGAAATCCAATTATAAATATCTGATTTCGGAAAATGGCGAAATACTTGAATTGTATTATAAAAATAATGATATTCCGTTAAGATATAAAATAATTGAAGATAAAGAACGCTTGGCGTTGATATTAAAAGAAAATTATGAGCAGTATTGCTCTGAAAACTGATTAAAGGAGTATTATAAAATGAACATTTACGAAGGCAATCTTATTCCAAAGGATGTAAGAATAGGAATCGTAGTTGCACGATTCAACGAGTTTATCACAAGCAAGCTTTTAGGCGGAGCTGTTGATACTCTCAAAAGACACGATATTTCCGAGGATTCCATTGATATTGCATGGGTACCGGGAGCATTTGAAATTCCTCTTATTGCAAAGAAAATGGCAGACAGCGGCAAGTATGACGCAATCATCTGTCTTGGTGCAATTATCAGAGGCAGTACATCACACTATGACCTCGTATGCAACGAGGCTGCAAAGGGAATTGCTCACGTATCACTCAACAGCGATATTCCTGTAATGTTCGGTGTTATCACAACTGAAAATATTGAGCAGGCTATCGAGAGAGCAGGCTCCAAGGCTGGCAATAAGGGCAGCGAGTGTGCAGAGGGTGCAATCGAAATGATTAACCTTATCAGAGAGATTGAGGACTAATGGCAAATCTTATTTTTGACTACGACGGCACACTTCATCAGTCAATGCTGACCTATGCCCCAGCATTCCGTGCAACCTGCAAAATGCTTGCGGATAAGGGCTATATGGCTGAGAGGGAGTTTACCGACGAGGAAATCAGCTATTGGTTAGGCTTCAATTCAACGGATATGTGGAATAATTTTCTCCCCGATGTGCCTGCTGATGTCAGAGAAAATGCCCGTATATTTTTGGGGCAGGATATGGGACAGCGTGTGGAAAATGGCGAGGGAGCGTTATATCTCCATGCCGAGGAAGTCCTTGCAGAATTGAAATCACAAGGGCATACTTTGATTTTCCTAAGCAATTGCCGTGTGAAGTATATGGAACGTCATTCGAGGGTGTTCGAACTTCACCGATTTTTCGATTATTTCTACTGCTGCGAGGAATTTGATTTTATCCCGAAATATCAGATTTTCCGCTTGTTTAGCTTGCAGCATAAAGGCGAATTTATCATAATCGGCGACAGATTTCACGATATTGAAACAGCTGAAAAGAACGGCTTGAAGTCAATTGGCTGCGGCTACGGTTACGGAAAAAAAGGTGAATTATCGTCTGCGGATATAATTGTTGACGATATAACTGAAATTCCCAAAGCCGTGAAAAATTTACTTGTATAAAAAACAGCGTACCGAAAGTTAGGTCGGTACCCATATAGAAGTTTTCAAAGAACTGATACTAATCCCTAAAATGTTAGTAGACAAAGATGATGTGCAGAAGTACTGTATGTCAAGGTGGACGACGAAAGCATACTGTCGTATGGTGAGAAAGTCCAACGATGACATACGGCATTTATGCCATTAGATTTGTCTACTGTTGTTTTAGGGATTAGTGTTAATATTACACAAATCATAGTGCATATTTTTAGGCAGATATACAAATATTATTTATATTGTCTAAAAATATGCTTTTTTTTGCATTGTTATTATATAAGAAAAAGGAGGAAGACAATGCTTGTTGAAGAATTTGAAATGATATTCAGAAAATATTATCAGCAAATATTAAATTATTGTCGGGTAAAACTGCGAAACGAACAAGCTGCATATGATTGCGTTCAGGAAGTATTCCTCATTTTGTTTAAAAAAATTGATATTATTGAAATAACAGAAACCATTGGTGTCTGGCTCTATAAAACTACTGATAAAGTCATAAGCCGATACATTAAGAAAAACTTCAAAGACATAAGTCTTGATACTATTGAATCACCAATAGCAGATAAAAAAATTTTATCTGAAAATATCTATGAAATAATTGATACACTTATTTCAAAGGACGAGCTTTCACTTCTTGAAAGTTATTATCTAAAAGGTGAATCGATACAATCTCTTGGAAAAAAATCAGGAACTTCCGAAGCTGCCATTTATAAAAGAATCGAAAGAATAAAGGCAAGATTATTGAAACATAAGGAGGAATTGTTATGAAGAAACTAATAAATATGCTGCTTGCAGATGACTCTTTTTCTATAAAGTCCTCTGATGTTTTAAGAAAAGAATTGGAAGCTGAAACGGCAAAAGAAAATCCCGATATTAACCTTATTAATGAACTTGTTATGGCTATATCTGAAGCAGAAAATTATCCGCAAACAAATTCGGATGTTGAGATAGAATTAAAAAAGTTCTCCGAACTCAAAAAGAGAAAATCAATATTCAGCTATATAAAAGGATTTGTAATTGCTGCTTGTGCTGTTGTTGTTGTGAGCAATGTTATAAGCTATTCTGCATACAGCGAAAATTTGTATACTCTCGTAACTAAAAAAGGTGATAAAGTTCATTTTGAATTTTTTGAATCTGATAAAAAAGAAAAGCCCGCATTTAAATATGATGAATACGGCATTAAAGAAGTTTATAAAAACATGGGTATGAAAATTGAAGCACCTATGTATCTTCCCCTAGGATTTGAAATTACTGAAAAAAGGCTTTCTGAGCGTCTTGTCACGTTAAGCAACGGTGAAGGGCAGATAGATATTTCTTTTATGGAACTAAACCGTGGATTGACTGTTGACGGCATTAATCCTAATGAGTCTGTTATATATGTAAATGGTCATATTGCCACTTACATAAATGACGATAACGCTGACTGGCTTATTTATAAATTTGATGACTATGTTGCTATTTATGATTTTCAGAATATCAATGACGAAGAAATCCAAAAAATTATAGAATCTATTGAGTAAAGGAGGTAATACCAATCCCTGAAACAACAGTAGACAAATCTAACATTTTAGGGATTGGTATAAATAATTTCTGTGAAAAAATTGTTAGCTGTCCTTGCAGGACTTGCAATGCTTTTAACCCTCTCCCCGTTTCATTCAAGAAGTGCAGAAAACGAAAAGAATGATTTAAATTCGCTTGCAGAAAGTCTTGGTGCTGATACTGACTTTCTTAATGTTGTAAATTATAGTCACAATTCCGATGATATGATTTCAGAAGAAGTTTTTCAAGATTATCTTGAAAAATGCTCGATTCTCGAAGCAGTATATTCTCCAAAACATCATTTCGATCAAACTATTATTTCAGGTTCTGATATGGGAATTTCTCTTATTGAAATTCTTTCACACAACGGAGTAATTTCTCCAAATGAAATTCAGAAAAATGCAAAAAAATTATCCGAAGTTACATTTGACGAGGAATTGGATAAAATTATCACGACTTATCAAGTTACTCAAAGCTATGCAAGCTTTGATAATTACGTTAATTATATATTTTCTTCTCTTAACTATGAAAAACAAATAGAAATGCTTATAACAACTGCTGAAAAATGTATGAATGAGGAACGCTATTTTCTTATAAATATACATGGTAAAGAGTTCAATCAGAATATGTGCGGAATCGGTATAGCTGACGGAAAATGGAAATGGAATAATAAGGTATATGATAAGTGCATATTGACTCTTGATTCAAATGTTGTAAAATTTTCGGAGAAAAACTGTATTTACATAAATTCCGATACAATGGAAAGTATTATTCCTGCGTATGAATTCGATATGAATGATGAGCCTGTATATGCAGCGTTTGATGATGATTCTCTATTGAATTTCAGAGGTGCAATTAATCCTTCTTATGAAATTAATGAGAAATATAAAACGACAAATTTCAAATCCATTCCGTCAAAATACTCACCTGCATACACTATTAAAAACGGAGTTAAAACTCTTATTGAAAGTGAGTTAAATGAATATAAAAAAACTTCTGTTAATTTATCCGACTTTGATTATTTACGTGTTGAAATGAACAGATTTCGCAAGAGATTTCCGACGTTTATATATTCTAACGCTAACAGGTGGATTGAAGTATATTTTGAGGATAATGATTTTATGCGTAATCCTGAATATAAAGGTGCTTTTGAAATAAATGATAATTTTATTAGAATTGTCAACGACAATGATGCTCCTTTTGATGCATGGATAGATTTTCAAATGAACAATGATACATATGATTTCGAACCGTTTTTTATGTGGGATTTTCATGGACAAGTTGAAGATGATTTGACCATTGAAGTGGTTGAAAAAGGAATGTTATTAAAAAGCAGCGGCAGAATTGATATGAATGTTACTCCATATCGTTATATTCCCGATGAAAATGGTGATTTTCAATATGTTCAGAACCATTATCTTTTAACAGGTTATGCCCAAAAAGATAAGCCGCATACTGAAAATGACATTCTTATAACCATTGATGAGGAACGAAAAATTGCATTTTACGCCGATAAGAACAATGACGGGGCATTTGACGATAAACTCAGCAGACATGAGATGTCTAACGAAAATGTTTGCAGAATAATTTCTGACAATGATGTGCTTGTCACAGTTAATGATGATTATAAAATCCAATGCTATATTGATGATAACTGCGATGGTATTTTTGATACCCCTGTTGTAAAGGGCGATGCAAATTATGACGGTTCAGTTAATTCAGCTGACGCAATTTCCGTTCTTTTGCAATATGGAAGAATTTCTACATCGGAATTTTATGTTTATTCAGATTTACTTGCTATGGATTTCAATAACGACGGCAATGTAAACTCTGCGGATGCTTTCGAGATTTTCAGCTATTATACGGAAAATCAAACGAGTTGATAAATTTATAACGAAATTATAGCCCATAGCTATAAAATAAAAAATATTTATGAAAGGCAGGAAATGCTATGAAAAAACTTATTTCCTTACTCAGCGCATTAACTATGCTGACATCATCCAACACGACATTATTACAGTCGTCCGCAGAGGGAAACCCCGACCTTTACGGAATAGCAGACTCTCTGGGAGCAG
>JAZQFV010000122.1:0-29052 GCA_045539715.1 Ruminococcus sp. | reverse complement strand
GTCAAGGCACAGGATAACATCAATGATGTAGTGGAATTGCTGTCTGAACTTCGCAGAAACAAAGAACCTCTCCTGCACACGGCTGTGTTCATTGAGCTGAGAGCGACGACAGAAGATAAGCTCCGTGAGCTGCAGGCAGATGTGCAAATGGAGCTGACACGCTCAAAGATTTCTGTTGACAGACTGCTCCTCCGCCAGAAAGAGGGCTTCCTTGCTGTACTTCCTTGTGGTAATAATGTGTTCGCAAGTCAGTTTGAACGTGTATTGCCTGCATCAAGTGTGGCCAATCTGTATCCTCTGAACTACTCAGGCAAGACAGATCAGCACGGATTCTATATCGGTCGTGACAAATACGGCAGCAATGTGCTTGTTGATTTTGATAAGAGAACCGAGGACAAAACCAACTCCAATGTTCTCATCCTCGGCAACAGTGGTCAGGGTAAGTCACATCTGTTGAAACTGCTTCTCTGCAATCATCGTGAGGCAGGTAAAAGTGTGCTTGTGCTGGATCCGGAGAGTGAGTATCAGGAACTGTGTGCAAACCTCGGCGGTACCTATATCGACATGATGTCGGGAGAATATATGATTAATCCGCTGGAACCCAAAGCTTGGGGCGAAGCGGAAAAGAATATCGACGCTCCCGAAGTGTTCAGAAAGGTCACAAGACTCTCACAGCATATCTCCTACCTCAAGGACTTTTTCAGAGCATACAAGGACTTCACCGATGCGGAGATTGACACCATCGAAATCATGCTCATGAAGCTCTACGGCAGATTCGGTATGGATGACGGCACTAACTTCGATCAGTTCACAGCCGAGGATTACCCGACTATGAGTGACCTCTACGAACTTATCGAAAAAGAATTCATGGCATTTGACAGTGAGAAAAAGCATCTGTACACCGAGGAAATGCTCCAGAATATCTGTCTCGGACTGAACTCCATGTGCAAGGGTGCGGAGGCAAAATACTTTGACGGGCATACCAACATCAGGGATGCAGAGTTTATCTGTTTCGGTGTCAAGGGCTTGATGGATACCAACAAGCGATTGAAAGATACGCTGTTATTTAATATCCTGTCGTATATGAGCAATCAGCTTCTTGGCAAGGGAAATACGGTGGCAGCCGTCGATGAGCTGTACCTCTTCCTCACCAACATGACCGCAATCGAATATATCCGCAACGGCATGAAGCGTGTGCGTAAAAAGGAGTCCTCGTTTATTCTGGCAAGTCAGAACATCGAGGACTTTTTGCTTCCCGAAATTAAGGAGTTCACAAAGCCGCTGTTCAGTATTCCGTCTCATCACTTCCTGTTCAATGCAGGTCAGATCAATCCGCAGGAGTATATGGACGCATTGCAACTTGAAGAATCTGAGTTCAGTCTCATTCGCTATCCGGAGCGAGGAACCTGTCTGTACCGCTGTGGTAATGAGAGATATCTCCTGCAGGTGATCGCACCAAGCTACAAGGCGGCACTGTTCGGTGCGGCGGGAGGAAGATGATGCTTGAATTATTGTGGCATATATGGTATAATAAGCATCACAAGGCAAACCGTGAAAACACCTACTTGCACTTTGTCAATATCTGCAAGGAATCGGGCATTCCAGGTGTTGTTGAGGATTATGGTATTAAATCTGAATAGCTCTATGTTTGAAGCGGTTATGAATCATAGATAATGGGGTTGGTGATAACTGTGAAAAGATTATTAGTGGTAACTTTATCTTTACTTTTATGTACAGGATGTAATTTGAGCGATTCAAGTTCCGATAAACAAGACTCAGAAATGGAAGCATTCACATCCGACGTTACGCAAAGCATGACAAATGATACAAGCATGACAGATGACATGATGAATGATATACAGATGATTGATCTGAATTTGCCTGAAAACAGTCACTATCTGGAATATTATAAGGAATTCACCTATGGAAAAGAGTGTTTTTTGTCTGATGGTCGGAAAATTATTGAAGATACAAATCTGTATCTTGAGGATTTATCAGGGAATAAAACAGCCCTTATTGAGGTTCCGAAGGAAGAAACCGAAAAATATGTCGTGTTTGGGGAAATGCTTGACGATAACAGATTCAGCTATTATATTGTTAATCATGAATCAACAGAGGACTCGGGAGTGTATAACTTTGTAACCTGTGAGGACTTCCGTATAGATGTTTGCGAAGATCATTCATCCTATGTTCCTAAGAAAGTAATCGATAATTACTTGTATTTTTCAAAGGGCTTTATTTCGGATTTCAGAGGAATCGGCAAGTTAAATCTTGATACCTACGAATTCACAGAATTCAACTGCTCAGCATTGCTTGACAACGATATTTGCTATTTGGGAAGTCCGGATTTCTCATCTGATGGAACAACAGCTGCTGTTTATGGAATCGTTTCCCAACCTTCGGAAATAAACGGATTAAATGAATATCAGGTAGCAATCTATTCACTGACAGATGAAAAAGTCATTACAACCTATAATTTTTTTAGTGAGCATTATTATGTTGATCATCAATTGATATATCACGATGACGGTGAGGTTTACCTGTATCTTTCTCAGTATGGCGATAATCCTCAACATCACCTTTATATCATCGATGTAACAACGTAAGACACAGCAAGCTATATATCCTTAAGGCGTATGGCTGACAAAGGCTGTGCCAATTGAATATTTAGAAGAAGCGTGAGTCGATTGCATGAGCAGTCGGCTCTTTTCTTTTTGGGGGTGATTGTATAAAAGAAATTTTGATAAAGCTCGCTCTGGATATCCTCGGTGACAAGGAAACCAGAGAGAAGATCAGCATTGTGATTCTGAGTATCGTTGTGGGTGTGGTTCTTCTGCTTTTCGCACCTGTGGCTGTGCTGATGACAATTGGAGAAATCGAGCCACCCGATGTAACAGGAAATTTTGATCAGTCAGTGTGGATGCAGTCCCTCGACAGCGAACAGCAGAATCAGATTGCACAGATGGAATCAGCAGGTCAGCAGATTGCATCTGCCATGGAGTCGGTGGGCGTTCGTGAGCAGACCATCAAGGCACAGCTTATCTATATTTCCTGCTTCAATGGCGTGGCAGTAGATGACTTCAATGCCTATGCGAATCTGTTCAAGGACTCCCAAGACGATGCAGCACTCATCAACAGCATCAATCAGACCTACGGACTGGAAATTGTGTACGAGGACTTCATGAGAAGCTATGCTCTCATCAGTCATGTAGTCATCAATCCGTATATGTTCACGGACGCACAGACGAAGAACTCAACTGACCTTGTGATATGGGCAAGGCAGGCATACGAAAACGGCTGGGGTTATGTGTACGGCACCTATGGAAATATTCTGACTGAGGAACTCCTGCAGGACAGAGCCTCCATGTTCGGAGAACAGGTCACAGGCTTTGAAGATTTCATTCGTGAGAACTGGATGCGAAGGAGAACGGCAGACTGTGTTGGTCTCATAAAAGGCTATGGCTGGTACAATCCCGACAGCGGTGAAATTGTTGTAGGCACAAACGGCATGGCTGATGTAACCGCCAACGGAATGTTTGAAGCGGCAACGGTCAAAGGAACGATTGATACCATTCCAGAAACACCTGGACTGGCTGTGTGGCAGGACGGTCACATCGGCATCTATATCGGGCATGGTGAGGTCATTGAAGCCATGGGGACAGAGCAAGGCGTTGTGAAAACCACGCTCCCAAGTGGCTGGACACACTGGCTTGAGATTCCGTATATCTCATATCCACAAGAGGAAGAACCTACAACAGAAGAAAGTCAGGAGGGATGAAAATGAAAAAGACAATCACAGTAAGCATCAATGAAGAAAAGCTCTCGGCGATTGAGATGTACCTCGGTCAGAAAGACACGACTCTTGCCGCAGAGCTTGACAAGTTCGTCGAGCAGACTTACACCAAGGTCGTGCCGCAGAACGTCAGGGACTTCATTGAAATGATGGCTGACAAGAAGCCGGAAAGGAGATCTGGTCGCAAGGCCAAACCGACGGAACAGTTCCAGTCGGGACAGCAGACCGAGGACTGAAGCCCCACAGTTCGCTCCAGAATCGCTTGTGTGGCGGTTTGGGAGCCGCAGTCGGGAAAGGATACCCCATAAGCGGTCAAGCGAAATTTGAGGGCTTTGTGGGCGAGTCCGCAGAGGTTGGGATTTGCCGACTTCTGTCCCGATTTTGGGTAGTTCTTTGGTTTGCTGGTTAAAGTTTTGGCGTCACAGCCGCCAAAACAATCACATCGGACGAGCAAAGCTCGCCGATTCTTCGAGCTTTTATCACAAGAATGACTATGGAGTCAGGAAAGGGGTTTTGCAAAAATCATGGAGTCAAAGAAAACAAAAAAGGCTTCATCATCCGAAAACACGAGGATTTCGGATGATGTCGCCGTGGATAAAATCAAATTTCCGCTGTATCTGTACCCCGATACCATGGATATCGTGAATGCGCTGTATGAGCATGACAACTGCGGTTCAAAAACTGAATTCATTGAAAAAGCTGTGCGTTTTTATTGCGGTTATCTTCTCAACAAGGAACACACTGCAACAGAATTCATTGCACCACAGCTTGCAGCAATCACCGAAGGTATCGTCAGAGGCAGTGAACAGAATCTGTCCCGTGCCATGTTCAAAATTGCTGTTGAGCTTGGTGCGCTGACGCATATGCTTGCGGCAATGAATGATGTTGATGATGCAACGCTGTACAAGCTCCGTCTGATGTGCAGTGATGAGGTCAAGCGCATCAATGGTATCATTAACTTTGAAAAGGCGGTAAGGTATCAGCGGTCAGAGTAAGAGAAAGCCGTATCGGTGTGATACGGCTGGTACATATGCGTTGCAATTGTTATTCGGATTAAAACGTACTCATGCCTTTTGTGAATACAAAAAAGTATCCACAACGATTTCTGTGCCCGTTTGATAACAGAAATCAATTATTTCGTGATTGATATCTATAACGTCTGTGTTTGCATCACTGGGAAACACTTCAATAGTGAAGCACACATTGTATTTTTCTTTGATTGCCTTGAGAAATGCGATGTAAGGCTTTAATTCAAGGACGATGTTTAAACATTGCTGTGATCGGCTTACCATTGGTTCGGCTTGTCTGCAGCCAAACCATGCAGAAAAATTATAAGTGCTTTTCCCATTGCCTTTTAGTGTTCCGTATTTTATAACTTTGAATGGTTCAATACTAATTACTTTTGTAATCTCATCAGGATCAAAGTTGCTGTTCTTGTCCGGAATGAACCCTTTGTAATAATCTAATGTTCCGTTGCTTTTTATCAGAAAATATGAGTAACAGGAAGTGCTTTCTGTATTCATAAGTTATGCATCTCCGTGAGTTTGATTTTGATATATTAGATTATACCACATCCCCGAAGAAAAATCAATACCTTAAAAGGAAGTGATCCTATGCCTCTATCCCAAATTATCGTCACATGCCGTTATCTCAAAAGCGGTAGTGCAAGGAGTGTGACGAAGCGCAAAAACTACACGAAGTATATCGCAACCCGTGAAACCGTGGAAAAGCGTGAGCAGAATCAACTTGCTCCAAATGCTGCTACCACGAAAACACAAAAGGAAATGCTATCCGAATTGCTAAGTGACTTCCCCGAAGCAAAACGCTATCTTGAATATGAGGACTACACTGCACACCCCACAGTACAGAATGCAAGCGAACTGATCACAACAATCATTGAACGTCACGCAGATGTCATTGGCAACCGTCAGAATTTTGTCGGTTACATGGCAAAGCGTCCCGGTGCGGAACAGCGTGGTGCGCATGGACTATTCAATGACAGCGATAAACCTATCGTGCTGAATCAGGTTGCGGATGAGGTTGCACATCACAAGGGAAATGTGTGGAGTCATGTGGTATCGCTTCGCCGTGAGGATGCAATACGTCTTGGCTATGATAACTCCGACCGATGGCGTGAGCTTGTCAAGCGGCAGATTCCTGTCATTGCAGAGCAGTCAAGAATCCCGATGAGCAATCTGAAATGGTATGCTGCGTTTCATGATACAACACATCATCCGCATATTCATCTGATTGTTTATTCCACGAATCCAAAGCAAGGGTATCTCAGCCGAGAAGGCATTGACAAGATTCGATCAGCATTCGCAAACGATATCTTCCATGATGATCTGCAGAGCATCTATCAGGAACAGACGCTGAGCCGTGACGAGCTGAAATCTATATCACAGGAACAGGTGCATCAGATGGTAATGCAGATTCAGAACAGCACGTTCAACAATCCACAGTTGGAGAAGTTAATGAAAAAACTGCATGAACAAATGCAGAATGTCAGCGGTAAGAAAGTCTATGGCTATCTGCCGCAGGATGTAAAACGAACTGTCGATGATATCCTTGCAGAGCTTGCAAAGGACAAGCAAATATCAAAGCTTTATGAAAAGTGGTGTGATCTGGAACGACTGAAGTATAAGATCTATACACAAAAAGAACCGGAGCTTCCTGCACTTGCTGACAATAAGGTGTTCAAGCCTGTGAAGAATATGATTATCCGTGCAGTACTTGATATGAATATGCCAGAACCAAGCCCGTACTCTGTTCCACAGAATGAAGACAGCGACGATACTGCTTTCAGTGACATTGATAACGACATCTTCACTTGGAGTGATGAAGATGTCGTTGAGGTTGAAGTTGAAAGTTCCAATCTGCACATTCAATGGTCGAAGGATTACAAAAGAGCCTGCAAGCTGTATTATAAAAAGGATGCGACGGATAACGAAAAGGAAGAAGCTGTTGTATTGCTTCACTCTGAGGCTGAAAAAGGAAACGTGCTTGCAATCCATGACCTTGGAAAAGTTTATATCGATGACAAAGAAAAGTCAGATGTATATTACAAGCAGGCACTTGACGGTTTCCTTGAGCTTGAACCGATGTCGCAGAAACTGCAGCCGTATCTGCAATACCGTATTGGTAAGATGTACTGCTACGGTATGGGTACTGAACAGAACTACGCAGAATCATTCGGCTGGTTTCTAAAATCCGCATACGCAGGAAACAAGTTTGCGCAGTTCAGCTTGGCAAATCAGTACTACTATGGTAACGGATTTTATAAAGACAAAGGACAAGCACTGCATTGGTATATGAGATCCGCAGAACAGGGACTTCCTTATGCAGCGTATGCCGTTGCACAGATGTATGCAAACGGTGAAGCTATCCTGCAGGATGAAGCTACAGCACAGCAATACTATGCACAAGCACTTGACGGCTTTCTGAAACTTGAAGAAAGTGATCGTGCAGATGATAATCTGCTGTATAAGCTCGGCAGAATGTATCGCTATGGGCTTGGAACGGATGAGGATATTCCGAAAGCCTTGGAATACTTCACACGATCAGCTAAGCACGGAAATACTAATGCCAAACGCATGATTGCTATTGAGCAGCTATCAGGTAAACACATTCCTATGGATGTGAATAAAGCTGTGGAAACACTCACTGAACTTGCAGAAAACGGTGATGCAATGTCTGCATATCGGCTCGGTAAAATCTATCTCTTTGGTGCAGACGGTATTGAACGTAACGTGCCACAAGCGATACAATGGCTTACCCAGTCCGCAGAGGGTGGTAACGAGTATGCACGGCAGCTTCTTGACAATATGGAACAGAGAGAAAATGCTGCATTCGCATCAACTATCTTCGGGCTGTTTGTCAGCTTAAGTCATGCAATTGAAGATGACTATAACAAGAGTCACAAGAAACTGCAGTCAGAGGTTGACAGCAAGATTCAACGTATGATTCGTAAGCATAAGCAGGAGCTTGGAATAAAGGAGGAATATGGTCAGCAGACGCAAAACTACTAACAACAGAATATACTTCAAAAGGCAGATTCAAATCAAAATGAATCTGCCTTTTATTTTTTCGCAAATTTAGGTCATTTGCGGTGATGTACAATTCTATGTAATCATATTAAGTATACAATAATTAGACAGAAAAGTCAAGACAGAATTGTCGAAAATCACAATGAAGAATAGAAAATCGTCGGCTTAAACAATTCTTGAAGCTCATTTTAGTTCGATTTTCAATAAAATAAATCACATAGTCCGTCGGAATGATGGTCTGCAGAAGGGAGAGTAATCTATGGCTCGCAGAGGAGAAAATATTTATAAGCGTAAGGACGGCCGCTGGGAAGGTCGTTATAAGGCAGGTTATGACGTGAACGGCAAGGCAAAATATCGATCTGTTTACGCAAAATCTTATCAGGCAGTTAAGGAAAAACTGATGTCATTGAAGTCAGCACCTGTGAAGCATGAGTGTTCAGGACGTTTGACGGTGAAAGAGCTTTTTAAGGAATGGATGTCCGCAGTAAAACTAAAGGTCAAGATCTCGACCTATGCCAACTACAGAATGAAGGCGGACAAGCATATTCTGCCTGCATTTGGCGGCATTCGTTATGAGAAACTGACCACAAAAATGCTTCATACCTTTATCGAGGAAAAACTGAAGTCGGGACTCTCGGCAAAATATGTCTCCGATATTGTTATTGTATTTAAGTCGATGGCGAAATACACAGCTATTACACACAATTTCCAGAATCCACTTGCAAATGTAGTCCTGCCGAAAGCAGAGAAAAAAGAACTGCATCTGTTAACAGAATCACAGCAACAGCAGCTTTGCCACACTCTGATGGAGGAAAACAGTAAAACCTCGCTTTGCGTACTACTTAGTATGTATACAGGACTTCGTGTGGGCGAAGTCTGTGCTTTGAAATGGTCGGATATTGACTTTGAGAAGAGCATTCTGACCGTCAATCGTACCGTGCAACGTATCAAAACAATGAGTTCTGCTTGTGCTACAACAATTTCTATTGGTAAGCCCAAAAGCAGAAGCTCGATGCGTCAGATTCCTTTGCCAGAGTTTCTTGCAGATATGCTGAATCGTTTTAATCAGAGAAATGACAGCTATGTTCTTTCCGGCAGTGAAAGAATTATTGAACCTCGTACCATGCAATATCGCTTCAAATCACTTTTGAAAAAAGCAAATCTGCCGTTGATTAATTATCATGCTCTGCGTCATATGTTCGCTACTAACTGCGTGAAGGCTGGATTTGATGTGAAGACTTTGTCGGAGCTGTTAGGGCATTGTTCTGTAGAAACGACATTGAACCGCTATGTGCATTCTTCTATGGAACGTAAGGCTGAGTGCATGAGTTTGCTGAAATTTGCAGCATGAAATTAATTTGCCGTCAGGGATATTGTCTTTGAAAACAGTAAATCTTACGAAAATACGATGCTTTTTTGATAAATCGCAGGAATGACCTAAATTTGCGAAATGTCACTGCTCTTATTACTATTATATACAATTTTGATGGAATATGCTTGTGTTCTAATCAGTGCAAACACCTAAATGCAGAGTATCTTGTCGATAATGCGTTTTTTGACTTGAAAAATGGAAGGAAATGTGATATAATTATATTACATTAAAAGTCATGTGGTGATTTGAGTGATTAGTATTGCTATTATTGATGATGATAGGTCAATGTGCGACGAATTGGTACGCTTATTGAGAATTTATGAGATTGAGCATACATTGAATCTTAATATATCGGTTTACTATGACGGAGAGAACTTACTGGCTGACATGGAAGAAGGAGTGCATTTTGATCTGCTGCTTTTGGATATTGAACTTGCTGAAATTAATGGTGTTGATGTCGGAAACTATATTCGAAAACATAATAAGGATTATATGTGTCAGATTATCTATATTTCTTCTAAAACAGGATATGCACTGGAACTGTTTCAGATCAGACCATTCGATTTTCTTATTAAACCTATCACTCCCGACATACTATTTCCATGTCTTGATGAATATACGAACCTGTTCTTGAATGAGGACTATTTTGAATTCACTAGCAAAGGAACACAGAAACGAATACCGGTAAATCGTATAATGTACTTTGAAAGCAGTGGGAGAAAGATTCTCATATATTGCATCTCTGGAAAGCAAGAATACTATGGGAAGTTAAGTGATCTGCTGGAAATGGACATTCTAAAGAATTTCATAATGATTCACAAATCATTCTTTGTAAATATCTCCCATGTTGCAGATTACAGGTACGAAACACTAATTACAAGTGATGGCACTGAACTTTCAATCAGCAAACCAAACCGAAAAGAAGTGCGGCGATTGATGTTGCAATACAGTGCTGATAAATTCAAATAAGAGGTAATTCGATGCATGAACATATAATATATTTAATTGGAAATGCTTTTAGGGTGTATATTTACTGGAAACTTCTGAAAGCTCTGTTTCCTACTACAAAAGTCAAGAATATTTGGATATCCTTAGGATTTATAGTTTTCTTCTTGGTTAACAGCATTGCTGCCATAGTATTTGGCAACTTTACATTAAACATAATAACAAATATCGTTCCTTTGATCGCATTGTCATTTTTATATGAATCAAAATCGACCAGTAAATTTTTCGTAGCATTGGCGTTTTATGTTGTAAATATGCTTGCGGACGGAATTGTATATACTTTTGTTCTCGTGACAAAAATACAGTCTATAGTCATTAGCAGTGGTATTGCTACTGTTTTGATTACTTTTCTGATTGAATTGCTATTTGAATATATTTTGAAGAAACGACAACATTACGAGATTGATAAACTATACTTGGTAGCAATTCTCTCTGTACCAATTGGAAGTATTGCTGTTGGTATTCTCACAATGTATCAGTACAGTGCGAAAACGATATTTGTTGCTTTTGTTCTACTTGGTTTTAATGTGCTGATATTTTATATGTACGATAATCTGCAGAAAAACTATGAAGCTCTTTATGAAAAGAGTCTGTTAGAGCAAGCCGTTGATGCGCAGCACAGCCAACTTGAACTGATGAAAGAATCTCAAAGTAAAATAAGATTCTTACAGCATGATTTTAAAAATCACCTGATTGCCATTGAAAATTACGCCAAACGCTCTGATTACACAGCGATTATCGAATATATTAAGAAAAGCTTCGGATTTTTTTCTTTAGAGCAGCAACTTGTTGACACGGGTAATCCTGAAATTGATAGCATCCTCAATTATAAATTGCAGGAGATGCAGAATAGAGGAATCAAGTTCAACTATTCTGTTGTAATACCACAAGAGTTGAGAATTAGCGGATTTGATATTAACATTGTACTTGGAAATCTGTTGAATAATGCTATGGAAGCTATGGAAAAGACAGAGAAAAAAGAATTTTCACTGCACATCTATTTTGATAAAAATATCTTGTTTTTACACATGGAAAACACATACAATGGCCAAGTTATAGAAACATCTGAAGGCTTTCAGACAACAAAAAGGAACAAGAAATCACACGGTATGGGACTGAAAAGTGTATCAAAAATTCTTGAGAGGTACGAAGGGGACATCATGTATTCCCATACTGACAAGATATTTACCACAGATGTAATGCTATGCAACATTGAGACAAAGGATAAAACAGATTAAAAAAATGGTCGAATTTTGACAATAACATGGGTTGATTTTTACAAGAGCCGCTTTTGCGGCTCTTTTTTTGGTATACTGGACTTTGCAGACTAATTTTAAAGAATGGAGTGACGCAAATGAAAAAGTTTCTGATGAAGTACAGTGGAATGATGGCGGCACTGGCAATGGTATTTACAACACTGGCAGTGAATTCTACCTGCACATGGATGACTTATCAGGAGGAACTTCCTGAAACCGCAAAGAAGCTTCGTAAATTCTAATGTTTACCAGGTTATCTTGTAAAATTACAGATAAGCTGGAACACAACGGTACTATTTCAAAATCCGACAGAGCTTTGTATGAATATGGTCTGCGTCAGATGTTTACTACACTTCTGAACATTCTCACAATGCTCTTGATTGGTTTGGCAATGAAGATGGTCATTCCGGCAATTCTTTACACTGCAGCATACATACCGCTCAGAGTATATGCCGGAGGATATCATGCTTCAACTCCACAGAGATGCTGGGTATTTTCAGCGATAATGCTGTTTGTGGTGCTTGGGATACTGAAAAATGTCTCTGAAGTGTATCCCTACCCTCTCATAGCATTATCGCTGATTTCCTGCGTCGGAATATTTGTATTATCTCCGGTGGAGGATAAACACAAGCCATTGGATGAAGCCGAGCATTGTGTATATCGCTTCAGAGCTATTGTAATGTTGGCTGTAGAAATAGCAGCAGCAATCGTTCTATGGATATTAAATCTGAAAAATAAAGCGATGGTGCTGGGATTAGTATGGTGTTCATTAGCAATCATGTTACTTTTAGGCAAACTAAAAAACAAATTTCAAGGAGGATGTAGATGAATAATAAGTTTAATCGAATTATTGCAGGAATATTATCTACTCTGTTCGTCGGACAAGTTATGATTTATGGCGACGGCACATCACAGGGCATTCTTCACGCCGAAACAATAGCATCTGCAGCAGAGGCAATTGAAGAAGCGAAGAACGCAGAGCAGCTTGAAGCAGAGATGAACGAAGCCACCGAAGGACTTGGTGCAGTTGACTTTTTCTCTATGCCGCAGGCAAATGTTCTGTCTATGGAACAGTCTGATGAAGGCAGCGGTGAGATCACCTTTGCATCAGAGCTGACCGTAACTGGTTTCGTTCAGAAAGGTACCGTACCAGGATATACAGCATCGGATTCTGAAAAGGTTTACGTGCGTATTTTCGATGGAAACTGGGCTGAAATCGCATACAAGGAAGTATCCGATGACGGAAGCTATTCTGTAACAGCGAGCGGTTCGGATGTGTATCATGTAAAGTTTGAGTGTAATGGTTATCTTCCGTTCTACCTCAAGGACTTTGGTACAGGAACTTTTCAGGTAGGTTCTGGTGATTCAGTAAATACGGTAACACTCGTTCCCGGTGACACTACATACAACTACTACAACGCAAATCAGTGGAGCGATGATGTTCTGGATGGAAACGACCTGGCATATGTACAGAGCTGCCTTGGTGCAACCCGTGGCAATACTGACTTTAATCCGAGTATGGACGCTGACGGAGATGGTGTTGTCAGTCAGGCTGATTTGGATGCGTTTTGTGCATTCTATGACACACTCGGAGAAGAAGGTCTTGAATTAACCTGGGATATCCTTCGTCTTGACATTAACCTTGACGGCGTTATCAATAGCTATGACTATGACATCTTGTACAGCATTGTTCATGAAGGTGCGGATCATTCATCATACGCTCTGCCTGATCTTGCAAATGCAGACGGATATTTTACAGAAGATGACTTATCCGTATTCGGTGACTATGTTGCTTCAGCTCGTGACACCTCATCAGTTGTATACCTCTACAATCACGAAATGACAGGAGATACTCTTGTTAACATCGACGATTACAACAATGGAATCGACAAAATCAACACAGATGCACAGAAGCGTGAAGCCTCTGACAATTACTATGAATACATGGACAAGAATAACGATGGCACAATTGATGATTATGATGTGTCATGGTTTTCAGCGGCGTATGCTCAGTATGGCGATTTGTATTGGGATAACGCATTCAAGAGGACTTTAACAGTACTGGAAAATGGTGCTTTCCCGTATAGCTTTAATCTCCATGACACAGATCTCAATATGAATGGCTGTACTTTGTCCATTGGCGACTGTATGTCTTTCACAACCGATATGCCTCAATTCTGGTCAAACGGACAGGGTGCAACACTGGATATCAATGGAGGAACGCTCCTCATCAACAATAATCTTGTGTTCCGCACGGCTTCTCCTGATGGCTGGGGATGTAATGCCGGTCAGCTTATGAATCTGAATGGCGGTATAGTACTAATCGGAAACTGCTTTGATTTCGGTCAGGCAAACTGCTACGACACCATTCTGATGACAAACGATTCTGACGTGCTGATGGTCGGTGGTAACTGGACATACATTACCCTGACAGATATGGAAGGCAAATGGACCGCAGGTAAGATCTGGTTCCTTGGTCCGCATTGGAATGTTAATGAAGCATCCGGTGACAAGGCAATCTATTCCTCCGGTACTCATACCATCATTTTCGGTTATGAGGGTGGAAAGCAGACAATTCTCTGGGATAATCCAGAAACATATATCAACAACGAGGACGGTACACTGAATACAGAGCGTACCTTTAATTTTGGTTACGTTGATGAAAATGGGAACTGTCTTGGTATCAGATTCCTCTACGAATTCACAGAGGAAAACTACTGGTTCAGACCTTGGTGGAGACCGTATGAAGAACCCGATTACACGCTCTATCGTAAGGGCTGGGAAATCGGAAACGGTGTACATATCGCAACAGGAAACTATTCCAAGTCATTTACTGATCTGAGCATTTCTTCACCCGGAGTAAAATCAGATTTCGTCCGTACATACAATTCAATGAACGATGAGGAAGGCTCTTTCGGTATCGGCTGGGACTTCAATATTGATGTAAGCAAAATTGAAATTCCTGCAACTGGCTACTATCAGGTAGTTCTTCCCGACGGTTCCAATACCACATTCAAGGATGACGGAAACGGTGGCTTTGAGTGCCTGAACGCACGCAGCACTATGACAAAGTCCGGCGATGAGTATACAATTACCAATGCAGCACAGGCTCAGTATCACTTCAACGCAAATGGTGAGCTTGACTGGGTAAAGGATGCTAACGGAAACATTCTTACGATTTCCTCAAAGAGCGATAATCAGAGAATTGTTACTGATTCCACAGGAAGAACATATACAGTCAAGTACACAGACATCAACGGTAAATCCAGAATTGAGTCTATTGAAGATACAACTGCTGATAGAATCGTAACCTATGCATACAATAATGACGCTCAGCTGATTTCTGCAACAAGCGTATCCGGTGGTACCGAGTATTATGAGTACGACGGAAACGGCAGACTCTGCAAGATCACTAACTGCTACAGCGAAGTTACTGATGAGATCAATTACAATGATAACGGTTCTGTAAACTGGCTCACTAATGCAGCAGGACTCAAGCAGGTTTACACATACGACAAGGCTTTCAACCAGACAGGTCTTAAGGAATACGACGGCGATACGCTCGTTAAGACATTCACCTATGAGTACGATGAAAAGTACGCAATTAAGACAAATACTGTAGAAACTGACGGTCAGACCTATGAGGTTGACAAGATTACCTACAACCTGACAGACGGCAAAAACAAGTATGATGAAATGTCCAAAAGCAAGGACATTATGGATAACACTACAGAATATCAGCGTGATGATAACGGTAATGTGATCAAAACCATCAATCCCGACGGATCATATACACTCGCAAGCTACAATGATAAAAATATGCCTCTTGTACAGGTGGACGAGAGTAAAAATGTTGTTATCTATGAGTACGATGAGTCCGGTGTTAATGTTATGAAGCAGTACCAGAGTCTCACACCTGTTTCCAATGCTGATGCACTTGTGAATGATCTTTCATTGGTAATTTATGCTGATTATGCAATGACACAGTATACCTATTATCCTGCAAGTGAAACAAGCGGAATTATCGGTCTGATTCATACAATCACCGATCCCGAAGGCAATGTGGTTGAGTACACATATGGCACATCAGGTAATGCAAAGGGACTCCCCATCAAAAAGGTCATCAAGGATGGAGATACTGTTGTAAATACTGTAGAGTATGAGTACAACTCACAGCTTCAGGTATCTAAGGAAAAGACAAGCATCGATATTGCAAACAATGTTTATGCAGTCAGAGAATATGAGTATGACAAGTTCAACAATGTTACAAAGATCAGCGACTATGGTACAGGTTCAACGGCTGCAGTTACCATCACGGAATACGATAAACTCAGCAGAAAGACAGCCGAATATTCGCCTAATTATTCTGCCGACAAGAGCCATGGCACAACCTATACATACTATCCCAGCGGCTCAGTTAAAACACAGACGGACGCACTGGGCAATGTAACTTCTTTTGAATACAATGCTTACGGCAATACAATCCAGCAGACAAATCCTGACGGAACAATCAGCATGGTTGAGTATGATGGATTACAGCGTGAAAAGGCTGCATACTTCAAGGCAAGTGCTGATGGAACACAGCAGATTCTCACTTCAACTGCTTATGAATTTGAGACATATACTGCACCTAAAATTGCTAATGCAAAATCCTGCAGCGGTCTCAGAACAATCAAAACAGCATATATCTCTTCTGAAAAGCAGGTAATCAGCGAAGCAATGACTGATTTCAGAGGCAATGCAATCGAAGAAAAGACAAACGATGAAATCAAGCGCACCTGCACCTATTATGCAAATGGTCAGCTCGCAAGCCAGACCGACGCTCTTGGAAATACTGCAACTTATGAATACAATTTCCTTAACAAGCTGACTAAGACTTCTACACCGTTCAATTCTGTGAATTACTCCATCACAGAAAATCAGTATGACAAGAACGGTAATGTGATTCTTACCAGACAGACTGTTCAGGAAGAGAATTCAAGCGAAGTCAAGTACAGCATTACTCAGAATGAATACAACGCTCTTAGACTTCTTACACAGGTAACACTCAGCGGTACAGGCTCTTCTGAGAAGAATATTTCCAAGTATTTCTACAACAATGCCGGAATCCAGACTAAAATGTATACCGGCCTTTCATCAGAGGATGACACAACATATCTCACTACCGAGTACACATACGATAGTTGGATGAGAGCAGTCAGTACAAGCGACAGTACAGGATACAACTCCGGTACAGTTACTTATGATCTTAACGGCAATGTCCTTACTTCAACTGATGCAAACGGCAATATTACTACAAACACATACGATGCACTGAACCGTGTGCTTACTTCAGATACGGTTAATCCTGATGATTCTTCCAAGAATATTTCAAAGTCTTACACTTATGATAACATGGGCAGAATCACTAAGACAACAAGCAATGATGTAACTACGAACTATGCCTACGATGCAATGGGCAGAAAATACACCGAGTCAGAATATACATCTGACGGTGATTATTCCGTATTCAGAGGTTATTTCTATGAAGGTGTTTCAAAGTACCTGAAGGAAGAAATAACCGGTCTGTATCACACATTGATGTATTCTAACAAAACCTATGAATACGACGATGAAATGCGCATCGTAAAGGTTATGGAAAGCGGTAATGAAACAGTTTCCTACACATATGATGCGAACGGTAACAAGAAAACTGAAACTCTTGCAAACGGCGTAGTTTCGACCTATACTTACAACAACGCAAACAGAATCACAAAAATTGAAAACAAATCCGGCAATACTGACATATCAATCTACGAATATTCATATTATCTTGATGGTTCTGACGCTTGCAAAGTACGCACTGAAAATGGTATAATAGAGTCAACATCGTATGAGTATGACGGTCTTAAGAGATTGACAGAGGAATCTGTTGCAGTTGACAGCAACACAACTGATACTTACACTTACGAGTACGATGATTATGGTAATCGCTCCAAGATGACAGCAAGCGGTTCTGAGAATTATACCACTGTTTACAGCTACAGCGATTCCAATGGCAACTACACTGCCCTTCTTCAGAAGGAAACCAAAACTGTAGAAGCTGAAGAAAATCCACTTGACCTTACAAGCAATGTTAAGTACACAGTTTATACCTATGACGCTAACGGCAATCAGATTACTAAAACAGCTGACGGAAAAACTGAAACCAACACTTACAACGGACTGAATCAGCTCATCGGTTTCACTGACGGCGAGACAACAGCAAGCTATGCTTACAATGTCAGCGGTCTGCGTTATGAGAAAACTGTGGATGGTAAAACTGTACATCATATATGGGATGGAAATAAACAGATTATCGCAGATGTACAGGAAAGCCAGTTCTATGAAGCCAACTGCTATATTCGTGGTATAAGTCTTGTTGCTACCTATCACTATCAGAATGGTGTGAAATCTGATTATACCTATTATGTGCAGAATGCACATGGCGATGTCGTAAATCTTACTGATGCAGAGGGTAATGTTACAAAGACTTATACCTACGACGCTTTTGGTATTGAGAAGAATATTGATGCTTCCGATACAAATGCGTTCCGTTACTGCGGTGAGTATTATGACGCTGAGACAGGTACTATTTACCTCAGAGCGAGATATTACAATCCGTCGATTGGTAGATTTATTACAAGGGACAGTTACTCAGGTGAATTTGGCGATCCACTTAGTTTGAATTTGTACACATATTGTCATAATAATCCTATTGGCTATGTGGATTCTAACGGACATGAAAGAATTGTTGTTTCAGGTGGACGGAGTGAAGATGAATCGTTATATAATTTTATTGAAACGGCTATCTTACAAATAAAAGACTGGCAAAATCCGATTAAATATGGTATTCGTAAAAGCAATGATATTACGTGGATCGTTGCAAATTGGAATTATTCCGATGAAGATTTAAAAAATTTTGAATCTACGGCGAATATGTATGGCGTGAATTTTATGACAATTAATGATAAACAAGAACTTTTGGATTACATTAACTACTCTAACAATGGAGTTAGATGTCTTGACCCTATAGAATCAATGTCTTTTTTTGCACATGGAACTGCATTTGATCAAGAATATAAAAATCCTGGACATGAAAATGATTATTCTATTGCTTTAGGTTATAGCCATGTAAGTCAAAATAACAAATTAAATGTTTTTTCGTCTGATTTAAATAAAATCTGCTCTTCATCTTTTGCAAAATCATCATATACTTATTTCGCTTCGTGTCGTACAGGAAATAAATTTAACGATAAAATGTCTTTTGCACAATCTTGGGCTAATTTAACTGGTGGTCGTGTTAAAGCTGCTGTCGGCACCAAAACTACCAATGGTAAAACCTACTATGGTGATATTTATGAGGAAAGTTTTTATTATAAAGTCAAAGGAAAACTAGGTATGGACACTCCTCGTTCCACAGCACGAAAAGCATATGGATATTCTCCTAGCGGTTGCTATTATTATCCAACTATAACTGATGGGGGCAGTTTCAAAATTTTTAAACCCAATGATGAAGATTAAAAAATGGAAATTATTTAAAAAATATATATTTATATTTTGTGTATCAGTAATGATAGGTATAATAGCATTAAGCTTTATACCTATCAAAATCTCAATTTCTTCTGAAGACGAGATCAAAAATGAAAATTATTATATCATTTCTTTAATTCCAGAAGGATCCACTGATTCAGGAAATTGGATTTGCTATGATCAGGATGGTATAAGATATATAAATGTAGTATTCCAAGGAAAATTCCCACAAAATATTTTATCACCAGATATATATAAGTCTGGTACAACATTTGTTATATATGGGAAGATAAAAAAAGAGTCGGATTCCTATATTTTGCAAAGTGAGGCATGGGATATTCTATATAACATTAATAGAAATTGTGATTCATTAAGAATTGATTTTGAGAGGTTTATCACAATATATGATACTAAATATTTTGATTTTATTCTTAAAGCTTAATATTTATAATAACTTATACCTATGATGCCTTTGGTGTTGAGAAGGATATTGATGAATCTGACACAAATGCATTCCGTTATTGCGGTGAGTATTATGACGCTGAGACAGGTACTATTTACCTCAGAGCGAGATATTACAATCCGTCGATTGGTAGATTTATTTCAAGAGACAGTTACTCAGGCGAAAACGGCGATTCACTTAGTTTAAATTTGTATACCTATTGTCATAATAATCCAATTTTCAACTTTGATCCGAGTGGGCATTCTATTTGGAGTGAATTAGCAGATTGTTGGCAAACCGGTATTGACATGTTAAAAGATGGTTGTTGGGGAAATGGCGGAAAAATCTTTGCTAGTTATAGTGAAGGTGTTGTTGATACCATGTCTGGCTATGGTGATGCGGCAACTGAATTTGTGCAGAATCCAATAAAAACAACAGGAAACGCTCTATATCAATTCGCCAATGACCCGACAAAGCCTTTAAGAGATGTTGGTGGATTCTACTGTGATTTAGCAATAGCTAGTTACAATCATGATTGGGAAAGTGTCGCTTATGAAATGGGGGGAGCGACCTCTCATACAGCTGTAGTTGGTTCAACGTATATTGCAACTACTGGTATTGCTTCGAATATTCCTGAGACCATTAATGTACCAACACTGAATTATTCTGCATATGCACTTACAGATGGCTCAGTTGCGTATGGTTTTGCAGTATCTACGACATGTGTTTCTACTGCGGGGGCTGTTGCTGTAGCTGAGGGAACTATTGCGGCAAATATTATGTATTCAAAGCCGAGCAAGCAATCTCATAAATCCAGGGCTGATAATCCTCCTGATTGGGCTAAATATTATGAATACGATCCGTCAAAGTCGGCTGCTGAAAATGCTAAACGCGTACTGGATGATAAGTACGGAGAAGGAAATTGGAAAACTGGTCCTGGTACTGAATATAATCAAATAAAAAAATGGTTGACCAGAGCTAAGGGATACAAATAATAGGTGACTTATGAATAATGTATATATGCTTACTCATAGGAGAATAACTGAATTCGATGATCAATCAAGAGAAAATATTTATTCAACTTGTCTACTTGGTTTTTTTTCAACAAAAGCTAAATGCAAAGAAATGATAGAACATTATTTGAAACAACCTGGTTTTATAGATTATCCAAATGGTTTTATCATTGAATCTGTAGAAGCAAATGATGATGATATTTCAGCTCAGTTCGACAAAACAGTTTTTTTCTTGAGTCATGAATGGTACGATGGTAGATATGATCATGTTTCCTATTTAGGCTATTATTCAACAATAGAATCAGCAGAGAAAGTGCTTAATAAATATAAAAATGATTTAGAATTCATTGATCATTTAGATGGATTTTGTATTGATGCATACAACATTGATGAAGGATGGTGGATGGAAGGCTTTTTTATATGGCAGTAGTAAAATGCATCAAGAAAACTACACTTTAATTTATAATATGAACGAAGATTAACTAGTATTTTTTTAATTATGGGGAGCATGGTTTTATTGAATCATGTTTGTGTTAAATCAATACGGCAACTCATTAAAATTTGGAGTATAACAAAAGCTTTTAAGTGATGTTGTACTCCTTTTTTTATCTCCGTTTCGCTATAAAAGCGGGACGGAGATTTTTCTTTATACTTTCATTTCAGATAGAATCCTACCATCAACCTGTAAGTAAAATTGGTCGAATTTTGACAATAACATAGGCTGTTTTTGACAAGAGCCGCTTTTGTGGCTCTTTTTATGTTATACTATGTTTAAGTGTAATCTGAGAATGAGCAGATTAAATGTTCGCTAAATTGAAAGGAGAGTGTTTTCATGGCAACTATAGTGTTTATTGCTGATGGTTGGGGTTCACAATATGGTGGCATAAATTCCTTTAATTATGATTTATGTTTGAATATGCATTTGTCTTTAAATATGGAAGAACATAGTGTTATATGTGTAACAACAGGAGATGCTTTAAACGAGCAAACTTATGAAAATGCGAAAGCAAAAGATGTCCTATTAATTCATTTAGCAAAAGATGATTTTGTTTCCAAGAAGATCGTGAAAAAACTAAATGATCAAAAATTGTTGCAGGAAACAATATGGTGGATTGGACACGATATTATGACAGGATTTCTTGCAGCTTCTTGTGCAGAAATATCACATGGTAAATGCGCAATAATCCATCATATGAATTATGAGGCGTATTATCCTTATGTATCTGAATGCCCAACTGATACAGATAAAAAAGTAGATCAACAATTACAGGTTTTTAATAAGGCTGATGTCATATTTGCAGTGGGTCCCAAACTTGCTAAATCAGCAAGAGATATTACAATAAAAATTAATAAAGAAATGAAAATAGTTGAATTGATTCCAGGTATTGCAGATATTTCTCCTTTAGAAAAAAATTTAGAACAATTTTCAACAATGGTTTTCGGTCGAGTATCTACAGAACAGCGTGATGTAGTAAAACAGTCCATGTTGGCGGTTGAGGGATTTGCATACGCTAATCGGGATAAAGAGTTTTCTAAAAATGATCCGAGCATTACGGTTTATGGATTTAATAAAGAAGAAATCAAACAGGTTAATTCAAAATTAAAGAATACGGCTTCAAGTCTTGCAGGGCGTATTGTGAATGTAAAGGGATATGAATATACTAATAACAGGAGAAAAGTATGGTCAGCTTTACGATATCAGAGTGTATGCATGATGCTTTCTTTGCATGAAGGTTTTGGACTCGCTGGATGGGAAGCCATTTCAGCTGGAGTTCCACTTATCATTTCTGAAAATAGCGGTTTATATGAATTTCTTTTAAACAAAAAGTTAAAGTTGAAAGTATGCTCTTTAAACGTATCTGGCGATTTATCTGATAAAGAAAATAGTAAAGATATAAAACAGATAGCGATGTATCTGAAGGCAATCAAAGGTGATATAGAGGCATATAAAAAGAATGCCATTGAATTACGTGATACTTTACTTCACGAAGGCTTCACTTGGGAAAATACAGTATCAACATTTATAAAAGCTATTCAAATTGAAACAAAAGAAGAATCAAAGATTCGGCAGTTAGTTGAGATAATTCAAAAACGAATTAAATCTACACCAGAAATTAGTAAGGCGTTTGAATGGAAATGGGATACTATTATGAATGAATTCTTGATATGCAAAAAATATCCGGAGTGTAGTTCATGCCTTAAAGAACTCGCAGATGATGTAGAAACTGGAAAAAATATAAAAGTTCTTGGTATCCATGGATCCACTTTTTGTCCTGATGCAAATAACTATGTTGCGAATTGTTTATATAAAGATAGTTTTATATCCGTTCAGATTATATCTTCACAACCTACTTCTAATTATTTGATTGAAAGACTATTAACGATTAAAGAGTATAGAGAGAATAATGACGAATTAAGGTATCATTATGAACGACTGTGTAAGACAGCTAAAATATTCCATGATAGAAAAAGTTACAAAACTCGTTTCTTCAATTCCATCCCATACTTTAGATTATATCTGACTTGCGACCGAATGTATTTCAGTTGCTATAGGGATGGAGTTCATGCTAAATATGAAGAAGTATTTTGTTTCGATAATGATACGGAAATGTATAAGTTGTTTTCAAAATACTACGATCTTGTTTGGAGAAATTCTTCAGAAGAACTTCATATAGCCGAAAGTGACTTATCTCCAGATAAAAAACATCTCTTGTTGGATAGATGGTCAGTTAAGCCATCATTAGTTGTGAATGTATGTGCAAAATGTAATATGAAATGTCATTATTGCCCAGAAGGCGGTGAGAATTTGGATGTTATTGCTGACGAAGAATGCTGTACTGAACAAAAAATTGCTTCATTAGTAAAAACATTCTCCAACTGTAACACAAATAAAGTGATTCGCATAACTGGTGGAGAGCCACTTATTTCTGCAAAGATTCGTAAAAGAACCGCAAAAATAATGCAAGCGTCCTCTTGTTACAAAAAAATCATATTATGCACGAATGGTGTTTTTATCAAAGAAGCGTATAATGAAAATAAGAGATTATGGGAACAACTCAAAAGCAAAATGCTGTTGAAAATAAGCTTAGATACATTAGAACCCAAACTTTTCCAAGATATTACCGGATGTGATCAAACAGTACATTCAAAAATTCTCGAAGGAATTAGATTTATACAAAGAAAAGGATTTCAGATAGAGTTAAATGTAGTGGTACAAGAAGAAAACGTTTATGAAATTGCGGATTTGTTTGAATTTGCAAAAAAAGAAAATCTTATTGGAGTAAAAGTACTCACTGTAAATGATTTTGGCGGCAGAGTTACTGTTTCCACATTGGAAAGAGATCATGTTACTAAGCAATTGAACGAAATTATGCAACATATGAGAAGAGTTGGACTTCAAGAACATGATGCTTCATTACATGACGGGGCTGGAATAGTTATGAAGCGGTATCATGCCCAATCAAATAATGGTTCAGATTGTACACTAACAATTGTTGATCATAATGTTAAAGGCGAGTCAATCACGCCTAGACGCACATTTAGTGAAGCTTGTCTTAGTTGCAGATATTATCCATGCGCTACAGGTCTGCTCAATTTAACTTTACGTGCTGATGGTATGTTAAGCTATTGCAGACTGAGAACGGAAAGTGCTGTATCAATTAATGAGTTAAGCAATTTAAAAATGAGGCGAATTATTGAAGAAATGCTGAAACCATTTTCAGAATGTTTTGAGGGATGAAATAATATGAGTCGATATAAAATAGGCTTTATCTGTGGTTTTTTTGATTTACTGCACGATGGACATATAGAGATCTTAAAATATGCTAAAAGCCACTGCGAATATTTAATTGTTGCCGTTGGAACAGATGAGTTTATGCAGGAAAGGAAATCCAGAGAATCAGTGCTTACTTACAACCAGAGGGTATCAATAGTAAAGGCAATTAGATATGTTGATGAAGTTGTTCCAGAAACAGATTTGGATAAAATAGCGGCATATAAAAAATATCATTTCGATGTTATGTTCGCAGGTGAAGATCACCAAGATGAAAAGATATATATTGATGCGGTCAACGCCTTAAAATCTTTTGGCGTAGATACTATTTATGTTCCACGTAATATTAGTTGTTCATCCACGTCTATCCGTGAAAGGGTAATTCGACTGTTCATTAATAATTAAATACAGCTTATAGAAACAAATCGTTGTTACAATAATATTAGCAATTCAAACAAGGAGTATAACAAAAGCTTTTAAGCGATGTTGTACTCCTTTTTCTTATCTCCGTTTCGCTATAAAAGCGGGACGGAGATTTTTTATGCCCTTTTATCAATTATGGCAATGCAGCATTGCCAGATATCCATAACCCTTCGTTTTGATTTGAACGAAAACCAGAAATCAAAACGGAGGAAAATACAATGGCATATAATCACGGTGTTGCGAAAGCAATATTTGAGGCAGAGTGGAAGAAGAAAGCTGCCGAATACAGAAAGCATGGTATGTCTGAGGATAAGATCGCATCGATGCGTGAATTTGAGGAGGAAGTATTCAAATCGGACAGAAAGTTTTATGAAGGATTAACGGACTACATTCTGGACGAACATTCTCCCGACCTCATCTATGAGGATACTTATCAGATCAATGACTTTATGTGGCTTGATCTCATTGAGGATGAGGCGGTCTACAAGCAGCTGATGGCATTGCCGAGAGAGTGGCTTATCATCTTCACACTGCACAAAGTAGAAGGTTACACGCAGAAAGAACTCTCGTCAATTTTCTCAACAACACAGCAGAATATAAGTTTGCGAATTGGTAAAATCGCTGAAATTTTAAAACTCACTTGTAAAACAGCCGATTTCCTTGGCTAATAAGTGAAGGGCAAAAAAGGAGAACCTCATTGCCCGGCATCTTGACAACTGAATACCAACACTTCGGTACGTCGTACTCTGATGATGGATGAATTTCCGTCAGCTGAGATCTCCATACGCCATGACCTCGAAGGAGCGAGCGAGAAAATATGCGAAGATCAGCAAAGCAGTGCCAGCTTTGTAAGGCAATGAAAGTTGGGGTAAGGTACTTCCGTAAAAAACGGCTTGGATTTTGTAGTCCATGAGGCCCAGTTCTATGTGATTGGTAAGGACGCCAATCAGCCGAAGCTGTTCCTTTTGCCGGCGGGGGCAGGAGTAATCCTGTCAGATAATTTCCGGCACCTTCGATTTGAAGGAAAGTGCTGCTGCGTGTAGCAGCAGTGAAGTCGCCCGGATGGGGTGACGTATAAGCAAAACGACCTATGGCCGTCGTAATGTCACGGCGGCCAATACATCTGAAATGAGGTTTGCTATGTATAGAAAACCAAGACGTGGAGATGTGTACTTTGCCAATATGAATGGAGCGTCAGGCTCTGAACAAAGCGGTATCCGACCGGTTGTCATCGTGCAGAATGATAAAGGCAATCACTTTTCAGATACGACAATCGTGGCAATGATCACATCGAAAAAGAAGAAAGCAACAGCTGTCCATGTGAACCTGCACAGCAAGGATATATTCAGCAAGAAGTCCTATGTCCTGACCGAACAGCTCAGAACAATCTCAATCGACAGACTTGGGAAATTTGTAGGTATGCTCAGTGACAGTGATATGCGGAAAATTGACAAGGCTTTGAAAATCAGCCTTGGACTGACGGAATGAAAGGAATGAAACTATGTTACATCTGATAAAATATCCCCTTGATGAAACGGTAAAACGATTTTTTAAAGAAGCCGCTGCAAATGGCTTTGAAATGCGTGATGGTCAAATGGAGATGGCAAACGAAATCTGTACTGCCATTACTGAAAAAAGACAGCTTGCAGTGGAAGCGGAGGTCGGTATCGGTAAATCCTTTGCGTACCTTGTGCCTGCATTGATTCAGTATTTCAGAGAACGCAGGCAGGTAATCATTGCAACATCTACCATTGCTCTGCAGGAGCAGTTATATCACGACGCACAGTCTGTTCTGAAAATGCTTGGAGTTCATGCAAACATCATTCTTGCGAAAGGCATGAAGAATTATGCCTGCATGAAACGAGTACATAGCTTGTACAGCCGTAATAAGAATGATATCTACTATGGTCGTCTCTGGCAGATAGTACGAAACGGACAGCAGGATAAGGCAGAGATTACTATGAATATTTCCGATTCAGAATGGGATAAGATCAGTATTTCTAATTTTGGAAAAGATCGTTGCAAAAGCTGTCCCTATACACGAAGCTGTCAGTATCACAAAATGAGATCGGCTCTTATATATGAAAGTGCAATTGTAATCTGTAATCAGAATATGCTGGTATCACATCTCATGAATCAGCAGAAAGGAAAAGGACTATTCAGCCCATCAGTCAACACTTTCATTATCGACGAAGCACACAACATCGAAAGCAAGTTCAGAAGTGCATATACCACAGCTTACAGCAAATCAGATATTGTTCATGTAATCTCCGAATCTGTGAAGAATATCCGAAATCCATACATGAAAGAATTTGCAGAAGAAATCAAAATGGAATTGGAAGAATTATTCCGTATGTTCAGATTACAGGTACAAAAGCAGGTATCGGAATCAGAGGGGGATGTGACCTCGTTCTTTTTGGAAATGAACAAGGATATCAGTGAAAAACTTATTGTCATCAGAAGAAATCTCGCAACGCTGAATGCAAGAACGGAAAAGGACGCAGGAGCAATATTGCAGTTTCTGCGAGAAGTCTCCAATGGTGCGGATGATAATCTTGTATGGCTTGAAAAAGAAAAAAGCCTCAGACTATGCGTCTGCCAGAAAGAGATCCGAAAAGATATCTCAAGATTGCTTTTTTCACAAGGCAGATGTACCATTCTGACATCGGCAACGATTTCGGACAAGCAGACAGGAACTCCGAGAGAAAAATGCAGTTATTATCTGAACAGTATCGGATATCCTGTAATCGGCATGGTATCTGAACCGAAGAAGTCACCCTTTGATTACGATAACAACACAATGCTCTATTGCTCAGATGCTATGCCGTATCCAAGCATAGAACGCAGAAAGGAATACAGAGCAGCATCCATAGCAGAGATTGTCAAGCTTCTTGAAGTAACAAACGGTAAGACGCTAATTCTTTTCACAGCCAAAGAGGATATGGAATATGTATACAAGAAGCTGAGCAATATGCATCTGCCATACAAGATTCTGATGCAGAGCAAGACCTCATCACAGGCATATCAGCTTGAGAAATTCAAATCAGATACCAATTCCGTGATTCTCGGAACAGGAACATATTGGGAGGGCATCAATGTAGAGGGCGAAAGCTTGTCACAGGTGATTGTGTACAAGCTGCCGTTCCCTGTGCCGGAACCGATTATTGACTACAAGATGTCACTGACCGAAAATCCGATTGATGAGGTAGCTGTTCCCGAAATGGTAATAAAGCTTAAACAGGGCGTAGGCAGACTAATACGCTCGGCAAATGATACGGGCATTGCTTCTATACTTGATCCGAGAGTAAGCCTGCGAAAGGCAAAATATGCGGATGTTGCACTTGATGCACTCTCTGTAAAGAACAGAGCTGACAGCATTGAAGAACTGCATACATTCTGGGACAGAATAACTAATGAAGGGAGTAAGAGATAATGAAAAAATACGGACAGGCAGAGCTGATGTACGCACTGATGCAGGTGTTCCTTGAAAATGAGGAACATCTCACCGAACAGCAGAAAGCGGAGGTTGCAAAGAAAACAGCCACAGAAGTATTTGCAGAGTTTCCCTCTGCACGTGATATGGAGGTTGCAGCATGATTGGGTTTATTATCGGCTGTTTTGTAGGAGGTACAGTTGGCGTGGTTGCCATGTGCTGCTGCATCGCAGGCAAAGAAGCGGACAAGCATATAGATTACACAGATTCCGACGAGTAAATTTGTCCGGTTTGGTGATTCCAATTCACAGAGAAATGTGGTATTGTTGTAAGTAAAAAAGGAAAGGCAGGTGTAAGCATGGCAACGATAACCGTGATACAACCGAGTATTATGACCGAAACAGTGAAACGGCGAGTTGCCGCTTACTGCCGAGTGTCATCAAGCAGCGAGGATCAGCTGAATTCTTATCAGGCACAGCTGACCTACTACAGCCACAAGTTTGAGGATTCGGTCACAGAAGAACTTGTAGACCTGTATGCCGATGAAGGCATCACCGGTACCCGTGACGATAAGCGTGACGAGTTCCAAAGGCTGATGAAGGACTGCAGACGAGGAAAGATTGACAGAATCTATACCAAGTCTATCAGCCGATTTGCACGAAACACAAAGGACTGCCTCAAGAATCTCCGTGAGCTGAAATCCCTTGGCATTACCGTGATATTTGAAAAGGAAAACATAGATACAGCCAATATGACCGATGAGATTATGATTACCATTCTCGGCGGTCTGGCACAGGAAGAGTCAGTATCCATCTCACAAAATACACAGTGGGCAATCCAAAAGAGAATGAAGAACGGAACATATATCGTTTCTAATCAGCCGTATGGTTACAGAAAAGAAAATGGCAGCTTTGTTGTCCATGAAGAAGAAGCGATGATTGTTCGA
>JAZQFV010000121.1:0-6751 GCA_045539715.1 Ruminococcus sp. | reverse complement strand
CTAGAGCGTGTTGGTAAACCCTAAAGTTGAATCATGAGTGCAGCTAGCAAGACAAAATTTAGAAAGGAAAGAGCTAATTTGTCATAACGAGTTGCGATGTGCCGTCGATTCTTTATCCGCAAGAAGAAACGTTCAACGACGTTGCGAGCTTTGTAAAGTTCTTTGTCGAAATCATGTACTGCTCGCGAGTTGGCTTTGTCGGGAATACAAACAGTGCCGCCTTGGGCTTGGATAAAATCGCGAATACGCGCTGAGCAAAAAGCTTTGTCGCCCAAAACCGTTTTGCCTTCGAGATTCACCTTGCTCAAAAGTTCTCTGGCACACTCTGAATCGTGTACTTGCCCGCCGGTCAACAAAAGCCCGATAAGTTGAAAATTTTCAGTGACGAGCGCATGAATTTTGGTAGTCTTGCCGCCGCGCGACACTCCTATTGCCTGATTGCCATATATTTTGCGAGCACCGGCGGCGTGTTGATGCACCTTACAGAAAGTCGAATCAATTTGGACGAACAAATATTTTTCCGTGTCGGCAACCAACGCTTGCAAGATGTTCTCGAAAACGTCGTTGTCGCACCATTGGCGGAATTTGTGATAAATGCTGTTCCAGTTACCGAAATGAGCGGGCAAATCGCACCAGACGGCTCCTGAAGATAATATCCACAAGATTGCGTTGAAGACTATCAGGGGATTTAAGCCAGGTCGACCTGTTGACTTCGGCGCGGGTAATAGCGGCTTGATTATTTCTTCTTGCGCTTTTGTAAGGCTGTAACGAGTGTGGTAAAATGAGTTTGACATAAGCACTTTCCTTTGGCTAATTTTTCAAATTCATTTTACCAAAGATTTTGCTTATGTTTTATTTTTGGACTTTACCAACACGCTCTAAGTCCACGTTGCTCCAGTGCCCTCCACAGCGATAACAATGCCACACCAACTTGCCTTTGAGTTTGGTCTGCTTAATGCCGTCACCGCTTTTGCCAGAGCCGTTGCCGCAAGCAGGGCAAATAAAGGACTGACCGTCTCTGGCAGGAGCTAAAGCAAGCCTACGAGCGATGACAGCTTCAGGCAAGAGATTAACATCATCGAAGATACTCACGAAAAGCACCAACTTTCTTTTTTTCGAGGGTAGATAAGCGGCTTTAGCCGCTCACGAACCCCAAACTTTTTCTTTTTTCTAGGGGAAATTTTTAATCGCCGCACGCTCGAAGAGCGGGCGTGCGATATTTTTTTAGTCGGAAAGGCGCGCCCCGTGCATAGCACGGGCGACGCCGTCCGTTACAGTATTTACAATACTTACAGCTTTTTGCCGATGAGCAAACTCGCCTAGTGTAGCCTTGCTTTTTGGGCACTTTTGGCAGGCGCGAGCGTAGCTTAACTGACGAAGCCCCGTAGCTTAATTGACGAAGGCAAGAAAATGATTATCATTTAGAAATTTGCACTTTTGGTATAGTAGACAGCTTAAAAGTAGATTGAGATACCATAGAAAGAGCCGTCTTTTTTTGTCAGCTCGAAGGATTTAATCGTGCTTTCGGACTTCAAATTTTCCATAACACCGAGAACGGTTTTTCGAGCGTCTTGCTTTTGCCACCTGTTAGCGTTAGTTAAATCGCAGTGTTTGAAAAGGTCGTCGAAGGTAATAGTAGGCGTCATTTTGTGAAGGACGATTTCGAGAACGCGGCGGATCACATAGCTTTTAATCATGACGACGAGAGGAGTGTTGTTTTGGTTAGTGATGTCGCGCAGAGAGACAGGGTAGTTAATGATTTGTTTTTTTATGCGAGCGATTTTCATAAATGGGCTTTCGTCGGTGAATCTGACGAGAGTTGTGCGTTGCCCGTTGAATAAGACATTGTGCAAGATTCTGCAGGGCAGGATAGGAGAGATAATTTTGTCGGGAATGTCCTTGTACTTGGGCATTTTCTCGCGAGTGTGGCTGAAGTCGATTTCAATAACGGTCATGAGTCGTTTGAGAGATTCAAAAATGGCGATAGCTTGGTTGGGTGTCGGACGAGTATTTTTGTTTTTTCCGCCGGTTAAAATACGGAAGAGCGAGTCGCGAGTAATGCCGATGAAGTTGGCTTCGCGAACGGAGTTGCACACGTCGAAGATAGCGCGGTCGTATTCGTTAAGAGGACACTTGAAGGTAGCTATACCACCGCCGTTGAGTTTGAAGTGAGTTTGAATCTTTTTCCCGCGCAGTATGGTCTCGGTGACAGCGACGCTTCTGCCGTTTTTGAGTACGTCGAAGTATTCGTCGACGGGCAGACTGAATACGGTTTTGGTGAGCTTGTCATTGCAAGAAACGATTTTGTCCAGTGAGATATTCTCTTGAAATTTCTCAACCTCGAAGGAATCGAGAATGGCTTTGAAAAATTTTTCCATGATGTGACCCTCCTAAAAATTTTATTCTTTGACAGCGTTATTGGAGCGTGTTACAATTCAAAAAGCGTCGAGAAGTTTTCGGCGCAAAAAGTTGCACTTCTTCCCCAGTGTTTATTTTTAAGTTGACGCTAAAAATTTTATCACAGGCGGTTGAGGGTTGCAATAAAATTCTCGTAGATAATGATTTCCAAAAGTGTCATTGGCTAAAAAGTCAGTGGCATTTTTGGTTTCGTCTTTGTTGTCAGATGTTGTCTAGTCCGCTGGGAAAATTGTGACATAGAATAGGTCGTCCAAAATCTTATGTTTTTGCTTTTTCTGGTTGAAAGTTAATTTCAGATTCAGCACGCTTTGGCGATTGACAAATTTTTTTAGCTGATTTATCGAGTTGTCATGCGGCATTTCGGCACTTATCCGAAGGGATAAGTGGTAAGTGAACCTCGAGGCTTGCTGAGGCACTGACGTTCGATTTGAGCCTTTGATTTCGTTTCACGGGATAAAATACGTGAAAGGCACGGAAAATGCGATACAGGGCAAATACGGCGGTTTTAGGGGCATATCTGAAGTTACTTTCCGACGAAAAATCTGGTCGGAATTTTTTGTTGGTGATTCGAGAGAGTTGGATAGTCTCTTTTGGCGAAAATGTTCACTTCCGCATTTCACTTCGTGAAATGCCAAAAATGCCGCGTCGTGACGCGAAAAAACGGCGGAAAAAATTTGCCAGTCACTGCGTTCCTTGAACCTGCGGTTGAAGGGATAATTCCTGTGAAACAGGTATATCCCGATATACCTGCCTACGGCAGGCACGGGCTCTGCGAGGCAAAAAAAAATGTGCCCGCTTTGGGCACATAGATTTTCGGATTTACAGGAGTATGCTAAAAGCGCAACCCGTTATTATAGCTACGATGAAAACGGAACTTACAAACATGGCAATCATTTTTTTCTTGAACATGGAACTCAATAGAGATAGTTCAGGCAAGCTCGCTCCTGCACCGCCAATTATCAGCGCAATAACGACACCTGGTGCGACTCCTTTTGCCATGAGAATACTTGCAACGGGAATCATGGTTTCGGTACGAATGTACATTGGAATTCCGACCACTGCGGCTGTAGGAATTGCCCAGAATTGGTCTTTGCCAGCAAAGTTTGTCAGGAAGTCGGTTGGAATGACTTCGTGTATAAACGCTCCAATACTTGCGCCTATAAGCAGATAGGGGAAAACATCTTTGAACAATTCGCGAGAGTTATTAGCAGCGAGTTTCATTGCTTTAATTTGCTTTTGAAAGAAAGTGCCGGTCATCGTTTCCCATGTTTTCCCGCACGAGCAACAACCACAACTTTGAGTCTTGACTTCTTTGACCTCCTTTATAAAACCAAATTTATCCAGCAATAATCCGATGATAATGGCAAGCGAGAGTATGAAAATTGCATAGACTAAAGCGGCTTTAAGTCCGAAGAAAGCAATGAACAGCGTTATTATTGCCGGGTTTAATACTGGAGACGTTAGAAGGAACGATATGATTCCACAAAATGGAGCACCGCTTTTTAGTAAGCCCGACAATACCGGAATAGTCGAGCAGGAACAAAACGGAGTGATCGTACCGAGCGACGCTCCCAAGATTCCGCTGACTAGCTTATTATCTGCGGTTAGCAAACTTTTCACCCTTGCAGGGGAGACGTAAACTTGAAGCAGAGCTACGAGAAAACTTATGCCGACGAAAAGCACCAATAATTCGCCAAATAATTTCCCGAACTCAGTAACAACATGAATTAGAAATTCACTCTCCAACATAGGAGTACCTCCCTAAGTAGATAAATAGAAAATTATCAATGTATATGCTTAAAAAATTTTCACACGTTAAACTTGACGATAAAACTCCAGAGCAAGTCAACCGCAGTTTTAATCCTATTGGGGTTAATAGAATAATGAGTCCATTTTCCTTCTTTACGAGCATTTACTATCCCTGAATCGCAAAGAACCTTCATGTGATGAGAAAGCGTAGGCTGGCTGATTTGCATATCCTCCAAAAGTTCACAAGCACACCGCTCACCGTCCTTCAACTTTTCCAAAATTTGTATCCTTCTCTCATCATCGAAGGATTTAAACATTTTTGCTATTTCAGATTGACTTATCATTTGCTTTACCTCATATCAGAATCTCTCAATCAATTGTGTCATTGTAAACGATACATTGATAAAAGTCAATATATATCTCGTCAAAACGAACACAGAAAAAATTGCTCAATGTTCATAATGCTTGCTACCATAAGATTCTTCGTTCTCACAAGCCTCAAAATAATCATAAGCTGCATGATAACGGAAAAAACACTCGTACGCGCCGCCATTACGATTCTTCAAGCACGAAAATTTTATCTTACGCACTTTTTCCTTACTCATTTTTATCACTTCGTCTCTATCGAGCTTACCTTCCGCATCGACGCCGTAATTCTCCAAGCCCCAGATTACGTCTGACGAATATTCTATCGCTCCGCTTTCCTTGAACGACGAAAAGCTCACCTTCTGATAATAATTCTCCCGATTAAGGCTCGATATTACCAACAGCGTCGCGTTCGTCCCTCGCTGAAAATCCTTCAACCTCAACATCACTTCATCTATTTTTTCCTTCGGCGACGACACTTTACTTCCCTTACTTGGAATTATCTGCAAATAGTCCACACAAATGACTGGCGAACGCTCCACATCAGCGCAAAGCGGTTTCAAGCCTTCGATTAGCTCCGTCACGCTTGTGTTCGACAACTCCGCCACTCGCAGATTCACTGCCGATTTTGCAAACAGAGACGCTTGTTCTTGCAATTCCAAACTGCCGCGCATTACTCCCCGTCTGATATTCGAACTTGTCAAATTCAATCGCTCACTCATCGCTGGATTTTTCTTGTACAGCTCGCGTACTACCGACTTCGTGAACAATTCAGCGCGACTCATCTCAAACGAACAATATATGCACGGCTCTCCTTTTTCCGCCAACTGATTCAACAACTGCCACGCGAACGTCGTCTTACCGCTTGCCGGTAACGCTCCCAACACGTACACACCCGGCATGAACACCTGCGCCGCGTCTATGTTCTCAAACCCAGTCTTCCGTTCCGAATATTTTGCCGTCAACTCTATGTCGCGGAAAAATTCTCCGCTAAAGTAGTCTGTAAACGAAAAGATTTCTATCCCGCTTTTATTTCCTGTCGCCTGAACTTTCGTTTCTGCCAATTTCTGTCGCCTCTCTTCATTTAACACTTTCTGTTTTGTCAACGACTCATAACTTTTTTCCAGTCCGTACAACAATCGCTGTACTAATTCATCCAGATTGCTCTGCAATAAATCGTTCGCGTCTACTTTCGAATAATTTCCGCCTGCCATATGCTCCGCCAAAAAGAACATCTCTGCCGGATAACCCGCTTCCCTTAATCCTTCCACCAATTTTTGCCCGTTCGCCTTACCCGCCTCGTCGTTATCAAACATCACCAAAAACGACGGCTTGCTATCCGAATTACTAAACCGCTTTTCCAATTCAGGAACGACCTTGCCATATTTTGACGCGCCACCTGTCGCCACGCACCGGATTCCACGACTGCCAACTACCTGCACGACCGACAAGGCATCAAGTTCACCCTCTACTATGAACGTCGGGAATTCCCCGTCTATTGGCATCGGCTCATATAATCCTGCGCCCTGTCCATGTTGCGTCGGTCGGCGACCGCTATCTATTGCTCGCGCCACAAAATGTTCCTCGTCGTACGGGATTATCAACGTCGGTAACTTTTCCTGTCCATCAATGCCAAACTCTGGGTGAACGACAATTCCATATTTCTCGAACGTCTCCAACGTCAAGCCTCTGTAACTTCCGCCACGTTCTGTCAAAAATTTCGCCACATTTCTTCGGCAATAATCATAAAGCTTTACATAATTTTTCGACTCCTGTTCAGACGCCGACGGCACAGGTTCCAACGCCCGCACAGGTTCAGAAGCTGGCGGCGCAACTTCAGCCCGCGGCGGCGGCACAGTCCAGGGCGTTTTGAAACGGCTATCGCTTGACGCTCGGCTCTCGCCTTCGCTACGATAGCCAAAAATTTCCCTAGATGCACTTTTTGACGCTTGCCTCTCGGCTGCGCTAAAGTGCGAAAAACCTTCCCTAGAAAAAAGAAAAGGTTTGGATTCTGGAAAAAGCTCCTCCAACTTTTTCACTAGTTCCGACTGCTCTCTTATTCCTTCCACTAGTGCTACTAGAGCGTGTTGGTAAACCCTAAAGTTGAATCATGAGTGCAGCTAGCAAGACAAAATTTAGAAAGGAAAGAGCTAATTTGTCATAACGAGTTGCGATGTGCCGTCGATTCTTTATCCGCAAGAAGAAACGTTCAACGACG
>JAZQFV010000120.1:0-16601 GCA_045539715.1 Ruminococcus sp. | reverse complement strand
ACTGAAACTCGATGGAATGTCACCTGTTGAGTACCGTCTCGCCAAAGCTGCATAACGCAACAAAGCGACCAAGCTTGTCGCTTTGTCGCTTTGCATAAATTTTCTTTTAAATCTTTGTCTAACTTTTTGGGGTCAATTCAGGGTATTGTCCTATTTTTTATATTTATATTTTTTTAGGCGGCTTGCCTTTCTTTATAATTTTAAAATTTTCTTTGCCAATAACATGATTATTCATCATAACAAGGTCAGCAACCGACACCTGTCTGTCATTATTTATATCGCCGAAAGGACTGAACTTCTGCTCAATTAATTCCTTGCGGAGAAGTATTAAATCATAGACATTAATTACACCGTCGGGGTATAAGTCCCCTGTCATAAAATATTCCTCTACGGGAATTTCCTTTTGCGGATAAATTCTGCTGAATACATCAAGGGATTCAAGTGGTCTGCCGCTGAAATCAAATAATGCCTGATTGTCATATGCAGAACCGCCGACAGCTGTTACAGATGCGTCGTATTCTGCGGCATAATCAGTTGCCCAGCCTGAACCATACTTTTTCCACAACTCATTCTGCTGCTCCCACGGAATATTGTAAACTCCCAGCCATGCAGGTTCCCAGTAAAATGCACCTATTCCCTTGCTGCCTACATTTGCCACAGCCTGAAATACATCGGTTATGGCATCAGCCTGCCCCTCTACGGAAATAGGATAACGCAATGTCACATTGTCGGAATATTCGGAAACTGCGTTGCCAAATGTATCTCCGTCCTCGCTTGTGTAGGGGTATGCCGTTTCAGCTACCATAACATATTTGTTGTATTTATCAGCAATTCCTTTCAGAACTGCCGTCAGATTGTCCGTTGTGCCGTGCCAGTATGAATAATATGATGCCGCAAACACATCATAATCAAGGTTACATTCATCCATAACCTTTGCATACCAGTCAAAATGCCCCGATGAGGGATCGGCAAAATGATGTGCTATGAGAATATTTCTGTCAAAATCACGGACAGCCTTGTTTCCGCTTGAAAAAAGATCGCATATCTTATACATATCCTTTTCACCGCAGAAAAAGCAGTTTGTTTCATTTCCCACCTGCACCATTCCAATATCGCCGCCGCCCTCGGTAATTGTTTCAAGCACCCATGTTGTATAGCGGTATATCTCGGTTTTCAGCTTTTCATGATCGTGGGACTGCCAGTATTTCGGACGTGTCTGTTTTGCGGGATCTGCCCAGAAATCGGAATACTGTATGTCAACTAAAAGTTTCATACCGTATTTTGCCGCACGTTTTCCAATTTCAGCCGCTGTAAATAAATCGTTGTTTCCGCCGCCGTAAATGTTGCCATTACTGTCGTATGGCTCATTCCACACACGAACACGGATATAGTTCACGCCATTTTGGGAAAGAGTTTCAAAAATATCCGCCTTATTTCCTGTTGTGTCGAAAAATTCCACACCTGCATTTTCAATGGAAATTATTGAGGATATGTCAACTCCCCTTATAGGCTCTCCCCCGTTTATTGAGGTATCAAAATTTTCAAATGTAACCGTTCTTTCCTCCGCAGCGGCATATTTCACGTTTGCTCCGATTGCAGATACAGAGAGGATTAAAGCCATTGCACAGGCTGTAATTTTTTTAAGCATATAAAAATTCCTCCTTTTAACTGAATTATAACACAAGAGGAGGCTTATGTCAAGAAAATTTCCGCCTTTTCTATTGACAGAGGCAGTTTTTTATGTTACTATGAACTTAGGATGTGATAATATGATTTGTATCTGTATTGACCTGAAAAGCTTTTATGCGTCGGTGGAATGTGTCGAAAGAGGACTTGACCCTCTCAGAACTAATCTCGTTGTAGCCGACAGCTCCAAAACAGAAAAAACTATATGTCTTGCTGTAACTCCCTCTCTGAAATCCGTGGGAGTTCCCGGCAGACCACGTCTTTTCGAGGTTCAGCAGATAATGAAAAACGTAAATGAAAGACGCAGACGGTTTGCTAAATATGGAAAATTCAGCGGAAAATCCACAGATTTTTCAGAACTTGAAAAGGATTTTTCCCTTGAATCAGATTTTATAACCGCCCCTCCCCGTATGGCGAAATATATGGAAGTCAGCACTCGGATTTACGAAATTTATCTCAAATATATCGCTCCTGAAGATATTCACGTTTACTCAATTGACGAGGTTTTTATTGATGCCACATCATACCTTGAAACCTACAAATGCACCGCACATCAGCTTACAATTGCCATGCTCCGTGATGTGCTGCGTGAAACGGGAATTACCGCCACGGCTGGTATCGGCACAAATCTTTACCTTGCAAAAATTGCTATGGATATTGTGGCTAAAAAAATGCCTGCGGATAAGGACGGAGTGCGGATTGCGGAACTTGATGAAATGAGTTACCGCAGACAGCTGTGGGAGCATCGTCCTCTCACGGATTTCTGGCGGATTGGCAAGGGAATTTCCCGCCGCCTTGAAAATGCACATATGTTCACCATGGGCGATGTGGCTGAATGTTCTATTTATAATGAGGAACGACTTTACAGGCTTTTCGGCGTAAATGCAGAACTGCTCATTGACCACGCATGGGGCTGGGAGCCTTGCACAATTGCCGATATAAAGGCATACAAGCCAAAGGCACACAGCATAAGTCAGGGGCAGGTTCTCTCACGTCCATACACCTATGACGAGGGCAGCATTATTGTCCGTGAAATGACTGAACTTCTCGTTCTTGACCTTGTGGATAAGGGACTTGCAGCTGACAGAATTGTGCTGACTGTGGGATATGACCACACGGAAATTCCCGAAAATTACGAGGGAAATCTCGAATTCGACCACTACGGAAGAAAGCTTCCAAAACAGGCACACGGCACAAAAAATTTAAAGGAATACACTTCATCTACTCGGAAAATTGTAAAAGCTATGGCGGAACTTTACGCTGAAATCGTTGATAAGCGGCTGCTTGTGCGGCGAATGTACGTTGTCGCAGGCAATGTTATGTATGAGCGTGATGTTAAAAAAGAGGATTTTGTTCAGCTTGATTTGTTCTCCGATTGGGATAATCTTGAACAGCAGCAGGAACAACAGGAACAGGAAAAATTGCGTGAAAAGTCAATTCAGCAGGCTATGCTCGGCATAAAAAAAAGGTACGGCAAAAATGCCATACTGAAAGGGCTGAATTTTGAGGAGGGGGCAACCTCCATTGAACGAAACGGACAAGTGGGAGGTCATAAGGCATGAGCCGATATGAAGATATAATCAACCTGCCGCACCATCAGTCGGATAAGCGACCACATATGAGCAACTACGAAAGGGCGGCACAGTTTTCGCCCTTTGCGGCTTTAACAGGATTTGATGATGAAATTAACGAGGCGGCTCGCCTTACCGACTGCCGTCCGCAGCTTACTGAGGACCAGCTGAACAGCCTTGATGAGGCTATACAGCGGATTTCTGACCTTGATAAGCCCCTTATCGCTGTGACATTTTTTGTCCCCGATGTCAATAAATCCGGCGGTTCATACAGGCTATACACAGGAACTCTGCGATTCCTTGATTTAGGTGAGGGAAAGCTGAAATTTACCGATGATACTGCAATTTCTCTTGATTATGTGGTTGATGTAAGGGTGATTGACGATACAACTTTCCACGATAAATGACATGAAGGCAATACCGCACAAACTCTGCGATATATTGCCGAAAATTTTATGGTACAATATCAATTGACCTTTCTCCGAAAATGTGATATTATATATAATAGGAAAATATCGAAAAAGAAAGGGATAATATGAAATTTAATGAACTTAACCTATCGCAGGACATTCTGAAAGCTGTGGAGGAACTTGGATTCTCTGAAATGACGCAGATACAGGAGGAAAGTATTCCCCTCCTCGTGCAGGGAATTGATGTAATCGGACGCTCAAACACAGGAACAGGAAAAACTGCCGCATTCGGAATTCCCGCAGTTGAATCTATTACCGACTCCGAAAAAAAATCCGTAGCTGTACTTATCCTCTGCCCCACCCGTGAACTTGCTATGCAGGCTTGCGAGGAAATACGCAAATTCGCCAAATATAAGCGAAATGTTAAAGCCTGTGCTGTCTATGGCGGTGCAAGTATGGAACGTCAGATTATGGAACTTAAACGTGGTGCAAATATTGTAATCGGAACTCCGGGACGAGTTATGGACCATATTCGCAGACGCACCCTCAAACTTGAAAATCTCCGCACAATTATTCTTGACGAAGCTGATGAAATGCTGAATATGGGCTTCCGTGAGGATATTGAGGAAATCCTCGGCTATATTCCCGAAGAAAGACAGACTGTTCTTTTCTCTGCAACAATGCCTCCCGAAATACTGGCAATTACCGAGAAATATCAGCGTGAGCCTGTGCAGGTTAAAATTAAATCCTCGCAGAAAACAGTTGAACTCATTGACCAGTACTGGTTTATGACCGCAATGGGCAGAAAAACCGATGCCTTAAAGCTTCTTCTGGCGGCATACTCCCCCGAATCTGCAATGGTTTTCTGCAACACAAAGAAAATGGTTGACGAATTAACAGAGGAGCTTGCTAAAAGCGGAATTCGTGCCGCAGGACTTCACGGCGATATGAAGCAGGCACAGCGTACACAGGTTATGAACAGCTTTAAATCAAAAACTACTGCCGTTCTTGTTGCTACCGATGTAGCCGCAAGAGGTATTGATGTAAGCGGAATTGACGCTGTTTTCAACTACGATTTGCCGCAGGATAACGAATATTACATTCACAGAATAGGCAGAACAGGCAGAGCCGGTCAGAAAGGTGCGGCATATACACTCATCACAAGCCGCCGTCAGCAGTATGACCTGAAAGACATTGCACGATATACAAAGGCAACTATAACCGAACTTCCTCTCCCCGATAAGGAGGATATAATCTCCGCCAAAACTGAGGCTATAATCCGTGAAATCGAGGAAATGCCAAAGGCTTCAGAGGAAATTACCGATATTTTAGAGCGTCTTGCTGCCCGTGGTATTGACTACCGTGAAGTCGCTGCAAGACTTATCGGCAGCCGACTTGCAAAGGAAATCGAAAGCCTTCCCGAATTTGATATGCCTAAACCATTGAAAAAAGGCGGCAGAAAAGGTGCTGATACAGTTAAAATTGACCTCAGCATAGGCAGAAATAAGCGTATTGCCCCCAACTTTATCCTTGGTGCATTGGTTGATGCAACAGGTATGTCAGGGCAGGATTTCGGAAAAATCGACATTTTCGATACACATACAACAGTTGAAGTTCCCGAAGCTGAAATGGACTATATCCTCGACAGCACAAATTCAATGAAAATCAACGGAAATAAGGTTGAAGTTAAGCTGTATAAGGGTGGTTCAAAGGAAAAAATATCGGGCAAGGACAAGTCATTCAAGGAAAAATCGGGCAGAGATAAAGCCCGTGGATTTGATAAAAAGGGCAATAAGCCCGACCGCAGAAAATCTGCATACGGCAACCGCAAAAAATCAGATGTATTCGGGGATTATACTCCCGACCGCCGCAGACGCACAAAAAAACGTCATTAAGGAGAGTTCACTATGAAAAAAGAATTACCTAAGAAGAAAAAATCCATTGTTTTGAGAATACTCGTATTACTCCTTGTATTCCTTATGGTTGCAGGTGTGATATTAATGCCATTTTTCGGATAAAAAACGAATCCGTCGGAACTAAACTCCGACGGATTTTTCATAAAGATGCCCTTTAGAAATGCCCTTTACTTTTTGTATTTGTCAAGAATACCGTTTGACAATTCTATTGCATCGGCTTTCGCCTTTTTTTGCAGTATATCCCAATTCGGGCGGCGTGAATCTGTATTGTGAGAGTCGCTGCCGAATACAAATCGGTCACTGTCTGCCATTACTCGCTTGGCAATTTTCTTTTCTTTCCAGCTTGTGAATGCCTCGTTGTTAATCTGCAAAATTGCGTCTGTGGAGAGAATTGTTTCAATTTCGTCCTTTGAGTAATACGGCAGATAACGGTGAACGTGTGCCAGCATTACCACAAGTTTATATTCAGCGGCAATGTTGTAAATCTCCTCTGACATCCACTTTGCATATGGACGGTATGGCAATTCCAGCAGAATTATATTCGTACCCTCAATGGCAAGTTTCTGAATATCGGGCAATTCCGATATGCCGTGTTCAATTGAAACTTCCGCACCGAGAAGAACATTTTTTATCGCCATTTTCTTTTTTATTTTATTGAATGCCGCCTGCCTTTTGGCAATGAAATCAGCAACTGATTTTTCACGATGTGAATAGAAATGGGAAGTCGATACAATTCGCTCAACCCCCTGTTCTTTCATCATTTCAATCATTTTCAGGGATGTTTCAGTATTTTCTGCACCGTCGTCAATTCCGGGCAGTATGTGGCAATGATAATCTGTAAGCATATTTCAACCTCTTTTACAAAAATACCGCACATTGCTGTGCGGTATAAGTTTTATTTCTTGTCCTTTTCCTTATCCTTATCCTTTTCCTCGGTTTCAGGTTCTTCCTTAGCACCATAGTAGCCGTAGCCTTTTCTGTAATAGTAGCTGCCGCCTGAATAGTACTTTCCGCTGCGTTTAATCTTAATACCGTTAATAATAAATCCAAGCACATTAATCTGTGCAAAATCCATTTTCTTTATTACATTTTCAATATCATCATTTGTAGTTTTTGCGTAACGAAGAACCATTACAATTCCCGATACCTTATTTGAAAGCTCCATAGCGTCAGTTACAATATTTACCGGTGCTGTATCAATAATAATGTTGTCGTACTGCTCAGAAAGTTTTTCAATAAGTTCGCCCATATTCTTTGAGGCAAGAAGTTCTGACGGATTAGGAGGCATAGGTCCTGCTGTCATAATATCAAGATTTTTTACTGAACTTTTCTGTATGCAGTCCTCCACGTTATTCATCTTACTGATTGCTGTAGAAAGTCCCTTTTTATTCTTCAAGCCGAAAATCTTGTGCTGCATTGATTTACGCATATCAGCATCAATAAGCAGTACTTTCTGTCCGCTTTCTGCAATTGCAATAGCAATATTTGCAGATGTTGTAGATTTTCCCTCTCCGGGATTTGCAGAAGATACAGCAAAAATCTTCTTATCGGCTGTTGAAAGTGCAAATGAAATATTTGTACGGATTGATTTATAACTTTCAACTACGCTGAATGGTACATTTTTATCGTTTAACTTTACATAATCCGAACCGTCGGGAGAGTTTTTCTTTGAATTCTTTTTGTTTTTCTTCTTTTTCTTTTCAACGTCAAACTGCTGGATTTCACCGATAATAGCCTTTTTAAATCTTTCGTTGATATAATCGGGATCCTTAACTGTATTATCAAAGAAATCAATAACGAAAACAATGAGAGCTGTAATCATAAATCCTGCAATTGCACCGAGAAGTGTATTTTTTGTTGTGTTCGGAGCAACAGGTGTATTGTATACCTTAGCCTTGTCAATTGTATTGATTGAACCAACACCAACTGCATTCTTAACAAATTCAGGAGCAACACTTGTAAGGTTATTACATATTGAAGCTGCTATATCAGCATTCTTTGCTGTTGCTTTGATATTTACAGCAGATGTATCGGTTACAGAGCTGATGTTAAGACATGAACGGATTGAAGCAGGATTAATTCTGCCGTTGAGATATGTGAAATTCTGCTCAAGAGTATATCTTTCATACTGATTTGAAAGCATATCGCCTACCGCATTCATAACAGCGTCATCTTTGAGAACCTCCATATAGGTATTTACGAGCTGCTTTGAATTGCTGATATTATTTTCATTGTTATTCTGTCCGCCGCCATAATAACTCTGAACATACATTGTTATATGCGAAGAATATTCAAGTGGCAGCATAGTTTTTGAAATTCCGAAAGCTGCTGCACCACCGATAACAGTAAAAAGAATAAGCAGCCACAGCTTACTCAAAAGCAGCCGTATCAGGTCCTTAATGTCAATTGTTTCTTCCATTTTCCTCTTCCTTTCAGTTTTACATTTCCAAAAACACCGATTATACGTTGGATTTCGCCTTTATATAATCATCTGACTTTGAAAAACCATATTATATATATAATATACGCTATTAGAATAATTATATCATCTTTTATATAGCTTGTCAAGCAAAAAATGGAAATATACCCATAAACTTCGGGTTTATCGACTTTCATCTCGTTTTTGTCGAGAAATCTTACTGTACAGCCTTTATTTTTGTTAAGAATGAATTGATAATTTCGTTATAGCTTTCGGGCTGGTCACAGAAACATGAATGACCTGCTTTTGAGATAACCTCAAATCGCTTCACAGGGGCGGTAATATCATCAAAGCAATCCGCTATAAGTTCATTTGGACAAACGAAATCCTCATCACCAAATACAAAAAGCACAGGCACTTTGTAATTCATATCGTCTTTAAAATCGTAGCTTTCCAATGTGCGGAGAGTCTGCTCATACAGGGTTAAATCCGACTTAAAAATAAACAGCTTCTCCTTGAAATTCAGCAATGGAGATGCGAGAGTTTCTTTAAATGGGAATGGCTTGCTGTTTTTTGAAAGATATTTTGTTGCCACAGCCATAAATCCACGCTGAGCAATAAAAAATTCCTTTGTAAATCCGCCATTTTCGGAAATCACTTTCTCAAAAGCTTCAAGCTGTGCCAATTCCTTTGGATTATCTTTTGCAAGCTCCGACAGCTTGTCACAGGTATGTTTCAAACCATCATAATAGCTTACAATCTGCCCTATACCGATATAGCAGAGTACATTTTCAGGGTGACACCTTGCATATTCCGCACCGATTACGCTGCCCCACGAAAATCCCACAATTATAATCTTTTCAAAATCGTATACACCGTGAAGATATGCAATAATTTCGTCAATATCCTTGAGATAATCCGCCATTGTGCCTGTTTTGGCAATTTCTCTTGCCTTATCCTTATTGGCAAAATATGTCTTGCAGGAATTTCGCTGGTCCCAGTTAACAAGAGTGAATTTTTCCTCCCAACCCTTATGCACAAAATGGGTAAAACCTGCCATTGAGCCTCCCGGCCCGCCGTGAATAAACAGCATAAGAGGATTTTTTCTGTCAGTTCCCCTCACCTGAATATACTGCTTTATACCGTTGATTACAGGATATTCGTAAAGATAAATTCCATTGGGATTATCGGGATTTACTATTGCTTTTTTCTCTGCTTTATTCATCATTTTCTCCTTTCGGTGCTGAAAGTAAATATAAATTTCTCAGCTTTGCGTCATCAGTTACTTTTCTTTTGGAATATTTATTCACAACTTTGAAAACATCATTCATCATTGCGGAAAAATCCCCGTCATTCAGCGGAATTGCATAGTTGTAAATAAACAGCTTATCCCTGTTCACATCGGCATTTTCGCTTTTGAAATATCTGTCGTACCGGTCCATAATCTGCATAAGGCTCATTGTCACCAATTTCATACTTTCCTCGTTTGAGTCGGGAGCTGATATGAACATTTTTTTGACAGCATAGACATTTTCCGTCTGACCACGGACTTTGTGGGAGTCCACAATTTCAATTGCCCCCACCTCAACCATTTTTTCAATTTTACGGTATACGGTTGCTCTCGGAATCTGCGAACATTCAGCCAAAATTTGGGATATAGTCATTTTCTCCCTTTGCCTTATCAACTGCAAAATCTGATTTGATACAGAGTCGGTGAGAACTTTCAACAGTTTTTCCATAAAACCACCTCACTAATCTCACTTTTGATATCAGTATATCACATTAATATGAAAATGTCAATACCAAAAGGCAAAAAAATTGCTCCACCAACTAAACCTGCGTTCAAATACTCAGCAGGTTATAGTTGTGGAGCAATAAATTAGCCGCTATACGCTGCAAGCATACGCTTTATAAGCAATCCTCCGTTATCTTTCAACCATTTGTTCCACTTGTCATAATCGGGATACACATGGTAAATTTCGTCGTAAAACTCCTTGGAATGATTCATATGGCGGCGGTGGGACAACTACAGAATCAACAACTTCCATAGGAGTTGCCATAAGCAGGTAATTGAAATTCATACCAATCCCTAAAATGTTATTAGACAAAGATGATGGCAGAAATGCTGTATGTCAAGACAGACAACGAAAACATACTGCCATATGGTGAGGAAGTCCAACGACGACAGACAGCGTTTTTGCCATTAGATTTGTCTACTGTTGTTTTAGGGATTGGTATTATTCAATCACAGGCAAATCAGATATAGAATAAAGCTTAGCGTCAATCTTTTGTATTACAATTGCATCGGAAACGAGAACTCCGTCACCTCTGTTGCAAACATCAGCATTGATAATACCCTGAGGTGAAAGTGAGTATTTATCCTTATTTGCAAGAGTCTGCAAAATCGCCGATGCATCGGCAATTGTCACTTTTCCGTCACAATTCGCATCACCATAATGCACTTTTTTTATCTCGGTGGTAGTAGTTTTAGTTGTAGTGGTTGTAGGTTTGGTTGTAGTAGGTTTAGTTGTGGTAGTGGTAGGCTTAGTGGTAGTAGTTTTAGTGGTGGTTGTGGGTTTGGTTGTAGTAGGCTTAGTTGTAGTGGTTGTAGGTTTGGTTGTGGTAGGTTTAGTTGTAGTGGGTTTAGCTGTGGTAGGTTTGGTTGTGGTAGTGGTAGGCTTAGTTGTAGTAGGTTTGGTAGTTGTAGTTGTCGGTTTAGTTGTGGTGGTAGTTGTTGTGGTGGTTACAGGCTTTTCAGTTTGCAACTTATTGATATCCACATTGTACCATATAATTGAACTTGTAGCCTCATCACCTACCGCCCACGTCAGAACATTATCCTGCACAATAGGCTGAATTGATGTATTTGAAAGACGTGCACCTTGAATTTCTGTCTGTTTTCGGAGAATATTTCCGCATTCATCAAGTATAACATACTGAATACTGTCAAATTTTCCGTCCACAAGCTTTTCCCATAGAACACAATATGAGCCGTCATTGAGAGTTACAGCCTTGACATTTCCTGCCGTTTCAGATTTATTACACTCTGTCAGCCATACTACATTTCTATCCGCAACTTCTCCTGTTGCCTTGTCAATTCGCTCAACACCCTCACAATCAGCACTTGCGGAATCAATCAGGGATTTATCAACAATTCTGACGAAAACATCATAAATGCCCGTAGCTAAGCCAGAATCGGCATAATTCCCCGATGTGTAGAAACGCTCCGACTTTCCTGTAACAGCATAAGTCGATTTACTTGCGGCAATTCCGCCCATATGCAAATGAGTAGCATTTTTATGAGAGCCTGCTTCTCCATACTGACCACTTGAACTGAAACATACACTTTCGCTTGCTGAAGTATCACAAAATCTTGTTATATTGATTCCTCGCTCATAGCAATCCCCTCGTTCAATTGCCACAAAACCGTTTTCATCGGGAATCATACTTAAACCAATACTGTGACTGACATTATTCGTTATGAAATGGATTTCTTTCATTGTTTCAGCGTCAATTGAAATAAATCCCGAACCCTGATGATGATTTCCGTCATTTGAATATTTAAAAGTCCATTCGGTATCATAAAGCACAGCAATTACGCCGTCATTATAGGAAATATTGGCATTTCCCGCTTCAAAAGGAAACTGTGCGTCGGTATAGTCAACGGTAAAACCACATTCGCCCATAAGCTTTCCGCTTAAATCATATTTTGAAATTACAATATTTTTCTCTTGCAGAGATTCATCAATCACCTCATCGGAAATTGTTTTTCCCCACATTACATAAAGACAGTCATCATCTCCAATTGTGGCTGCACCGAATGTATAACCCATATTTATAATTTGCAGGATTTCTGATTTTTCATTTTCGGGAATTAATATAATACCGTTAGTTCCGCCGTATGCTGCATACTTATCCCCCGATTTACTGCAAACTTCCTGTAAAATGTCAAGAAAACCGAATAAATAATAGCCGGAATTCTCATCGTGAGTATCAATAATTGGAATAGAGTCAATTTTTATGGAATGGGAATCGGCAATATTGATTTTATTATCCTTATTGTCGGAAACGCTATATTCAAGCTTTTTACGGCGGCGGGTAATATCGGTAAGCTTGTCACAGCCACGGAATGCTTTTTTCCCGATAAAAACATCATTGCTGCCCAATGAAACAGACTTCAATGAAGTGCAGTTATCAAACGCCTTATCGCTGATACATTTCAGACTATCGGGGAGGGTAACACCGGTAAGAGAAGTGCATTTATTAAAGGCAAAAGCGCCTATTTTCGTAACGCCGTTTTCTATTACAATGCTTTTTATTTTTTCGTTGGCATACCAGACAGAAGTGTTTGTATATTCTTGGTCAATTATTTCCCCCTCACCGCTGATTGTAAGAACTCCATTACTGTCCAGCGTCCACTTGATATTTTCATTTACTCCGGTAGTCCCCAAACTTACAACATCTGCTGCAACAGCATTAATGGAATAGGTTTCAACCGTATTTTTCGGCAATATACCGACATTTGCCGTGTTACATAAAGTCAATGCAATTACAGCAGCTGCTGTTTTTCTGAATATTTTCATTTCTAATGTTCCTTTCGTATTATTTTTCATGTAAACCACATCAATCAACTACTTTTATACTATCACAAAAAAACAGCTGTGTCAATAAAAAATATAAAAGTTTACAATTTCTGACGCAAAAATTATTGTAGATACACAACAAAATATTTTTCTAAGTATTGTGTTTTTCATTAAAATATGCTATAATATTATGGATAAGACACTATCTTTTATAAGGAGGCATTTTAATGAAAAAACAGATTTTCAAACGCTGCACAGCTTTTATTTTAGCTGCTGCCTGCACAATCGCTTTGATGCCATTTTCCACAGTCTATGCAGGGAATGTTGAAGAAACTCCCGATTTACAGCTTCAAACTGTACTTTTCAAAAACGGCGAGTCCGACTCATGGACTACGGAAAGCTGGGGCGGAGCGAATATTCTGCCGAATACAAGCTGGCGAACTACTGATATTTCCGATTATTACTACAATGGTCAGCTGTCCTTTGAAGTAAAATCAAACGCATCTGATGCTTTGTCATTCAGAATAGGACTTACCTCATACTGCCATTCCGAAACGGTAAATATTTACTGGACGGAACTTGAAAAATACAAAGGAAAAATGATTGCAGGCACGGATTGGACAAGCTATACCCTGTCAATCAAGGAGCTGATTGATGCCTTTCCCGACAGTGGATTTGACCTTTCAAATCTGCGAAAGGTATCTACAGGTGCTGTAAAATCAGGACAATCCGTAACTTTCCGCAATGTGAAAATCACATCTGCCGATGATGAAAGACAGTATCCGTTTATCAAGGTCAATCAAGTGGGATACAGCTTAAACGGTGCAAAAACTGCTCGCATCAGCTATTTTGCAAAATTCGGCTCACTTAACGGCAAAACATATGAAATAGTTGACAAAAACAGTGGTAAAACTGTCCTCACGGGTACGCTGGGAGAAGCTGAACTCAACGAGCATCTTTCGGGCGAATCCGTTCATATCATCAATTTTGACCAACTGAAAACGGCAGGCACATATTTTATCCGTGTGGCTGATACGGGATTTTCAGAAACTGCTCGTTCCCCTTACGATGTTGAACAGGGGCTTGAAACAGATACTCTGATTTCCGCATCTTTCCAAATCGGTGACAATATTTATGATGACCTGCTCAATGATATGATGAAATATTATTACTATCAGCGTCAGGGCATTGACCTTGATGAAAAATATGCAGGTGTTTTTGCCCGTGAAAATCTTCATCCTGCCGATGCTGCGGTGAAAAAATGGTCTGACAGAGATAATCCCAATGCCGAAACTTTTGATATTACGCAAGGCTGGTATGATGCAGGCGACTACGGGAAATATACCTCAGCCGGTGCAACATCTGTTGAAAATCTGCTCCTTGCCTATGACCTATATCCACAGGTTTTTCAGGATATGAAGCTGAATATTCCCGAAAATGACACCACTAACGCCGCATATGTTGATGCCCCTGCTTATCTCAGCGAAATCAAGTGGGAGATTGATATGCTCCTTAAACTTGAACACGCAAGCAAGGACGGCTCATTCTACGTTGCGGCGAATTACAACGACGGCACAATTTATCTTGAAGATACCCTTTATCAATCCTCAAACCACAACTCCCCCACGGAACAGCGTGACCTCCGTTCACATCTTGCAACATCTGATATGGCGGCAATGCTTGCCCATGCTTATCTGATTTACAAAGATATTCCTGCATATGCGGATTTTGCACAGACTTGCCTTGATACATCAATCCGTGCATGGAAATGGGTAACGGATTCCGCTAATCCACAGCATCCATCTATCGGCGCGGCAAACCGTACATATACATTTACACAGGAAGAACTCGACCGCAGTATGTACTGGGCGGCAGGCTCAATTTATCGTGCCGCAAAATCCGCTGATATGGACGTATCGGCATATGAGGATTATCTCATTGCAAACTGCGAAAAAGAAAATGTTACAAAATGCTTTACAGGTGCATCTCTTGGCTATCATCAGCACGGACGCTCATTGCTTGGATATTTCCATTATCTTTACGAAAATAATGATGCCGATACAAAAATGACAGAGGTATTCCAAAAGGCGATTTCTTGGCGTAAACGCATACTCGGCTATGACAACTGGGGAACTGACCACCCCGACTGGGGCTACTGGTGGGGTTCAAATATGGTTATTGCCCAATGTGCCACAAGTACTCTCATAAGCAGTATTATTCTTGAAGGTGAGGACGCAATTCCCGCTGAAGTAATTTTATCGGGCGAAAGTGCATTTAATTATATCCTTGGTGTAAATCCTGTATCATTCAGCTATGTTTCGGGACATGGAGAAAATTCCGTAGAAAATATATACAGCGGAATTTATTCAAGAGATGCAAAGCTTAATCCCTATCAATGCCCCGATGGCTATGTAACAGAGGGTACAAACCCTGCGGATAACCGACAGCTTTCAAAATTCGACGGCAAATGCTATATGGATAGTGATGCGGAATTTACTACAAATGAAAATACAATTTACGGCAATGCGGCAATGATTTTCCTTACAGCCTCAATTATGTCACGAATTGAATCCGAACAGGTAAAGGGTGATGTAAATGCTGACGAAAAATTCAACATCGCCGATTTAACTCTGATGCAGAAATGGCTTCTCGGTACTCCAGATACTAAGCTTATCAACTGGAAAGCAGGCGATTTCTGCGAGGATAACCGCCTTGACGTATTCGATTTCTGCCTTATGAGAAGTGAATTTCTGAATCAATAAGGATTATTATTGACGTGCAAATTAAACAACAGTAAACAAAGCGGCTAAAAGTTTCCTTAGCCGCTTTTTTATGTCAAATAATTTATATCACCTTTTTCACAAAAAATTCCTTTCACGAATATTATAAAAAAGCGGTAGGAATACCGCAATTCATGAAAGGAGTTATTTTATGAATCTTAATTTTTATGATGATATAAACGGCGTTTTTTCTGCTGAACGCAATGCAGGCTACCGCAGAGCAAATACGGAATCAATGCCGCAGCCTGATTATAACGGCGATATGCCGCCATTTCCGAAAAATACTCCCCTCGCTATGGCATATGTGCCGTTTCAAAGCTGGGGAGATACCAAATCTGCGGAAGATGCCCTTGAATGCGGTACACTTTTCAGCGACTTGGTTTATCCATTCAAAGGAGGCGGAAACAGATGAACAAGGCTATGCTTATGCAGAAAATCAAGCAGCTGGATTTCGCCTTAAAAGAGCTTAATCTGTATCTCGATACTCACCCAAACTGCCGCCGTGCATTGGCTATGTTTCAGAAATACAAAGCACTTCGTGAGGCAGCTGTAAACGATTATACAAAGAATTTCGGACCTATCGTTCCCGAACAGTCAAACAATCCAACTCATTGGGACTGGATTGACAGCCCTTTTCCATGGGAGGTGTAATTTATGTGGCAGTATGAGAAAAAATTATCCTATCTTTGTTGTACATAACATAAAACGGCTGTATTTAGCCGTTTTATGTTATCTGGTATTCAATCATATCTGTAGAGATGCCCTCAATTTTTTACCCTCTGTAATATGCCACTCACCATTCAATGCCGATTCTCTGTTAAATTAGCAAACAACTAACACTATTTTATAAGCTCGATTATTCATAATGCTGATTTTTTCATAAACCCTTGACATTTATTTGTGATAGTTTTATAATAATGGTAAGGTATGATTATAATAAGATTTGACAATCCACGGTTACACTCCTTCAACAGCAAAGAATTACGCTCAATCCTTTGAAAGAGAATTCGTAAGTTTAGGCTCTTTTACTCTCGGCGATGTAAATGAGGACGGCTCTATCAATTCATCTGACGCTTCAAAGGTGCTTGAAGAATATGCCTTGATTCAGACAGGTGCTGAACCTACATTTACAGAAATTCAAAAGATTTCCGCTGACGTTAATAAGGATTACACAATTGATTCCTCCGATGCTTCAAAAATCCTTGCATATTACGCTGATTCTTCAACAGGTAAAAC
>JAZQFV010000119.1:0-44655 GCA_045539715.1 Ruminococcus sp. | reverse complement strand
ACTTCTTCTATTAACGCACAGATTAGAAGAGCAGGTTTCAAGGGCGATGCATCAAGATCTGATCTTGACAATTTCAGCATAATCAAGGATCTTTTTGGTTACTACTGCTACAGAGAAAAGACACCTAAGACAAGTATCTACTGGTAATCATTTAAAACAGGAGATAGTACATAATACGGCTTACTGCACAAAGCATTTTTGTGCAGTAAAGCTGTACAGATGTACTTGTATAAAAATATGAAATATAATATAGCTATAATCGACAGCAGTATTGATTATACCCTTATCTCTGAAAAAAACAGGGATAAAATCGTTACTATCAATATGATCGAACCGGAAGGTAATATGAGTCATGCGGCATATGTTATAGATACATTGTTCAAGTACAGTAATAATATAAATAAGATTTATCTGTATGATGTTTTCGGTGATAATCCAAGAGCAAGCGGTAAAGCAGTAATTAATGCTCTTGAGAGAATTTCTGAACAGAATGATGTTCGTCTTGTTCTTGTATGTCTTACCCTTGCGAATAGAGAACGATTTGAGAAAACGAAGGAAATATGCAGTCTGCTTGCCGAACAAAATAAGATTATAATTGCCTCATATGCTAATCGTGGAAAGGATGACGAAAATCATTATCCTGCCTGTTTTGACAGCACTATAGGCGTATATCAGGGAGCTTATGAAAACGAGCCGTTTTTTGGTCAAATATCGGGTAAATCCGATTTGCCTGGTGATGCGTCCCCTGAATTTATAAAAACCGGAGAAAATCAATATGCTATTTTTGGCGGAACAAGTAAGGCTGTTCCGAAACTTGCAGCATATATAATAAATATGTTTGACGAGGAAGATATAAATATTGATAAGGTGCTTGAATGTCTTGCACAGAAATGTAATGATGAAAACGAGAATATCCTTGAACTTCTTAAAGGCAATGGAGGAGTTTCCGTTGAAAGTGAAAATAAGGAGCTTAACAGGGAGCTGTTTCAGAAGTACAGAAAATATAATAATATAGATGAGAACTGTGATGACGCATCTATAATGCAGCTTGGTAACGATGCTGGAAAATATGTTTCCGAAGTTCTCACAGAATACAAAAAGGAAACAACACCGGATATGCTTGTATGCAGAAACTTTTTTACAGTAAAGTCTTTGGGCAAATTTATTGACAGGGGCTGAAGAAATGAATATAACTAAAAGTAGGAGTAAATTTCCGAAAATAAAGGATTTACGAAACAAGTATCATATTGATATTTTTTGGTGTATCTTAAAAAAATTTAAAAAGTATTATTTTATTTCCATGCTTATTGCTCTGCTGAAATCTTTGACGGGATATGCAGCGCCGCTTATAAATATACTTATAATTGACCATGGTATCGGAAATAAAAATGTGAAACTGCTGTTGTTGGCAGTTTTACTTATGATTTCTTTGTATGTGTTATGTGAGATAATTGCATATATTGATACAAAGTTCAATATGTTTTTTAGGTATAAAATCGAATTGTTTATAAAAAAGAAAGTAATATCTTATTGTATATATAATAGTTTTTCAGAAAATTCATCGGGAGAATACGAAACTCTGATAACAAGTGATTCCGAAAGAGTAGTTTCTCTTTCGCTGTCACTATTTTCGAGTATTGCTCTGAGCTTATTCAATACCATAACGTCATTGGTTGTACTTATAAAGTTACAGCCAATACTTGCTATACCTGCTGTAATTATGCAGACAGCTATGGTAATTGTAAGGCTCAGAACAAGCAATATCGAAGAAAAAAACGGAGCAATGGCACGAGATAGCTTCGTAAGGCTCTGGTCTGTAATTACCGAGCTTGTAAATAACATCAGAAATATTGCTGTTCTCGGAGCAGGCAAATATGCTGAAAACCGATTTGAAAATGCTATGAAAAACGATTACAATGTGAGAAAAAGCAATAATTTGTTCAGTACAAGGATTTGTAGTTTGGTATCGGTAGGTATGTCAGCTTCAACCTGTATACTTCTTGCATTGGGTGGTCTTATGGTAATATTGGATAGAATGACGGTGGGAATGCTTGTTACATTCAATCAGTATGCAGGCAATCTTTCAACACCGCTGCTTGAGTTATTCACTATACCAACCGATCTGAGTGCAGAGCTTGCATCCCTTGATCGGGTAGCACATATATTCAATTACAAAGATAATAAAGAAATAAATCAACTTGAAAATGTTTCAAGTATTAAAGTAGAGGAGTTGTCCTTTTCGTATGGCGAAAAGAAGATTCTTGAAAACGTCAAGGCTGAATTTGAGAAGGGCAACAAATATTATATAAGAGGCAAAAGCGGCTGTGGAAAATCCACATTTATCAATCTTATATCAGGACGGCAGATATATGAAAACGGTGAAATCCTGTATGACGGGATTTCTCTTAAAGATATTGATGTGGAAAGCCGAATGAAGCTTATATCTTTTGTTTCACAGGATGCGGTTCTCTTCAATGATTCAATTGAGAATAATATAGTTCTTGATCTTGAATATAATAAAGAAAAGTTGGAGAGAGTGTGCAGATGCTGTAGAATTTACGATGATATAGTAAATCTTCCTGATAGTTTTTCAACAGTTGTTTCTGAAAACGGCAAGAATTTTTCAGGCGGTCAAAGAAGCAGATTGTGTCTTGCAAGAGCCTTATATCAGGATAAGCCAATAATTATTATAGACGAGGTAACGGCAGGGCTTGACATGGATACCGAAAGCGAACTTCGTGATAATCTGATAAAGGAACTGTCGGATAAAATTACTTTGATAATCACGCACAGCAATAATTTTATAATGTTGAATTCTATAATATATTATTTAAACAAAAATCATCTCGTTGTAAAGGAGAATATGTAATGTTCAAATTAGCTTTCAGGTATATGAAAAGTAATATGAAAAGCAGCATCAGGGCGGTATTGGGAATTGCATTTTCAATAATGCTGATGTTCAGCCTTGTGCAGATAAGCGGTCATATTACTGACAGCTTCAGGGAATTTGTAAGTACCGGTATGCGTCGTGATTTTACGGTTTATAATATAACTGATGAAGAAACTATTAAGATTCATCGGGAACTTGTAGAAAAACCAATTTCACAAAAGCAGAGAATAATGTCGATGATCTGGATAGGTTCGGTTTACGAAAATGATCTGGAAGAATACAAGATGCTTGGAGTTTCGGGAGATCTTGATTATTTCAAGGATACCAAAGTGTTAAGCGGTTCAATGCCTGAAGGTATCGGAGAGGTGTGCATTGAAAAAAGCTATGCGGAGAGAAAAAATCTCAAGGTTGGCGATGAGATTTCTGTCAACATAAATTTTTTTAATGATATTAGTGGAGAAAGTGCTGAAAAAAACTTCACTTTAAAGGTAAGTTGTATAATAGATGAACTTGTTGATGAGGGAACATTCTTCTTTACAAGCCTTGACGGTGCAGCAGATATTATCAAGCAAAGCGGAGTAACAGGAAACGATTTGTCTAATTCCATTGCATTTGAAGCAATTGAGGGTGATTACGATACTGAAATGACAGTTGATGCGGAATATGCTATTAAAGATATATTAGCAGTACATAACGCTGAAAAAGCAAAAAGCTTTTTCAAGGATTGCATTATAGACAATGAGCAAAAAACAATGAACTATGACGAAAAAGGTACATTTACTTCAGTTTCTTTAGGAGTTTTTGCAATTTCAGTAATTATTGCAGTTTGTATGATTATTTTCGTTTACAATTCGTTGAATATAAGCCTTATTCAGAAACTTGACAACCTTGCGGTAATGAGATGTATCGGTATGAATAACCGACAACTGGCACAAATGGTAATATCCGAGGCTATATTGCTTGCAAATATATCATATATTGCAGGAGTTGCAGCAGGAAATCTGCTTAATATGCTGGTTGCCAAAAAGATTGTCGGCTCACTTATACAGGGCGGAGCAGGTGGAGAAATTTCGCAGAATCCGCTTATATACGTTGTAGTGTATGTTCTTGCAATGATTTCAGTTTTAATAGCAAGCGGCAGACTTATTTTCAAATTTTATAAAATCAAGCCTATAAATCTTTCAAAGTTTGGCAGCGGAAAAGAGATAAAAGACGATTTTGCTAAGGGCGGACTTAATGGAAAAAGATATTTCTATGGATTTGCAATGAGAAATATCAAGCGTAATTTTTCTAAAAGTATTACGCAGATTGTAACAGTATCTTTGAGCTATCTTTTATGCTTTGTAATCTGTAATACATTCCTTACGGTTTCGACCGGTTCTTCAAAAAGTCTTGCAGAAATATGTGATTATTCATTAAAGGCGGATATTGTTCTTAGTCAGAGTTGTTTTACTCAGGCTGATATTGATGTTTTAAAGGAGAAACACGACATTGATACCGTTTATACTCAATCGGATATTATGAATGATGTGGAGTGCAGCGTAGGTGAAAACTCAGTACAGACTATAGTATATAGTGGAAATCTTGCGGAAATACTTGCAGAAAACTTAAAGCTTGATTATAATAATAAAGAACCGTTTGCTGTTTTGATTGGCGAGAACTGTGCTGAAAAAACGGAAATCGGAGTTAAGGTAAATGATAAGGAATATAATGTAAAACTTAACGACGCATATGACGATGTATCTGATAGCTTGCAGAGTGTACTTCGTTCCATCGGAACATATCTTCTTATAAATGAGAAAACTGCTTCTGATATTGGCTGCAAAATTGATAAATATTCATCTATATTACTTGAAATGGATGAAAAGCTTACAATGGAGTCATTAAGTGAAGAATTGGGCGGTATTGAATTTGTAGTTGAAGATATGAATGAGGGAAAGAAACAGAGTGCACAGCAGCTTTTCGGAATAGTAATGCTTGCTGTTTATATTGTGGCAGCCACAATCCTGCTGAGTTTTATGATTATAAATAACACAATTAAGGAAAATGCGGCTACAAGAAAACGAGAATTTGGAATAATGTGTGCTATTGGTATGAAAAAGGAAAATCTTTGTAAAATCTGCTGTTGGGAAAATATGATACTCAATGCAATTTCTGTTATTGCAGGAATTCTTCTGTCAGTTCCATTGAATATATATCTTACATTGATATTACACAACAGCATAAGAATTTCTGCAATGGCTTACATAATTGTAATGGTTGTATTTTCAGTAGTAACATTATTCTTTGCATATTCATTTATGAAGAAATATTCAAACAGTTCAATTGTTGATATGATAAAAGTTGATTAATTCTGGAGGAAAGATTATGTCAGTAATTAAAGTGAAAAATCTAAATAAGTATTATAAATCAGGCAGCGAAAGTTATCACGCTTTAAAGAATGTTAATTTTGAGGTCAACGAAGGTGAATTTGTAGTAATTCTCGGACATAGCGGCTCCGGAAAAAGTACGCTGCTCAATATTATCGGCGGACTTGATGAATATGATTCCGGTGAAGTTTGCCTTAACGGTATGAATTACAAAGATGCAGATGACGTGAAAATGTCTGATTTCAGATGTAGTACAATAGGATTTGTATTTCAGTCGTATAATCTCATTCCCGTTCTGAATGTGTATGAAAATATAGTTTTTCCGGTCAATATAAGCAATAAGAATGTGGATGAGGAATATATTGATCATCTTATGACTCAGCTTGGTATAGCAGATAAGAAAAAATCTTTTCCCTCAATGCTTTCAGGCGGTCAGCAGCAAAGAGTTGCAATAGCAAGAGCCCTTGCAAACAAGCCTAAAATCATTCTTGCAGATGAGCCGACAGGAAACCTTGATACAAATACGGGTAATGACGTTCTTAAAATACTTCTTGACGGTATTCATACGTATGGTCAGACGTTGGTTATGATAACACATAATCCAAGTATTGCGGATTATGCCGACCGTGTAATCAGAATTGAAAACGGAGAATTGGTACAGCAATAAAAGTGGAATTACGTTTCCGCTGAAAGGAATATTTTGTATGCAGATAGTAGAAAATCTGAATTTGTATTTTGAAAATATACTTTCCTACAAAGCCGATGCAGACAAGAATACGACAATGGATATGTCAAGACATATCAGAAAAAACTTGTCAAATATCGGACTTGAAATGAGAGATAAGATTATTTTTACATATTTTGATACAGGAATAGAATTTCTTGTACCATTGATAAATGAAAATACAAAAAGTTGCAGCGGATATACAATAAAACCGAAATTCAGAATGGTCAATGCAGTTAAAATCAGATACGAGGGTGATTTCAGTTGTATAAACGAAGCACTTGAAATACTGAAAAAATATATAGCGGAAAAAAAGTACAGAGCTATTTCAAATCCGTATTACAAAATCGTAAGAGATGATGAAAGTCTGAATTATGGAATCTGGGATATTTACATTAGTCTTGACAGTAATATTCTTTAAGGCAAGCAAGAACAGGAGTTTATATATTTTTCTGATTTTTACTAAGACAAATAAAAAACGGGTGTACTTTGATTGGTACACCCGTTTCAGTTTGTCGAAAAAGAATTCAAACACTTTACACGCACTTAAAGTTATGATATAATTATATTAAAGTGCCTCGCACATCCGCAAACTAAAGTTTGCTCCGTGCGGATCGGCAAATAGCAAACGCCAAAAGATTTTGTCGTTTGCTATATATTGCATTTAGGATTTTTTTATTTTAGAAATAAATTTGAAATGCAGCAGAACTTTTTTGAAAGGATAAATATATGAAATACAAATGTCTTGTTGTAGATGATGAAAAAGATTTGGCGGATTCAATTGCGGAATATTTCAATATGTTTGATATCCCCACATACAGCGTTTATGACGGTGAAGCGTGTATGGAGTTTTTTAAGGAAAATCAAGCGGAACTCATACTTCTTGATATTAATTTAGGCAATAATTCAGGCTTTGAACTTTGCAAGAAAATCCGTCAGAATCTTGATGTACCTATATTTTTTATAAGTGCAAGGTCAAGTGAAGATGATATGATAATTGCTCTGAATATCGGCGGAGATGACTATATCTGCAAGCCATTTTCCCTCGGAGTTTTATGTGCAAAAGCGAAAGCTGTGCTGAAACGGTACGAGAACAATAATACTACTGCAAAATCGGAATTAATATTATTCGGTGACATAGAAATTGACCTTGATGCAAAAACTGTCAGGAAAAATGGTGAACTGCTTAAACTGAAATATATGGAATACAAACTTTTGACCTATCTTGTAAAAAATCCTGACCGTGTAATTGACAAAGAGGAACTGTTCCAAAACGTATGGGAGGATAAATTCACAGGTGACGGAACGCTTAACGTGCATATACGGCATCTTCGTGAAAAACTTGAAAAAAATCCCAATCAACCTCAGTTTATTCAGACTGTATGGGGCGTGGGCTACATATTTAAAAAGGATACGGTATGAAGAAAAAAGGTTTAATTTCAATTGTGATTATTTATGTAATAGTCACTATATTATCGGTATTTCTGATTCTTTGGGAATGTAAGGAAACCTCACGAATAGACACAGTTGAGATGAATGAGGCAATTCATCTTGCCGTTGAAAACTGGGATAAACTTACTCCCGAAAAAACAGAAGAAAGTCCATTTAAATTTGAATATGCAGTTATTGACCGTGATGAAAATCTGCTTATGACAACTGATACGACAATTCCTACTACAGTTGTAAAGGCTTCGGAGGAAAGATGCACCATAAGGCCAATTGAAAAGGATAAGGAGATAATCGGCTGGCTGATTATTCCCAATAATATGCGGATTATTTTATCCGATAAGCAAAAAAGCGTGGTTATTGTATTAGTTGCCACAAATTTAATTGTAATCGGTCTTATTGCGGTTTATTATTTCTACCTTGAATATCGCATAGTTAAGCCTTTCGATAAGCTGAAACGCTTTGCAGCTAATGTGGCAAGAGGTGAATTTGACATTCCTCTTGATATTGAAAAGAACAATATTTTCGGAGATTTCACCGAAAGCTTTGATATGATGAGGACAGAGCTTGCGGCATCAAAGGAGCGTGAACGGCTTGCAAATATAAGCAAACAAGAACTTACAGCACAGCTTTCCCACGATATAAAAACTCCTGTTGCCTCAATTACTGCCATTTCAGAGGTAATGCAGGTTACGGTAAAGGACGAAAATCACCGTGAAAAGCTGTCACGAATTATTGAAAAAGCAAATCAGATTGATAAGCTTGTAAACAATATTTTCAACTCCACAATGGACGAACTTAATCAGCTTCACGTTGAAATTTCGGAAATCGGCAGCAATGAAATTGCGGAACTTCTGAAAGCAAGCGACTTCAAAAATCAGATAACGAAAAATAATATTCCCGACTGTATTGTTTCAGCGGATAAATTGCGATTGGGACAGGTTTTTGATAATATCATCTTTAACTCATACAAATATGCGGATACGGAAATTGAAGTATCAGCTGAAATTGAGGAAAATCACCTTGTAATAAGAATTGCTGATTTCGGCGGAGGTGTTCCAAAAGATGAACTGCCGCTTATAATGCAGAAATTCAAACGTGGCGGAAACTCTACAGGCAAAAGCGGCAGCGGACTGGGATTATACATATCCGCACAGCTTATTGAAAAAATGGGCGGAAATCTTGCCTGCTACAATACAGAAAAGGGATTTTGCACAGAATTAAGAATTTTGCTGTCATAATTAAGAATCTGTTAAGAAACGGATAAAGACCGTTAAGAAAATAAAAAGTATAATAAAAATACAGGCTGATGCTTGTAAATTTTATTTGATATGGAGTAACAGTTATGAGCAAAAAAATCTTAATTAAAACCGAAAAGCTGTGCAAAACCTTTTCTAACGGCGGATTGCAGCAGCATATTATAAGAAATCTTGACCTTGAAATTTACGAGGGAGATTTTACTGTAATTATGGGTTCGTCGGGTGCGGGTAAATCAACCCTTTTGTATGCACTTTCGGGAATGGATAAGCCTACACTTGGAAAAATCACGTTCTGCGGCGAGGTTATTTCCGACTATTGCAGCGATAAACTGGCGGTATTCCGCAGAAAGCATTGCGGCTTCGTATTCCAGCAAATTCACCTTATGGATTCCATGAGCATTATGGATAATGTCCTTAGTGCAGGACTTCTCACAGGGCAGAAGAAAAAGGAACTTATTGAAAAAGCGAAAAAGCTTTTTGAAAGAGTTGGACTTGATGAAAAACTGCAAAAGAAATTTCCCTCACAGCTTTCGGGCGGTGAGTCACAGCGTGCAGGCATTGTCAGGGCAGTTATAAATGCCCCCGATGTGGTATTTGCCGATGAGCCGACAGGTGCGTTGAACAGTTCCAACAGCGATGCAGTTTTAAACGTGCTGTCAGAGATAAATAACGACGGACAATCGGTTGTAATGGTTACTCATGATATGAAATCCGCAAGACGCGGAAACAGAATAATATACGTCAAAGACGGCACTGTATGCGGTGAATGTGACCTTGGTAAATATATCAGCGGCGATAAAGAACGCCATGAAAAGCTTCGTACATTCCTTAAAGAAATGAACTGGTAAGGAGTGCGGATATGAACAAGATTTTCAAGCTGATTAAGTCAAATATCAGAAAAGATGCAAAACAGACTATTTCATTCTTTTTTATTATAATATTTGCCTCTGCACTGCTTTACATAGGCTTTATCACTGCAAGAGGCTATCAATCGCTCTGGGAAACAAAAACAAAAGAGTATGATACACCCCACATTCTCTCAGTTGTAGAAAGCAAGGACACAAATGCTATTAATGAATGTCTTGACAATGTAACGGGAGTTGCGGAATATTCCTATACTGATATGATTCATACAGTTATTACAAATGAAGTCCGCGGAGATGACAATATAGGAGATATTCTTTTTCAGCCCTACAGCAATTTTGGTGTATGCGATAATCCCGGAATGGTGGAATTATCGGAAAATACCTACAAAAATGCAATATATCTTCCTATTGTATGCAAATATTACTGGGATTCCGAGCTTGATACGGAATTCAAATGCACCATAGGCGAAGAAGAATACACCTTTATGGTTGCAGGCTTTTTCGAGCGAATGATGACAGGCGGAAATGGCGTATACAGATATTCAATGTTTGTAAATGATGAAGATTATGAAAGAATTTCAGCGAATCCCATATCTCACAACAACACAGCATATTTTATAAAATTAGATGAGAACGAAGATGATGCAAAAATTTCCGTCCGCATAACAAAAGAGTTTGGAAAAAAAGAAATTACCACATTTAATATTTTAAAAAGTGACGCCGAATTTGCAAGAATGCATCTCCCTGATATACTTTCATCTGTAATGATTGCCTTTTCTCTTATTGCGGTAGTTATAACCCTGCTTGTAATAAATTTCAGAATTTCCAACAGTATTGAACAGGATATAAAAAATATCGGTGTGCAAAAGGCTATAGGCTATACAAGTTTTCAGATACGACTTGCGATTATTCTGCAATTTGCATTAGTAACAGCAGCAGCTTCTGCAATTGGTATTAGCCTTACATACCTTTTTCTGCCTACATGGGAGCAGATTATAAGGACAGAGGCACTCTGCATCTGGGAATACGGAATCGACTGGTTTTGCGTTATGGTCACAGCCGGCTTGCTTACATTTGCGGCAATTGCGGTATCATTTTTCTCTACATGCAGAATTAACAAATTACAGCCTGTTACAGCGTTAAGACAGGGCTTGAATGTTCATAATTTCAGGAAAAATCATTTTCCTCTTGATAAGTCAAAAGGCTCACTGGGTATACTTCTTCCATTCAAGGCAATATTCCACTGGGGCAAGCAAAGTGTACTCCTTATGGTTATGATGATTGCAATTGGCTTTACAACAGCATTTGTAATAGCTTTCGGATATAATGTCATTTTTGATGATTCACGTATGATGAGACTGCTATCTTCAAATCACGAAAATGCTACGGTTTTCATTACTGATGATGATATAATTCCTGAAATTGCCGCAATGGACGAGGTTGAAAAGGTTTACAGATATAATTCAGAAATGGCGGCGGCTATAGGTGATTATCAGGTGATTCTTGAATCTGCCGATGATTACAGCGATTTCAGTTTTGACGGAATTTATGAAGGCAGGGCGCCTAAATATGACAACGAGATAGTCATATCAGGTAATATTAAAAAGCATCTTAAAGTTGAATTGGGGGAAGAAATAGAAGTCAGCTGCGGTGCATATACAGAAAAGTTCCTTATTGTAGGATTGACGCAGACCACATCATCAATGGGCTGGGGTTGTTATATCACTGAGGAAGCGAGAATAAACCGCCTGCATATTCCGCTGAATTATACTCATTTATGCGTTGACCTTAAAGGCGGAATAGGAAGCGGATACGCAGACAGTACAGATGAATTTATCACAAAGCTCAAGGATAAATACAAGGAAAAGATTACAGGTGCTATAAATGTAGATTTCACGCTGTATGAGGACAACTCACTTCTTGCTATGATGCAAGGAATTGTATTTGTTTTTGCGATTCTGATACTGCTTTTTGTAACGCTTATTATAAACCTGATTATCAAAACAGTAACCGTAAGGCGTCAGCACGAATTTGGCATACAAAAGGCTATTGGTTTCACAAGCAGACAAATCAGAGGGCAGCTTGCAACAGAAACTATGTCTGTTTCTGTAGTCGGAAATATAATAGGTGCAATTCTTGGCTGTTATTTTACAAATAAAATTGTATCATTGATTTTCAGTAGATTCGGTGTAATGAAAGCAGATTTCTTGGTGCCTGTTTCCGTGGGAATTATTTCGGTTATCAGTCTTGCAATATTCATTTACGCAATAACCTATCTTGTATCGGCTAATATAAAGAAAATCTCGGCTTACAAACTTATTTCTGAATAAAAGAAGAAATGAAAGATGAAAGTTATACCAATCCCTGCTTTGAAAATTCTACATTTGTTTCTCCACGGTTGAACTGTGGACATAACATAATCAACAAGCCTCGTCGGTATGGACGAGGCTTGCGTTATATTATAGGCTGTCATTCATATGGGCATCTCTAAAAACCCCTTTTTAGAAAAAACAGCTAAGCACGACATCTGCTGCGTCAACCTCCCTTGGAGTGCGACAGCACGCCTTCGGAAGGTTTCCTTACAGCTGCCGTACCTATCTGCTTTTTCTTTAATCAAACGGGTTTTTAGAGATGCCCATATTTGATTTTTCGTGGATTTGGTGTAATGAAAGCAGATTACTTTGTGCCTGTTTCTGTGGGAATTATTTCGGTTATCAGTCTTGCAGTATTCATTTACGCAATAACTTATACTAATCCCTAAAATGTTAGTAGACAAAGATGATGAGCAAAAATGCTGTATGTCAATGCGGACGATGAAAGCATAGTGTCGTATGCTGAGGATGTCCAACGACGACATATGGCATTTATGCCCTTTATCTACTGTTGTTTTAGGGATTGGTATAAGTTTGTATAAAAAAGGGTACCGATTTTTTCTCGGTACCCTGATTTATTATTCAGTTGTATCTGTTGTGTAGTCTGTATAGCCTGAACGGTCAATTACGTAATCGCCGTCGGGAACTTCCTGATAGGAATTATAAGTGCTTTCAGCCTTTGGCTCAGCAGGTGCAGCCTGTGCAGATGCCATTTTGCCGCCAAGGAATCCAGAAAGGATAGCCTTGATATCAACGCCTGTAGCCTCAGTAAGACCATCAGTAATCTTTGTTGTGGAATTGATGATATCGCCTACAAGACGGCTGGAATTTCCCTCACCGTACATTGTAATCTTATCAACATTTTCAAGGGGAGCAGCAGCATTGCGAACAACTTCGGGGAGAGCCTTGAAGTACATTTCGAGAACAGCAGCCTCGCCATACTTCTTCATAGCCTCAGCCTTAGCGTTGATACCCTCAGCCTCAGCAAGACCTTTCGCTCTGATTGCGTCAGCCTCAGCCTGACCTACGGCAGCAATACCCTCGGCTTCCTGCATTCTTGCGAACTTCTGAGCCTCAGCCTCAGCCTTCTGTGCCTCAGCCTCCTGCTCACGCTGGAAACGGTCAGCTTCTGCTTCCTTCTTTAACTGGTAAAGCTTAGCGTCAGCCTCCTGCTGTGCCTTATAGCGTTCAGCCTCAGCCTTTTTCTTAATTTCAGCATCGAGAGATTTTTCCTTAACCTCTGCTTCTTTAGTTTTAAGTTCAACATCCTTTTCAGATGCAGCGATATTAGCGTTAGCCTTTGTGATTTCGATTGTCTTACGCTGCTCTTCCTTCTGGATTTCGTAAGCAGCATCGGCAATAGCCATCTGTGTATCTGCTTCTTTTTTCAGTTCAGCCTGACGAATTGCAAGTTCATTGTTCTTCTGTGCAATTTCAGTTTCAGCAAGAACCTTAGCGTCGTTAGCTTCTTTCTTAGCCTGAGCCTTAGCGATTTCGATTTCCTTTTCAGATTCCGCACGGGCAATAGCTGCCTTCTTCTGAATTTTTGTGGTATTGTCAATACCGAGGTTCTCGATAAGGTTCTGGTCATCAGTAAAGTTCTGTACGTTGAATGAAACGATTTCAAGACCCATTCTGTTGAGGTCGGGAGCCGCATTCTCCTGTACCTTTTCAGCGAAAGCCTTACGGTCGTTTACCATTGCTTCGAGAGTCATCTGACCAACGATTTCACGCATATTACCTTCAAGAACTTCACGTGCAACCTTTGCAATATACACAGGTTCTTTATTGAGGAAGTTCTCTGCACCAAGCTTGATAAGCAGGGGATCGCTGCTGACCTTTACGTTTACGTTAGCGTCAACATTGATGTTGATGTAATCAGCGGTGGGAACAGCACTTGAAGTCTTTACGTCAACGGCGATAAGCTGAAGTTTCAGTTTATCCACACGCTCGAAGAAAGGAATTCTGATACTTGCCTTTCCGATGATGATTTTCTTACGCAGACCTGAAATGATGTACGCAGTATCGGGTGGAGCTTTGATATAGCCGAGGGATAGAATAAGAATAAGCACCGCAGCTATAACAATGCCGGGAATGATGAATTTTACCATAAAATAATCCTCCATATCATATGTTTTTGCGGCTTGCGGATGCCGCACACGCTGTATTTCAGCGATATATATATTATACAATACTTTCATATAATTGTCAATAGTTTGACATAAAATTTTGTTTAAATCATTGCAATAGGCAAATGGCAGGAAAACGCTTGACTTTTTTGCGATAGTGTGATAAAATAGTTACATTAGTTATAAAGGGGTGAATTTATGAATTTACAGAAACTGCCGTTATTGCTCGGCTTCAATTTGATACTTGCTATTGCTGATGTAATTCTGCTTTCAAAGGGAATTTTGCAGCTTGATAATTTAGTAAGAATTATTATTATAATTGCAAGTATTGTAATATTTATCATAGGCAACTACTTCATTCTTTCCTCGGCATATAAAAAGCCACGGATTAAGAATGTGGAAAATGCGGATTATGATGATTTTGAAGATGCACTAAAGGGCTGGAAAGGTATGAATACACCTTTCAATAAGCAGATTGATGTGGCATTGAAACAGCTTGAACTTTTCAATTCAAGAAAAGATAAGCTGAAAGCACTTTCACAGGACAGCACATTTGATTCTGCCATTGACGAGGTGCAGTCAAATATGTTCGGCAATTTCAACCGTCTGATTAACAGACTTCTGATATTTGATAAAAATGACAGAAATGATTTTGCAAGAAGCAGAGATTACATAAATAAGCTTATAAACACAAATGAGCAGTATCTCGATGTTTTCCGCAAATTCATAGATGAAATTGCAATGCTTGGTGATGTTTCAGAGAGCAATACAACATTGAGTCTGCAAACAATTACCGAATCTCTCAGGGAAATCCGTACAAATGGGGAAACTGATGAGTTTTAATGATTTTGGCATAAAAGCCATGAAAGGATAGGGATTAATATGAGTGATAACAAAAAGAAAATTGCGGGTACAATGGCACTTATGGCGGTACTTGTTACAGGTGTCGTAGGCGGAGGTATTTTCCTCACCAAAAATATCGGCAAAAGCGCAAGGGAAATTTCCAAAGAGGAGGCTTTGGAGGATTTACCTAAGCTTCTGAAAAAAATCAATGTTACGGAGGTTCAGCCGAGAAAGGCACAGGTTCAGATTGGTTCAACATCTCTTATTGACGAATTGCCCGATATATCCAAGTATCCGTTAAGCGTTGACGGAAATGGTCAGCTTGACATTGAGATTTTCTCATCTACTGAGAAATCCAGCAAGGGAACTGACGGCTGGCTTAATGAAGTAGCTGAAAATTTCAACCGTGAACAATTTGAGATAAACGGATATACTGTGTCTGTATCTGTCCGCCCTGTTGCATCGGGACTTTCCGTTGACTATATCAAATCGGGAAAGTATGTTCCCGAAGTATTCACTCCCTCAAATGAGTTGTGGGGCGATATGATTGAAGCTGAGGGCGTTGATATTGAACTTGTAGATGAAAGTATAGTAAGCAACACCGCAGGCATACTTGTTGATAAAGATACATATTCTGAAATTGAGTCGAAGTATGGTTCAGTTTCAATAAATACCGTAATACAGGCAACTATTGACGGCGAAATTGCTATGGGCTACACAAACCCATATGCGTCATCAACAGGACTTAACTTCCTTGTATCAGCTTTGAACTGCTTTGACAGCAATGATATTCTCAGCACAGAGGCTGTGGAATCCTTTGTAGATTTTCAGGCAAATGTTCCATTTGTGGCATATACAACTCTGCAAATGAGAGAGGCTGCGGAATCAGGTGCGTTAGATGCCTTTATTATGGAAAATCAAACTCTTTACAATGACCCCTCATTGAAGAATTACAAGTTTATTCCATTCGGCGTGGAGCATAACAACCCTGTTTATGCCCTTGGTGACCTTACATCATCTCAGGAAGAACTCCTTGATATGTTTGTGGATTACTGCAAGAACAGCAAATCACAGAAGCTTGCAGATGAATACGGATTTAATCAGATAAAGAATTACAAGTCTGACATTCCCGACATTGCAGGTACATCTCTTATTTCCGCACAGAAGCTGTGGAAAGAGGAAAAGGATGCAGGCAGACCTGTTGTAGCTGTTTTCGTGGCGGATACATCGGGAAGTATGGACGGCGAGCCTATTGCTCAGCTGAAACGCTCACTTATAAATGCGTCGCAGTATATCGGCGAGGATAACAGTATAGGACTTGTTACATATAATAATGATGTTCAGATTAATCTGCCTATCGGAAAGTTTGACATTAACCACCGTTCATATTTCACAGGTGCGGTTGAAGATATTTCCCCATTCGGAAGTACAGCCACATTTGACGGAGTTGCTGTTGCCGCAGATATGCTTATCAAGGCAAAGGAGGAGAACCCCGACGCTAAAATTATGATGTTCGTTCTCAGCGACGGTGAAACAAATATCGGCTGCTCTCTCAAAGATATTTCACGGATTATTCAAGCACTTGAAATACCCATTTATACAATCGGATATAATGCAAATCTTGAAGAACTCGGCAAGCTTTCGGCTATAAATGAAGCCGCAAGTGTTAATGCAGATTCTGATGATGTTGTATACGCATTGAAAAATCTCTTTAATGCACAGGTTTAAGACAATACCTCATATAATAACTCCCCCTGTTGTCGGCAGGGGGAGTTTGTTATAATATTCCCAGTTGTTTTAGTTTTTCTCTTTCTTTGGCTGAGGTTTTTCAGAATCTATGCCGTAGGATTTGAGCATTTCAAGGTTATACTTTTTTCGCCTTGCAAGTTCTTCAAGTGTCTGACTGTGCAATTCTTTATCTTCAAGAAACATATGCAGTGTCTCACGAGAGTCTTTCAGCATTTCTTCAATAAAAATACGATCTTTCTCAATAATTTCCTGAGGACGATTAAACCGTTTGTTTACTTCTTTGGTATTTTTCACACAATGTAAATATCGTTGTTCAAGGTCAGCAAGTGGATCATCCAAAATAAATTTTATAGCTGCGTCACTATATGGTGCAACAAGAGGGTCATTTAATGGTAATGAAATAATAGAGATATAATTTTTAAATACACGTTCTTGATAATCTGCAACATCTTTAAGTGTTTTTATATTATCCAGAACAGGTACAATCCACGTCATAGTTTCATTCAACGCATCCTGAACCGCTTTTGATAAAGGCTGTGACTCAATATATTCATGGTAATGAAAACCTGATTGAATTTCTTGATTAAACGGCTTATCTGATATGCGCCACTTAACATAGAAATTCATTACGTCTCTGAGCCACCTTTCGTTTTGACGGAATGAATGATTCAGACAAAGTTCTTTACGATAAACTGTAGCAATTCCGCCAAATGCCACAAGGTGTGACTTCATATCGTGAATTCCGACAACATGAATAATTTCATCGTTAATCACTCGAATGTAATAGGGCAGACGAAGCTTTGGCTTCTTAAAACCCAGTGGTTCAAGCTCCGCCCCCCAGATTTGCTGAAATAAAGAATTCAAAGTCGGCTTTTTTTCCTTTTTTGAAGCAGTCTTTTTGAACGACAGATAGCATAACTTCTCATTGCTTTCATCAGCATCCTCATACTCAAAAAGGATATTATCGCTGTCCATTCCGATAACAGGAGCAAGTTCAGATAATCCGTCCTCTACGAAAACATAATCTCCCTGCACAACGGACATGAACTGCTCCCATGTGCTATCAGGTGAAACAAACTGCTCCCATACTGCTTGGGCAGGTGCTGGAATATCATCTCCGAGATAATCATCAGCTCGTCCCATAACTAACGTGTCTGCCTTTTTTCCTTTATCATTGTAAAGGTCAAGCATTGCACAATCGCTGTCAATGACAATAGTGTTAACGCAGTATGTTCCAAGCATTTTTGCAATTCGTGCAGTATCAGCCTGTGCGGTGCGATTGCCCTGTTCATAGGCTTCGGAGCTTAATGTCACCCATTTGCAGTTATCTGCAAAGGCGAGCACATAGGATAACTCGGCACAGTCTGCCTCACATACCTCGTATCCCTCTTTTTTCATTTTTTCGCAGAAATAAGCCTTAAATCCGTCACAATTCAGCTGTTTGGGATTATTTATCTGCGTTGATGTAAAAAATCTTCCCATAGATTCCTCCTTTAAGTTTTTTTTTAATTATACCATATCAGCATAGTTTTTGTCAAGTTATTTACCACATCCCAATTAATTTGATTTTGTCATGTTTATACGACAAATTCCGCATCTAATTAATGATATAATAGGATTATTGATGTGCCAACTAACCCCTGAATTTTTCTGCTATTAAATATTCACGTGTTAGCTGCTACATCAATATTAATATTTTGGAGGCAGTCAAAATGGATAAAATAAGGGACGGCAAGATTTTTTCAAAGGCAATGGGATTTCTTTTTTCATTCGGCGGCGGATTTTTATTTTCGGGTACAAATTTAGGTGGAATTGACTCATTTGCGGATATATCCCTGACAGGTGCGGTGGGATTTCCCTATGGTGCGGCAGTTTTTTCAGGTGCTGTAGTGCGGTGTGTGCTGACGGATTCCGTAGGAAAATGCGTGGTGAAGCTATGTGCAATGGCTTTGATAATTGCAGTAAAAATGTTTTCGGAGATTTTCAACAGACCTGTTGCAAGCGGAATTCTCACAGGTGTATCATCGGCAGTATCGGGATGTGTTATTTCTGCCCTTATCGGAGAATTTCCACGAAAGCTTATATTTTACCTCATTTATGGCATAATAGCAGGAGTAACAGCATATTCGGGAGCTGAACTGCGGCAGGGCATTTCCACATTCAGCGTCATTGATTTAAAAGGAAAAAAAGGCTGTCTTGCAGGAATTGTCTACATTGTGGCATCAGCCTCAATCTGCTCTGTAGAGTTCCCGTATTTCAATGGCGGACTTGCCCTTTTGTCCGCAGTTACCGCAGGGGCAGCTTATTTTTTTGGCGGATTCGGGGGAGTAGTAATCGGAGCGTTGGGAGCAAGCGGTGCAATTCTTTCATCATCTGAAATAGGAACAGCGGCAGCAATTCTCCCCACAGCAGGACTTATTGCAGGCTTTGGCGGCAGGGACAAATTTCTTTTATCTGCATTTATGTACACCGCATCCGTGTTTTTCCTCGGTATACTAATGGGCGGCACGTATAATTTCGGGTATGCCCTGAGCCTTGTGATTGGCGGCGGAATTTTCGTTGCAGTTGTCCCATATTTAAAGGAAAAGCAGTTCATTATGCGTATGGGGAGAAATGAAAACAGCCATGAAAGCAAGGCGGTGAGAAATAATTTTCTCTCTGATGTAATAGATGCTGTGCGGTGCGATTCGGGAAAAATTTCAGCGGCAATTTCTGCCAATCGCTGCAAGGAAAATAAGGGTGAGGAATATACAAATAATGTCTGCGGAGCGTGCTATCGCAGGGGAATTTGCAGCGGAAGTCAAGGGGAAATATCGGGGGAAATCATTCCTGTAATTCCCGAGGACTGTGTTCGCAGAAAAGATGCGGCAGATGAATTTGAGCGATTATTCAGACTGCGGACTGCCCACAGACTTATGGAATTGCGTTATTCCGAAGAACGGCGATTTCTTTCGGAGCAGTTCAGAATAATCTCCGATATTATCCGTGAAAGCGGGGAAAAATGCCCTGTCCGCCATTCGCACACATTGGAACAGCGTATTGAAAATTCCCTGAAAAATCACAATATAAAATATCTCCGTGTTATGGCAGGGTATACGGAAACTGAGCGAATTACTGCGGAAATATTTTTCAGCTGCGGAGAAATTGCGGATTCAGCTGAGAGAATTTGCGGAATTTTATCGGATACTCTTGGAGTGCGGCTGCTTGCATCGGCGGCTGTTAGCTCCTCAAAAGAGCTGAAAATCGGCATTTATCAGCCTGCGGAATATGAAGCTGAAATTCACACAGCATCAAAATGTGCGTCAGGCTGTAAGATAAGCGGCGATAGTGCGTCAATTTTTACGGATAGCAGAGGAAATCAGTTTATTGTGCTGTCTGACGGAATGGGCAGCGGAAAAAATGCGGCTGTGGATTCTCATATGGTAATCGGAATGTTTCGCCGACTTGTATGCGGCGGTATGAAACCCCAATCGGCGGTGAGAGTTGTGAATTCCGTTATGGTCACAAAGTCAAGAGAGGAGTCCTTTGCAACTCTTGATGCGCTGATTTTCAATCCGGACAGCTGTAAAGTATTATCGGTAAAATCGGGAGCTGCTCCTACCATAATCCGCAAGGGCGGCGATGTGGTAAAGCTGTCATCGACGGTGTTTCCCATTGGAATTATAGAGGAGGCGGAGCTGTACGAAACTGAGCATAAACTGTCTGAGGGTGATATGATTATTATGTTTTCCGACGGCATAACTGAGAACGCCTACCTATTTATAAAGGAACTTCTTCTTGGCGGCAGCGACGTGCGTGAAATCGTGAGAGAAATTGCCGTGAAAGCTGATGTGTTCAATCCAAATGTCCGTTCTGATGATGTAACTGTGATTGGTGTGAAGATTGTAAGACGATGAATTTGATGAGAATTTTTAAACGAAGTTTCGCAGCTGTCGTTTATGCATCTTTGTAAATAATTCTTTAACAGTATTTGGATTAAAAATAAAAAGAGATAATATTTTAACGGTTTATAATTATTGTTATTAGCATATTGCACAGAAAAGCACAGTAATATTTATGTAAAAGTTTCGAATATTGTGCAAAGTTGCAAAAAAACCTTGATAATTCAGAAGATTTCTGATATAATATTTATGGGCATATTATATTTGAATATTGCTTGGGATTTTATTCTAAATATTATGGAGCAATATATATTGAACCAAACCGATATTTTTTAATGTATCGGTCATTAGCAAAGGGGGCTGAATTATGTCAGTTAATAAAAAAAATACCGATGAATTCCCACTTTATCTGTTTTATCAAGGTAAAAATTTTGAAGCTTGGAAATTGTTCGGTGCACATTCACGAAAAAAGGGCCGCAGTAAATGTTATACATTCAGAGTGTGGGCTCCTAATGCTGTGAGCGTTTCAGTTGTGGGCGATTTTAATGAGTGGAATCGCAGTAAAAATCCTATGTATCTAATTTCTGACGGAATCTGGGAAGCTGAAATTTCAAAGCTTGAACAATTTGATATTTATAAATACAGTATCGAAACCAAGGACGGACGGATTCTGATGAAATCCGACCCGTATGGCGTTCATTATGAAACACGTCCTGCTACCGCTTCAAAGCTTTATGAAAGCGAGTACAAGTGGAATGATGCAGCATGGTTTGAAGAAAAGAAAAAACGCTCTATATACAAAAGTCCTGTTAATATTTATGAAGTACATCTCAATTCATGGAAGAATACAGGTGAGGAGGAAGTTTTCACCTCTTATATCAACTTTGCGAGAATGATTATTCCCTACCTCAAAAAAATGTCATATACTCATGTGGAACTTATGCCTCTTACGGAATATCCATTTGATGCCTCATGGGGATATCAGGTAACGGGTTATTATGCCCCTACTTCAAGATACGGAACTCCCGATGATTTCCGAAGAATGGTTGATATGTTCCATGAAGCAGGAATAGGTGTTATTCTCGATTGGGTGCCTGCGCACTTCCCTAAAGATGCACCGGGATTATTTGAATTCGACGGCACTTGCTGTTACGAATATACAGACCCACGAAAGAAAGAGCATAAGGCTTGGGGAACTCATGTGTTTGACTATGGCAAGCCCGAAGTCTGCTCATTCCTGATTTCAAGTGCAAATTATTGGTTTACAGAAATGCACGTTGACGGACTCCGTGTTGACGCTGTAGCTTCAATGCTCTACCTCGATTATGACAGACGTGACGGGGAGTGGGCTGCAAATATCCACGGCGGAAATGAAAATCTTGAAGCTGTGGAGTTCCTTAAACGACTTAATGAAGCCATTTTCTCAATGCATCCCGATGCACTTATGATTGCAGAGGAGTCTACATCATGGGCAATGGTTACAAAGCCAACAAGCATGGGCGGTCTTGGCTTCAATTTCAAGTGGAATATGGGCTGGATGAACGATATGCTCAGCTATATGTCCCTTGATCCTATTTATCGTTCCTTCAATCACGATAAGATTACATTTTCATTCTTCTATGCCTTTGCCGAGAATTTTATACTTCCGATTTCTCATGATGAAGTTGTATACGGCAAGTGTTCAATGATTGAGAAAATGCCCGGTGAGGGTGACAATAAATTCGCATCATATCGTGCTTTCCTTGCATATATGATGGCTCATCCCGGTAAAAAACTTCTCTTTATGGGACAGGAATTTGCTCAGTATAAAGAGTGGAACTGCAAGTCACGTCTTGACTGGGAACTTGTGGATTCTAATCCATACAACAAGCGTATTCAGGATTTCGTAAAGAGCCTTAATAAATTCTATCTCAATACTTCTTCTTTGTGGCAGAATGATGACAGCTGGAGTGGTTTCCAATGGATTTCCAATGACGACTATAAGCAGAGCGTAATTGCCTTCCGCCGTATAGATGATGAGGGAAATGAAATTGTTGCTGTATGCAATTTTGTACCTGTTCAGCGTGATGATTACCGCATTGGTGTGCCGAAAAAAGGCACATACAGAGTTGTGTTCAATACAGACTGGGAAGAATTCGGCGGAGCTTCGTTGGCAGCTAAATCCTATAAGTCGGAGAAAATACCGATGCATGGACTGGACAACAGTATTTCATTGACTCTTGCTCCACTTTCTGTAATGTATCTTAAAACTTCTACAAGAAAAAAAGCAGATGATAAAGCTGAAAAAGTGATTTCAGAAACTGAAAAGAAAAAGAAATCAACTGCAAGAAAAAAGACAACAGCTAAAAAATAATCCCTGTCGGGTTTAAAGAATTGCCCCGTATATAAAAAGATTAATCGGGAGCAATATAAATGGAGGTATATATAATGTACACAAAGAAAAAAGTAGTGGCAATGCTTCTTGCAGGCGGTCAGGGAAGCAGATTGTACGCTCTTACAAAAAATGTAGCAAAGCCTGCTGTTCCTTACGGCGGAAAATACAGATTAATTGACTTTCCACTCTCAAACTGCACAAATTCGGGAATTGATACTGTGGGCGTGCTTACTCAGTATCAGCCACTTGTACTTAATGAGTATATCGGAAACGGACAGCCTTGGGACTTGGATAAGATGAACGGCGGTGTTCATGTTCTTCCGCCTTATGAGTCACAGGCAGGTGCGTCATGGTACGAGGGTACAGCCAATGCGATTTATCAGAATATGAACTTTATCCGCAGATATGACCCTGAATATGTGGTTGTTCTCGGCGGTGACCATATTTATAAAATGGACTATTCAAAAATGGTGGATTTCCATATTGCAAACGAGGCAGACTGTACAATTTCAGTAATTGATGTTCCTCTTGCAGAAGCTTCAAGATTCGGAATTATGATTTGTGACGAGAATAACAAGGTTACTGATTTCGTGGAAAAGCCAAAGGAGCCTAAGTCTACTCTTGCATCAATGGGTATCTATGTTTTCAGCTGGAAGAAGCTTGAAAAGTATCTCATTGAAAATGAAAATGATGCCAATGCAAAGCGTGAAAGAGGCGAGGCTTGGTCAAAGGATTTCGGCAAGGATATTATTACCTCTATGCTCCGTGATAATCAGCGTCTTTTCGCATATGAATTTGAGGGCTACTGGAAGGATGTAGGAACTCTTGAATCTCTTTGGGAAGCAAATATGGACTTGCTCAGCCCTTCACTTCCTCTTGATCTCCACGATAAGAGCTGGAGAATCTATTCAAGAAGCAGCTATGTTCCGCCGCAGTATATCGGCGATAATGCTAAAATTGAAAATTCTATGATTGCCGAGGGCAGCGTAGTTGACGGTTCAATTGATTTCTCTGTACTCTTTGCAGGTGTAACTGTTGAGGAGGGGGCTGTTGTAAATTACAGTATAATTATGCCCGGTGCAGTTATTAAAGCAGGTGCAGTTGTTGAATACGCAATTATCGGCAGCGACAGCGTTATTGAGGGCGGTGCTCATATAGGCAGGAGTCCCGAATTAGTGGAAAACAAGGGCGACTGGGGAATTGCAGTTGTCGGTCATAATGTAACAGTTTCAGGCGATAAATCCGTAGAACCGAAACAGATTATCGGCGAGAATATCTGAGTGGAGGTTTTTTGATATGAGTGTAAATTATAATGTACTGGGACTTATTTTTGCAAGTATGCACGATTCATCTGTAAGCGAGATTACAGAGCATAGAACTATGGGTTCAATTCCTTTTGGCGGAAGATACAGACTTATTGATTTCCCCCTTTCAAACTTTGTAAATTCGGGAATTTCATCTGTGGGTGTGATTACAAAGGCTAACTACGGTTCACTTCTTGACCACCTCGGTTCAGGCCGTGACTGGGATTTAGCACGTAAAAACGGCGGTTTATGCCTGCTGCCGCCATACAGTCAGAATGGCGGAATGTACAAGGGCAGACTTGACGCTCTTGCTAATATATGGAGCTATGTTGAACATTCCAAAGCACAGTATGTAGTTTTGGCAAACTGTGATGTTGTTACAACTATTGATTTGAATCCTGCTCTTATTCAGCATATGAAGTCTGATGCAGATATTACTCTTATCTATGGCAGAGGCTACTATGATGATGAGAAGAATAAAAATACAACTATTCTCCAGCTTGACGAGGAAAACATCGTAAATGATGTACTTCTCAACCCAAGAATGAAAGGCGAGTTCAATCAATGGCTTGAAATGCTTATCATCAGCAAGGACCTTTTGAAGCAGATTGTATTTGATTCCGTAAGCAGAAGCACATTCAGCTTTACAAAGGAAATTTTGCAGAATAAAGAATGCGGATATAAGATTATGGGTTATGAGCATAAGGAAATGTTTATGCGAATTGACAGTATGGAGAGCTATTTTGCTGCAAACAAGCGACTCCTTGACAGCGATGCACGAAAGGCATTATTCAAGCCTAAAATGCCCGTTTATACAAAAGTTGGTGACAATGCACCTGTAAAATACGGATTAGAGTCGAATATTAAAAATTCTCTCATTGCTGACGGTTGTATCATTGAGGGAACTGTTGAAAATTCAATTCTGTTCAGAGGTGTAAAAGTCGGAAAGGGTACGGTGATTAAGGATTCTGTAATTATGCAGGGTGCTGTTATCGGCAAAAACTGCAAATTAAGTGAGATTATTACTGATAAGAATGTTGAAATCAGAAGTGATAAAATACTGAACGGTTCAGAAACTTATCCTGTATACATCAAGAAAAACGGCAAAATATGACGTTATGTAAAGCAGGGGAGAGTTGTTCCCCTGCTTTTTCTGTAATTCGGGAAATGTCGGTAAATCGGCATTTCTTTGAGAAAGGATTCTGATTATATGAATATACTTTTTGCAGCGAGTGAAGCTATACCATATGCGGCATCGGGGGGCTTGGGCGATGTAATCGGCTCACTTCCCAAGGCTCTTGCGGAGAGAGGTCACAGCTGTGCTGTAGTAATTCCCCTTTATAAATCAATTTCTGAGGAACTTCGTGAGGAAATGGAGTTTGTCGCCAGTATTACGGTGGATGTTTCGTGGCGAAAGCAATACTGCGGAATTTTCAAGGTGAAAAGAAACGGAATTGTATATTATTTTATAGATAACAAGTATTATTTCAACAGGGACGGAATGTACGGATTTTACGATGACTGTGAACGATTTGTATTTTTCGCAAGAGCCGTTCTTGAAATGCTCAAATATACGGGATTTATGCCCGATATTATCAGCTGTAACGATTGGCAGACAGCTTTGATTCCCGCTTATTATAAGCTGTATTACAGGTATCAGCAGGGTTATGATAAGCTGAAAACTGCTTTTACAATACATAATATTGAATATCAGGGCAGATACGGTATGGAGGTTCTTGGCGAACTTATGGGAATTCCGCCCTATAATGCAGGACTTCTTGAATATGACGGCTGTGTGAATATGCTGAAAGGTGCAATTGAAACTGCCGATAAGGTTGTGACGGTTTCTCCACAGTATGCAAAGGAACTTCTTGACCCGTGGTATGGTCATGGACTTGACAGGCTTCTTGTGCAAAAGCAGGATAAAATCGTGGGAATACTCAATGGCATTGATGTGAATGTATATAATCCCGAAACTGATTCAGATGTAGCCTGCAATTACTCAAAGGGCGATATTACGGGAAAAGCAATTTGCAGAAAGGCTCTTGCCGCTGAATTGAACCTTGTTGAAAATGATGAACCGATTATCGGAATTGTCACACGATTTGTAAAGCATAAGGGTATTGACCTTATCAGATGCGTTTTCGAGCAGATTGTGAATATGGGAGCGAAATTTGCAATTCTTGGCAGCGGTGAGCGAATTTATGAGGATTTCTTCATTGAAATGTCAAGGCGTTATCCCGACAGAGTTGCAGTTGCTACGGAGTTTAATCCTGTGCTTGCACGAAAGATTTATGCAGGTTCGGATATGTTCCTTATGCCCTCTATGAGCGAGCCTTGCGGCCTTGCACAGCTTATTTCAATGCGTTACGGTACAATTCCCATAGTCCGTGAAACAGGCGGTCTGCGTGATACTGTCCGTGATAACGGCGGAATTGACGGCAACGGCTTCACATTCCTGACCTACAATGCAGGGGATATGCTTGATGCGGTGAAGCGTGCTAAAGCGGATTACGATAATAAGGAGAAGTGGAAATCCCTTGTTATCCGTGCTATGTGCTGCAATTTCAGCTGGGAAGCTTCGGCAGAAACATACGAGAAAATGTTTGAAGAATTACTTGAAGCGTAATTATTCTGGCGGTAGTATTTTTCTACCGCCATTTTTATATGTATTGTGCTATTAACCATTTGGCAAATACAACAAAGTTTGAAATAAAACATTGTCGTAAGTGATGAAATCTATACATATTATGTTTAAAATTGATGGAATATATTGAAAAAATTCAAGTAATATGTTAATATATAATAAAAGAAGTTCGAACAGGAGGTTTAAAATGGAGGAAATGAAAGGAAATATACTTGTTCTTGGAAATTCGGGAGTCGGTAAATCAACGCTTATAAATGCAGTTCTTGGTGAAGAAATCGCTGCAACCGGAATCGGAACTGAGGGTACAACTAAGGAACTGGCGATTTATGAGCCTACTGACCTTGACATAAGACTTATTGATTCTGTGGGATTTGAGCCGTCATTGCTAAAAAGAAAAAGCGCTATAAAAAGTGTTGATAAATGGTGCAAAAGTGTAAAGGATAATGAGGCGGAAAGAAAAATTGACGTTATATGGTTCTGTGTAGACGGCAGTGCATCAAAATTGTTTGACGACACATTTTCGGCTCTTTTTAGTGCAACTTCTATGTGGAAAAGCGTTCCGATTATAGTTGCAATTACAAAGTCACATTCCGATAAAAAGCACGATGAAGAAAATATTGAAATGGTAAAAAGAGCGTTTCACGGAAAAAAGCGTGAACAAAATCTTTATGGGATAATTCCTGTGAATTCTGCTCCGTATCCTGTTGAAACTGAGGAAAATGAACAGCCTGTAATTGTGGGTGTAAAGGGAATTCAGGAATTGCTGGATTTGACGATTAGCGTTCTCCCGAAAGGTAAGGAATTGGCTCAAAGGGATTTAGATAAATTCAAGTTGAAGCAAAAAAGAAATTTTGCACAGGGAACAATTGCAGTTTTTACAGGAACGGCGGCGACGATAGGAGCTGTGCCGATACCATTTGCAGACGGAGCACTCCTTGCACCTCTTGAAGTAGCGGAAATTAAGGCTATAGGAAAAATCTATGGAATTCAGAATGATGATAAGGCTAAGGAATTGTTTAATCAAATTGTTGAAGTAGGAACTGTAGGTGCAGCGGCAAAAGGCGTAATTAGTGCATTAAAGGCAATTCCGGGAATTAATCTTGCAGCAGGTGTAATGAACGCAATCATAGCAGGTGCTTTTGTTGCGGGAATAGGCGAGGCGGCAGTATATATTTTTGAACAGATTTATCTGGGAAAAAGAAATGTTACCGATATTGACTGGGCAACAAAAATTATTGAATCAAAGCTGAAAGACGGACTCTTTGAGAAAATCAAAAATGAACTTTTGAAAAAGAGTGGGGGAAATTATACCAATCCCTAAAATGTTGGTAGACAAAGATGATGAGCAGAAATGCTGTATGTCAAGGCGGACGACGAAAGCATACTGTCGTATGGTGAGGAAGTCCAACGATGACAGGCAGCATTTATGCCATTAGATTTGTCTACTGTTGTTTTAGGGATTGGTATTAAAGTAGCATAAGTACGGAACAGAAATCTGAGGATAAAAACGTATAAAAAGTCAAGCGGCAGATGTGAAATGAAATAAATCTGCCGCTTATATTATATAAAAAAACCTGTATCCGAAAACGAATACAGGCATTTCAAAAGTGAGACATGAGGGATTTGAACCCTCGACCCTACGCTTAAAAGGCGTATGCTCTACCGACTGAGCTAATGTCTCATTTGGAAATCTGAGGTATTACCTCAAACGTCTTAATATATTATACACTAAAAAATATGATTTGTCAATAGGAAAAAGAAAAAATAGCGATGTGCATAATTATGAGTGTTAAATGATAGGATAAATAAGTAAATCGACAAATTTCAAAAAAAGCCTTGACAATTGGGCTGAAAAGTGGTAAAATATATATTGTTGTGAGGACAATGTGCTTGTAGCTCAGCTGGATAGAGTGACTGGCTACGAACCAGTAGGTCGGGGGTTCGAATCCCTCCAGGCACGCCAATCTGTTCAATTGCAACAGTCGGAAAACCACGTATTTTACGTGGTTTTTTGTTTTATGTAAAGGGCATCTCTAAAAAACGAGCAGATTTTCTGTTTGTGTTTTCAGAGATGCCCTTTACAGCATACAGCCGCAAATGATTTCATTTGCGGCTGTATAATACCAATCCCTAAAACAACAGTATACAAATCTAATGGCATAAATGCTGTCTGTCGTCGATGTACTACTCACCATACGAAAGTATGCTTTCGTCGTCCGCCTTGACATACAGCATTTCTGCTCATCATCTTTGTCCACTAACGTTTTAGGGATTGATATAAAAAGTGTGAATTTGAATAAGTGGATAGCTTTAATAATCGGCTTACGCCTTTAATGGGAGGTCAGATTGCTTAATAAGTTTAGCGTCAATTTTCTGAATAACTATTGCATCATCAGCTGTAACACCTGCAATGCCATTTACGTCAGCATTTGCTGCTCCCTGTTTAGAGAGAGGGTATTTATCAGAATTCGCAATATACTGGAGAATCGCTGATGCATCGGCAATTGTAACTACACCGTCATTGTTTGCATCGCCGTAGAGAGTTACCTCAGGAGTCTTAGTAGGCTCAGTTGGCTCTGTTGTAGGCTCTGTTTTATCCTGCTCACCTGTGTTTTCGTATTCGTAAATAACTTCTATCTTTTTATACTCTACAGAAATAGTATCCTCTGCATCTGCCTCAGCTTTTTCGGAGGCATCCCACCATTTCTGCAATTCAATCTTACCGTCTGCAACAACAGCTTTTACAATTTCTTCCTCATCGTCAACAGTTTTCGTAAGAGTGCCGTCAAACTCAACGGAAGCAAAGGAATTTTTGCCAAGAGGTAAACTATAGCTCTTTGAAGTCCAGAAATCATTGCCGTTCTCATCAACAGCGTTGATACATACAGCACAGCCTGCTGTTGCCCAGCTTGAACCTGCACTTGATGTAACATCGCCTGTAATATCAATTCTTACAAGATGTTCGGGGTCAGTAATCGGTACTTCAACATATCCGTTCTTATTAATCATGCTTTCAATATCTTCAAAAGTTTCTGTCTTGTATGTGAATTTATCGGGATTATAGAGTTCAAGTCCCTCAAAATCAGAAGCGTCATCTGTAATAACAACCATAGCAGCAGAATAAGCAGGAAGCTCGACACTAACTACGTTGTCCTTTACATCATCAACAATCTTTATAAGCTTTATTTCAGCGGAATCGCCATAAACAGCGTAAACAGCAGCAGCCTCATATGATGTATCAGCATTTTTAAGGTTGATTACAGCATTTTCAGGATTTTTCATATCCTTATTTGTAATCATAGCAGTTACAGTTCCCTGGTCATCGCCTTTGATAGAAGCATAAGCGCTTGAAAGTGCAACGTCATCTGTTTTTGTGGGGAGAAGCATATCACCGAATGAACTGCCCTTGCCGTCATAGTTTGTGTAAAGGTTGATACCTGATGCCTGATAGTTATTGCATCCCCACTTTGTAGCGAGATAAACCTCAGCATCTGCAAAGCATCCGAGAGCCTCAGCCTGTGCAATTGTACCACTTACGTTATCGCCGCCAAAGTCGTACTCTGTAATAGCAAGCTTTGTTCCGGGGTAATATGTATCAATTGACTTCTGAACATTTGGGAGGATAGGAAGATCCTGCTGGAACCATTGACCTATCCAGCTATCCTCTATGAATCCTTCTTCATAGAGAGTACGTACAGACTGCATTCTTGCCTCTGCACAAGCTACGTGAGAGGAATCGTTACACTGATTTACACGGCAATCGCCTTTCATTTCTGTATAGTAGTGAATATCGAGAACATCAAGGAGTCTTACGCCTGCTTTTTCTGATGCCTTGTTCATCTGGTCAAGGTAGCAGTCAAGATACCAGTGATAGTTATTTTCTTTCTTGATATTTTCCCATTCGTCAGAAGAATCATCGTCTGCAAGATTAGAATATGCTGAATATCCGAAAAGTGCAGGTCCGAAGATTTCAGCCTTGGGGTCAAGTTTTTTTACAGATGAAGCCAGCTCAATGGATTTGTCTGCAAGTTCCTGGATTGTAACATTATTTGGGTGAATTCTGCTGTGGGTGTGGTGCCACAATGCAGGCTCATTGTCAAGGCTGTAGCCCTGAATACCTGTAGGAGATGTGGAATCGCCAAGCATATTGATGATATAGTTAACGTACTCGTCCATATAAACCTTGCCGTCAGTAAGATCGGGAGTTTCATCAAATGGAGCATTTTTTGTGAACAGTACTTCATTCCAGCGGTCAGAGGGTGCAGCCTCCTCCTCGGTAACAGTACCGTCCTTGTCGGCAGAAGCATAACCTGCCATCTGGAGAGTTGTCATTTTGTAGGGAACATTATTTTTTGCAGCAACCTCAGAAAGAACCTTTACGCAATCAGCAGGTTCATCGGAATTTGAAAGGTTGTTGTCGGAACTGTGTTTCCAGTCAGAACCTGCATTTGACGCATTATTTTCCCAGTTGTAGGCAGTCATTCTGTTGCCGCCTTGACGATATGCAGTAGCGGTAATCTTATTTACATCAATACCATACTGGTTTATACCGAAGATGTATGGGCTGATTTCTTTTTTTTCACCTGCAAGGTCAATATTGATATTCATTTTGCTTTCAGCAGCATTTACAGCTGTAAAAGGTGTGACAATAGCAGTTGCCATAACCATAACAGCTGCAAGGATTGATTTGCATTTCTTCATAACTATTCCTCCTCAGAAATAATCGAATTTTTATTATCCCATAATTCCGCCTGTGGTACAGGAGTTGATTTATCGGCGGATTTCGCACGGAAAGGACCACGGGAGTGCGAATCAATGAACAAATCGTGGAATCTGATATACCTCGAAATTGATTTTGCTATTACAAGCAAGCAAGTCAAAGGTGTATTATGTCCGTAACCGTAAATTATAGTGGGAGTATCGGTTATATCAGCAGATACACGCCATACAATTCCCAGTCTGTCAAGATTATCCATTATCTTCCTGACTCTTTCAACTGGCAGGTCAACCTGTTTGGATATGTACTCCAATGACTGCATTCTGTTACGGTAGCAGCTTCCGAGATAGTGAATAATATTTATTGTATCTCTGTTGGCGAGGGTGTGAAAGAGATAAATCATATTATCGCTTACCTCTGTGTAGGAGTCCACACCGTTTTCGGGTATCTTCACAAAACAACAATATTTCAAATCTTCGTTAAGTCTTGCAATAGAACATTCGTTGTCTGTTCTAAGCTCTGCATATGTTTCAAGTTCAAGATGATCGGGATATTTAGCAGCTGACAGAGTATAGTCATTATAAGCTGAAATAGCCGCATAATAGAGCCTCATAATTAAATCCGCACGTTCTTTTTCGGGTGTTTGTCTGATTTTTTCGGTAATAAGCTGTTCCAGATCAAGATTAGGTTCTTCATTTTTTATACCAAACATAACATCAAGTGAAACGCCTAATATTCCTGATATTTTAGGCAAAAGCTCCGAATCGGGCAAACTTCCGTTTTCCCATTTTGAAACTGCCTGTGGAGTGACGTTCAGCTTTGCAGCGAGCTGACCTTGGGTCATTCCGCAGGATTTTCTGTATTTTGATAGATTTTTACTGAATTGCAATTCCATTTTTACACCTCATAAGTCAACGGGTGATTGATTTTTGTGAAAGAGATTTCCGGATTATCTCTCGTTGATTTTATTATATCACAATTCTCCGTTGTTTGCAACCAATTATTTTTTCATTTCATACAACGGAGTGTTGTATAGTTAAACAACCGGTTAAATGTTAAAAAATAAACCACACAAAGTATCAACTCTGTGTGGTGCTGTAAAAAGTTTAGTTTTGGTTTAAAATCCGTCTTTCCAACGGCGGATATTGTTTTTAGAAAATCCGAAACTGTCAATTGTAAAGGATTCCTGTGCAAGCTGTTCTTGTGTAAACCAAGGAGTAGCATCATCATCGTTTGTGGTTGTAACGATATGAAAGCAAACGGCAGGGATAAAGCTTTGCCCGATAAGGTAGACTTTTTCGCCCTTTTCGTTGACCGCCTCATCAACTATGAGAACAACGTGGGTTTCATCGCAGATAATATCGCCGACACGCATTTCATTGGTGGAAATCGGCTTTGACTCGTTGATAAGGGAGAGAGTTCCCGCATAATTCATAACGGATTTGAGATAATTTCTGTAACCCTGTTCGCTGTTATCGGGGAAACCCGCAGGAATTTCACAGGAAAAATCGCCAAGAGCCAACATTCTTTTTCCCTTTCGCCAACGATTATAATTGCAGACATCGCCGTTTGAAAATTCAAAGGAAATTTTATCAAACTGCTGATTTTCGTAGAAATAGTCGCTGTAGAGCCTTATAATGCTGTCGGCACATTGCTGATAGCCCTCATTGCCAAGGCTTATGTCAAAAATAGCAGGGGAGTCGGTATTTCGTACATCGCCATTGTATACAGGGAGCAGGATTTTGTCGGGGTGCAGGGGATAATTCCGCAGATATTCGGCAAAACTTCCGCTTTCAACAGAAACTCTGCTGTAGCCTTCGGGGGGAGTTATACGGCTTTTTAGCGTCATTCCCTCGGAATTTACGTATTGCACTTTATAATCGGTTTTTGACGGTTTTATGGTAATCTCCGCAGGTGTCCATTTTGGATTGACACGGATATAGACAACGGGAATGACAGCGATAATCAAAATCAGTAATAAAATGATGAGTTTTTTGCCTCTTTTTGGGGTGGTAGTTGTATTTTGGTTCATATAATGCTCCTTTAATTTTCAGTTGATTTAGTTACGAGTAATTTTTTTGCAAAGTGTTCGCTGAAAAAGTCAATCAAAGGTCCCATAAAAAAGGCTGTGATTATTGTACCAATTCCTGCAATGGCAGAAACTCCGTCAAGCTTTCCCCCTGCAATCATAAACATAGCAACACCGAGAATTACACAGCATACATCGGTGCAGACACGAATGAACTTGAATTTTGCTATTTTCCATTTGTTAGCCATTATCAACGCCACCGCATCGTATGTGGATACACCGAGGTCGGCGGTAATGTACAGAGATGAACCGATACAGATGATAACGATACCCACAATGAGAAATATAACTCTCAGAATCAATGACGGGTCGGGAATAAGCCACGAGAAAAATTTGTAGGAATATTCCGTAACATATCCCAATAGAAAAAGATTGATAAATGTTGCAATTCCGATATAGTGCCTGTCAAAAACGAGGCTGAATGTGAGCAGAACAGCGTTTACAATGACATAAAGAGTGCCGAAACTTATGGGAATAAGTTCACTCAGACCACTCATAAATGACTGGAAAGGGTCAACACCGAAAGCCGCCATTTTAAAAATCGCAACGCTGACAGCACCCAGTAATACGCCGAAAACGGACATAAGTATTCTTCTTGTTTTTGTGTTGTTCATTTAAGTTACTCCTTAGCATAGTTTTTTTCATTATAGCATTATTTCTTGTGTTATGTCAAGTCATAAGTTGTCTTGAAAATTATGCAGATTACCTTGAAGATTATGCAGATTAACTTCACAAGCTGAATAATTCCCCAGAAATTGCAGATAATACGGCTGAGGTGATATTATGCGTAAACGTGGGGAATACGGAATACTTATACTTGCGATATTTTTCTTTTTTGCATTTTTCGGCGTATCTCTCAACTTTTTATCTCTTTCGCAAAAGCGTGAATATGTCCGTACAGCGGCGGATAGTGCCTATGTAACCATACACGCAGGGGAAAGCGGCGGCACAATATATGACAGGAATTTTCAGCCCTTTGTCAATACTGAAAAAAGAGTTGCGGCAGTTGCAGTTCCCTCCGAAAATTCATTGGAGGAACTTTTACAACTGGGAGTTGACAGGGATTTTATTGAAAGGGAATACGAAAAAGGTCAGCCCTTTGCCTTTGAATGTGAAATAAAAGGCGATGAAAATGAGGGGCTGACTTTTTTTGAAATCCCCGAAAGATATGGTGAAAAAATATCTGCTCCCCATATAATCGGCTATATTTCCGACGGAAAAGGTGTAAGCGGACTTGAATATGCCTACGACAAAATTCTCCGCACAGGCTCTACGGAAAACAGCGTCACATATTCAACTGACGGTCACGGAAATATTCTCATAGGCGGCGGAAAATCAGTTGTGCGGAGTACAAAGGATAAAAGCGGAGTTGTGACAACTTTAGACAGCGAAATTCAGGCTATATGCGAAAAAGCAGGCAGTTCCCTTGAAAAGGGAGCAATTGTGGTATCAGATGTGAAAAATGGCGATATACTGGGAATGGCAAGCTTTCCTCAGTATGATATGAATAACCTTACAGCCGCCTTTGAAGATGAAAATTGCCCTATGATAAATCGCTGTCTTTACTCGTTCAGCGTAGGTTCAATTTTTAAGCTTATAACCGCTTGTGAGGGCATTGACGAGGATTTGTCGGGATTTATGTGCAGCTGCGGCGGTAAATTTTCAATGAGGGAATTGACATTCGGCTGTCACAACAGAAACGGTCACGGCATACAGAATATGAAAGAGGCAATGACAAATTCCTGCAATCCATATTTTATAAGCCTGAGCCAATGCCTTGACCTGAGCAAATACCGTTCCCTTGCTTATAATATGGGATTTGGCAGGGAAATTCATCTTGCATCGGGTATTATTTCATCGGCAGGAGTTCTGCCCTCTGTTGAGGAATTGCGTGTACCTGCTGAGCTTGCCAATTTTTCATTCGGGCAGGGAAAACTCACCGCTACGCCCTTGCAGATTAATCAGATGACCTGTGCAATTGCCAATGGCGGAAAACTTCATTTGCTGCGGCTTATAAGAGGAATTACCATTGACGGAAAAACAGTTGGCAATGAAAAATCAGCCCTTTCTTCCCGTGTAATATCGGAGGAAACGGCATGGGAACTGCGAAAAATGATGATAGGGGCGATTTACGGCAATGAAAATTCCAAGGCTGCTCCACAGTATGTCCGAGCTGGAGCAAAAACATCAACGGCACAGACGGGAATATTTGACGAAAACGGCGAGGAGTTGTGTCACGGCTGGATTACGGGATTTTTCCCTGCAAGCAATCCACGATATGCGGTAACAGTTCTTGCAGAGCATGGCGGTTACGGCAACGATAGTGCCGCCCCGATATTTAAGGAAATCGTAGATGAAATGATGAACAGAAAATAAAATTACCTCCCTTGAATTGGCGTCAAGGGAGGTTTTGGGTTAGCTATTCAGAATTTTCTTTGCATTTTCAAGTGCGTCAATAACTCTGTCGCACCAACTGTCGAAATCAGGGTCCTCAATCTGACATTCGGGGTGGGAGAGTACGTATTCCACAGTTTTGCGAATTCCCTGCTCAACGTGAACGGTTGCCTTGAATTCGGGAACAACACGTTTTATCTTGGAATTGTCGAATACAACGGATTGTGCCTTATCACCTGTAAGACTGCCTGTTAAGTCGTAATCGCTTACATCTGCAAGGAAGTCTGAGGAAACGTGATAGGGTTTAAGCTCAACACCGAGAGCATCGGCAATTGTCTGATAAATCTGATTCCATGTGACGGATTCATCAGATGTGATATGAAATGCTTCACCGATAGCGTGAGGATTACCCATAAGTCCTGTAAATCCCACAGCAAAATCGGAATTGTGAGTGATAGTCCAGAGGGAAGTGCCGTCACCATGAATAATAACAGGCTTACCCTCCATAATTCGCTTAATTACCTGATAACTGCCGTTATTTCCGTGAACGCCCAGCGGTACGCTTCTTTCGTCATATGTATGGCTTGGACGGACGATAGTAACAGGGAATCCGTCCTCACGATAGTGCTTCATAAGGAGTTCCTCAATGGCAATTTTATTCCGTGAATATTCCCAGTATTTATTAGCAAGGGTAGTTCCCTCGGTAATTCTGTAATCGCATACAGGCTTATGATAAGCGGAAGCGGAGCTTATGAAAATAAACTGTTTTGTTCTGCCGTTGAAAAGGCGGAAATCACGTTCTGCCTGTTCGGGGTGGAAGCAGATGAAATCGCAGACAACATCGAATTTCATATCTTCAAGAACTGCTGCTGCCTCGGATTCGTTGTTGATGTCAGCGGTGATAAGCTTAACATTTTCGGGAACATTTCCGTTTCTGTTTCCACGGTTAAGGAGATATGTTTCCCAACCGATTTCAGCCAGTCGCTTTGTGATTGCGGAACTTATAGTGCCTGTTCCGCCGATAAGTAGTGCTTTCATAGTAGTTTTCCTCTCATTTTCTTTTTTCAGAGAATGAATTTCACTCTCTGCTGTAATTATATCATATTATTTTGAGAATTTCAACATAATTATTGCTGTTTTTACTTTGGCAGGAACAGATTTGTGTGAACTAAAAGAAAATCATAAATTCCCATAATAATTGCGGCTATTGACAGGCAAAGGGGGAGTGTAACAAAATATTTTTTTCGCATTGCAGCAGTAATGATAACAGCGATAATGCCAAGAATAATTGGAACATAAAAATACGGCGGAAACAGCCAGCCTGCAAGTATTCCTAAAAAAGCAACGACAAGTGCTGTATTGTTGGATTTTTTCTCAATCATAATTAACCTCTTTCAAAAAAGTATTGCTGTGCAATAAAACAGCGGAGAATGAAATTCACTCTCCGCTTTAATTATATCATATTATTTTGTGTATATCAATATATTTATTGCTGTTTTGCTTAAACAGGGAAAAATAAGTTTGTGTGGAATAAAAGTAAATCAAATATTCCCATAATTATTGCAATTACAGACAGAAACACAGGGAGTTTTACAAGGTGTGTTTCTCTCTTTTTTATGGAAAGGAAAATTGCTGTTATTCCGAATGCAAATGCAGGTATGCTGAAAAGTACCCCTGACCAGCCTGCAATCAAAGCAAGTGCCGAAAAAATAATTGCGGCTTTATTGAATTTTCTCTCTATCATAATTAACCTCTTTCCCAAAGTACATACTCTGTGTCTGTATTCTCATCATAATACTTTACAAATTTGAATTCTTTTTCATTTATGTTAAATAATGGTGTGCGTTTTTTATTTCCGGGGAACGTAATCATTGCCAACTCATTGACTTTACGATGATGTAACGTCACAATGTAGCTTTCTTTTTTTGTTTTATCATATCCGTTTTCGGTCATTTTTATGCCGTTTACATCTGCAAACGTAGGATAATAGTAATCGTATGTTGATGCTTCGTTATCAGTACAAAGCCACAGCAAGCCGTCTTCGTCAACCTCAACTTTTACATTTTCAGCCATATTGTATTTCTCATAGTCCATAGCACAGTCCGTATTAATAAGAAAGAATTGTGCAAACCATAAAGCAGACAATACAAATACAATGCTTACAATTGAAATAACAACTTTTTCAATTCTTGCACGCTTTTTTATACGCTTGAACATTGATACATCTGAATCAGCCTGAATGGCAACATCGGTATTGATTTTTTTCAGTTCGTTGCGGCAGCTTTCACATTCAGCGATATGCTCCGCTACAGCCTGCCTGCTGTCGCCGCTGCACATATTTTCAGCGTAGAGGGGGAGCAGGTCTTTGATTATGTCACATTTGTTATTCATAGTTTTCCTCCTGTTTTTGAATAGTGTCGATTATTTTTAATTTTGCACGGTGGAAAGTCACCGCCGCCCAGTTTTCGGTTTTGCCGAACAATTTTGCAATTTGCTTAAAGGAAAGTTCACCGAATACTCTCAAAGTGAATACCTCTTTGTAAGGCTCTTTCATATCGTGGAGTATCTGATGTATAAGTTCGGCTGTTCCCTCATCTTCAAGGGCGTTTTCTATGGAAACTCCCGTATCAACCGTATCTTCGGGGAATTCCTCAAAGTCACGGAGCTTATTTTTTCGGCAGTAATCATAAAATGTATATTTAGCAATCTGACACAGCCACACTCTGACATCACAGTCGCCCTTGAATTTATCAATGGATTTCAGGGCTTTGAAAAAAGTTTCCTGCGTCAGTTCCTCTGCAAGATTGTCGTTTTTGCAAAGGGATTTTGAATATAAAAATATATCGTGAAAGTATGTTTTGTAGAGCTCTTCAAACATTTCATTTCCTCCTTTCTGTCTATAAGACGTATGATATTCGGAAACATTACAAGATTTTCAAAAATTTTTTTTGAAATTTTCAAGGCGAAATTTTCTGTTGCAATTATAGTAGTATTGTCATAAAAAAGGCAACCCCATAATTTCTGTTGGTGTTGCCTTATCTTTTTATTTGTAGCCGTAAATGATATACACCTTGTCATTTTCATCGTATTCAAGGGGAATTGAATATTTATTCATAAGTGTGAGAAATTCAGCTGTATAGTTGTGGTGGATTTTTTCGGCATCCATTAAATTTCCCTTATGGATATATTCATCAAAAGCAGGCTGAACTTTTACCCATTCAATTGAATGAAACTGATAAAAGTTAAAGCTTTCAGCATCATAGGATGTACCTAAGAGCAAATCCTGTGGTTCCTGATCAATCCTCTTATAATCATATGGAAGTACAACAGGCATTTCCTTTGTCATAGCGTGGATAAATTCATTCCATTTGGTGGAATTCATATATGACACAAGATTTCTCTCCGCAATAATCTGCTGTAATTTTTCGTTGTGAGATTTTTTATTGTTGTATTTTCCGTCAGAAATTTCGTTAATGAATTTCTGGATTGGTTTTGTATAGCTGTCATTTTTTATTTCATAGGCTGAAACAATGTGATATTGTCCGATTAAGTTGTTATTTCTTGAAATATAGTAAATAAACTGTAATTGATATAAATTGAGTTCAGCAATAAAATGAATTGAATTCTGAAATTTCACATCAATCATTCTGCCATTTTCAGCCGTTTCCTCGTTTATTTCCTGAATAATTCCGTTTTTGAAATCGATATTTTCAATAATTTCTGATGTTATTTTATTGTACCATTCATCGTATACCAAATTCATCGTATTTTCACCTGTCTTTATTTACTGTAAATCATATCAATTCCCTTTTGTAGAATATCGCCGCTTATTGCACCTGTGGCATAGGTAACAAAATTTCCGTCAGCATCAATAAAGAAAGTTGTGGGGAGAGAGTATACACCGTATTTCATAGACGCATCGGAGTCATTGTCGTAATATACAGGGAAACTATAGCCCGTGGATTTTATGAATTCCGAGGCAATTTCAACTGTTTCCCGTGAGCCGTCGGTGGAATTTACCATAATGAAATTTATATCCTCGCCAAGTTCAAGATATTTTTCATTGAAATCGGGCATTTCCATTTTACACGGACCGCACCAGCTTGCCCAGAAATTCAGCACAACGGGTTTACCCTTAAAATCCGAGAGATGAACTGGATTTCCGTCAATATCATATACAGTAAAATCGGGAGCGACAATTTTTTCAGCCGATTGTTCCGAGGAATTATCAGATGAAGAATCGGAAGCTGTTTGAGTTGTCTGTGGCTTTTGGTCTGCAAGCTGCGGCGATTCCACTTTATCGCTAAGCTTATTGTAAAGCACAGAAGCTCCGCCGAGAAGTAAAACCAGTAAACCCGAAAGAATTATAATTGTTTTTTTATTTTTCATAATGCCTCCTTATCCGAGGATTGCCAGTAATCTGCCAATTGTTCCCGTAGCCATAAGTATTCCCACAACAATGAGAAATACGCCGCATACTTTGTTTATGATGCTGTAATTCCCCTTGATAAAGGTGAATACAGATTTCAGATAATCAATGAGAACAGCACTTATAATAAAAGGTATGCCAAGTCCGAGAGAGTAAACGAGGAGCATTAACATTCCCTTTAAAACCTGTCCCTCCTGTGATGCCATCATAAGTGCCGAGCCCAAAAATGCACCTACACAGGGAGTCCAGCCAACTGAAAAAATTATGCCGAACAGCATAGCGGAAAAGAAATTCATATTTGATTTATCGAGGCGGCTGTTCATTCCCTTGAAAAATTTGATTTGAAAAACGCCTAAATAATTAAGTCCGAACAGAATAACAATAAGTCCCGAAATAATATCAACAATTGTCTGATGCTCCTTGAAAAAGCTTCCCACAGTACCTGCAAGAGCACCCATTGCCATAAAAATTGCGGTAAAACCTGTAACAAATCCAACGGCACATAATAGAGTTTTTCGTGTACTCCGTTCTCCGCCGCCTGCAAAATATGTGATATATATTGGTAACATCGGGAGCAGACAGGGAGAAATAAAAGTAATTATTCCCTCAAGAAAAGCTACGATATATTGCATAAAATCCCTCCTTATAATATTACTCCGTTAAATAACTTTTGACTTTTCTAAACTGCGATATTGCAATAATATTATACCACATTTTGCATTGTAAAGTCAATGTTATAAATCCTTTGCCGAAAATGAATAAACCTTTCTGTAATAGGAGTTGGTTTTTGATTTACGGAAATGTATTGACAAAAACAGGAAAATGATATATAATTTTAATATGTGCAATACTGCATAATATATTAAGAGAGGAAATTAAATTATGAAATTTTTAAAGAAGTCTGCCATTGCTGTAATGGCTGCAACGATTATTTCAGCTAACGCTATTGGCTGTGTACCGATGAAATATGTGGTGAATCCTGTGCTTTCCGCAAGTGCGGCTGATATTGTTGACTCAGGCGAATGCGGAGCAGAGGGAAGTAATCTTACATGGACTCTTGACAGCGAGGGAACCCTCACAATTAGCGGTGAGGGAGAGATGCCTGAATGGAAGTATTCCGATTCTCCATGGTATGACAATGATTCTATTTTAAAGGTTATTATTGGCAAGGGTGTAAAGAATATCGCAAAAAATGCATTTAATTCTTGTGCTATTACGGAAGTTTCGATTTCTGAAACCGTGGAAAATATTCAGACAGATGCTTTATCATTGTATTATTTGAATAATATAAATGTAGATGAAAACAATAAGAATTACAAGAGTGTTGACGGTGTACTTTTTGACAAGAGTATGAGTACACTTTTAAATTACCCATGCAAAAAAGAAGGCAATACATATGAAATTCCTAATAGTGTAACATCTATTGGAAAAGAAGCCTTTGATAATACTTTTGATTTAAAAACTGTTATTATTCCCGACAGCGTAACAAATATTGGAGAAAAAGCATTTTCATATTGCGGATTAACAGAAGTAAAAATTCCCGCAAGCGTCACAACTATAGATAATGAAGCTTTTACTTCTTCAAGCAGATTGGAAAAGATAGAAGTAGATGAAGCAAATAAATATTATAAGAGCGTTGACGATGTGCTTTTTGATAAGGAAATGAAAACACTTGTAACATATCCATCCGGTAAGAAAAATACATCATATATAGTTCCGAATGGCATAGCAACTATTGGTTTATGTGCTTTTTACGGAAGCGGATATCTGAAAAATGTTACATTATCCGATACAGTAACAATTATTGAAGAACGTGCATTTTTTTCTTGCAGTAATTTTGAATCAATTGTAATTACTGATAATGTTACAGAAATTGGCAATTCTGTTTTTTATGGAGATAGCAAACTCGCTTCAGTTAAACTTCCAAAGAGCGTTGGTAAGATTGGTTTGAATGCTTTTGGCAGTTGCAATTCTTTAGCTTTAATTGAAATTGAAAATCCCGAATGTGATATTTACGATTATTCGGCAACTATTTACGAAACAGCGGTAATTTCGGGTTATTCGGGTTCGACTGCACAGGCATATGCTGAAAAATACGAAAGAGATTTTGTGCCTCTCGGTGATAAGCCTGCAACACCTGCATATCAGCTTGGTGATGCAAATGCAGACGGCAAAATTGATTCCTCAGATGCATCACTTATTCTTGCTGAATACGCAATAATTCAGACAGGTGCAAATACAACATTTACTGATGCTCAGAAACTTGCTGCTGATGTAAACAAGGACGGTTCAGTTGCATCTACTGACGCATCAAAAATACTTGCATATTATGCAGATTCCGCAACAGGCAAAGAGCCGAGCTGGGATTAAACTATAGGGCATATCTAATACCAATCCCTAAAACAACAATAGACAAATCTAATGGCATAAATGCTGCCTGTCATCGTTGGACTTCCTCACCATACGACAGTATGCTTTCGTCGTCCGCCCTGACATACATCATTTCTGCTCATCATCTTTGTCTACTAACATTTTAGGGATTGGTATAAACCTAAGGGCATCTCTAAAAACCCCTTTTGAGAAAAAACAGCTATACACGACATTTACTGCATCAACCTCCCTCGGAGTGCAAAAGCACGCCTTCGGGAGGTTTCCTTGTATCTGTCATACCTATCTGCTTTTTCTTTAATCAAAAATGTGCTGTTTGCCTTTGCAGAATTGCCTCAATGTTTCGGTTTTTCCAACTCGTCGTCTGCCGTACAATACAACAAGCTGACCGCCATTCTGCATATATTTCTCTTCAAGAAATTTTAATTCCTGCTGTCTGTCTATAAACATAGTATCACCTCTTATATCTAATCGTGATTTAGTAAATCTTGATTTGATACTATTATAATCTGTATTTTTATTTATGTCAAGCAATTTTTATAAGCTTTCATTTCTTCTTATAAATTCAGAAAGTTCACGACTTTTCCCCTTGCATAGCGCTATTGATACTTTACAGCTTGCATTATTCAAAGTACTTATCACCTCTGAACAAAGAGAATAATTTTTACTGCCTGGGCTATGAAATCCAAGACTCACAGCTGTTAGTATTAGAATATCAGCTGGACTTTTTATTGCTTCGGCTGCAGCTATAAGACCATAAAGAATACAACGATTTGCAGAGTTTGTTTCAATGCCATTCTTACTAAGTATCTTAGTTCGTCCCTTATAAATCATCAATGCTTTATAACTTCCCTTCTCTGCCATTGTATCGCAGCTACCTATTGATATAATAATACATTTTTCGTAATTTTGTCTGATAAATTCATCAACAGAGATGTTTATAGGAACTTCCATATCATTATATTTATCACTTATTACATCTTCGTTGTTATATCTTAAAGATAACACTGAATCAAGATTATCGAAAATAAACGTCTGTGCCTGTGGCGTATAATAATTGATAAAATATTCTTCACCGTCACGGCTTACACGAAGTTTAGCGGTAATACCTATATTCTCTCCGTCAACAGTAGGAACACGACGACCTTTTACGTCTTTATAAAGCATATTTATACTTTCAAGCCAATCGTTTATCCACGATGCCTGCAATTTCTTTGTGTCATTTTCTTCAATTACACGATTTATTTCATTAGCAATATCACTTACTTTACATTCTCCGTAGTTTATTTGCAGTTTGCTATATTGTTCATCTGTAATATATACTGCTTTGTTATTTCTTTTTTTACGTGTATTTATGTTATTTATATTTTCATCAAGCACTTGCGAAATATACTCAAAACAGGAAATGATACGACTATCCCGTATTATCTCATCTTCAGATATGTAGGCTCCTGTAAATGGATTTACTCCGTTTGTTAGTTTATCAATATATAATTTTGCCTGTCTGAGCTTTTCAATTTCTTTCATTTATTTTCGTCCTTTTCTGAAATATTTCTTGTCTGATTTCTTCTAAATCGGGTGTGTATTTTCCCCACTTTTCAAATGCCTGTCTGCATATATCAATATCAAGAATAACGCAGTCACTTCTTGGAATTAAATCGTTGACAGTAAGGAAATACTCAGGGATTTCTTCAACTTTGAATTTATATTGCAAACCTAATTTCTCAGCCATTTTTATAAGTGCAATTGATGTTGTATCTATTACAGGCTGATAATCGGAGGGAC
>JAZQFV010000118.1:0-65652 GCA_045539715.1 Ruminococcus sp. | reverse complement strand
TCTGAGAACAACATTAAACACACCATCTTTGTCGGTTGCACCCATTAATGTGGAGTCAGGCGGCATAGCGTTCCAATGCTCCACAAATTCATCAAATGTCCAGTTTTCTTTCGTCCCGACATATTGTGATTCGCCATAAAGACTATTGATACTATAAAATGTTGGCATTGCATAAAGTTTATTGTCTATTTCATTAAGATTAAGAATGTGCGTATCGAGGGTATCTGCATTCACCTCAGAATCATTTTTCATAAATGTGTACAAGTCAACAAATGCACCTTTATTTTGAAGAATATTATAGTAAGCCATATCAGTAAAACTGTAATTACACACTATATCTACATTTGTAGTATTCATAATGTCCTGTAATATTTCAATATCCTTATATTGTGATTGTTCAGGAGGCAGATCATTGATTGTTCCGTCATCATTTGATTGATCACCATAGCGTTTAATCTGCACTTGATAGCCGTTGTCAGATTCGTTAAACTCTTCAATAACTTTTTCAAGGGGTTCGGGGTCACCTGACATTGCCATTGTCAGAATAATATCTTCTTTTTTCTCCCGTGTGCTTTCACCCTGCGAATTATTTGATGAATTTACAGAGGAACTATCGGTTGAAATCTCTGCTTTCTTTACTGTATTGCTGCACGAAACCGCAGAAAGCATTAGTGCTGTCAACATTATAATTGTCTTTTTCATAATTTTCTCCTTTTTCTGAAACACCGCACAGGCGAACTGTGCGGTGCTTTAACGGAATCATTTTATATCAATTCCCAATCGGTTTTGTAACTTCTCCTAACTTTTTCTGTTCCTCCATTGCCCTTTGCTTCTGTTCTTCCATTACCCTTTGCTCAATTTCTTCCATATTCTTTACAGCCTCTTTTCTGATTTCCTCGGCTTTTTGGGCTTCTCTCAACTTTATCTCTTCTTCAAGGCGAAGTCTTTCGAGTTCAAGGAAATTTTCAATTTCAGCCATTTTCTTTTCGTATTCAGCTTCCTGTTCCTCCCTCGATATGGGAATATCATTTATCATATCAAGAGAATTCTGATACACAGTATTATCTAAATAAATTGTATCTCCATTATCATGCCAAATTGTAGGAATGTACATTCTAAGCGTCATAAGGGCTTCGGGATTTTTTGGAACAGGCATTGTAATCAAGTAACTGCTTAAAGCATTAGTTGAAACCGTGAAAACATCACCCAAAGAATCCAGCGGATTACCAAATTCATCAATATTCATTTCACTTTTTTCAAAGGGATATGTAAATATCAAGTCTGATTTTTCCGCCTGATTTTCAGGGATTTTCTGTAATAAATCAGTTTTCTCAAAATCTGAATTCAAGATTACAGGAAATGATGAGTTGCCATTGAAATACAATGAACGTACCCACATTTTTTCACGGGAATAATTATCAATTCCATTTTCATTGAAAATTATATCGTACTGATACTTTCCTGTATTATTATTGATAATTACAATTTCACTTGATACCTTTACAGTTTCGCCCTGTTCATTTTTTGTTATCATCGTGTTGTCAAATGCTCCTGCGGAATATTGACCGCCTGTTTCATCATAAAGATAACCCATTTTCTCATCCGTATAATACAGCTTTTCAAAGACACTTTCAGCCGAATTGTAAAATTCATATCCGTCACCAAGCTCCGCTGTCATATCCTCTGCTGTGAATTTGTACCTTGACTTTGCGGCGGCTATAAAATTATCCGGCGTGTATGTGTCGCTGTATAAAACTGCATATATCTGAGATGTATCATATCCGCCAAGCTGCTTTGTAAAGATTCTTACATAAGTATTATCTCTTTCACATTCCTCAAAAGGACAGCAGAAAAGAGGCGTTACAAGAACGTCATTTTTTATGTAATAATCCAATGAAACATCTGTCACTCTGTATTCTCCGTCTTTCAGCTCAGCTTCAATTTCATTGACCAGAAAGGCGAAATCATCGCTGTCTGTTTCTCCCGCAATATTTGAGAGCATCTCCCGTCCTATGTCTGTCTGTGGTACTACTGCAATAACAGCTGCGGCTGCGGCGGTAAATGCTATTCCCTTGATAATTCGGGAAATACGTGGTTTTCCCGTTACATTTTCAAGCTCTGTAACAACATCTCCGCAGTCGCTAAATTCGCTGAGATTTTCAGCAAATACCCGTTCTGAAATTCTGTCAAAGCAGTCAACAGAGTCAGAAAGCTCGTTCATTTTTGTTCGCAGAAGCACTTCTACATCATTATAATCCGTCTGTACGATTTTTTTATCTTTCACTGTTAACACCTGCCTTTTTCTTTAAAATTGCCATTGCCTTGTTGTATTTGTACTTTACTGACGATTCAGGGCATTTCATTATCCTTGCAATTTTTCCGAAAGGCAGATCGCAGATGCATCTCATAATTACAACCTGCCTCAGAGAATCGCTCAGATACATGAGCAGCTCATTTATGTAAATACTGTCTTCAACAGTATGGTCAGCCACGCCGTAGCTTTGAATTATGATTGAATCATCGTCATGACGATGCTGGCGACGCAGCTCAAAAGCGATGTTTCGTGCCATTGTTATAATATAACCTACTCCATCACCTTTTTCGGGATTGAAATTCTTTGTCTGTGCGAGTCTTACAAAGGTTTCCGCTACGCAGTCCTCTGCAAGATAATAGTCCGAAGTTATTCCAAATCCTATGGCAAAGACTTTGCTTTTAAACATATTGTATAATTCTCTTAAACTTTCCTTGGAGTAAGAACAGTTGGAAATTAATCTGTTAACGTCTATGCCGTTATATTCCGATGTATTGTTACCAATGTTTTCCACAATCGTCTTTTCACCTCCACCTGAATTTTACCGATGTGTTCCCGAACTTTTGAAAGCTTTCATATATAAGTGTTTTTAAAGCCCTAAAAAAACAGAATTTTCACAAAAAAGATTATATTTTTCGTTATGCATAGCTAACATATTGAATATCTATTTGAATTTTCTTCTGTTTTTCGCTTGTTTTCGCTATTATAAAAATCTGATTTTAATTTCAGATATTCTAAAATTCTTTCCGATTTTTCGAATTTGTCGTAAACCGCAGTTTACACAATGTGAAATTATGTTCCATCTTTCATACATTTCCGCTTTTTTATTGTAATTAAATACCGTGATGAACTGAAAAAACTAAACTGTCAGTATTCTTTTATTATTATATCACACAAAATAGTTGAAATCAATATAATTTCACGAAAATTTCACAAAAAACAGCAATATTTGAACAAATATTTACAATTTACCCCTTTACAAATGGTATTAAATATGTTATAATATATGTGATAAATTTGGATTAGAATTCATAGTAGAAAGGAGCGTAAACTATGCAGCCAGTAAAACTTATCGGTGTCTGCTTCTCGACACTTCATGAAGAAGACAGATTTAATTTTGTTGCAGAATTGAATAAGCACGCTGTAAAAAACGGTTACCGACTGCTTGTTTTCAATTCCTGTGCTGATTTATATGAGCAAAGTCCTGAAACTAACGAGGGCGCTTCTGCTGTTTTCAGACTTATCCCCTATGATATTTTGTCAGCAGTTATTATTTTTCCCAATATTATTTATGACCCTGAAATAGTTGAAGAAATCCGTGTGAATTGCATAAAGCGAAATATCCCTGTAATCTCTATGGATAAGGATATGGAGGGCTGTATTACTTTTACTTTTAATAATTCAAATGTGTTTGAAAAACTTTGCCGCCACGTTATTGAAGACCATAATGCAAAAAATATTTTATTTATGGCAGGCTTTTTAGATAATGTATATTCACAGGAACGTGTAGAGGCTTTTCGCCGTGCCTTGGAACTCAATAATCTGCCGTTTATTCCCGATAATATCGGTTACGGCTGTTTCTGGGAACAGCCTACTATTGAAGTTCTGAATAGGTGGTTTATAGAGGAAAAACGTGAAGTTCCCGATGCAATCATATGTGCAAATGACCTTATGGCAATTACAGTCAGCGACCATTTGCAGAATATGGGCGTTGAAATTCCAAAGGATTGCATTGTTACAGGATTTGACGGTATAAAGCAGGTTGAATATCTTCCCCCTCGCATCACTACTTGCAGACAGGATTTTGAAAAAATGAGTACTTTGCTTATTGATACCCTCGAAAAAATAAGCAATAATATCCCTGTTGAAAAATCTTATTGTATTGATTTCAGCATTGATTATTCGCAATCCTGCGGCTGTCAGCCTATAAATTATAAAAATGTTCAATCTTCAATCAGAGCCTTACTTACAAGCGTGCGAAAATCCGATGAAAGACAAAAAATGATTTGCCATACACAAACGTCTATGCTGAATCTTACTGATATTAATTTCCTGCCACGTTTTCTTGTGAGAAGATTTAAATTTGAAACGTGCATCTTTCTGCTTAATGACAGCGTTTTTGAACCTCCTCATTTTGGTAGCCTTTATAAAGATGAAAATTGCTACAGCGATAATGTTGATGTAATGTATCATTGCTACAAAAATCACGAGTATGAACGGTGCAGAATACCTACCTCAAGACTTCTTCCACGATTTGACCTTCTTATGGAAAATGACAATCCAATCATTATATGCTGTTCACATTATATAGATATGGTTATGGGTTACTGTGTTTTCCAGCCTGAAATAGACATTGATGAGTATGAAAAAATAAATACTATGATGACTGCTATTACTTCCACTCTTGGAAATTTCCATAGCCGTGTACAAATCAGAAGTATGAATGAGGAACTCCAGAAACTTTCACAGCGTGACTATATGACAGGTCTGTTCAACCGCCGAGGATTCTATGAAAAAATGAATGAGGCGTTTATAGATAATAATTATGTAGGTTCAACTCTGCTGATTATATCTGCGGATATGGACAGATTGAAGCATATAAACGACACTTTCGGTCATGCTGAGGGTGATTCCGCAATTATTACAATTGCAAATGCTCTTGTCAGCAGCTCTCTCCACAGCAAGCTTTGTGCACGCTTTGGCGGTGATGAATTCTGTGCTGCAATATTCACTTACAGTAACGACCCTGAACAGGTTTTTGAGGAATTCAAAGTGCGTTTCCTCGATGCACTTGTTGAATACAACAGAAATTCGGGTAAACCATATAACGTCCGAGCAAGTATCGGCTGCTCATATGCAACAGTTGATACTGATTTGAATATTGATGACTTAATTAACAGAGCCGATGAACAGATGTACGTTTATAAGCTTGCACACAAACGAAAAAAGTAAATTTCGCCGCATAAACCCTAACGGCTTATGCGGCATTTTTTATGGTGATTATTATGATAAGGAAATTTAAAAAAATCATTTCTATTCTGACTTCTGCCGCTGTACTAACTTCAATAACGATTTTTCCCATTAATGCCGAGGAATCTGCTCTTGTTGACAGCGGTATTGACTATACCGAAATAGTTGAAACTATTTCCAATCCTGCCGCAGGTTATACCTCTACTGTATGGCCTAACTGCAAACCCGGCAGCACTCCCGTGTATAACCCTGACGCAAAACTTGTGCTGTTTTTTATTGATATTGGCGAATTCTCCTGCGGTGTAAACGGTACATACCACGATGACGGAACATATACCGAGGGAATTGACTACGACCTTGACGAAACCTTTTTTAATGCGTGGGACCAGACTTTTGAAAATTGCCGCAAAAACGGCTGTATGATTGCTATGCGTTTCCGCTATGACGATTTAGGAAAAGATAATCCCGAACCTGCAACTTTTGAGCAGGTACTCCACCACATTGACCAGATTAAAGAAAGCGGACTCCTTGAAAAATATAAGGATATTATCGCTTACGTTGAGGCTGGCCTTGTAGGAAAATGGGGCGAAATGCACGGTGGAAAATATGTTACCGTTGACTATAAAGCTAAAGTCCTTGAAGCTATGCTGCAAGCTGTTCCTGCACCTATTCCAGTGACTGTCAGAACTCCCGATATTTTTGCTGAATGGATAGGCATTGAGCGAAAAGAATTGAATAATTTTGAGCTGATTGATAGTATAACAGAAAGCGAATATTCCACCACAATTCAGGAAAATAAAGACAGAGTCGGTCTTTTCAATGACGGATATATGGGAAGTGTCAACGACCTCGGCACGTTCTCAAACCGTGAAATTGAAACTGACTGGATTAATCATCAGACGCTGACCTCATACTACGGCGGCGAATTTTCGGGAGCTCACGATTTTGCTCAATCCTTTGACACATACCTCCCCGAAAATGCAATTCCTGAAATGTATAAAACCCATTTAAGCTATATCAACTGCAATATTTTCCCGTTCTATAAGGATTTTACGTTCAGCGAGGAATACACCATTGAGGGTGTGGACAATTCCGCATACTATGGTCAGAATGTTTTTCAATTTATCCGTGACCATATCGGCTACCGCTTTGTAATCCGTGATTCAAAGCTTACTCCGAAAACTCAGCAGGGCGGAATTGTTACCGTAAATTTCTCCATTGAAAATACCGGATTTGCAAATGTTATTCCGCAGGTGCAGTCATATGTGGTTCTTGAAAAGGACGGAGTTTTTGCCTATGCGGAGGCTGATACGGATTGCCGTAAATGGAATTCCTGCGAAACTACGGAAAATACGCTGAATATTAAGCTGCCCGATAATCTCCCTGTGGGCGATTGGAATGTTATGCTCAAACTCAATATGGCTACTCCCCTTTCACTTACAAATATGAACGGCAGAAGCATCCGTTTTGCAAATAAAGATGTGTGGGATTCCTCAATTGCCGCCAACTATCTCGGAACAATTACCGTTACTGAATCAGCAGAAAAGGGTACTGATAATTCTATTACTGTAAACGGCAGCGAAAATAATTCCCCTGTGCAGTTTTATTCCCTTAACGGACGAACTGTAATTGACGGTGTAATTTCCTCCCCCGACGAATGGACGGAGGATATGCTCATTGCTGAAAATGAAGAAGGTGTTAAGCTTTACGCAAAGGCTGATGATAATCACTTTTATGTTATGAGTACCGCAAAGCAGAACGCAACTGCCCCTGTTTATAACTTCCAGTTGAGAAATAATGACGAGTTTTACTGGATTTATTATGTAAGCAACGGTTTCATTTACTTCAATCACGACAGCTATGACGGAAGCCGCTGCGTATGGAGCGATGATATGGTTGAATTTAAATTCCCCTTTGAAGTTATGGGAATAAAGGCAGGCTCTGAAATTACCGATGTGAGAATTTCAATGCAGGATAGTGCCAATGATTGGGTAGTAAAAAGCGATGTAAAAGCAAAAACTGCAACTGTAGGCTCTGATTTCTTCGTGATTTCTCAGTTTACCGATATAAGACTCAAATCGGGTGAGAATTACAGCTATACCGTTGTTGCAGAAACAAAGGGCGATACAAAATATCAATGGTACAGAAACGGCGAATTGCTTCCCGATTTCACTACAAATACAATTACTCTTGAAAAAATAAAAGCTGCCCAAAGCGGAGAATATTCCGTAAAAATCACAGCACAATCGGGAGTTGAAAAAACTATTTCCGCTTTTAATATTACCATTGCCGATGATAACACAACCGTTCTTGCAGGTGATGCAAATTGTGACGGCGTTGTTTCAATTGCAGATGCCGCTGCGATTTTCCAGTCATTGGCAAATGTTGATAAATATCCACTTTCCACAAAAGGAATTCTCAATGCCGACGTTGACGGAAATAATGGCATTACAGCATCAGATGCACTTCATATTCAAAGAATAGACGCAGGATTAATCTAATACATCTTATAACCGCACAAGTACATATTCAGTATTTGTGCGGTTTTTGTCATTTTCCGTCGATTTTCTGCATATATTTTACCGTCAATATTTTTAAGGCGGTGTCTGTTATGTTTTTTGAATTGCTGAAAAATCTCTTGTTTTTTGTTCTCCACGTTGAAAATACCAATATTTTCCCTAAGCCTCTTTCGGCAGATGAAGAACTCAATTGCTTCAAGGAAATGTCAGAGGGCAATAAATCCGCAAGAAATAAGCTGATCGAGCATAATCTGCGGCTTGTGGCACACATTGTAAAAAAATACACTCAATCCCCACAGGAGCAGGATGAATTAATTTCCATTGGCACAATTGGGCTTATCAAGGCGGTTTCTTCCTTTGATTACAGCAAGGGTGCAAAATTTGCTACATATGCAAGCAGATGTATTGAAAATGAAATCCTTATGAATTTCCGTGCTGCAAAAAAATCCTCAGGTGATATTTATCTCGGTGAGCCTGTGGAAACTGATAAGGACGGAAATGCTATGACCCTCATTGACCTCATTGATGACGGAGTTGATATTCACGAGCAGGTGGATTTGAAAATTCATTCAAAGCAGCTGTATGATTTCCTCGGAAAATGTCTTGATAAGCGTGAACTTGAAATTATAGTATATCGTTACGGACTATATTCTGAAACTCCCCATACCCAATATGAAACGGCAAAAAAACTGAATATTTCCCGTTCTTATGTTTCACGGATTGAGAAAAAAGCTATCGCTAAACTTCGTGATATGTACGATAATTCTGTAAATTGACTTTCTTCTCTGTAATATCTCATAAATTTACATTTGGTACTTTGTGCATAGTGGCAATTGCTTTTGTGACGAAATTGTGATATAATTATTAACAGGTATTTCCGAAATTGAGCCATATCCCTTGTATGGCTCAAAAATTTTTATGAAAGGAGGGTATGGATTTAAGTTAACATTTAAATCCATACACACAACTTATGGAAAAAAACCTGATAATTATGTTTGTCACCATTGTCGTCTATATGCTGATGATGGTGGTAATCGGACTTGTTTGTTCCAAAAAGAACGAAGATGTCAGCGATTTCTATCTCGGAGGCAGAAAGCTTGGACCTATTGTCACAGCTATGAGTGCTGAGGCTTCCGATATGAGCAGCTGGCTTCTTATGGGACTTCCCGGAGTTGCCTACCTTACAGGCTGTGCTGAGGCAGGCTGGACTGCTATCGGTCTTGCAATAGGTACTTACATCAACTGGCTTATCGTTGCAAAAAGACTTCGTGTCTATACACAGAAGTGCAACAACTCAATCACAATTCCCGATTTCTTCTCAAACCGCTACCGTGACAGCAAAAAAATTCTTATGGGTATTTCTGCTGCAATTATCCTCATTTTCTTCATTCCCTACACAGCATCGGGATTTTCTGCCTGCGGTAAGCTTTTCTCCACACTTTTCGGCATCGACTATCACCTTGCAATGATTATAAGCGCTGTTATTATTATCGCTTACACATCAGTTGGCGGATTTCTTGCGGCATCCACAACTGACCTTATTCAGAGTATCGTTATGACTCTCGCTCTCATTATTCTTGTTATCTTCGGTATTGATGCAGCAGGCGGTGTGGATACTGTTATGAATAATGCTAAGGGACTTACTGATTATCTCTCATTCACAGCACTTCATGATCCTGAAACAGGCGGTTCATCACCATATTCCGCACTTTCAATTGCATCACTTCTTGCTTGGGGACTTGGCTACTTCGGTATGCCACATATTCTTCTCCGTTTTATGGCTATTGAAGATAAAAATAAGGTTAAGACATCAAGAAGAATTGCCTCTGTATGGGTTGTAATTTCAATGGCTGTGGCAATTTTCATTGGTATTATCGGTAATTCACTTTCAGCAAACGGCACAATAGAAAAGCTCGGAGGCACACAGTCAGAAACAATTATTATGAAAATGGCTACATATATGAGCGAAAACGGATTTATTCTCGCTATTCTCGGTGGTCTTATTTTCGCAGGTATTCTTGCTTCTACAATGTCTACTTCTGACTCACAGCTCCTTGCTGCATCTTCAAGTATGTCTGAAAATCTGCTCAAGGGTATGTTCAAAATCAACCTTAATCAGAAACAGTCTATGATTTCCGCAAGACTTGTTCTTATCGTAATTGCTGTTCTTTCCGTATTTATCGCTTGGAATCCTGACAGCTCCGTATTCCGTATCGTTTCATTTGCATGGGCGGGATTTGGTGCTTCATTTGCTCCTGTAATGATTCTTGCTCTTTTCTGGAAGCGTTCCAACAAATACGGTGCAATTGCAGGTCTTATCACCGGCGGAGTTATGGTTTTCCTCTGGAAATTTGTAATTTCTAATCTTGGCGGTGTTTTCGCTATTTATGAGCTGCTCCCTGCTTTTGTTTTAGCTATTGTCGTTAATGTAATCGTTTCACTTTGTACTGCAAAGCCTACTGATGATATGATTGCTGAATTTGACGCTGTTAATGCTGAATTAAAGGGGTAAGTATTATGTTTGGCACAGACTATTCTTTTTACGAGGATAAATATAAAGATATCATTTCAGGGACTTTTACTAATAGTCCAAAAAATTATAAAACCTTGTTGAAAGCAATTCATTATTTTTACACTAACAAGAATCAGCAGGCTATCGTTATACTTGAAAAGCTCGAAGTTTCCTGCGAAAGCATAGAAGATATAACAGTTGTTCTGCTGTTCAAGGCTTTATCATACAGGGAAATGAAAATGTTCAACTCAGCAGCTGAAACTTACGAAGTACTTTTACAAAAAAATCCCACTTATTCACGTGCATGGTCTAATCTCGGATTACTTTATATGGATATGGGCAAGGCACGAGAAGCAGGTGATGCTTTGCGTAACGCTCTTGCGTATAATCCCCAAAATCCTTATGCATATTGTAATCTTGCTACCTATTATATTCAGGTCGGTGATGCACAAAAAGCCTTGGAAGCTGCTCTTAAAGCACACAAGCTTTTTCCTCGTCTTACACCTGCTATGAGTGCTGCATCTCTTGCTTATGCAATGATGGGTGACACAGAAAACAGTGAGTATTATTTCAAGCTTTATGGTGCAAACGGCGGTGATGCTGATTCTCTCCGTATTCTCATCGACCGTGTCACCATAATTTAACTGAAAAAATGGACGTTCGCAATGAACGTCCATTTTTATGTAGCGTTATACAAAAATTATACTTCTTCAAATTCCTCGTCATCTACGTATTCCATAGCTTCTTCCATTCTCTGGAGGAAGAACTCGGAAACCTGCATAAATTCCTCATCATCGTCAATTGAAGCAAGGATTTCTTCGCCGTCCTCAAAAATCGACTTGAGAATTACGAGGTCGCAGTCGCTATTAAGGAAATCCTCATCCTCAATCGCAGGAACCATAGCAAAATACTGCTCACCGTTAAGCTCAGCGGCATCAATTAACTCAAAATTTTTCTTGTTGCCCTCAGCGTCGATAAGCTCAAATAATTCGGGTGTGTACTCGTTCATTTCAGACATAATTTACTCCTTCTCGGCAATATTGATGTGCCATTTGATATTTCTATTATACACTATTTTTTCGGAAATTGCAAGCGTTAATTTCTGGCGGTTATGGTTCAATTTCAACTGCCCTGCCCTGTGCAAGACTTGCTGCACAGTCGAGATACCGCTGATTACTGCTGCCACGGAATTTTATTTCCCAATCCTTTTTGTCAATTTCAAACTTTCCGTCAATGAGATAATCTGACATTTCAAGAAGTCTGCCCCAGCCGTTCTTATCCCTGTTTTCAAAAAGTTCCTCAAATGTAAAGCCTGTGTAGGTTATGATGTTGAGCCCCAGTTTTTTAATTTCCACGGCTAAATCAGCAAGGGCATTAGCCTGCATAAACGGCTCTCCTCCGCTGAATGTCACCCCATCAAGTAAAGGGTTACCCTTGATTTTTTCAAGAAGTTCAGCTGAATCCACATCATATCCCCCGTTGAAATCGTGAGTTTCGGGATTGTGGCAACCCTCACAATGGTGAGGGCATCCCTGTGTAAAAATTGTAAATCTGATACCCACACCATCAACGATTGAGTCATTGACAGTACCTGCAATTCTGATTTTCATATATTAACTCCTATAAATGCCCTGTGAAATACATCACAGGGCATTTTATTAAACTGAATGTTTTATTCTGTCGTGTTCCTCTGCACGTTTACCGTTATTGAAACGGTCAAGAGTACCTACAAGATAGCCTGTGATACGTCTTATTCTGTCGAATGCAGCTGCACCGTTATGCTCTGTTCTGCCGCAGCATGGGCAAACATCGCCGATAATTCCTGTATAACCGCAGCATGGGTCACGGTCAACAGGGTGGTTGATTGCACCGTAGCCGATACCTGATTCTTTCATACAGCGTACTATTTTCTCAAATGCAGCAAGATTTTCAAGGGGATCGCCGTCAAGCTCGATATAACTGATATGACCTGCATTTGTAAGCTCGTGATATGGAGCCTCAATCTTGATTTTCTCGTATGCGCTGATTGGGAAATGTACCGGAACATGGAAAGAATTGGTGTAATAATCACGGTCAGTTACGCCCTCGATTATACCGTACTTCTTAGCATCCATACGTACAAAACGTCCCGAAAGTCCCTCAGCAGGAGTTGCAAGAAGTGAGAAGTTAAGACCTGTTCTCTTTGCTTCCTCGTCAAGACGGTTACGCATAGCTGTAATAATTTCAAGTCCAAGTTCTCTTGCATCTTCGGATTCGCCGTGGTGGCTGCCGATAAGTGCTTTAAGAGTTTCAGCAAGTCCGATAAATCCTACAGAAAGTGTACCGTGTTTGAGGATTTCGCCTACTGTATCATCGGGAGAAAGCTTATCGGAGTCAATCCAGATACCCTGTCCCATAAGGAATGGATAGTTTCTCACACGTTTCTGAGCCTGAATCTGATAACGATGAACAAGCTGTTCAATTGCCAAATCCATCATATCTTCAAGCATATCAAAGAAAAGACCAACATTATGATTTGCCTTGATAGCAAGACGAGGGAGGTTAATTGAAGTAAAGCTGAGGTTTCCTCTGCCTGTTACAATTTCCTTTTCCTTGTCGTAGTTATTGCCGATAACTCGTGTACGGCATCCCATATAAGCTATTTCAGTATCGGGATTGCCCTCCTTATAATACTGGAGATTGAAAGGAGCGTCGATAAATGAGAAATTCGGGAAAAGACGCTTTGCGGAAACTCTGCAAGCAAGCTTGAATAAGTCATAGTTGGGGTCGGTAGGATTGTAGTTGATACCGTCCTTGATTTTGAAAATATGTATTGGGAAAATCGGTGTTTCACCGTTTCCAAGTCCTGCCTCCTGTGCAAGGAGAACATTCTTTATAACCATTCTTCCCTCTGGGGAAGTATCAGTTCCGTAGTTGATTGAGCTGAAAGGAGTCTGAGCACCTGCACGGCTGTTCATGGTGTTGAGGTTGTGAATAAGCGCCTCCATAGCCTGATAAGTTGCTCTGTCTGTTTCTTTTTCGGCATTTCTCTTTGAAAATTCCTGAATTTTCTCTGCTGTATCCTTGTCCGTATACTTTACAAGAAGTTCAATTTCCTTTTCACGATAGCCGTTGTCATCAGCAAGATTAGGAATGAGATTGTATTTTTCAAGCATTTCAGCCTTGATTTCCTTGGAAACTTCAATTCCGTTTTCAATTCCGCCGATAAGCTCCAATGCTCTGCCAACATTCTGAATATACTTTGCGGCATAAGTCTTTTTTACGCCGTCTGCCATTGCGTAATCAAATGTAGGAACGCTCTGTCCGCCGTGCTGGTCATTCTGGTTTGACTGAATTGCAATACAAGCAAGGGCAGAATAGCTTGAAATATCATTAGGTCGTCTTAAAAATCCGTGACCAGTTGAAAATCCGTTATTGAAAAGCTTTATCAGGTCAATCTGTGTACAGGTAGTTGTAAGAGTATAAAAATCAAGGTCGTGAATGTGAATATCGCCGTTGCGGTGTGCCTTGGAATGTTTCGGGTCGAGAACGTACATTCCATAGTATTCCTTAGCGGATACAGAGCCGTATTTCAGCATTGTACCCATTGCTGTATCGCCGTCGATATTGGCATTTTCACGCTTGATATCGCTATCCTTTGCATCGCTGAATGTCAATTCATTGAGAACGCACATAAGATTTGTTTTCATCTCTCTTGAACGTGTTCTCTCATAACGATAAAGAATATATGCCTTGGCGGTTTTAGCGTGACCTTTTTCAATGAGAACCTTTTCTACAAGGTCCTGTATTTCTTCAACGGTAGGGATTTTACTGCCGTTTGTTTTTTCATAAAGACTGCATACCTCTGCGGCAACTTCCATAGCTGTTGACATATCTGTACCGCCGCAGGACTGGGCTGCCTTGAAAATAGCGTTAGCTATCTTCTCCACATTAAAGGGAACTTTTCGTCTGTCCCTCTTAATAATATGAATAATCATTTCAACTTACCTCCAACACAATATATTGTATCTCCCTTGTTAATATCTACTTCTATTTATTGTCGTTATATATTAGTATAATGCAAAATTTTCTTTTTGTCAATTGTACAATTACACAATAGAGAATGTTTAATCCTCTCTGGTTTTTATACAATCCGCACTACACTTTTACCGCAATCCGACATTTTCGCCGATATTACGACATTTGCAATATTTGTGTCAACGCTGTGACAGAAACACAATATATTGTGTTCGTCACAACATATAGTAATAGCTGCAATAATTACTGCACAACGTGAGTGAGTATATACTCAACAATTTTATTATATCCCGCCTCTGAAAGAGAAAGGGTTTCGTAAGACCAGTATTTCTCGTCCAGCTTGCTTGATTCTGATTTAAGTGCTGTATTTGTATCAATACAGTAAATCTCTGCATCATTGCACATATTAATCAATTTGCTGTTAAAGTCGTTTATCTTTTCATTTGAAAGTTCATCTGTATCATAAATTACAGGCGGAAACTCCATAACATATATTTTTGTATCAGGAACAGTTGATTTCAAGCTGTTAATAAGCTTTGAATATTCTGAAATAACTGCATCAACCTCAGTTGTTTCGATTTCTGCACCAAACATAAGATACAACGCTGACGGCTTTTTCTGCTTGATAATCTCATAAGGAGAAAGATTGCCAAATGTGCTGTTCTGCTTTACAGTTGTAACAGCTGCAAGATTATATTCAGTTCCGCCGTAGATTGCTTCTTTGGCAAATCCAAAGCCGCCCATTCCTGCAAGAGTACCGTCTGTTATAAGGGTGCATCCTGTGAAATATTCATCGCCAATCTGAAGTGACTGGGGAACAGGATTTGAAAAAGCTGTATTCTCAGCTTCCGACACAGTATCAACCTTGCTTTCCTCCGCTGTATCGTCATTTTCAGTATCAGAGGTTAAAAGAGATGTTCCGAATTCTTTGTCAAGAAATGTATCATCTGTATTTACATTTATCATATAAATAATAAAACAAAGTAAAAACGAAAGAAGAAATATGGTAAAAATTGTACCTAATTTAAATTTAAGCTTCGGTCCGCCTTTTTTTCTGACCTTTTTTCGCTGAACAGTTCTTTTCTTATCCATAAGCTCTCTCCTTTTAATTAACTTTAAAAACAAATTTAATTTCAAATTATCCTTTACTATTATAACCTTTTTGAAAAAATATTTCAAGTCTTTTTTAATAAATTATATATATTACCTGTTTCATACAAAGAAATAACAAAGATGTCATATGTTCTTAATGTCAGTTATTGTAATTTCCTTTGAATAATTGAGCAAAAAACGCTTTTTGTACTTCATTCTCGAATATTTTGAAATGTTGTTCATATAAATAACATCATATGCACCGCCAACTGCTCCTACAATCGGAACTCCCTGCAAGAATTTCATATAAAGCAGTTCCGTTGAAAGAACACGGCTTGTATTGACAATCTGTTGTGAACGTCTATAGCCTACAGGAAGCATCGGGTTATCTATATAATCGTCAATCTTCTTGTTTATTTCCTCAAGATGTTTTCCATAGGAAACAGCTCCCTCAATGAGAAGCAGAATAAAATATTTCTCCTCCTCCGTTTCATAACTAAAGCCGTATCTGATGGCAATTTCGTAGATACAGCGTAAAATCATTGCTGTAAATACGGGAATATCGGGTAATCCCATACCAAGAAGTCCCATTCCGATTCCCGAAACTCCCGATACCGCAAGATTTACTCCACCTGCAATATCAGCCTTGTTTGACAGCTTTTTCAGAGATTTGCCCGTTCCACGTATTCTTGCGGAATACAAATCAACCTGAAAATCCTTTTCAAGTTCATCTTTTTTATATGTCTTTTCGATTATTGATGTGCCTTTGTCAAATATTAAGGAAAATGCCTTTGAAAATGCTGTATTCATAGTTTCGCTGATTTTTTCAGGAACTTTATCCGCAAGAAAACGATTTACAACAGATTCCTTATGATTTTTTCTGCTTGCAATAAATCGTTTTTCCTTTAAAATAAGCCTTTTCAATTCCCTTTCATAATGTACATTGCTCATAGTAATACCCCCATATCTTTATTGTCACCATATTAAGAATAGTGAATGTCAAATTATATTTGACACTCACTATAATTATAGCAGAATATAAAATAAAATGCAATAGTGGATAATCAACATATTTTTATGATTGTAAATTTATGTTTTGCTATTTCGTGGAAAATTGTTACATACCCTTGACAGAACAGCTGAAAAGGGATATAATTAAAATAGTTCACTTTGTGAACTGTCAGAGTTTTTCCCACGATTAAAAGGAGATTAATATGAAAAGGAAATTTTTAGGTTTAGTTACAGGTACAGCCATTGCTTTAAGCCTTTCTGTTGCACCTATATGTGCAAACGCCGCAACTCCCGAAGAAGCTGCTGCTCTGGCACGTTCTATGGGACTTCCCGAAAGCCTTATTCAGGCAGGCTGGAATAAATATTATGAGGACCCCTCAATGTATCCCCCTGAGCTTATCGACAGCTATATGGCTACTTTGAGAAGTATGAATCAGGATATGATTAACCAGCTTCTTGCAGATAACGGCTATGCACCGTCTACTCCGCCACCTGCCGCTACAACTGCTCCGCAGCAGCAGGAAAATGGCTCTACAACTACAGCCGCAAGCGAAAACGATACATCTGAAACTACTTCAACGGCTAACGCTAATTCATCGGGAAATAATCAGAATAACAATAACTCAAATAAGGGCGATAAAATTACACTCACACTCCCAGACGGCTCAACCTTTGACCGCATCAGTTCCAAGGATTTTGCCGCAATGAGCCTTGATGAAAAGAGAGCATATATTTCAGGACTTACTCCCGACCAAAAATCGGCTTTTCTCACCAATATGACTCCAGAAGATTACAAAAGCCTTATAAAACAGCTTCCAATTGACAATAAGGCTGAAATTATTGACGGTATGGCTGATATTACAGGTCAGCTGGGATTGACTTTAAGCGTCGATGAGCTTACCAATGAAAATTTCGTGCTTTCAATGAAGGATCAAGACGGCAAGCTTGTTGCACAGAGTGCCGCCAGCGATACTGTTGCCGCTACAGGCTATGACAGACGTGGTATTCTTGCTCTTGCCGCTGCTCTTGCCGCTATGGGTATTGCAGGAACAGCTTACATTGTAAATAAATCCTTTGGCGGAAAAGAGGTCTGAAATGGCAGAGAAAACACAGAAAAAAGGAAAAAATCCTGCTCTTTACATTATAACTCCCTTTATGGTTTCTCTTGTGTGTGCAGGAATTACCGTTGCAGCCGCTATTAAGCCAATGGACAAGCTTAAAACTTATATTAATATCGCTTTTATGGATAGCCTGAAATCAAATCCCCTTGATGAGGATTCAGGACTTGTCATAAAGGAAAACGATATTATTACCGATTACACAGGAAAAACCTCCGAAACAGGTGAGCCTGACCGCCCCACTTTCGGCGAACTCTATGCCCTTGTGAATACAGATGCCATTGGTATGAATATCCCGATTTACTGGGGAACAACTACCGAACTTCTGGAAGTCGGTGCCTGTCAGTCATCAAGTTCCGTTGTTTTCGGAACAGAGGGAAATTCCGTAATTTCCGCCCACGTTGACACCTATTTTACAGATCTGGACAAACTCAAAGAGGGTGACGAGGTGACTATCTACACAAATTACGGTAAATTCACTTATGAGGTATCGGAATTAATTCAGTTCACAAGCAAAAATAAGAAATATATCGCTCCCACAGAAGATGACAGGCTGACAATTTACACCTGTAAGAGAGATTTGCTCGGTGCATCCGATAGCAGAATCGGTGCTGTCTGCAAGCTGACAAAGAGAGAATTCTACACAGAAAAGGAGGGCGAATAATTATGAAAAGCAAAGGTTCATATATCAGTTCATTTATCGTCACTCTGCTTCTTGTGTTTAGTTTACTTGCGTCAATGGGTTGTCTGACTGCGAAAAAGTTTGCAACTGCCGATAATCTCATAAAGCTTACAGAGCAGAAAAATTTAAGTTCCGTTGTAAATAAAGAACTTGAAAAGTATTTCACGGAAAAATATGCTGATACGGGAATTCCTGCTGAAATCTATATGAAAAATATCAGCGACGAATACCTTAAAATGACAATCAGCGAAAAAATCTATTACGGATTTGCTGTTCTCAACGGTGAAAATGAGAAAATGCACGAGGGTATTCCTGCAAATACCGACCTTGAAAAAAGTATTACAGAATATTACGAAAACTACGCTGACGAAACAGATTACGAGATAAAGGACGAAAATGACCCGTACTATCAAAAGCTTGCAAAATCAAAGAATGAGGCTTTCGACGTTATTGAGGAATACTGCGATGTATACAAACTGAATGCCCTTGTAAATCACGGCATACTGAAAAAGGTTAAGCCGATTTACGCCAAACTTCCCACATTGTCGATTATCTGCCTCGGTGCATCTGCATTTCTTGCACTTCTGCTTTTAGTTTGCAACTTTAAACGCTCAAAGGACGCTCTTTACTGGCTCGGTACAGCTTTCCTCTGTTCGGGAATTTTCGGCTTAATCCCCTGCCTGTATCTCCTCAAAAGCAACTATTTCGCTGCTTTTTCAATTAAGCAGGCACAGATTTTCACCGCTTATACAACGGCTATGGAAACTTTCACACAGGCATTTATGAAAAGTTCAATCATTTTAATAGCTGCCGCTGTCTTATTCTACATCATTTTCTCAATCTGTTCTGCTGTTTCTGCAAAATCGGAAAAACAAAAAACTGATTCTTAATAAAAAACAAAATTGATATTTACTATATGGAGGTAATTACAATGGCACAGATTAATCGGGAAAACATTGAGAAAATTGACAAGCAACGTAACATAGTTCATGATAAAGTTTACGCCACATATACTGCTTTTGAAATAAATGGAAAAAAATATGCCCAAATTGATACCTATGGGCGAATTAATAGAAAAAATCCTGAAAAACTAAGTCAATCGATTCAGTTCGACAAAGAAACAGCTAAATTTCTTATTGAACTTTTAGGTAAAGAATTTGACTTAAAATAGCTATTACTTTCACTTAATATTAATAAAAAAGAAACATTAAAATTAATTGAAATATAAAAATAGAATTATTTTTCCTAATTCAAAGAAAATATTTCTCTAAACTATTGCATTAATTTCCAAAATAGTGTATAATTAAATTAGCGTTTTATGCTATTATTAAAAAGGAGTAGATAAAAATGTATAACGATCTTATGGATTCTATCGGATTTGTATCCCAGTACGATGAAGCTGTTGGTGCAGCTATGGATAAGGAGCTTGCAAGACAGCGTCGTAACCTTGAGCTTATTGCCAGCGAAAATATCGTATCACCTGCTGTTATGGCTGCTATGGGAAGCGTTCTCACTAACAAGTATGCTGAGGGTTACCCCGGAAAGAGATACTACGGCGGCTGTCAGTGCGTTGACGAGGTTGAGGAAATTGCTATCAACAGAGCTTGCGAGCTTTTCGGTGCAAAGTATGCTAACGTACAGCCCCACTCTGGTGCTCAGGCTAACACAGCTGTTTATTTCGCTGTTCTCCAGCCCGGCGATACAGTTCTCGGTATGAGCCTTGCTGACGGCGGACACCTTACACACGGTTCACCCGTTAACCTTTCAGGTAAGTACTTCAACTTTGTTTCATACGGTCTTGACGATGAAACAGAGATGATTAACTATGATACAGTTTACAAGCTCGCTGCTAAGCACAAGCCACGCCTTATCGTTGCAGGTGCTTCCGCTTATCCAAGAGCAATCGACTTCAAGAAACTTTCAGAAATCGCTCGTTCTGTTGGTGCATTACTTATGGTTGATATGGCTCACATTGCTGGTCTTGTTGCTGCTGGCGTTCACGAGTCACCTGTTCCTTACGCTGACATCGTAACAACTACAACTCACAAGACTCTCCGTGGACCAAGAGGCGGTCTTATCCTCACAAACAACGAATATCTCGCTAAGAAGATTAACTCCGCTATTTTCCCTGGAACACAGGGCGGCCCTCTCATGCACACAATTGCTGCTAAGGCTGTATGTTTCGGTGAGGCTCTTAAGCCTGAGTTCAAGGACTATCAGAAGAGAATCGTTGAGAACGCTAAGGCTCTTGCTGACGGACTCCTCAAGAGAGGTTTCAACCTCGTTTCAGGCGGTACAGATAACCACCTTATGCTCGTTGACCTCCGTCCTTTCAACATCACAGGTAAGGAGCTTGAGCATCGTCTTGATGAGGTTTATATCACAGTTAACAAGAACGCTATCCACAATGACCCTGAAAAGCCATTCGTAACAAGCGGTATCAGAATCGGTACTCCTGCTGTTACAACTCGTGGTCTTGGCGTTGAGGAAATGGAGAAGATTGCTGAGTACATCTTCCTCTGTGCTACAGATTTCGAGAACAAGGCTGACGAAATCCGTGCAGGCGTTAATGCTATCTGCGAAAAGTTCCCACTTTATAAGTAAAAATGACCTAAGGGGCGGACTTCTGTCCGTCCCTGTGTTTTATGGAGAAATTATGAAATATACACTTTTAACATTGCTTTTATCAACATTTTTATTTGCTGCCACAGGATGTAAAAGTTATGATGAAACTGCACAAACTCAATCACCCACAGAAACAGTTACAACAACTGTAACAACAGCGACTGTAACTACAACAACACAGCAAACTACAACATCTCAGACAAAACCAACCGAAACTACGACATCTCAGATAACTTCAACTGAAACTACAACAACACAGCAAACTACAACATCTCAGACAAAACCAACCGAAACTATAACAATACAAGAAACTACAACTGCTGTAATTACAGAAACTACTACCGAAGATACTGAAATAGAAATTCTTGAATTTATATCAATTGAAATGTATGGTTATCTTGTGGAAGATTTAAAAATTTTTGACGGCACTCAACATATTACATATAAAAACCATGCTTACTATTTAATGCATAATGCAGAACCCTATTCAGATTCTCTCTACGGTCAGATTACTTGTGAAGAAGATGTTATAAAAATTGCTCGGGAAATTTTTGCAATAGAACGTGGAGATGAATTTGTAGAACAAATTGAATCAGAATATATAGAAATGGATGGCGAGCTTGTGAAATATGAAAGAAATGTACCGCCATATACTGTTGAATATTACGATGAGTATGATGTGTGGTATATAAACCCAAATGCCCCCTCTGGCGTAACAGAAGATGGAATAAAATTCGGTACTCCTTCAATGCCGCCGTATCTGCTTATTCGTGGCGAGGACGGGAAAATTTTAGGAGCGTTAATTTAATGGAGGATAAATATGCAGAAACTGAACAATATTGACGGCGGAAAGCCTTTCGACTGGGGAAAAACTTCGCAGGATTACGCTAAATACAGAGATATTTACCCCGAAATATTCTATCAGAAAATCGCTGACCGTGGATTATGCGTAAAAGGACAGAAAGTTCTTGATATAGGCACAGGTACAGGTGTACTCCCCCGAAATATGTATCGTTTCGGTGCTGAGTGGACAGGTACGGATATTTCTCCTAATCAGATTGAACAGGCAGTTCAGCTTGCACAATTGCAGAATATGAAAATTGACTTTATCCCCTGCCCTGCGGAAGAAATCGACTTCCCCGAAAATTCATTTGATATTGCTACAGCCTGCCAATGTATTTGGTATCCCGACCATAAGATACTTGCTTCTAAGCTTGCCAAAGTGCTGAAAAATGGCGGAAAATTTCTCATTCTTTATATGGCTTGGCTGCCTTATGAGGACAAAATTGCCGCACGAAGCGAGGATATTATTCTTAAATATAATCCCTCTTGGAACAGTTCAGGAGAAATTCGCAAGCCTATGTGGGTACCCGATGAATATCTCGAGTTTTTCGATGTTACCTACCGTGAGGAATATGATGTAATGCTGCCGTTTACCCGTGAAAGCTGGCACGGCAGAATGAGAGCCTGCCGTGGTGTAGGTGCGTCACTCTCCCCCGATGATTTGCAGCTGTGGGAAAATGAACACGGAAATATGCTTGAAAATGAAGCTCCGCCGCAGTTTGATGTGCTTCATTATGTGGCTATGGCGGAATTGACTTTAAAGGACGTGAAATAATGATTTTATCAGATAAAACAATTTTAAAAATGCTCGATGAAAAATCCCTTGTTATAAATCCTGTGACAAAGGAGCAAATTCAGCCTGCCAGCGTGGATATACGCCTTGGCAATACTTTCAGCGTTGTTGATGATACACCGTCAAATATTATCACACTCGAAAGTCAGATAAACTACAAGACCATAACTACAGATACTTATCTTATAATGCCCGGAGAATTTGTGCTTGCCACAACTATGGAATATTTTGAATTGCCCGATAACCTCACCGCTTTCGTTGAGGGCAGAAGTTCCCTCGGACGTATGGGATTATTTATTCAGAATGCAGGCTGGGTTGACCCAGGATTTAAGGGCGAAATCACCTTGGAGCTGTATAATGCAAACAGATGTGCCATTGAATTAAAGGCTGGCAGACGTGTTGGACAGCTTGTTTTTGCGGAAATGGACGCTCCTGCCATTAATCCCTACAATGGAAAATATCAGGGACAAATGGGTGCGACAGGCTCACGAGTATTTATGGATTGCGATAAATAAAAGGAGAATTGAAATGGCATCACCTAAAGAAATTGCAGCATACATTATGGAACAGCTGTCAGAACTGGAGGAAATCCGCAATATACCGATGATGGGCGGATATATATTCTATTACCGTGAAAGAATTTTCGGCGGTATATACGGTAACGGCTTTATGGTGAAAATTACAGATGCAAGCCGAAAATATATGCCCGACAGCATTGCTGAACCACCTTATGAGGGTGCTAAGCCCATGCTGCCCGTTACAATCCTCGATGACAGGGAAAAATTACAGAAAATGGTGTGCGAAATGTACCCCGATTTACCCGAAAGAAAGCCGAGAAAGAAAAAATAATATGAAAAAAGTAATACTAATCTGCGGAAAAATATGCAGCGGAAAGTCATATTATGCCGCACAGCTGAAAGAAAAATATAATGCGGTGATACTCTCTACAGACGAGGCAACCTTTGACCTCATTGAAAATGAACAGGGTGAGTTTTACAACGTTTTTGCTGCAAAAGTCAATTTATATCTGCGGAAAAAGGCGGCTGAAATTGTAAAATCGGGAGCAAATGTCATTCTTGACTGGGGTTTCTGGACTAAGCAGAACAGACAGGATATTTCCCGATTTTTCGCAGATTCTGGAGTTGACTTTGAATGGCATTATATAGATATTGACCATGAAATTTGGCATAAGAATATCGAAAAACGCAACAAGAGAATTTCCGAGGGAAATGGCGGCTGTGATTTCTACGTTGACGAGGGGCTTTTCAACAAGGTGCAGAGCCTTTTTGAAGTTCCCGATAAAGCCGAGATTGATGTGTGGTATACATTAAAGGAGAAAAATTATGAAAAGCTGGACTGACTTTAAAAATGCAATAAACAGTAAAATTCCAGAGCTTTACAGAGGTCTGAATAGTGGTGCTGATGAAGCTGATATATGCAATATTGAAAGTAAAATGAGAGTTCTTCTCCCTCAACAGCTTATTGAATTATACAAGGAAAATAACGGCGATGATGAAAATTTAATCTGCGGAATTATTATGGGATTTCATTTTTACAGCATTGACGAAATGTATTCTGAATGGAAAACTTGGAAAGATATTTCTTCAAATCCTGATTTTATGAATGGCTATAAAGGCACTTCAACTCCTGAAAATTACATAAAAAAGATGTATGCAAATCCTAAGTGGATTCCCATTTGCGGTGACGGCAGCGGAAATCACATTGGTATCGACTTAGACCCCGATGTCAATGGAAAATCTGGGCAGATAATCACATTTGGCACAGATGAATCCAATAAAATAGTAATCGCTGAGGATTTGAATTCTTTCTTTGAAAGACTCACCCGAATTGTGAACAGCAACCATTTTTCTATTGATGAATTTGACGATGAAAACGTCATTTCTCTCAATATCGACGAGGATTACGGTATTTTCCTTATCGATTACTTTAAAATGAATACCGCTGTCAAGTAACAGGAGAAACCAATGAAAATAAACTATATCCATGAGCCGACTGATTTGCAGTGCGGTCAGGCGGTACTTGCTATGCTGATTGGTACATCAGCTGAGGCAATATGCCAAATTATAGGCAATGACAGGGAAACTAATCTCCGTGAAATGAAAGATACTCTGCGGAATTTCGGCTTTACTGTTTCAGATGCCCGTGTGCCTGTAAAATGTAAGCACGAACTGCCGCCCCTGTGTATGCTGAGCCTTGAAACTCCCCGATGCTGGCATTGGTCGCTGTACTGTGACGGTACATTCTATGACCCAGAACACGGCGTTATGGAGGATTTCCCCGAATCAAACCGAAGATACTACTGGAAAGTTACACCTCCGAAAAATCCCAGGAAAATTGCCTTGCTAATGGGCAGCAAAAGAGATAAAATTCTCCAATGTTTAAAGGCTGCCGGTTGGTATGAGGGCAGAAAAATTGATATTTCATTTATTGAAAAATACTATCAATCACAAAATGTTCAGCTGACTGACGGTGCAAAAGCGTTTATGCAGGAATTTTATGGCATTTCTGAGGAATGGCATTTCAGAAAAGGCGTATGGTATGAATTCAGCCTTTTTCCATTCAGGAATGTTCCTGATGAATTTGTGTATGATTATATGTATTCTTTCGCAGATAATCAGAAAAAAGCAGTAGAGCAAATTACAGGTGAATATGTTGTAATCGTTGGCGAAATAGGATATTATTACCCTGCAAGAATATGGTTCGGAAGTAATAATAAAATATATACAACTCATGAATATGACGAGATAGTACACGTATACGACAACATAGTTGACCTGATTTTGTACGATTTTGAAGATGAGTGGGAAAAAGCAATAATGTATTAAGGAGTGTTGAATATGTACGCACCATTAGCCGATAAAATCCGCCCTAAAACTCTTGCCGATGTGGTTGGGCAGGAGCATATTCTCGCTGAGGGTAAGCCCCTGCGAAAAATCATTGACAGCGGAACTGTTCCCAATATGATTTTCTATGGACCATCGGGAGTTGGAAAAACTACGGTTGCCCGAATTATAGCCGAAAACTGCGGTATGTCCCTCTATAAGCTCAACGGCACAAATGCGTCAATTTCCGATATTAAAGATGTTGTTGCCGATATTGGCACATTCGGCAGCGAAAACGGTATTCTCCTTTACCTTGATGAGATTCAGTATCTCAACAAAAAGCAGCAGCAAAGCCTCCTCGAATACATCGAAAACGGCGATATTACGCTGATTGCGTCTACTACCGAGAACCCATATTTCTCCGTGTACAATGCGGTTATCAGCCGAAGTACAGTTTTTGAATTCAAGCCTGTTACTGCTGAACAGCTTATTCCTGCCATAAAGCGTGGATTTCGCATAATAGGCGAAGAAATGGGAATAACCGTAAATGTAACCGATGAAATCTGCCGATTAATTGCATTCGGTTGCGGCGGTGATGTACGCAAGGCAATGAATACAGTAGAACTATGCGTTCTCTGCGGTGATGCTTCTGAGGGTGCGGTTACTGTTACCGAGGACTCCCTATCCGTTCTCGTTCAGCGGAGCAATATGCGATATGACCGTGACGGTGACCAGCATTATGACATTCTTTCCGCCTTGCAGAAGTCAATCCGTGGCTCTGATGAAAATGCTGCCCTCCACTATGCCGCACGGCTTATTGAGGCAGGTGACATTATTTCCCTCTGCCGCCGACTTCTCGTTATAGCTGCCGAGGACGTTGGTCTTGCCTATCCACAGGCAATTGTTGTAACTAAAGCTTGTGTGGATTCAGCCTTGCAGCTTGGACTCCCCGAAGCACGAATTCCCCTTGCAGAAGCGATTATTCTCCTTGCAACTGCTCCAAAATCAAACAGCGCAAAATCGGCAATTGATGCCGCACTTGCTGATGTAAGAAGCTGTGACGCTCTCGAATTTCCTCGCCATTTGCAGAATAAGCACTTTGACGGCAAGGGTGCAAAAATTGTAGGGCAGCATTACCTTTATCCCCACGATTACCCCAACCATTACGTTAAACAGCAGTATCTCCCCGATGCTCTTGCAAACAGGGTTTATTATGAGTTCGGCGAAAATAAAACCGAACAGGCTGCATTGCTCTACCGTAAGAAAATTGTCAGCGAAGCAAAATAAACTGCACCATTCTATATTAAGGGCATCATTTTAATTGTTATATCAATTATTTTTTCTCAAACTATTGCTTTTTTAATTATTTTGTGGTATAATATTAATGTTATTTACGCAGCGGTATCGAAGTGGTCATAACGGACATGACTCGAAATCATGATGCCCCTTGAGGGACGTGGGTTCGAATCCCACCCGCTGCGCCATATTCTTTAAGCCCTGTTTACAGGGCTTTTTTTATAGGAGGTAAACTATGGCTGTGAATTATGGTGAAAAATATCCCGTAGGTAAGGGAAAAATCAACGTATACACCGAGGGCAGCGGAGATTTGACAATTATATTTTTGTCAGGTGCAGGTGTCACATCCCCTGTTCTTGAATATCGTCCACTATATCGCAAACTGTCCGACACGTACATAATTGCTGTCGTTGAAAAATCAGGTTACGGTATGAGTAAAAGCACCGATACAGAGCGTACTGTTGAAAACATGGTAAGTGAAAGCCGTGAAGCATTACGTCTTGCAGGAATTAATCCTCCATATGTGCTTGCTGCACATTCCTATTCGGGATTTGAGGCTATTTACTGGGCAAATACTAATCCCGATGAAGTTAAAGCAGTCCTTAGTATTGATATGGGACTTCCCGAAACAGCTGTTGAAATGGGCAAGGCTATGCCTGAGGAAAAACGCCGTGCTTTTAATGAAAAGACTAAAAAGCTTTATGCGAAAATTCAGAAACGTGGACTTTTTGCTAAGCTTGTAAAGAAATTTTCCGTAGATGCTACGGGTATGATGTCCTCTGATAACCTCAATGATGAGGAAAAAAAGCTCTATGCTGATTTGTTCTATAAAAATATTACTAATAAAGAGATGTTTGAGGAGAATATGCACCTTGTTTCCAATGGTGAAAAGGCAGGTGCAACAGGAAAACTTAAAGTTCCTGCATTTTTTTACATAACTGATTTCAAAACACCTATGAAAAACGGTTCATGGAAAGAATATGCTATAAAATATGCTGAGGAAATCGGTGCCGAGTATATCGTTTCAGATAAAGGTCACAATATGCACTCGATAATTCCGCAGGAAATGGCAGACAATTTTAAAAAATTTCTCCAAAATTTAAAATAAACCAAACGGCTGTACATTCAAATGCACAGCCGTTTATCATTATTTAATTGAAAATTCTGTAATCATTCCAGCTTCAAACTGCAAAATTACAATGGCGTCAGATACAGTAATTCCTGCATTGCCGTCAACATCGGCATTAGCAGCTCCCTGCTCTGAAAGCTTGTACTTGTCTTCGTTGCAAAGATTCTGGTATATTGCTGCTGCATCTGCAATTGTCACTACTCCGTCACAATTAGCATCTCCGGGAAGTGTTGCAGGCTTTGTTGGATTTGTAGGTGCAGTTGTGGTAATTGTTGTGGTAACTATAGATGTTGTAGTTGTGGGAATTGTAGTAGTTACGGCAGTTGTTGTAGTTGTAGTAACCTCCTCGGGCTTTACATCCATCATCATTTTTAGGAGTTCTGAGTCACTCATTTTACAGCTTGTTCTGTCATAGTGTGAATCTGTAATATCCCACAAAACAGGACACATATCTCTTGTATAAGCCGCTTTGCATACAGATGAAATAAATCTTCTTACTGATTCTTCCTCTTTATTCTTCTTAGGACAGCCATATTCACCGATTATAACAGGAATTCCTTTGTCAACAAATGTAGTTTTCATCATATCCATATTGCGTTCCAGTTCAGCAAAATCTGCATCTGTTCCCCATGTGGGAGATGCCTTCCCCCAGTCTGCATCTTCTTCAAGAATTGCAAATCCAGCAGGTGTATAATAGTGAACTGAAACTGCCATTCGATTTACAGGGTCTGTGGGCATTTTAAATAGTGAATCGCAAGTAAGTTCTATGTCAGTATTATAACCCGAAATGAGCAAGTGACGCTGTGGGTTATTTCCTCCCGATGAACGGACAACATTTACAAATTCCTGATTAATCTCATTGGCAAGAGCAAATGATTCTTCCTTACCCTCGGGACCGCCCCAGCGATTCCATAAACTTGACCAGCCAAGTTCCTCATTCTGTGACTCGAAAATGAGATAATCGCCGTAATTCTCAAATTCATCGCATATCTGTTCCCAAATTCGTGTATACTTAGCCATACAATTTTCTTTATCTGTGGGGAAATTTTCAAACCAACCGCTGTCCCAATGGAGATTGACAATAGCATACATATCATATTCGAGAGTCCAGTCTACAACTTCACGGACAGCTGCCATATATTCGGGACTGATTGTATAATTATCACCCATAAGATTTGACCATGCAACAGGTATTCTCAATGTATCAAAACCTGCCTCGGCATATCCCTTGATGATATTTTCTGTTATAACAGGGCTGCCCCATGCGGTTTCGTAGGATTCGGGAGTGCCGTCACCCCATTGTGCAATCCAATCGCCGCAGGATTCATAAGTATTGCCGAGGTTAATGCCAATACCCATATCCTTTACAAGTTCAACGGTGGTAATATTTCGCATCTCGCCCATTTCCTCCGCATTAGCAGAAAAAGGCAGAGCCGATACAGCCATAACAGCCGCCAATGTTGTTGATAAAATTTTCTTCATAGTAATCATTCCTTCTCTTAATTTAATTATCCTTTGATTTAAAAAATCGCTCTCACAGACCATTGCTACATCAACTAAACCTTCCCAAAAAGACGAAGGCAAAAAGATAATTTATCAAGAAAGAAAAACGCTGGAATGCTTTCGCATTTCAAGTTTTTCTGACGCAGAGAAATTTTATTTTTGTCAAGTATTTGACGGCAAGATTTAGTTGGTGGAGCAATAATACCTGCTACCTTAATTATATCATTTAAAGCGATTCTGAACAATGAAATATAATATTTTATTTTTGGAAAAATGTACTTTTTTCTACATACTTTAAAATATATAGCGTTATTATGCCTAAAAAGCTTGTGACAAATTTGTGAAAAGTTACGAAATAATTGTCAGCTATTGCACTTATCGGCGATTTATGGTATAATATACATTGACAATTTTTTATCAATGATAGGAGTGCTGTTTATGGCTGAATTTGAAAAGATAATTCAGAAAATCGACGATTTCGTGTGGGGAATTCCCTTGATTGTCCTCATCCTCTGCTGCGGAATTTTCCTTACTCTCCGTCTTGGCGGAGTTCAGTTCAGAAAGCTGTGGCTTGCGTTGAAATATATGTTCAGCGAGGAAAAAGACGGAAATGGTGAAATTTCCAGTTTCGGTGCATTATGTACCGCTTTATCCGCTACAATCGGTACGGGTAATATCGTTGGCGTTGCTACTGCAATTGCCGCAGGTGGTCCCGGTGCATTGTTCTGGATGGAAGTTGCTGCATTGTTCGGAATGGCAACAAAATACAGCGAGGGACTTCTTGCTGTAAAATACCGTATCAAAGACGGCAACGGAAAAATGCTGGGCGGTCCGTTCTATTATATTGAAAACGGTATGGGCAGCAAATGGAAATGGCTTGGAAAAATATTTGCTGTATTCGGTGTTCTTGTTGGTCTTATGGGTATCGGTACTTTTACTCAGATTAACAGTATTACATCAGCGGTAAATAACTTCTTTGACCCAAATAAGGAAAATGTGGTTTCTTTACTTGGAAGTGACTATACAATTGCTCAGATTGTGGCAGGTCTTATTATTACAGTTATGGCGGCTTTGATTATTATAGGCGGCATTAAGTCAATCGCAAAGGTTTCAGAAATCTTTATCCCATTTATGGTTGTGATTTATGTAAGCTGTTGTCTGCTCATAATCTTCTCAAATCTTTCATCAATTCCCGATGCTGTTGCTGAAATTTTCAAAGGTGCATTCGGTGCAAAAGCTGTTGCAGGCGGTGCTTTAGGAGCAATGATTGTGGCAATGCAAAAAGGTATTGCAAGAGGTATTTTCTCCAATGAAGCAGGTCTTGGTTCTGCTCCAATTGCAGCTGCTGCGGCTAAAACAAATGAACCTGTTCGTCAGGGACTTGTTACAATGACAGGTACTTTTATTGATACAATTGTAGTTTGCACAATGACAGGACTTACAATTGTTATGTCAGGCTGTCTTGAAAAAAATCCCCAATTGGAGGGCGTTGAGATTACAAATGCCGCATTTTGCATCGGTTTGCCTTTCCCCGAAAAGGTTTCATCATTCCTCATTATGATTTGTCTGATTTTCTTCGCCTTTACTACAATTTTAGGCTGGAATTACTATTCTGAAAGATGTCTTTCATACCTTACAGCTTCAAATAACAAAGCAATTCTTACTTTCAGAATTCTTTACATCATTGCAGTTTTCATCGGACCTTATATGACAGTTTCCGCTGTATGGGGAATTGCTGATATATTCAACGGACTTATGGCAATTCCGAATATAATCGCTCTTTTCGCTCTTTCGGGAGTTGTTGCAAAAGAAACAAAGGATTATTTCAATCGTATAAAATAACTAAAAGCCGCAGATTTCCTGCGGCTTTTATTATGCAATATTATAACTTGATAATTCCGATTGACTGGAGCAGAAGAACAAGGAGAAGTAATGGTACAACGAATTTTATCATTACAATGTAAAGTGTCTTTCTGTTGAATTTCAGCGTTCCCTGTGTTACTTCGTCAATGATGAACTTAGGCTTTACAACCCAGCCTATAAGCACACTTGTAAGGAATGCCACAAGAGGCATCATTATGTAGTTGCTTATGTAATCAAATATGTCGAGAATTTGTGCAACTGAACCGTTTGGAAGTGTGATTTCAAAGTAGAGTAGATTGTAACCCATACAAACAATTACGGCTGTTACAAGAGTATATGCCGATACAATAAGTGAGCTTTTCTTACGGCTTAACCCAAATTTATCCATAAGGCTTGAAACGATAGCCTCCATTACAGATACTGAAGATGTAATAGCCGCAAATGAAAGAACGATAAAGAACAGAAGTCCTATTACTTTACCGGCACCGCCCATTGCTGTAAATACCTTTGGCAGAGAAACAAATACAAGTCCCGGACCTCCTGCCATTCCCTCACGTCCGCTGAATGTGAATACGGCTGGAACAATCATCATACCTGCCATAAATGCTACTAATGTGTCAAAAAGTTCAATACGGTTAACTGACTGAATAAGGTTTGTTTCCTTTTTGGCATATGAACCGTATGCTACCATAATTCCCATAGCTACGCTGATTGAGAAGAAAAGCTGTCCCATAGCGTCCATAACTACAACAAAGAATTTTTTTAATGTCATTCCTGTGAAATCAGGTACGAAATAAACCTTCAAACCCTCTAAGCCTGTTCTTGTAACTCCGCTTTCATCTGTATGCTTGAGAGTAGTTGAATAAATGGAAATACCGATTACCATAACAATAAGAATTGGCATAAGGATTTTACTGAATTTTTCAATTCCCTTTTCAACGCCGCAGAATACAATAATTGCTGTAATTGCAAAGTAAATAAGCATCCACACAATTGGCTGAACATTTCCGGAAATATAGTTTCCGAAGTAGCCATCAGCCGCCGCATCAGCTCCCGTGCCTGTCATATAAAGTGACAGATACTTCAATACCCAACCGCCGATTGAACAGTAATAGGGAAGAATAATTGTAGGTACAAGGCAGGCAAGAATTCCTATAAATCCCCATTTAGGGTGAACTGCCTTATACGCTGTAAGCGGACTCTGCTGTGTATTTCTGCCGATTGCTATTTCCGATGTAAGCAAAGTGAAACCAAATGTCAGAGCAAGAATGAGATAGACGAGCAGGAATATTCCTCCTCCGTCCTTGGCGGCAAGATAAGGGAAACGCCATATATTTCCCAACCCGACTGCACTTGCGGCAGCCGCCATAATAAATCCAAATTGTCCCGAAAAGCTTCCTCGGGAAGTTTTTTTCTCCATAATTTTTCTACCTTTCAAATTTTTTGGGCAGAACCCATGCCTTTCTATTGTACCATATATAGCAATTTTTTTCAATACCTTTTTAGAAAAAATACCAAAAAATTACCGCACAGCCGATATTTTCAGCGATGCGGTAATCATAATTTAACTTATTTTACTTCAACAAGTCGTGGATTTACGATTTTGTATGTGCCTGCGGTTTCGCCGTAGTTGAAATACAGCTGCCAGTCGTAGTATGTTTCATCATCAATTGTGAATGTGTAGGTGAATTCCTTTAATTCATTTGTAAGCTCAGCCTCATCGCTCCAGCATTGAGGATATGAGCCGTCTACATTATGATTAAAGCCTAATGAAACCTCACAGGGAGTTGAACAAGACGCCTTGAATGAAAGGGTATATGTCTTGCCCTTTTCAAGGAGTACATTCTTAGCCTGTGACTGGATATTCCAAGGCTTCTCCTGTGCTGTGTTGACCTTTAATGTAAAGGAGTTTTCAGTTTGATTGAATGAAGCCTCACACTTTCCGTAATATGACCAGAAATTTGTCGTTGCAAGGTTATTTTCAAAGTCAATCTTGCTTTCATCACAATAATTATCAAGGTATCGTTTAGCATATAAAGGACGGTCACGGAAGAATTCACGGATTCTCTGTTCCTCCTGTGGATAGCGGTTAGCTGCCCAATCCATTGAGAAACGCTTGAGAGTGTCAGTTGTTGCATTTTCATAAGCGTTTACATATTCCGTAATCTTTTCATCTACCGCAGAATAGTCAAATACCGTATCCATAATCTCAACATAGCTGTCGTAAAACTGCTGTCGGAATTCATCGCTTCTTATAAGGCTCTTTAAAATTGCAGGAAGATTGAAATACTGGGATTTGCAGTTGTTGTTGCCCAATGAGTCGTAATCTGCCATATTCTTCTCGCTGCCATACAATGCACAGGAAATATCAACGTCATACAGTACAAAACGCCATTTACCGTTTGCCTGCGGAATATCGCTGTGAACTGTTTTTGATTTCCATACCTGCCAGTTGTTCATATATCCGCTTGCAAAGTCGCTGTTGTTTACATATGTTTCGATTGCCATATAGTCAATGAAACTCTGTACATCAACAGTTTCACAGAATTTCTCATAATTGATAGGATTTGACATATTGGCACTTATTGCCCATGTGCAGAACTGCTTGAAATCTTCAAGGTCAGATTCAACTCCGTCATCAAGACTTCCATTTTTGATGACTGCCACATCATCTTCATCAAGTCCGAAATGATTTGAAAGATGTTCAGCGTCAACTCTTTCACGAAGCATATAGAATCCCCAGAATTCGCCGTCAATGAATAACAGGCAAGGCTCGCTTGCCATTGTATCTACGTTTCTTTCCTCTGCAAGCTCCTGAATTAATGCGTCACGGAAATGAAGCGTCTGATTGTCGTTTCCGCCATTCCACAGAGTTACCTTGTCAAAGCGGTCAAGTTCCTTTCCGTTTATATCCGTAAGGTCGGTGAAAAGCGGATATTTAATTGAAGTATCGCCATATTCGGAACGTGTAACAAGTCGGAAACTCTTTTGCGGAGCTGATCTTGTCCAGTTGCCCGAAATCTTTGCACCAAGGTCAGCATTATAAACTGCCTTTCCGTCCTCGATAACCTGAATTGATACGGGGAACTCAGACTCTCTGCCCTCCTTGTTGTAATTGGTAGGATTATTCTTGTCGCTGGGGTCCAATTGCTCAAATTCGGGACTTCTCAGCCACTCATAATAACCCTTTCCTATCATATACGCACCGTCATCAATATCAAAGAGATAATCGCTGTCGGTTGCCATTGAAATTACCTTCATATCCTTGTAATATGAAGCTGTTTTGCCTACAAAGTAGCTGTTATGCTCAACTTCGCTGAATTTTCCGTCAGCATTTTTTGAAGCGGCACGAATAACAATTCCCTTTTCAACCTTTTTAGATGTGGGAGTGTATTCCGTAAGAGTTATATCTCTTATTGCACTGTAAACATTTGGCTCGCTTGTGTTATTATAAATGCGTATTCCCTCTGAATAAAGCTTTGCTGTATCAGATGTGCGTGGGTCGCTGCCGTCAGTTGTGTAATAAATCTCGTTGCCGTTATTGTCAGTAAGTGTAAGCTGGAATTCGTTGTCGAAAAATCCGCCCTTTTCCGAGAATACAGGCTTTTCAACTACGTCCATATCAGTTGCATCATTATTGGATTTTCCCGGAGTATATGAAAGATACTTGAAATCAGATGAACCATTTTTGTATCTTCCGTATGTAATATCTGTATTGAGTTCGGGAACTTCAACGGTATCAATTTCACTTCCGTCGGGAGCTGTGAGATATACCGTTTCGCCTGTTGCACTAAGCTTGAATGGTGCGTGATACTCCCCTGCCGCCTCTGTTACAGCATCATCACAATAAATTATAATGTAGCTGTCGGGTTTGATTGTTGTACCCTGTGGGAATGTGAACTTGAACTTATTCTTTGAGCCGTCAGATACTCCAACTCCGCTTATATCCATAGCGGCATCTGAATTATTATAAATCTCAATCCAGTCGGGTGACGCACCTGAGGCATCAGTTACGGAATCCTTTGCAGATGAACATACCTCGTTTATAAGAAGTCCTGAATAGGAGTTCCCCTTGAACTGCTCACGGAGAACAATTAAGTCATAAACATTAACAATGTTATCCTTGCAAAGGTCAGCTGCTTTCCCCTCATCAGCAGTTAGTTTTCCGCTGCCGAGAAGATAATTGCTCAATAGCTTTAAATCTTCGCTGTTAACAGACATATCTCCGTTTATGTCGCCTTTTACGGTGTCTGCTGCATTAACAGTTGGCAAAAAAGGCATTGCAGATACAGCGGTAATCATTGCGGTCAATGTCGAAATTAATCGTTTATATGACACTTCTATCAACTTCCTTTCCGATAATTAATATTGATTGCAAAATTCATCAAGATACTGCTTTGCATATTGAGGACGGTCATTAAAGAAATTGGCTACTTTCAGCAATTCCGAATCGTAGGCATATGCACAGTCCTTAATACCAAAGCGAATATATGTGTCACAGGTAACGGTTTTGTATGCGTCTGCATATTCGGAAAGTTTGCCGCCAGCCTTTTCTTTATTGAAATTATTTTCAATAATATATGCGTATCTGTCATGGAATATCTGTCGGAAATCGCTGTTTTTGATAAGGCTTTTCAGTATTGCAGGGAAATTGAAATGTGTTGATACAGGCATATTATTTCCAAGAGAATTATAATTAGCCATACTTTTATAATTATCATACATACCTGTACTCACATCGGTATCGTAGAGAACAAACCGCCATTTGCCATTTGCCTGAGGAATATCGTTATGAACTGTCCTTGACTTCCACGCCTGCCAGTTGTTCATTCCCGTGCTTGCCCAGTCGTTGTTGTTGATGTAGGTTTCAACAGCCATATAGTCAATAAAGCTTTCTACATCTACTGTTTCACAGAATTTTTCATAATTCTCGGAATTCGTCATATCCGCATCCTTAGCCCATACTGTGAACTTATCGAATTCGCTGAGATCTTGGTCTGTACCGTCATCAAGAGTTCCATTCTTCAAAACAACTACATCTTCTTCATCAAGTCCGAAATGATTTGAAAGATGCTCAGCATCAACTCTTTCACGGAGCATATAAAATCCCCAGAATTCGCCGTCAATAAAGAGAATACATGGCTCACTTGCCATTGTTTCCACATTGAGGTCAGCTGAAAGTTCCTGAATTAAGGCATCTCGGAAATGTAAAAACTGGAAATCGTTTCCGCCGTTCCACAATGTAACCTTATCAAATCTTTCAAGAATTTCGCCGTTTATATCCGTAAGGTCGGTGAAAAGCGGATATTTTATTGAAGTATCGCCATATTCGGAACGTGTAACAAGTCGGAAGCTTCTCTGCTGACGCACTCTTGTGAAGTTTCCTGAAATCTTTGCACCAAGGTCAGCATTATAAACTGCCTTTCCGTTTTCAATAACCTGAATTGATACGGGGAATTCCGACTCTCTGCCCTCCTTGTTGTAGTTGGTGGGATTACGTGTATCTGCCTTGTCGTATTGCATATAATCGGGACTATTCAGCCATTCATAGTATTCTTTACCAACCATATAAAAGCCGTTTTCTTCATCAAAGAGATAATCGCTGTCGGTAACCATTGAAATTACTTTCATTTCGCTGAAATATGAAGTGGTTTTGCCTACAAAGTAGCTGTTATGCTCGACTTCGCTGAATTTTCCGTCAGCATTTTTTGAAGCGGCACGGATAACAATTCCCTTTTCAACGCTGTCTTTCGGCGGATTATAGCCTATAAGGCTGATGTCTGTAATTGCACTATAAACATTCGGCTCACTTGTGTTATTGTAAATACGTATGCTCTCGGAATATAATTCAGCTGTTTCAGATGTGCGTGGGTCGCTGCCGTCAGTTGTGTAATAAATCTCGTTGCCGTTATTATCAGTAAGTGTAAGCTGGAATTCATTGTCGAAAAATCCGCCCTTTTCGGAGAATACAGGCTTTTCAACTACGTTCATATCAGTTGCGTCATTATTGGATTTTCCCGGAGTATATGAAAGGTATCTGAAATCAGATGAACCATTTTTGTATCTGCCGTATGTAATATCGCTATTAAGTTCAGGAACTGCTACGGTATCAATTTCACTTCCGTCGGGAGCTGTGAGATATACCGTTTCACCTGTTGCACTAAGCTTGAATGGTGCGTGATACTCCCCCTCTGCTTCATTTACAGCGTCGTCACAGTAAATGAGAATATAGCCGTCAGCTTTGATGGTTGTACCCTGTGGGAATGTAAACTTGAACTTATTCTTTTTGCCGTCAGATACTCCAACTCCGCTTATATCCATAGCGGCATCTGAATTATTATAAATCTCAATCCAGTCGGGTGACGCACCTGAGGCATCAGTTACGGAATCCTTTGCAGATGAACACACCTCGTTTATGAGAAGTCCTGAATAAGAATTTCCCTTGAACTGTTCACGGAGAACAATCAAATCATAAACATTAAGTATGTTATCCTTGCAAAGGTCAGCGGCTTTCCCCTCCTCAGCAGTCAGTTTTCCGCTGCCAAGAAGATAATTGCTCAACAGCTTTAAATCTTCGCTGTTAACAGCCATATCGCCGTTTATGTCGCCTTTTACCGTTTCTGCTGCATTAACTGTTGGCATAAAAGGCATTGCAGATACAGCGGTAATCATTGCGGTCAATGTCGAAATTAATCTTTTTGAAACCATATGAATCAACCTCCTATTATAAATATCATGTGTGTATTATATCATAAACCAGTAAAAAATACAAGTGTTTTTTTGTTAATTTTTGAGAATTAAGACATTATTCTACAATTGTCGTTTAAAAAATCAATTCATTTTTTGACGAGTTCTGACCAAAAATTGCGATATATTTCACTTGACATTTTCTTATCTTTAGTTTATAATAATTATACAAGTATCTATATTTTGGAATAACTATATTTTGGAGGAAAATTATGCGTTCAAAAGGTACTAAATTAATCGCTGAAAACCGCAAGGCACGTCATGAATATTTCGTCCTTGAATCATATGAAGCAGGTATTGAACTTGTTGGAACAGAAGTAAAATCAATCCGTCAGGGTGCTGTTAATCTGAAAGATGCATGGTGCTCTATTGACAACGGTGAAATTTTTGTTAGAGGTATGCATATTTCACCCTATGAAAAGGGAAATATTTTCAATCGTGACCCTCTGCGTAACCGCAAGCTTCTTATGCACAAACGTGAAATTAATAAGCTTTTCGGAACTGTAAAGCAGGACGGCTTGTCACTTATTCCCCTTAGCATTTACTTCAAGGATTCCCGTGTAAAAATGCAGGTGGGATTGTGTAAAGGTAAAAAGCTTTACGACAAGCGAGCAGATGCAGCTAAGCGTGACGCTAATCGAGAAATTGACCGCAATCTCAAATCACGCAGCAGATGAGGTATACAATGCTGAAAAAAATTTTCGTAAGCTTATTTTCAATTGTTCTCATACTGACTCTAACAGGCTGTTCGCTTACAGAGCGTGACCTGATTGACAAGGTTTATGAGGTAAACACTCCCCCACGGCTTATGTTTCTCGGTGACTCGATTGCTGCGGGTTACGGCTTGGAGGGGTATACATCAACTGACAACTACTCCTGTCCCGATTCCTACGCAAACACTCTTGATGTGAAATATACAGCTGAACTGGCTGAAATCGGTTCCCACGAAATGCAGAATTTTGCCGTATCTGGAGCAACCTCCGCTGATTTGATTGAACTTCTCAACAGCGGTAAACTCGATTCCGCCCTTGCTGAAACTGATGCTGTAGTCATATCAATTGGCGGAAATGATTTGCTTGAAAATATCTATCCAATTATTTCATCTCTGGGAATTACCGCAGAAAATAAGGAAATTGACATTTCAAATATTGATGTAATTTCTCTTATCGGTCAGCTTTCAACTTTAAAAGAAGATGTAAATTCTTCTCTTGCTGTTTTTGAAACAAATTTAAAGGAAATTGCAGTTATTCTCAATGGCAAAACTCAGGGAAATGTCTATATACAGACATTATACAATCCCTTTGAAAGCTTTGCGGATATTTCTATGGTGACGGAATTTACGCAAAATACCGTAGATGAATTCAATGCCATAATAAGCAGAAACTGCGGCGGAAAATATAAAATAATTGATGTTGCCGCAGATTTTAAAGGAAATGCACAAACTCTTACCCGTATTGATGAAATCGACATTCACCCAAATGAAAATGGTCACAAGGCAATTGCTGAGGCGGTGGATGAAGTTCTCACAGCTGAAACTTACATATACACAACGCAGGTTTATGGCGAACCCCATCTTACTTTGACTGCTATTCTTCTTATTGCAGGCGGAATTCTTGCTATGCTCTTAATCGTGGTTGTCATAATTCCAAAGCTTTTCAAAAAATACGAATAAAAATTCACCGTCCGAACCTTTTAAGGCTTGGACGGTGTTTTTGTTAAAATTTATTTATAACGATTTCTTTTTCAAGTTCGATTGAATAAAGTATCAATTCCTTAACTTTTTTGCCTGTGGTAAGCTCAATAGCCGCCTTGTAAATTTCAAGTTGCTTTGCATAGCGACTGCAAAGCTGTTCTTCCGTTATAAATCTGTCGGATTTGTAGTCTACTATGATTACTCCGTCATCTTCCTCGAACATAAGGTCGATAATTCCCTTAATCATTCCGTCAGAATCCTTTAATCTGTCAAATACTGAGTCGTTCAGTTGGAGTTCAGCGGCGGCAACGGTGAATTTCTTCTCACGCTCCGCTAAAGGTGAACTACACATTCTCTTGTACAGATTGGTTTTGAAAAATGCCTGTATTTTGCGGATATTTATGCTGTCGCCCTGTGCTTTTGTTAGAAATCCCGATGATACAAGTCGCTCCACCTCCGCTTTGCTGTCGGCAATTGCATTTTCAAATGAGCAATACTGGAAAAAGCTGTGTATTGCCGTACCACGTTCCGCACCTGTCAGATAGCCTTTTTCTTTGAGGAAAACAGGCCGTTTCAGTTGGAAATCAAATTCCTCATCATCTGAAAATTTCTTTGAAATCTGCGTAACGCTGAGTTTTGCAGGAGTATTTGCAAGCGTTCTGTCATATGTCATTTCAAACATATGTATAAGCCGATTTACAATTTCAGCATCAGCCTTTGCAGAATACTCCTTTTCTGCCAATATTTCAGGCTTTTCAAAGGAATTGTAAATACGATATTCAAACAATTTATCCTGATTATCAAAAGCTGGAAGTCCCATTCCGCTGAAATCAATTTCAAGTTTATCGGCAATTTCTGCAAAATCTCCGTGCATCATAAGTGAAAGCCAGAACCAATCCGCAAAACAGCTTGAATTTTCAGCCTGTTCGTGAATGTCACTTCCGCCGATAACGCAATTATTTATCATAGCCGTGACTTTCTTTTTTTCAGCTTCTCCACAGCAGAGATTGACGAATAACTGCTGTTTTGCACGTGTTAAAGCAACATAGAGAAGTCGGAGTTCCTCACTTCGTGTTTCCCGCTGTCCCTCGGCATTGAGCATAATTTGCTGGAATGTTCTGTATCGCCGTAAATTTTCTTTATCGCAAAGAATAAATCCCATTCTGCCGTCATCGTTACACATAACTCTGTCGGAGTCGAATTTGAATTTATACCCCAATTCTGCCGCAAATACAAAGGGATATTCAAGACCTTTTGATTTGTGCATTGTCTGAACTGTGACATAATTTCCCGATTCAGCTGAAACCTTTCCCTGCTCGTAATCTCCGCTTTCAAGAACACGGTCAAGATGAGCCACAAATCCGCTTAATCCGCCGCCGCCCTCTGCCGCCATAGCAGCTTCGTAATTCTTCGCATACTGAATGAGAAGCCTTAGATTTGCTCTTTTCTTTTCACCGTCGGTATACTGTTGCATAACCGACACAAAATCGGTTGTATCGTATATACTGCTTATCAATTCGCCTATTGTCATTGTAACGGAATTTAGGCGGAAACTGTCGATTGATTCCAGAAATTCACGGCATATTGCGGTTATATTCTCCTCAAATTCGCCATTCTGATTATCTGCCGCCATTCTCACAAGTCCGAAAAGCGGCATTTTTTTATCATATGAACGAAGAATAGCAATGTCCCTCACTTCAAAAGGATACATAGGGGAAACCATTACCGCCGCAAGAGGAATATCCTTCAGAGGGTTGGCAATTACCCTCAGCAAGTCAGTAAGAACGGCTATTTCACGTGATTTCAGGTATCCCTTTTCATCACTTCCCTTTGCAGGGATTCCACGTTTTTCAAGTGCCTGTGCGTATATGTTTGCCGCCGGATTTGTTCGAACAAGAATACAGAAATCCTTTGGTGAACAGGGACATTCTATACCGTTATTATCGGTAACGGTAACTCCCTTTTTCAGCATATCCGCAATAATATCTGCTGTGATTTCAGCTTCGGGGCGGATATCTTCCTCATCTTCTTCATTACTGTCAATGAAATTTATGCAGGTTAATCGACTGTCGTCCTTGCCGTTATCGTACTGCTTTGCACCAAAATACAGCTTTTCATCATCGGTATAATCAATCTCACCGCAATTTTTAGTCATTAGACAGCCAAAAATATAATTGACAAAATCAATGACCTGTGGAGAACTTCTGAAATTATTATTGAGAAGAATTGCTTTATTTTCACAATTGCTCTCCTCTGTATATTTTTCGGAAGTTTCCATAACTTCGATGAAATTCTTGGGGTTAGCAAGGCGGAAACGGTAAATAGACTGCTTAACATCGCCGACTACAAAGGCATTTCGCCCATACATCGGTCTGCCTTGTGAATCCTGCTTATAACCCTTGGAAATCAACTTGAAAATCAAGTCCTGCTTGTTATTTGAATCCTGATACTCGTCAACGAGGATAATATCATAGTAATCCGCAATTCGTTTTGCCGCCTCAGATTGAATAATATTTCCGTTTTCATCATAATCTGTCAGAAGTTCAAGTACAAGCCTTTCGCCGTCGTCAAAGCTTATGGCATTTTTTTCGCATTTTTTCTCCCATACAATACTGCGGAAACGCTTTACAGCCTCCGCAAGAAGTTCCGCAACCTTGCCCGATTCCTCAAAATCACGAGGAGCAGCTGCAAAACAAGGCAGCGTATCTTTCAGAATTTTCTTGATTTTTTCACGTCGTTCCTTGAAAATATCTCTTAATGCCCCATTATAAACTACTTTTTTGCTCAATGTCACAAGCCTATCAAAGGAAAGGGAAGATTTTACTGTATCATCATCGGGGAATTGCTGTCTGTCCGCCATATCCGCAAGAATCTGCACCTTAACGAAATCATCCTGTGCCTGCTCCAATGATTTTTCAGCCTGCGGAACAGTCATATCTGGGAAAATATCCGTTATGGATTTAAGATTTTTTTCCGCCAAGGCAAGAGCCTTATGAAGTTTTGTTGACATATCCTTGAAAAATGCCTTGAAATAAATGGAGTCGGCAAAGTCCTTTTTATACTCCGAAACCGCCTTATCAAGCCATTTTTCGCCAATTGCAACAGATGAAAGAAATCTGTCTGTTGCTAAAATTGCATCAATAAGAGGCTTCTGGTCGTTTATGCAGAATTTATCGTATAGATATGAAATTTTGTCGTAATTTTCTTTGCTGTATTCATCAAGCAGTTCATTCATTGCCTGTGTGCGAATTACATTTACATCGTTATCATCAAGTATTCCGAATCCCGATGTTATTCCCTGCTCTGTGATATTGTCCCTCAATAACTCAAAGCAGAATGAGTTGATTGTTGCAATTTTAGCACTTTGAAGCAGTACCTGTTGTTTCAGCAGATAAGGCTCATTTGGGCGGTCATTTATGAGAAGTCTGAACCGCTTGTCAAGCTTTTTTTTCAGTTCTGATGCCGCCGCATTTGTGAATGTTACAGCTACAATCTTGTCAGCACTTATTTTTGCATTTTCATCGGAAAGAAGTCCGATAAGTCGCTCGGTAAGAACTGCGGTCTTTCCGCTTCCTGCCGCTGCCGCTACTATAAATGACGCATTTCTCGCTTTTATTGCAGTTTCCTGTTGTTTAGTCCATTCCATTACTCATCGCACTCCTTTCCAAGAATTTTAGCAGCTTCTTTCAGCTTTTCGCTGTCAGCTTCGTGATATTTTTTGCCGTCGCCATTGCCGCAGATGTTGGCGTATTTACAGTAATCGCAGGGCATTTTCTTTCCGCTTCTGAGGGGATTTGCCTCTGCATTTCCGTTCAATACATTTTCCGCAGCGTCAGTTATACTGCTATATACAAAATCTCTCAATCTATCCATTCCAACTTCCGAAACTACACTCGAATAACGGTCAAATTCTCCGTCAGTTTTGAGCTTTGCAGGGATATATTTTCCACCTAAACCATGCTCCATTTTTTCAAGTATATCTTTTCGGTCAATGAGAAGTCCTGTATTTTTAAGCTGCGAATTTACAGCTGTCTGATTGAATTCCTCAATCTTCGCCTGTTCAATTTCAATTCCCGAAATTTCCATTGGATTATACAAAACTCCCGCAGGCTTATAGTCGCTGTATGCACCATTTTCATCGCATACGGCAAAAAGATAAGTGAGAGTCTGCATATTAATTCCGCTTGCAAGAGAAACTTCATTAATCTGCTTTTTACTGCTCTTGTAGTCGATTATTCGCAGGTATTTTTCATCTCCTACGTTGCACACATCAATTCTGTCAACGATTCCGCCAAATAAAAGCGTTTTCCCCTCTGCATAATTCAGTTTCAGATTATGCCCTTTGCGTATGTCAAGTTCAAAGGCATCGGGAACAAAATCACTTGCCATAAGTGCATGTTGATTATGGAGAAATACATTTCCAAGGCGTTCCGTAAGCTTATTGAAAAACAACTCAAATCGTGGAGTTTTGCCGAAATCCCCTGCCATTTTTTCATTGCGGTAGGTATCAGCTTCCTCTCGGATTTCACGGCAAAGGTCATCATAAGCTAAAGTTATGAATTCCGACTTTGTACGGCTGCACAGAATTTTCTGCATACAACTGTGAATTAGTTCACCTGTAATTCTGCGGTCAAGTTCGATTTTTTCCGGTGCAGCAAGATTGAAAATCCTTTCGCAGAAATACATAAAATGGCACTTATTATAGGATTCAAATGCAGAGGGAGAAAGGAACATTGGCTCAAAATTTGCAAGCCGTTCCATTAGTTCCCTGTCAATTTTATATTCGCCCGTCTGCCCTGTCTTACTGAGGGCAATTGCTATTTTTCGGCTGTATTCCTTATCTTTCAGCAATGCCTCATAAATAGATGCGGTTTCCTTTGTATCTGCCGCCCTGTCCTGCATATAGTGGTAATATGCGGATTTTTTTGTAACTGCATAAAAATCGGGAGTAAGCATATTTTCGGTGATAAATATTCCCGAATTATCGGGAAACATCTCCCTAATCTGCTCTGTAATTCGTGCAGGATATTTCGCTTGTCCTGACAAATCCGACAACGGATATGTAAGATATAATTTTTCAGATGCAGTAGAAATTGCCTTATAAACAATAAGCCTTTCCGATGCTATAAGGTCGGTGAGAGGTCGGGCAATTTCAAGTCCTTCTTTTGATAATTTCTGCTTGTCTGCTTCTGTAAACAATCCATGGAGGTTTACCTGATTCGGGAAATCTCCCTCAGATGCTCCCACAACAAATAATACTCTCGGTGAACTTAAACGTGCAGTTCTTGCAGATGCAACTGTAACTGCATCAAGAGTCTGAGGCGGTAAAGAATATGTAATCTGCCCTATCATAGAACGGAGAATGTCTGAGAATTCGCCGAATTCAAGTTCAGTATCGCCAAGAGTTGAAGCTGCACTATCGAGAATGTCCATAAAGCAGCCCCATAGCCTTTTCAGTTCTGCACCCTCGTTATCCCTGTCAGTTCTGATAAGCCGCAGAATAAGCTGTGCAAGGCATTTTTCTACATTGCTTTTCGTGAGGTAATTGTAGAGAATATGGCAAAATCCCTCTGCTGTATTTGCTTCCGAAACTTTTTTTCGCAGTTTCATAATCGGGGAAATTATGCTGTCCCTCAACTGCTCGATTTGTTCAAGATTTTCGTCCTCGGCTGTAAACGGTTCTGTCCACATATAGCCGTCAATTCCCCATTTATAGCAGTAATTCTCCAGCATTGCAGTATCCGTCAGTTCGACTTCAAGAAGTCCGCATTTCAAAAGGCGGAAAATATGCTCGCTTTTCAGCCTTTTAGCTTTCAGCAGGTCAAGCAGCGATAAGAAAAATACCATAACCGACGTATGTGCCACAGATTTTTCGATACTCATAAAACAGGGAATGTCATATCGTGCAAATGCCGCTTTAAGCACATCGGCATAATCTTCGATTTTATTGGAAATTACCGCAATATCACGGAATTTCAGAGTGCTGTCATTGTGGATAAGTCTAATTAATTCCGCACAGATATACTCTGCTTCGTTGTACATATCTCTCGATTCGAAAATGCGGATATTCTGAGGATTTGGAGCTGTCTGCGGCTCATTGGGAAGATTTCGCATTGCCCTTTCGCTGATATATTCAAGGTCAGCTGACACAAAACGTCTGCTTTTTTCAAGCTTTGTCACCTTAACGGGAATATTCAGTTCCCTGCACTTACTGCAAAGCTGGCGATATGTGTTATTTACAGTTTCAAACAGCGTAAATTCCCCTGCCTCTGCATTGTCCGTGCGAAGGGCAATAACTGTATTTTCCGCAGATGAAAAAATCACATCGAGGAGTTCAAGCTGGTCACCTGTAAAACTTTCAAATTCGTCAAGGAATACGGTTTTCCCCTTAAAAAATCTGTGTAGATTTGCGGTTTTTGCGGCTTCACGAATATTTTCAAGGTGGTCTTTAAATCCGTACTGTTCCATTAAAAATTCGTATTCATAATAAATATTCGCCGTATCTATAACTTTGTCGTGGAGTTTCTTTTCAAATAAATCCGCTTTCTCCATAAGTTTCTGCGGAGAAATTCCCGACTTTTTCATATCGCCGATTAGTTTCAGCATATCCTCTGCAAATCCTGCCTGTGACGCTCCTTTGCGAGAGAATAAAAGCTGGTCGAGACTGTTTGTAGCCTCTTTTACCGCCTGATATGTCATAATCAGTCTTGCCATATCATCGGCATATTCGCCCTTTCTGTGGGTTTCGCCGTACATCTGAAAAAGCTGTCGTGCAAGGCTGCTGAAACTCAATGAAAGCAGGCTGTTAAAATCCTTTGCACCTATATGCTTATACAGCTTTTTATCAAATTCAGTGGAATATTGTTCGGGAACCAATACCACACGCTCTTTGCCCTGACAGTATTTTATCCTCTCAAAAAGCTCGGTAGTTTTACCTGTTCCCGACGCTCCGATTATAAATTCAACCATAACTTCTCCTTATGGAAACACCGCACAGATAATCTGTGCGGTGATATGTTTATGGGGTTCTCTAAAAAGCGGAACACGAGCGAAATTTCGTAAATGACAAATATCAGTTACAAGGCGGCAAACCGCAGTAATACTTTGTGTATTGCAAGGTTTGTCAACGCAGTAAATGATGTTTGTCATAGAAAGTTCGCCGTGAGGGAGGTTTTTAGAGGTTCCCTTATCTTTTCTCCTCTGTGGGCTGAGTTGCAGGCTGATTATCTTCATTCTGCATCTGTGGCTCAGTATTTTCGGTAATCTGTTCAGCAGGAGTATATCCATTTAAGCCAACACGCTTGATGATTTCGGGATAATCAGTTACACAAACTATGTCAAATCCGTCTGTTTCAGCGTTATAACGTGATCTTATTCCGCAATATCCTGTAAAGAGATTTGGATCGTTGTTATATTTTATCTGCCATACATCTGAACGAGAAAGAATATCATAATTGAAGCGGTAGCCTAATGCCTTATCCTCCGCTCTGATGCCTACGTAATACTTCTTAGCTTCGAAATATGAACAGAATTCAGTTGCTAAATATGCTGCATTATTCTTCTCAAATCCGCACTTTTCAAACTCGGAATTCTTTGCGGATACATTGAAATACAGCGGATATTCAAGAAGTCTGCCTGTAAGCTGTCCGTCAAGAACTGCAATATCTTCCTTTAACTTTTCAAGTTCAGTTACCTTGCAATCGTAAATTACACCGCAGTCAATTCCGAGAGAATGTGCCTTGTCGATGTTTTCACCGATATTGCCAAGGTTTTCTGTATCTGACATAATCATTGCAAAATCGTATGTATCCTTATCAAAGGATTTCCACATATCGACAGATGTAGTGCTGAGGTCAATTACTTTACAATTCCAACTCTGAGTTGTAGTTGTTTCTGATGTAACAGGAGGAACTACAGGTGTAGTCGCAACAGGAATTTTTCCATTGACAGGATTTACTCCTACAACTGAGGGGTAATCAACATAACAATAGTTGAGGTCAACCTCTGTGGGTATTCCGTCAATTCTTCCTCTTGGACTGTACTGCCATATTCCATGTGTACCTGTGTACCATGTAACAGTTGGTCTGTCGTATTCTGCTACCCATACAGGACGCTTGTCAAGCACGTGTCTGTATATGCGGTATTCGAAATCGCTTCCGCTGCCGTAAACTCCTGTTTTATAGCCGTTTTCTTCAAGAGTTGTGCAGAAAACTTCAATCATTTCTGAAAGAGTTGCAGTTGAAAGATTGTTCAATGCCCACTGATACTCAAAGTCAAAATAAACAGGGTAATTGAAACTGTAATCCTTTATGGTTTCCATACAAACAAGTGCTTCTTGCTTAGCATCCTCAACAGACTTTGCATAGCTGAACCAGTATACGCCTACATCAAGACCTGCCGCCTGTGCCTGCTTCATATTTTCGTGGAAGAATGGGTCAACCTGTTCATAAAGCTTTCCCCAGCCCGCCTTTATAATTGCAAAATCTACCTGTCCGCTGTTTTTTACAGCCTGCCAGTCAATTTTATACTGCCATTGGGATACGTCAATTCCATTTATGTATTTGCCTTTTTCAAATTGACCTGCCTGCGTTCCTGTCGTAGTGGGAACAGTTGTCGCAGATGTGGTTGTTGTAGCAGACTCAGCGGTTGTAGTTACTTTAGTTGTTGATTTACTTGTAGTTGTTGTATCTGCAAGCTTTGTAGTTGTAGCTTTGGTGGTTGTTTTTGAAGTTGTTTTAGATGTTGCCTTTGTTGTTACAGTAGTCTTTTTTGTTGTTGATAAAGTAGTTTTGGTTGTTGTAGCTTTAGTAGTTGTGGTTGTAGTAACAGGTTGTTGACCATTTGCTAAAATTTCATGATAAGCGTCATAAATGTCAAATACGTTAAAAGGTTCACTTTCATCATTGGAAAGGGCTTTACTTTTCTCTTGAATTGTGGTATCATATACATAGAGATTTTCTGTTGCATAAGCAGCAGATGTTAAGACAGGTATCACAGACATACCTGCGGCAAGAATAAACGACATTACCTTTTTCGCAAAACTCATGATATCTACTCCTTGAAAAATTCTGGGCAAATCCGCTTACTGCGGCTGCCTACGTCACGTTTTCCAATAATCCAAAAATCAATCACTTAAAAGTATACCACAAAAATTACAAAATTGCAACAATTTGAATACAATTTATTTCCGTTATCTATATTTTGCACTATTTACCGTTATATCAAACAACATTGCTTGTTAATTCTGCACAAATTGCAGATAAATCAATAGTTAGTTGGTGGAACAATTTATGAAAGAATTCCTTATTTCTTTAAACGACAGCGGTCAGAGGCTTGATAAATTCCTGCTTAAAGCTATGCCTGACCTGCCAAAATCAATGATGTACAGACTTATCCGCAAAAAGGATATTAAAATAAACGGCAAGAGATGCGAGATTTCCGCAAAACTCAATGAGGGCGACGTTGTACGTGTTTACGTTAAAGATGATGTGTCAGCTTTGAAATCCCACGATATGTCATTTCTCAAAGCTTCTACGGAACTTGAAATTATCCATGAGGATGATAATGTCATTATCGTATACAAGCCTGTAGGCGTTGATTCTCACGGAAATGGCGAAAATACGGAAGATACGCTGATAAACCGAATTAAACTTTATCTTTATAATAAAAAGGAATACCGCCCCGATGAGGAAAGTACCTTTGCCCCTGCCCTTTGCAGCCGTCTTGACAGAAACACATCGGGAATTATTACTGCGGCTAAAAGTGCTGCGGCCCTCCGTGATATGAATGAGGGTATAAAAAATGGATGTGTACATAAGATTTACAACTGCATTACAACGAAAATCCCTCCAAAAACAGAGGATATTCTCATCTCCTACCACTACAGGCAGGAGGGGCGGAATATCGTCCGTATAAGCGATAAGCCACAGGAAAATTTCAAGGAAATCAAGACAGGCTACACTCTCATTGAAAAGAAAAACGGTATGGCACTCCTTGAAATCCGCCTTTTTACAGGCCGTACTCATCAGATAAGGGCACATCTTGCACATATTGGCTGTCCCATTCTCGGTGACGGAAAATACGGAGATACCGCTGTAAATAAGCGTTACGGCATATTCAGACAGGCTCTCTGTGCCTATAGATTGGAATTTGATTTCCCCTCGGAATCCCCTCTTGTATATCTCAACGATATTAAACCGAAATGTCCATATACTTTGAAATTCCCACATTAAGGAGAAGATTATGAATACTATGATTGCAAATACAAATACAGGAAAAAAGGTTGACTGCCATATTTCCGATTACACCGTAATTGACCTTGAAACTACTGATATAAATGTTAAAACCTGCGAAATTATTGAAGTTTCTGCCGTGAAAGTCCGCAATGACGAGATTGTTGAGCAGTTCAGCCTTCTTGTAAAGCCTAAAAAGAGAATAAGTTCTATGATTACATCAATTACAGGAATTACAAATGAAATGGTAGAAAATTCGCCCTCAATTGAAGAAGTTCTGCCGAAATATCTCGCATTTATCGGTGATGACATAATTTTAGGCCATAATGTGACTTCATTTGACAGAAATATTATTAAAAATCATTGCGAAAGGCTGTCACTTCCGCCGTTTATGAATGATACATTCGATACCCTTTCATACGCAAGAAAATGCCCTCTTGAAGTGCCTAACCGCAAGCTTACTACCCTAACGGAATATTTCAGCGTTCCCCATAACAACGCTCACCGTGCTTTGGCAGACTGTATTGCCAACCACTACTGCTATCAGCAGATGAAAAAACTTTATCCTATGAAATAATTTTCGCCGCCTATTGACTTTAAAGTTTTAAAGTGGTATAATATGAGTAGAGGGCATCTCTAAAAACTCGTTTGATTAAAGAAAAAACAGATAGGTATGACAGCTGCAAGGAAACCTTCCGAAGGCGTGCTGTCGCACTCCAAGGTAGGTTGACGAAGCAGATGACGTGCATAGCTGTTTTTTCTCAAAAAGGGTTTTTAGAGATGCCCTAGAGATACCCTATGTTTATCACTTAAAAAGGCAGGTAATTTTATGAAAATTTTAGTAGTCGGATTGGGACTTATCGGCGGTTCGCTGTGTAAGGCATTAAAAAAATACACCTCTCATTTTGTTGCAGGCTGTGACATAAACCATGATATTGAGTTTTCTGCTCTCCGTGATGTTGCTATTGATGAGGAATTCAATGGAGATTTCTGCGGATTTGACCTTGTGATTGTGTCGCTTTTCCCCGAAGCATCCGAAAAATATATGCTCGAAAATGCCCATAAATTCAGCAAAGGAACTCTTGTAACCGACGTTTGCGGTATAAAGGGCAGTTTTTCCTCACGAATGAACCAAATCGCAAAGGAAAACGGCTTGTACTACCTCGGTATGCACCCTATGGCAGGTAAGGAATTCGGCGGTTATCACAACAGCAGCGCTGACCTTTTTCAGAATGCAAACTTTATCATTACTCCCTCCGAAAACAGCAGAACAGAGGATTTTGAAACTCTTGCAAATCTTGTAAAGGAAATCGGGGCAGGTAAAATTGTAAATACTTCCCCCGAAAATCACGACAGGATGATTGCCTATACATCGCAGCTTGCTCATATCGTTTCTTCTGCCTATGTAAAAAGTCCTCAGCTTGACCTTGAATGCGGATTCAGCGGAGGAAGTTTTCAGGATATGACACGTATTGCAACTATGAATGAAAAAATGTGGACTGACCTCTTTATGCAGAATAAAGAACATCTCATTTTTGAACTTGAACTTCTTATTGAAAATCTTGACAAATACAGAACAGCCTTGAAAAATGGCGATTCCGAAGAAATGCTCCGACTTATTGCAGAGGGCAGAAAGCTGAAAGAAAATAACCTCCGTCACCGTCAGGGACAGCCAAACTAATACTTGACAAAGCGTAATTTATATGTTATAATGCAAACAAGAACTGATGTTCTGAATCCACAAAAAGGAGAATTTTTTTGAAAAATACAACTAAAAAGGAGATAGCAGCGTAAACGGGCGGTTTGCGAATTCTATCTTACACACAAACCTCCCGTGTTTCGGTCAATACATTTCAGGAGGAAAAACAATGAATAACAATGACTATATTATCCGTTTGGAAACAGAAAAAGACTATTATGAGGTTGAAAACCTTGCTCGTGAAGCTTTCTGGAATTTAAGCGTTCCCGGCTGTAATGAGCATTACTTCATTCATCTGCTGAGAAAGCATGAAGCATTTATCCCCGAACTTGACTACGTAATTGAGGTTGACGGCAAAATTGTCGGCTGTGTTATGTATTCAAAGGCTGAACTTGTTGACGAAAATGGCAATGTGAAGCCGATTGTATCAATGGGACCTATTTGTATTCATCCCGATTATCAGCGTAGAGGATTCAGCCGAATTCTCCTTGAATTCACATTTGAATTAGTTAAGGAAATGGGCTATGATACCGTTATCAATTTCGGAAATCCCGACAACTATGTTGCAAGAGGCTACAAAAGCTGTAAGAAATACAACATATGTTTTGAGGGCGACGTTTTCCCTGCCGCTTTACTTGTAAAAGCGTTCAGTGATGATGTTTTTGACGGCAGAAAATGGTTCTATCACCCCAATGATGCTGATGCTCCATGTGATGATGATGAAGCTGTTGCTGAATACGATAAACTTTTCCCGCCAAAGGAAAAGAAGTGGCAGCCCAGTCAGGAGGAATTCTACATCCATAGTCATTCCACTATTACGTGGTAATATCGAATAACTAAGATAACCTGCATAGCTAATAAACAGCTATGCAGGTTTTTTCATAATAGGTCCCAATAAGAAAAAGGCATTTCTGATTACTCAAAAATGCCTTTTAATATTAATACATATTTCTTTTATTTCAGAAACATTACCATACTTCGATTTCTCCGCCACCCTCTGGAGGAGTAACTACAGGCGGATCTGTCGGTGGTGGTGCAGGTGGATCTGTAGCCGGCGGCAATGTTGCTGGGGGATCAGTTGCAGGAGGTGAAGTAGCTTCTGTAGCAGGCTGCTGTGTAACTGCCTGTGTTGTTACGACACCAGTTGCAGCAGTTGTGTATGATGCAGTTGTAACTGTTGCCTTTGTTGCTGTCTGCGGAACATAACTTGCATCCTTGGAAATATAAAAGACTATAAGCTTCTTTCCATCCTTGTTACTGAAATAAGCTCCGGGAGAAACAGATTTACCGTCAATCTGAAGCTGTGAAATTGTATCGGGAACTCCCCATGTGCTTGAAGACTTAACAAGTGAGTAATTTGAAATACCTGCCTGTTTAAGTTCATTTTCATACTGAGATACCGATAAACCGTCAAATTTAGGAATCATTCCACCCTCGGGACCCTTGCTTACAACAAGCTTGATAACGCTTCCCTGCTCAACAAAAGTTCCCTTTTCAACATCCTGTTTAAGGATTATGTCAGATTCAATTTCATCGTCAAATTCATATTCTACTTCAAATGTGAAAAATTCAAGATATTTTTCCTTTGTAAGTGAATAGAATTTGCCCACAAACTCAGGAACTTCTGTATTTCCAGATGAATCAGCTGTAACATCGGGAGTTTCATCCACAATGTTTGATTCATAATTTTCCCTTGATGATGAGGAAGAAGAATCAGCAGCAGGTTCATTTGTAGAGAAAAGAGGTTTTATAAGGAATAATAAAACCAAAAGTATACTGAATAAAAGTACACCTATTACAATCGGTACTTTTATTTTATCTACCATATTTACCTTTTCAACTGTATATTCCTCTTGATTTTCTCTGTATCTGCGTTCACGTACAGGAGGTGGATAAGCATCTCTTTGGTCATAATAACCCTGTGAAGGACGCTCATACTGTTCAGACCGTCTTGGAGTATCATATCTCTCCTGCTCTCTGCGATAAGACTGTTGCTGTTGTTGTTCCTTTGGTGCAGGAGCTGGTGTTGGTGCTACAGGCTTTACAGGAGCAACAGGCTGTTCAAAAAGACGTGTTACAAGCTCTGTGATCGTCTGTATACGCTCAGTTCCCGAAAGCTTCATACCGTCCATAATCGCCTTTGAAACGTGTTCGGGAATTGAAGGATTAAGAGTTGACGGTTCACATAAATCGTCATTCTTTATGCGGTCTGCGGAATCAACAGGCATACAGCCCGTAAGACAGCGGTAAAGCAGTGCACTTATACCATAAACGTCTGTCCATGTACCCTGTCGGCTGTTACTGCTTGCAGAATACTGCTCAGGTGCAGCATATCCCTTGTAAAGTTCATGTTCAAGTCCTGCATTCGCAGTTCTTGCTGCTGAAACAGAAAATCCAGAAAGTCTTAATTCGCCCTTTTCCGTAATATAAATTGTATCTGGACTGATTGCTCGGTGGATTATTCCGCTGTTGTGAAGAATACCGATTGTAGTGAAAAGCGGAGGAAACAGAATAGTTGCCTGTTCCCAGCTGAGTTCCCCTGCGTTATCCTTGATATAATCAAGCATTTTTTCGCCCTCGGCATATTCAAAAACAGTATATGTAGTATTGTTATCCGCAAACATATCGAGAATTGGCTCGATATTTGAGTTGTTGCGAAGTCTTGCGAGGGATTTGTTAAGTTCGGTATATTCAGCCATAAACGCCTTGTATTTTGCAAGGTTATTATAGTTTACGCTGATTGTAGGCTTGCCTTTAACTCTTGTACAGAAGTTGGCAGGCATATACTCTCTGAGTCTGATTTTACATCCTGTAGAAAGATCAACACCGATATATGATGCTCCCTCTCCGTTATAATCTGTCAGAACTCCGATAAGATATCTCTCACGAAGTATTGTTCCCGGTGCAATATAATTTGCATTATGCGGAGTGTTTTCATCAAACCCGCAGTGGGGGCAGATATGCTGATCCATGTTTTTTTCTTCCATACATCTGTAACAGAATCTACGATCTCCCAAAGCAGTTCCTCCTTTATCATGTAGTCAATATGGCATAGCGGCTTTGAAGTCACCTGCCTGAATTTCCGATAATTTCCTTATAATCAGAAACAGCGGAATAATATCATAAATATACAAATACAGTTTTACTCTGCATTATCTTTAATTGTAACAGGATTCGGCAAAAAAGTCAACATTAAAAGCGAATATGATAACTTTACAGCGAAATTGTATTATTTCTGTAACTTAATTGTTACTTATTTGTAATATTTCAAATCAAAAAGATTGTTTCAGCATTTCCTGTGCTGCAAGCATAACTCCAAGCTTACCGCTTGTATAAGTGATACCGCCCTGCATCCAAACTGCATATGGCTCTCTTATTGGAGCATCGGCTGAAAGCTCAATTGACGCACCCATTGTAAATGCTCCTGCCGCCATAATAACCTTGCTTGTATAGCCCGGCATATCCCATGGTTCGGGCGTTACAAAGGCATCAACAGGCGCACCTTTCTGAATTCCACGACAGAATGCACAGAGTCTTTCTTCATTGCCGAGTTCAATTGCTGTAATAATATCGCCGTGTTTATCGTCCTTTCGTGGGGAGCATCTATAGCCTAAAAGTGTGAACAGTTCACTTGCAAAGGCAGAAGTTTTAAGGGCTGCCGCTACAACATCGGGAGCCATAAATAAGCCGAGAAGCATCTCCCTGTTCATATCAAGGGTGCAGCCTACCTCCTTGCCCATTCCAACGCAGGTAAGACGATAGGAGCAAAGTTCAACCAAATCTGCTCTGCCTGCGATATATCCGCCTGTACGGGCAATTCCGCCTCCTGCATTCTTGATAAGCGAACCGATAATTACATCAGCTCCAACGTCTGACGGTTCACGCTCCTCTACAAATTCACCATAGCAATTGTCAACCATAATGATAGCGTCGGGATTGCCTTTTTTTACTGCCTGCACCATTTTTTCAATGTCATCAATTGTATATGCTCGACGGAGCGAATATCCTCTTGAACGCTGAATATAGGCAACTTTCGCACCTTTTACACCCTCGGAAATAGCTTCATAATTCGGTTCGCCGTCGGGGAGCAAGTCAACCTGACCATATTCAACGCCGTAATCCATTAATGAACCGCTGCCCTTTTCCCCTGCAATTCCGATAACTTCTTCAAGGGTATCATATGGCTTGCCTGTAATTGATACGATTTTGTCACCTGTGCGAAGAACTCCGAATAAAGCCGTCGAAAGGGCATGAGTTCCCGAAACAAAATTGAATCGCACAAGTGCGTCCTCTGTGCCGAAAACCTGTGCAAATACCTTATCAATCGCTTCTCTGCCTATATCACCATAGCCGTAGCCTGTTGAACCGTAAAAGCAGGATTCGCTGATACGGTTGTCGGAAAATGCTTTCAGCACTTTTGCACCGCAATATTCAGCAGTTTTTTCAATTCTTGCGAAAGCGTCGGCACAATTCTTTTCAGCCTGTTCGGCAAGCTCTGCAAGCTTGCTTTCAAAGCCGTAAATATCATTATAATTCATATTTATTCCTCTCAATTCTGTAATTTTCCTTTTGTAACATTTTCCTTTTCAACGTCAAATCTTTCGAGAACAATTTCCGTTTCAATTTCCTTAAATCCGATTTCACGGTAAAAGCTTACACGAACATCAAGAGCAAGCAAAAATGCACGTTTCCCCAGATTATTCAGGAAATATGCAAGCCATTTCAAAAACTTTCTTGCATATCCGCTGCCACGAGCAGAAAGCTTTGTAGCGACTTGTCCGATGAGAACTTCATCTTCAATGTCGAATACTACCGAAGCCGTTGTGCAGTCACGATATGTGAAAACTCGGCTTATGCCATGGCGGCATCTGTGGGAAGTATCGGTATACCACAGAGAAAAGTCGGAAATATTCGGAAATCCCTCGCTTAAAATCTTGTATACATCGGGCAAGTGGGGATTAAACTCTACGAATTCTTCCTCAAATTCGTGGGATTTTTCATCGGGTACAAGTTCAAAAATAGTTCTGTTAAGCACCTGATAATGGTCGCTGTCGGCTATATTCCGCAGAATTCTTGTATCACCCTCAACTCGGAATGGCATATTCATAGAAACGAAAAATTTCAGTTCATCTGTAGCTTCAAGCTTTTCATCTGCACAGATAATCAGCGTGGAATTTATTATAAACATAAATCCCTCGCCTGTTTCGTCAGTTATCTTATAAAATCGGCAGAAGTCATAGCCTGCACCATAAGCCTTCATATATGCAAGCATTTTCCGTCCCGACAGGCTTTTCAGCAGCAGGGAACGGTCAAGCTCGTTTTCACTCTGTATCAGTTTAATCATAATTCCTGTATCCTTTTCGCAAGCTCTCTTGTGAGGATAAGCATATTTTCAAAATCTTCTGTATTTGCTGTGCAGGAGGGACTGTGAATATATCGGCATGGCAGAGAAACCGCTATAGTACGTACTCCCCCACGGCTGATATGAATAGCTCCGCTGTCATTTCCGCCTGCAATCATAGTTTTTGTCTGACAGGGAATTTCGAGATTTTCAGCAATTTCAAATGCCATTTTGTAAAGTTCCTTATCATAAACAGTACTTCTATCCATAAATCCAACTACGGGACCATTTCCGAGGGAGCATACTTTTTTTGCACCGCATACTCCGTCAATATCAGATGCTGTTGTAGCTTCAAGAACAATGGCAAAATCGGGAGCAACTGAAAAGGCGGATACCATAGAGCCACGCAATCCAACTTCTTCCTGAACATTGAATACAAAATATGTGTCGTATTCAACTCCCTCACGAATAAGCTGTATCATAGCCGTACAGCCTGCACGGTCATCAATCGCTTTCGATTTTATGCAGTTTCCGCCAAGCTCAACAAATTCGGAATCAAAGCATATCAAATCTCCGAGGCTTACGTATTTTTCAGCTTCTTCCTTTGAAGATGCACCGATGTCAATATACATATCACCGTATTTTGGCGGAGTTTCACGCTGTTCCTTTGAGAGATTATGAATTGCAGTTGAACCCACAACTCCCGATATACCGTCATTTCCTACTTTAACCTGTCTGCCGAGAACAACGGAAGTATCAATTCCGCCTACTTCGTTAAAACAAAGAGTTCCGTCCTCATTTATGTATGTGACAATAAATCCTACCTCGTCCATATGTGCGGCAATCATAAGCTTTTTTCTGGCAGATTTTTCACCCTTGCAAAAGCAAATGAGGTTTCCAAGATTATCAACTCTGTATTCACAGAAGTCTTTTATCTTTTCAATTATTGCATTGCGTACAAGGGCTTCGTCCCCTGATGTGCCGTTTATCAGGGATAATTCTTTAAGCAGTTTAATCATACATCTTTCCTCCCGATAAATTCAGCAAGTATTTCAGCGGTATTCACCACATCTGCCACGTCAATTACCTCGGTGGGAGTGTGCATATTACGCAGAGGAATTGACAAAGTGCAAGCCTTTGCACCCTCACGGCTTGAGGAATATCTGTCTGCATTGGTAGACGTAAGTCCGTTCATAACTTCAAGCTGATATGACAGATTTGCCGATTTTGCGGCATTTATAAGACCATTTGAAATTTCTCTTGAAAGGCATGGTGATATACCAATCATTGCCCCTTTACCAAGATAGCCGCATTTTTTCTCGTCCTCGCCCTGTGCATATGCAAAGCTTACATCAACGGCAATTGCAATATCGGGAGCAAGGCTGAATGCACCGATTTTCGCTCCACGCTCCCCTAATTCCTCCTGTGCGGAGAAAACTACAGTTACATTATAAGCAGTTTCACGATTTTTGAGAAGTTCCAATGTGTGGAGAATTGCCGCAACTCCGCAGCGGTCATCCAACGCTCCCCCTGTTATGCGGTTTCCGAGAAGCTTTCTGCACTTTACATCAAATGTAATTGAATCACCAAGGGAAACGATTTTTTCCAGTTCAGCTTTTGAATAGCCTGTATCTATTGCTATATCGGCAATTTCAAGAACTTTTCCGTCACCGTTTGAAAGATGCGGCGGAACTGAGCATATAACGCCCTTTATGTCTTTTTTTCCATGAATTACAACCTGCTGTGCAGGGAGAAGCCGACGGTCAATTCCCCCAAGATTTCCAACTTTGATAAATCCCGAAGATGTGATACTTGTGACAATCATTCCCACCTGGTCGATATGTGCATCGAGGACAAGTGAGGTTTTTTCAGCCGAATGTGTGCCGAATTTTCCCACTACATTGCCATTAATAATATCAGCATCGGGACAATATTCTCTTAGCATTTCCAATGCAAGTTCAGCAGCGGGAATTTCATCGCCTGCTGCACCATATGCCTCAGATAATGCAATAATTTTATCTTTTATATCCATATAACACCTCTGCAAAATATTCATACACAATTATTATAACACATATTCTTATGTAATGCAATTTTATTTTTTAATATAACTAATTCTTCACAGAAAAAAAAGCACAGAGTTTTTACACTCCATGCTTTTAGAGATTCACTTTTAAATAAACATCATACTTATTCCGTGTTCACGGGCATATCGCTCCGCTTTATTACGGTTTATCTGTTTGAGAACTTTAAGTACGATTTTGTGACCTTTTTTGACCATTGCCTGATTATAGTCAACGCCGTCAAATTCAGCAATTTTTACATTATAGACATTCTCGCATCCGCAGAATGCATCATCACGAATTTCCTTTGTATTAACGCTGAGTTTTAAATCTGTAAGTTTTTCACATCCGTAAAATGCCCAGCTGCCGATGACTTTTACAGAAGCAGGAATATTTATTTCCTCTAATGTTCTGCACCATGAAAATGCACTTTCACCGATTGAATTTACTGATTCGGGAATGATAATCTTTTTCAAACTATAACACTCTGAAAATGCTGCATTTCCGATTATTTCAACAGATTCGGAAATAACAACACGATTCAGATTGCGGCAGGAATAGAAGCTGAGGTCGCTTATTCTCTTTATCTGCGGCGGGAAAATAAGTTTGCGAATTGAACTGCATCTGCCGAATGCTCCCTTGCCTATTACTTTAAGAGAATTAGGGAAATTCAGTTCCTTTATTCGCTGACATTTTAAGAATGCATTTTCGCCGATAGTTTCAAGATTTCGTGAGAATTTTATTTCCTCTAAATTAACGCAATGGGCAAATGCAAATCTGTCAACCAGTTTTACGCTGTCAGACATAATAATTTTTTTAGCTGATTTATTTCCTCTGAATGCGTATTTTCCGATAGTTGTGATAGAATCGGGAATAGTTACGGTTTCATTTGTGCCGAAATACTTTATAAGAAGCGTTCCGTTTTTGCCAAGAGCCATATTGTTAATATCGTCAATTTCAACTGACTCAACCTGCTCAACGTCCTTATCGCTATAAAGCTCATCAAGTTCCTCACGAGATGCCGCCTTTTTTGAAGTCTTGTGTTCTTCGTGTTTTTTTTCAACAGTAACAGGAATTTTTACAGGCTTTTCCTTTGGCTTAATTACATTCTCAGGCTTTTCGGATTCGGGTGCAGCCAGAGAAATATCGGGCATTTCTTCATTTTTTGCTGATTTCTTTTCAACCTTGTCTAAGTTCTTTTCTTTTTTTGTATTGGTTGTTAAGTTATCGGTGTCAAGCATTGAGAAATCTTTTTTCTTGCTTTCCGTTTTACCCGATTTTTTCGAAGTTCCGGGAAGTTCAGCTTTTTCGTCAGCCTTTAAATCAGGCATAGGACTGTCATTATGCTTTTTATTGGATTTTGCATATTTATCCGCCTTTGGTTTATCCTTGGGTTTGTCCGCAGGCTTGCTCTCTGCCTTTGGGGGTTCCTTTGGCTTATCGGCAGGCTTGGGTTCCGACTTTGGTGTTTCCTTTGGCTTATCGGCAGGTTTGCTCTCTGCCTTTGGAGTTTCCTTTGGCTTATCAGCAGGCTTGTTTTCTGCCTTTGGTGTTTCCTTTGGCTTATCGGCAGGCTTAGTTTCTGCCTTTGGTGTTTCTTTTGGCTTATCGGCAGGTTTGCTTTCTGCCTTTAGTGTTTCCTTTGGCTTATCGGCAGGCTTAGTTTCTGCCTTTGGTGTTTCCTTTGACTTATCAGCAGGCTTGCTCTCTGCCTTTGGAGTTTCCTTTGGCTTATCAGCGGACTTGCTTTCTGCCTTTGGTGTTTCCTTTAGCTTATCCGCAGGCTTGGTTTCCGCCTTTGGTGTTTCCTTTGGCTTATCCGCAGGCTTGGTTTCTGACTTTGGTGTTTCCTTTGGCTTATCCGCAGGCTTACTTTCCGCCTTTGGTGTTTCCTCTAATTTAGAGATTTTTTCAGCCTGTTCTGTAATTGGCTTTATCAGAATTTCTTCTTTTTTTGCCGCTTTACGAACTTTGACTATTTTGTTGACTTTCATTTGTTAAGCACCTCTTATTAAGGTTATTTTTTGAATAAATAATGAATACATCATATTAAGTATACCATATTCTTGATAAAAATGCAAGAATAGTTTTATTTTAAAGAGAAATTTTGTCATATATTACCAATTAATCTTGAATATTTGTCTAATTTACCCAATATCAAAAAAATTACCGCACATCTCTGTGCGGTAAATTAGTGTCAGGTATCATTTCTTAAATATCGGGATTTTTTCTCCCTTTTTGTTTCATACATCTTTTTATCAGCCTCAGTTACAAATCTGAATAAATCCTCACCAATTTTAGGCACGGCGATAACATATCCCGTTGAAGCCGACAAAGTATAACTATCCTCAATTTTTCTGTTCTTGTTATATTTCATAATGTTCTTCTGTATGTCAGATGTAAGTTTTGCAGCGTCAACATCGCTATAATCAGCCGCAAATACTATAAATTCATCTCCGCCAAAACGACAGAAAATCTCATTATTCGTACAACTTTTTCCCAGAACCTCAGCTATAGCACGGATTGCCTCATCACCTACAGCATGACCATATGTATCGTTTATAATCTTCAATCCGTCCAAATCTATAAACATCAGCATTATATTTCTCGAATTTGCAGCACAAGCTCTGAAAATTTCATTTGTTGCATTGACAAAGCCGTTACGATTATATATTCCCGAAAAAGTATCCTGTATATATAGCCTTTCAAGTTTTTTCACAGCGGTATCCATTGCATTTATTTTTCTGATATTTTCAAGAGAATTGTTGATCGTTATGCACCACGACTGAAAAAGTGCGTTGTGCAGAGATAATCCGCAGTTGTTGATTGCCATATAACCCATACATCTCTCACGGAAATGAAGGGGAACAAAATAATAGAATTTTGCAAAATTATTGTCGCAATTACAACTGGGAAGAAGCTCATATTTCTTTATGCTGCCAATTTCAGAAAATTCTCCGTCGCAATAAGCAATAGGAATAACGATTTCATCCTCGTAACATTGCTGCAATTTATCATCCTGTGAAACATTATTTATATCATCACATTGGAAATTCCAGTTTTTATTAAGGCAGAAATAAAATTCACCGGGATTTATCATCTCTACAAAGCGCTTCAAAGTTTCAATATAATCCTCAAACTTATCAACTCCGTTGAGTTTGCAGGCAAGAGTATTGAACAATGACATATAATGATTTATCGTGTCAATTCTATTGAAATTACTAATATTTGCCTCTTTGTATTCGTGTGATTGTTTCTCAGTACATTTTACGCATCCACAGCTTTCCGTATACTTAGGAAGCATATTCAACATTATGCTTTTACGCTTTAACGTATTATTAAATGTATTAAACAGCATTTCGCAGGCAAGATTACCAGAACGAACAAGAGGACGCTCTACGGATGTAAGCTCCACACGAAGATTATAACTGTCAAAAACATCATCAAAGCCCGATACTGCAATATCATCAGGAACTTTTATTCCTGTTGAATAAAGTCTGTTTATAGCAGAAACCGCCATAACGTCATTAGCGCAAATAATAGCATCAGGCATTGGTAAATCGCTGTTCATAAAGTATTCAACAGCATCTCTGCCCGAATCACCACGGAAATCACCGTAAAATATACGCTGTTCCTCTATTTCAATATTATTTTCTCGCATTACATCGAGGAAAGCCGCAAGTCGGTCTACACTTTCAGGATTGTCCTTCGGTCCTGAAATATAATTAATACGCTCAAAACCATGCACTTTTATAAAATGCTCCGTAATATCACGCATAGCAGTACAATTGTCAATTCCGATATGCAGGAATCCTTCAACATTATTATCCATGCTGACAGCAGGTATTCCTGCATTTTTTATCCTTTCAAAAATACCATTGACAACAGGTGGGCAATCAATTGTATTTGTAAGCAGAATAGCTCCGTCAAAACGGCTGAAATCAGGCAGCTCGAAAATGTCCATTTCGCCTTTGTCGTAGCCTTTATTATCTTTCATACCGGTAAAGGATACGAAAACATAGCAATCAAATCCATACTTTATTGCGGCACTTTGTATTCCTCTTAGTATACTGCTCTGATATGTTTCGTCAATTCCTGCAACTATAACTGCTATTTTCTTGTTCATAGAACCTTCCACCTCCATATCATAATCAAACTAACAACAAAAAACATTTTACTTCTTTCCAAAAACAACACATTTAAACCGCAGAATACAGCAGAATATTTGCAGCTTTTATTTGCAAAAAAACAACAAAACATTCAATTTGAGAGGGTTAAAACTGTAATCCGCAGTTATCGTACATAACATCTATTAATATTATACAACATATCTCAAAAAAAATCAATAGTTTTTATGATTTTAATTTCTTTAACAAAATTAATATTTAATTCATTGTATTATACTGAACGTATTTTTTACCATTTATATTATAATCAGTCATAATTGCTGTAAAATCCAAAAAAACTCCGCCGCTTTGAGATAAAATTCGTCAATAAGCCGAAATTCAACAAACCGCCTTTGTTGATATTGACAAAACGCAAAAATATGTTATACTATTATTAGTGGGATTATGTCCGAAATTTTATTTAAGGATGGGATGTCAACAATGAATATATGGCACGATATCAGCCCAAAGAGAATCAGTCCTGACAGTTTTTACGCTGTTATCGAGATTAGTAAGGGCAGTAAGATTAAATATGAGCTTGACAAAGAAACAGGATTTATAGTTATGGACAGAATCCTCCATACTTCCACCCACTATCCTGCCAATTACGGCTTTATCCCCCGCACTTTTTCCGATGATAACGACCCTCTTGATGTTCTCGTTCTCTGTTCGGAAAAACTTATGCCTCTTACCCTTGTTCAATGCTGTCCTATCGGAGTTATGCGTATGATGGACAATGAACGTGAGGATAACAAGATTATTGCTGTTCCAATCAATGACCCTAATTACAATATGTACACCGATATCGACCAGCTTCCTAAGCACATTTTTGATGAAATGCGTCACTTTTTCACCGTGTATAAAGAGCTTGAAAACAAAACTACCGTTGTAAATGAATTCGGTCATGTGAAATCAGCTAAAAAAATTATTGCCAAGGATATTGAAAATTACATCAATACCTTCTGCAAATAAGGTTGTAAGGCAGTTATACTGCCTTTAAATAAGATAATTAATAAAGAGGAGTTAAACTTATGTCACCATTCGGAGGAAATTTATTCGCAAGCGAAATCAGCGCTGCACCTATCGGTATCATTGCTATGAACAGTATTACTGAGCTTGGCAGCAAAATTAACGATTATCTCGTTGATTGGTCCAAAGCCGCAGGCTATGATAACGACAACTTCCTTATTCAGGCTGAATGCCCCCGTTTTTCATCAGGCGACGGTAAAGGTCTTATCAGATCAACTGTTCGTGGTAAGGACCTTTTCATTATTGTTGACGTAGGAAATTACAACATCAAATACAACTACTTCGGTATGGAAAACGCTATGTCCCCCGATGACCATTTTCAGGACTTAAAGCGTATCATTCAGGCTGCATCAGGTAAGGCTCACCGTATCAACGTAATTATGCCTATCCTTTACGGCGGCCGTCAGCACCGCAGAAGCTATCGTGAGTCCCTCGATTGTGCTTGTGCATTACAGGAACTCGAAGCAATGGGAGTTGCAAATATTGTTACATTTGACGCTCACGACCCCAGAGTTCAGAATGCAGTTCCGCTTATGGGATTTGACAACGTAATGCCTACATATCAGGTACTCAAGTGCCTCCTCCGTGACGTAAATGACATTGACCTTTCTAAGGATAAATTTATGGTTGTTTCACCTGACGAAGGTGCGCTCAACAGAAATATGTACTATGCATCAGTTCTTGGCGTTGATATGGGTATGTTCTACAAAAGACGTGACTACTCCACAATCGTAAACGGAAGAAACCCAATTGTTGCTCACGAATATCTCGGAAATCCTGTTGAGGGCAAGGACGTTTTCGTTGCTGACGATATTATTTCTTCAGGCGAGTCTATGCTTGACCTTGCTTACAACCTTAAAAAGAAGAAAGCAAACAGAATTTTCACATACGCTACATACGCTATCTTCACAAACGGTCTTGAAAAGTTTGATAAGGCTTATGAAGAAGGCATCATCAGCGGTGTTCTCGGTACAAACCTTACATACCGTTCACCTGAGCTTCTCAGCAGACCTTGGTTCCACGAAGTTGATGTTTCCAAGTATATTGCATACTTCATTGAAGCTATCAACCACGATGTTTCAATCAGCCAGATTCTCGATCCTCACGCTAAGATTGAGGCTCTTCTCAAAAACAGAAAGTAATTACAAGGGCGGATTATTTCCGCCCTTTTTGCGAGGTTTTTATGATTTTCAGAACTCCCAATTATTACTCAGAATTCCGCTGTATCGCCGATAAATGCAAGGATAACTGCTGTATCGGCTGGGAAATAGACATAGATAACGATACAGCTGAAAAATATCGCTCTGTATCGGGAGATTTTGGTCAGCGTTTAAAGAATAATATTAATTTCGGTGATACATCCTCATTTATTCTCGGCAAAAATGAGCGTTGTCCCTTTCTCAATAATTGTAATTTATGCGACATTATAACAGAATTAGGCGAGGATTCTCTTTGTCAGATTTGCTCCGATCACCCAAGATATTATGAATGGTTCGGCAGCGTCAAAGAAGGCGGAATCGGTATGTGCTGCGAAGAATCTGCACGTATTATTCTG